>NZ_JABVXE010000049.1:0-3711 GCF_013350085.1 Pseudoalteromonas sp. 0802 | reverse complement strand
CACTAACCACTAACCACTAACCACTAACCACTAACCACTAACCACTAACCACTAACCACTAACCACTAACCACTAACCTGCTTTTTTCTCCCCTGATCTTGATTTTATTCTTATTGTCGCCATATCTATTCAGTAATCTTGTTTTCACCCTTTTTATGGGATTAGATCAAAGATTATGGCTGATTTTTAAATTTTCTTGCCGAAATTCCATATCTTCATAAACAGAAGGTTTGATGTTGCGCAGACTCTGGTATGATAGCGCACGAAATAAGCGGTGTTTTGAACAGCGTACTGATAAATTGTTAATTAATATGCCCTACATCATGAGCATAAGCGCATATTAATTATCAATTGAAGAAAGTGGGTTAGCTAATGACTAGCTAACAAAGAATACATTGTAACGGTTTTATCATGATATCTAATTTATTTACCAAGATTTTTGGTAGTCGCAATGACCGCACTATTAAAAACCTAAGAAAGACGGTCGCTCTAATTAATGCGCTTGAAAAGCAATTAGAAGCGCTTTCTGATGAAGATTTAAAAGCAAAAACAGCTGAATTTAGAGAGCGTTACGATAACGGACAAAGCCTAGATGACATTTTACCAGAAGCATTTGCTGTGGTACGTGAAGCATCTAAGCGTGTAAATGGCATGCGTCACTTCGACGTACAGCTACTAGGTGGTATGGTTTTACATCAAGGTCGCATCGCAGAAATGCGTACCGGTGAAGGTAAAACACTAACAGCAACATTGCCTGCATACCTTCGTGGTTTAACAGGTAAAGGTGTTCACGTAATTACCGTGAACGACTACCTTGCAAAACGTGACGCCGAAACTAACCGCCCATTATTTGAGTTCTTAGGCCTAACAGTAGGCTGTAACGTACCAGGCATGATGCCACAGCAAAAGAAAATCGCTTATGCTGCCGACATTACATACGGTACTAATAACGAATTTGGCTTTGATTATCTACGCGATAACATGGCATTTAGCATTGAAGAACGTGTACAACGCCCACTTTACTACGCTGTAGTGGATGAGGTGGATTCAATCCTAATCGATGAAGCGCGTACGCCGCTAATTATCTCAGGCCCAGCTGAAGACAGCTCTGAGCTTTACATCGAAATCAACAAAATTGTGCCAGAACTTGAGCTACAAGAAAAAGAAGATGAAGAAGGCGTTGAAGGCGACGGCGATTACACTATCGATGAAAAGTCTAAGCAAGTTCACTTAACTGAACGTGGCCAAATTAAAGTTGAAGAGCTACTAATTGAGCGCGGCTTAATTCAAGAAGGTGATTCACTTTACTCAGCTTCTAGCATCACATTATTAAGCCATGTGTATGCGGCACTTCGTGCTCACAAGCTTTATCAAAAAGACGTTGATTACGTTGTTAAAGAAAACGAAGTTATCATCGTTGATGAGCACACTGGCCGTACAATGGAAGGTCGTCGTTGGTCAGAAGGTTTACACCAAGCTGTTGAAGCAAAAGAAGGTGTGCGCATTCAAAACGAAAACCAAACATTGGCATCAATCACATTCCAAAACTACTTCCGTTTATACGACACACTAGCGGGTATGACAGGTACAGCAGACACAGAAGCGTTTGAGTTCCAGTCTATCTATGGTCTAGACACAGTAGTAATGCCAACGAACAAGCCGATGATCCGTGACGATCGTGCTGACCTTGTATATCTAACACAAGAAGAAAAGTACGAAGCAATCCTTGCTGATATCAAAGATTGCCAAGAACGTGGTCAACCGGTACTTGTGGGTACTATTTCTATCGAAAGTTCTGAGTACTTATCGCAGTTCTTACGTAAAGAAAAAATTAAGCACAACGTACTTAATGCTAAGTTCCACGCGCAAGAAGCAGACATTGTTGCCGATGCAGGTTTACCTGGCACAGTAACTATTGCAACTAACATGGCCGGTCGTGGTACTGATATCGTGTTAGGTGGTAACTGGCATAGCGAAGTTGAAAAGCTAGAAAACCCAACTGATGAACAAATCAAAGCGATTAAAGATGAGTGGCAAAAACGTCACGATGCAGTAATCGAAGCGGGTGGTCTACACATCATTGGTACTGAGCGTCACGAATCTCGTCGTATCGATAACCAGTTACGTGGTCGTTCTGGTCGTCAAGGTGATGCCGGTTCAAGCCGTTTCTACTTATCAATGGACGACGCGCTAATGCGTATTTTCGCTGGTGAGCGCATGACTAACATGATGCGTAAACTAGGTATGCAACGCGGTGAAGCGATTGAGCACCCTTGGGTAAACCGCGCAATCGAAAACGCACAACGTAAAGTTGAAGCACGTAACTTTGACGTTCGTAAGCAATTACTTGAGTACGATGACGTAGCAAACGACCAACGTCGTGTTGTTTACTCGCAACGTAACGAGCTACTTGAAGAAGGCGATATTTCAGAAACTATCACTGCAATTCGCGGCGATGTGCTAAATGGTGTGATTGACCAATTCATTGCACCGCAAAGCTTAGCTGAAATGTGGGATATACCAGGTCTTGAAGAACGCTTAAAACAAGATTTCTTAATCGAGCTGCCAATTTCACAATGGCTAGCTGACGATAGCAAACTATACGAAGAGAAACTTCGTGAGCGTATCGAAGAAGCGGTTGAGCAAGCATACAAGCAAAAAGAAGAGATGGTAGGCGAATCTGTACTACGTCAATTCGAAAAAGCGATTATGCTACAAAGCCTAGACCAACATTGGAAAGATCACTTAGCTGCGATGGACCACCTTCGTCAAGGTATCCACTTACGTGGTTACGCACAGAAGAATCCTAAGCAAGAGTACAAGCGCGAGTCGTTCGAGCTATTCTCTGAAATGCTAGAGAACTTAAAAGTCGACGTTGTGGGTATTTTAAGTAAAGTACAAGTTCGTGCTGAAGAAGATGTTGAGAAAGTTGAAGAACAACATCGTCGTAGCGAAAATGCACCACGTGAATACCAACACGAAGAAGCTGAGCACATCGGTGGTGAAACACCAGAAGGTGCTGTTGTAACACAACGTGCAGAACCTAAAGTAGGCCGTAACGAGCCGTGTCCTTGTGGTTCAGGTAATAAATATAAGCAGTGTTGCGGTAAATTAAAATAACCAAAACACGGTGATAAAAAGCGACGCTTGCGTCGCTTTTTTTATGATTAAGGAAACAACAAATGACTAAAAAAGTAGTGCATGTTGCTGTTGGCGTTATTTATAAAGATCAGCAATTATTTATTTGTAAGCGCCCAGACGACAAACACCAAGGCGGCTTATGGGAATTCCCTGGCGGCAAAGTAGAGCAGGGCGAAAGCGTATTTGCTGCGCTACAGCGCGAGCTATTAGAAGAAGTAAACCTCACTGTAAATGGCAGTGAAGAGCTAATGGTTATCGAACATGACTATGGTGATAAATGCGTACGCTTAGATGTGCACATTGTTGATGATTTCACAGGCACTGCCCATGGCGCAGAAGGCCAACAAGGCAAATGGGTCGCACTCAGTGAGCTTGATAGTTACAGCTTCCCAGCCGCGAATGTTGAGATTATCGAAAAGATAAAACAGAGGTTTGAGCTGTAAGCTTTCAGCTGTCAGTTTCTAGCCGAACTGTGTTGTTTGTAGCTCACCTCGTAGGAGATGTATGGACTCCTCCCCCAAATAGGGTGAGTACGGTATAAAGAGATTGGACAATTACTTTTACCAATAA
>NZ_JABVXE010000048.1:0-4817 GCF_013350085.1 Pseudoalteromonas sp. 0802 | reverse complement strand
GTAAAAGACAATCAAAGCTACAGCCTAATGGGTGGCAGTTATTATCGTTATATTCGCGAAAGAAACACCGAATTAAGTCTAGGCCTTAACTTATTACACTGGTCGTATAAGTATAATTTAAGTGAAGAAACCTGGGGACATGGTGGCTATTACAGTCCACAAAACTACTTGGGCGCTTCATTACCTGTGATTTTTGATAAGCGAGTTGGTCATAATTTTGTATACCGACTGCGCGCTGGCGTATCTTGGTCAACCACCACGACAGACGACATCGCATTTTTTCCTAACGACCCTATTTTGCAAGGCCAAGCAGAGGCTCAAACAGCTGTTACGGGTGTTGTACCTTACTTTGAAGGCGATACCAGCAATGGTTTATCGTATAACTTAGGGGCAAGTTTTGAGTATCGATTCACGCCTAATTGGTTCTTTGGTGGTTACTTCAACCTAGATAGAGCCGATTTTTACGAGCCGAATTATGCTCAGTTGTACTTCCGTTATTACTTTAATCCGGTGTATAGCGAACTGGCTTTCCCGGGTAAACCTGTTGTGCCTTATGCTAGCTACTAACTGTCGCATCACATGGGGCAAGTGTCGCAAGTTCTTCCCCTCTCCATAAGGTCTATGTATACTGTAGCGCACTTGTAGCTAGGATAAGGGTGTGTCCCATTCCTTCAAGTACAAAACTTGAGCAACAAACCATTATCTTAGCTGCATCAAAAAACATGGCCGCCCGTTCACTAAATAAATACATAGAACGACCAAAGCAAAAACAATAAGGCCTCAAATAAAAACTTAGAGTTAGGAAGTAAATATGAGTTCATTACCTAAAGCAGGTGACTTTTTAGGGCATCCTAAAGGGTTATTCCTGTTGTTCGGCACAGAAATGTGGGAACGATTCGGTTATTACGGCATGCGCGCCATCTTAGTTTTATACTTAGTAGCGCTTGTACAAGAAGGTGGTTTTGGTTGGTCAAATGCAGACGCATTAAGCCTTTATGGTACCTTCACAATGGCTGTATACATCACCCCACTATTCGGTGGTTGGTTAGCCGATAACGTATTAGGACAACGTAAAGCAATTATCCTTGGTGGTTTATTGATGGCTGCAGGCCATTTCACTATGGGTATCCCACACAGCTACTTAGCTGGCCAAGAAGAAAACGTATTCTACATTGGTTTAACACTTCTTTGTGTGGGTAACGGTTTATTTAAGCCAAACATCTCAACTATGGTAGGTGATCTATACAAAGAAGGTGACCAACGTCGTGATGGCGCGTTCACTATCTTCTATATGGGTATCAACCTAGGTGGTGCATTAGGTCCTCTAGTTGCGGGTTATGCTGCAGCTGCAATGGGCTGGCAATGGGGCTTTATCGTAGCCGGTGTTGGTATGGTGTTATCTGTACTTTTACAGCTTGCATTAAGCAACAAATACTTAGGCGATATCGGTGTTGTGCCTTCTGCTAAGCTTTCTCAAGCACAGTCTGAATCAAACACTAAAGAGCCACTAACTAAAGTAGAAACTGACCGTATTAAAGTTATCTTTACTATGAGTGTATTCAGCATCATCTTTTGGATGGGCTTTGAACAAGCGGGTGGTTTAATGAACCTTTTCGCTAACGATTACACAGACCGTATGTTACTTGGTTTTGAAGTACCTGCTTCTTGGTTCCAATCTTTAAACTCAATTTTCATCATTGTTTTTGCACCTTTAGTTGCCATTATTTGGTTAAAGCTTGATAAACGTGAACCAAATTCACCGGTTAAGTTTGCTATTGCACTTATCTTTTTAGCACTTGGTTTCATCACTATGATCCTAGCGCTAATGACACAAGGTCAAGGTGAGCACCTACAAATCAGCATGATGTGGTTAGTTTTATTCTACTTATTCCACACGCTAGGTGAGTTATGTTTATCTCCAATTGGCCTATCTATGGTAAGTAAACTTGCACCTCTACGTTTAGCTTCAATGCTTATGGGTATTTGGTTCCTATGTACAGCGGTTGCAAACAAGATTGCTGGTTTCGTAGGTTCATTCCTAGGTGAAGGTGAAGAAGCGTTAGACAACGCGATGGGTATCTTCATTGGTTTAGGCGCAACTGCGGTTCTTTCTGCAGTGATCATGTACTTACTAAGCGATAAACTAGTCGCTTGGATGCACGGTGCTGAAGGCCAACACGAGCCACAAACTACTGAGCACATCCTAGCTGAAGAGCTAGAAGTGACAGCTGAAAAGCAATAATACTTATTCCCCGTAGCACCCGCTGCGGGGAATTTCTCTCTCCCCTATTCCCTCAGCGTCCTTAAAACTGATACTATATTCTGATATTAATTTGGTTTGGCAAAGGAACTGAGTAAGTGCGCTTTAACACTCAACTACTGGTCATTATTCTGACTAGCTTATTACTGACAGCATGTGGTGGCGATAAAACAACAAAAGAAGTCGCAACTGTTCCTGATCAGTCTGGTTTGATTATTTCTGTCGAAAATGGCTTATCGGCTGAATTTGCACAGGGCGATGTCATACTTAATGCAATAAGTAACACAGTCACAACAGACACCACATTTACTTATACAGAGACAAGCGCTTCAAGCACGGATATCGAGCAAGGTATTGTCTCGAGTATTCATACCTTTCGCCCCAATAACCTGATATTTGCTGAGCCATTAAGTTTAGCGATTAAGTTACCAGATGAACAAACCAACCTTGCCTTTAGCATAGTGCAGTTAGTTGATGAGCAGTGGCAAACTCTCAGTACAGAACAAAGCAATGATGGATTTGCAGTCAGTGCTATTACAGAATTTGGTAGCTTTGCTTTAATGTCTCGCACTGTTCCTGTAGCCAGCAAAACCATTGGCGAGCAATGTAATAACACTGCCAGTAACCAAACAGTGCGCTTTATTCATGTTGCAGATTTACACGCGCGCTTCGGCTTTAAAGAGCAGTTATTCAGCCGTATTCGCAGTTACTACGACAATGCAAAACTTGAAAACCCTAACACCTTATTCACCAATGGCGGTGACGATTATGAAAAAGGCACCGTAGCAGAACAAACATCACAAGGGTTAGCCACTGTTGAAGCAATAAAAGCCATGGCTTTTGACGTACGTGTGATAGGTAACCACGACTATGCGTGGGGACCTGAGCAACTGTTGGACTTTGCCGATGACGATAATGCCATCGTGCTTTCAAGTAACACCGAATATGATGGTAGCGATGATACGCCGTTTGCCGGTGTCGATTTTTCGGTTGTTCAAGTAGGTTGCCTACGCATCGGCTTTTTTGGCATGACTTCAGTGCCTTGGAATGAACTCGATGAACCAGTTGAAGACGAGCCAATTCCTGATTTTATCGCTAACTTTAAAATGAATTGGCAGTGGCAAGAAGTGGCTGAGCAGCTTGTTAACCAATACCGTCAAGATGTAGATTACATGGTTATGGTTAGTCACTTAGGTGAAGGCACTGACACCCGAATTGCACAAAATGTTACTGGAATTGATTTAGTGCTTGGTGGGCATACTCATGGCGGTGAAAGTTATCAAACCTTAGATAACGGCAGCATTGTTATTCAGCCAAACTTTTTTGCACAAGGTCTGACTGATCTTACCTTAACCTTTAACCTTGAAGACAAAACACTTGCGGATGTTGATTACAAAACCATCGCAACCACCAGCATTACGACCCAAGATGAAAGCACTAAAAACGCCATCGATGAAATCATGGGTCGCTATGCCCCAGATGCAAACACCGAAATTGCCGTTTCAGAAAATTACCCTACTGCAGAAGAGCTCACCACAATTACAGCCAAAGCAACTATGCAGCAGTTCCCTGCTATTGAGGCCGCCTTACTAAATGCAAGCCAAGTACAAGATCGTTGGCTACCGGGTACATTAACCCAAGAAGATTTTCATGCCGCGTTTAAGGTTGAACGCCAACCATCGAATACCCCGGGCTTTAATTCAATTTATCAAGTTGAGGTGACAGGCAGCCAGTTGAAAAGCATGCTCGAAAGCCAGCCAGAATGGGTCTCGGTTGTGCCAGATAACATTGATGATGCAAGCACTTACCTCGTTGCTCTATTTAAAGGCCCAGCGCTAAATAGCGAATTGTTCTTCCCTGCTCTGCCAAGCTTAGAAGCTCAATTGGTCGCTGAAAGTTGGTGGCTACTTGATAACTACGCGCGAGCACGCACCAGCCAATGTTTATATATCGATACCGATAACATGCTTAATGCCTGTAAAGCAGATGATGCGGTCACAGTATGGAATTTTAACAACCCAGAGCAAGGCTTTAGCAGTGACGTTGGCCCTGCAACACTCAGCTTTTATGACCCTGAAGACAAAAATTGGGGGCCAGAAGATAGCCAATTTGCCACCACCACTGAGCTTGAAATAGCTGATTTACCAACGGGTGCTTCAGGCGTGCTCGCCTTTGCTCGCCATAGCCCAACGCAAGGCTTAACCTTAACGGCTAATAGTGCTGCAAACGGTGATTACCAAACAGAAGGCCTTATCGCTGATTACACTTTAGTGATGGATATTATGTGGCCAGAACAAAGCACCAATGAATGGCGCTCATTACTACAAACCGATACCACTAACAGTGATGACGCAGACCTTTACGTTAGCCGAGATAACGCCATTGGTATTGCCACCAGTGACAGTGGTTACTTTGGCGAGCTTACAGCAAACAGCTGGCACCGTATTGCTTTTGTGTTTTATGCTGCTCCAAACAACGGCGCACTAAAAATTTATCTTGATGGCGAGCTGATTGGTATTAAAGATGAAGGTGAAATCAATGAGCGCTGGGCAATCAA
>NZ_JABVXE010000047.1:0-5033 GCF_013350085.1 Pseudoalteromonas sp. 0802 | reverse complement strand
TCGATTGTAGCCTTGAACAGCTACTTTTGAGAGTGATTCAATGAGCTCTAAGAAGCGAACGTCAGGCAAGTTTGTTGAAGGACTGAAGGTTGAGTTAGTTTCAAAGTTGTTCTCTTTCATTACTGCTATTAGTGCACCTTAGCGTCATACTAAAATAAGCCTAGGAAAGAGTTCTTTTTCAGTCAAGTTTCCATTTGTAGTGTTGTGGTCAACTAATTCACTGTCCGGAATTAGTTGACCACGACAATGGGTGATTATGTCGACATGGTGGACTTTTACACCAAAGACAATGTTTTTACTTACCTAAGGATGCTCGCTGGTCGTTTATTCAAAAACAAGCTAAACAAGGTGACATAGCAGTAAAAATTGATACTGCTTTACATACAGTTGAGAAAATAATGCCTCCCTTAAAGGTGCATTGCCTGATAACTACTTTTCCCGGTTAGGGCTCGATGTAAGTAAGCTTGCAGCATTAGTCGATACCATCAATAACATAGAGACCATCGCTAACGAATGTCATATGACAGAAGAAGATTTAGATGGTCGTGTGTATGAATACTTTTTAGGTAAGTTCGTAGCAAATAAAGGAAAGGTGGTGGTGAGTTAAATATAAGCCCTGTGGAAGCAGGGCTCTGTAATTTTAGATTATATGTGACATCTTTTAGGTATATGTATATAGGCTCAACCGCAATTAACTCAAATTACTCCTGCTTAATATCAATGCTTTCAATGAGCTGCACTGTGACGTCGGCGTTACACTTCACTAATAAACTACTTCCTTGTGTAGCTAGGGTTTGACATTGTAAATCTTTAATTCTTGCAATCCCAGCAGTTTGAGAAACTGCTTTTTCAGTGAAATCTTGTCTAGAGTAAAGTGTGTTGCTGTTTGAATCTACACTGATAGCAACAGTGTCGATTTCTGATGATGAGGAGATTACAACGCCGTTGACCTCTTCTGTTGCTAGTTGAACGATTTCTTTCTTAGCTCGTTCTCGCAAGCTTTTTAAGGATTCACTATCGTTACCTATAACTGTAGTTGATCTATTAATGGTTTTTGTAATAGGGTTGCCATTACGGTCTTTTTTGTAATGGATTGTAAAGCTTCCTCGCGACCGTTCATTTAGTTGATATTCAATAACTTCACTATCAGCTTTTGGAATAACTAAATCGTATGGACTTTTCTCGCTACTAGCGCAGCCTGTTAAAGAAGCGATCATCAATAACTGTATAGTTCTCATTTTAAGCCTCTTTGTTTTTTATGGGCATCGTTCAATACTTTGTAATCTTCCACTTCTTTTATTGAATCAAGAATATCAAAATTTCTAGGATCAATAAGGTTCGCTTTTGTCATCAGATTGTAGGCTTCTGTGTAATTACCTTGCATCAATTTTACCAATCCTTGATTGTGCAGAGCAATCGCCTGATCTTCAACTGAGTTACTATTTTGAGCAACTTGATCAAAGATACTAAACGCTTGTTTTAGCCTGTCTTTTTTGACATATTCAATACCTAAATCAATATTTTCGTCCTCACCACTTAGGTAGTTGAGTTTTACTATTGAACGGTACGGCGAAATTTGCTTAACCACATAATCAGCTGCCTTTTCTATCAAAATGTCAGCAATCTCTGAGTCAGTACGTAGCTTTTCCTTTGCTTTGCTTCTGTTTTCGTTTGAACTCTTTTCTTTACTATAAGTAAATGTTTTAGAATTGCTGTTTAGTGTTTGTTGGCCATAAGCAACATAGTAAGTTAACGTTAACGTTTGTTTTACAGATGCATGATAGCTGTACCAAGTTTCTTTCTTACCTTCATGCTTTTCACTCCACGAATTACGCTCTACACGTGATGGTGATATTTCGCCAATAAGTATATAGGGTGAGTTTGCATGAACATTTACATATCCATGACTCATCAATTTAGACTTTACTTTAGCAGAAAGAGCGTTTCCTTTAATATTATACTTGTCACCTTTAAAACCAACGATATCAATATGCTCAAGAGCGAGACCTGACTTACTTGGCATG
Organism: Pseudoalteromonas sp. 0802; assembly: GCF_013350085.1. Classification (NCBI taxonomy): domain Bacteria; kingdom Pseudomonadati; phylum Pseudomonadota; class Gammaproteobacteria; order Alteromonadales; family Pseudoalteromonadaceae; genus Pseudoalteromonas; species Pseudoalteromonas sp. 0802. Next base: position 3,009 of record NZ_JABVXE010000047.1, on the reverse strand, counting down.
TTCATAGTCGAGTCAACTTCTATTTTTGAAGCACATCCACTAAGTGCTGCTAATACGCCAAAAAAGAATATTGAACTTGAGAGTGTTTTTTTTATGTTTAGCATCATTTTTCCATTTTTATGTTGAGTTTTTAATTAACATTATATTTGCTAACAAGACTGTAAACTTCTTTGTATAAAATATTAAATTTGGTCCATAGATTTATAAATAGCTTGACGTTCTATAACTTTTTGTAAGTATTTCCTTGTCTCTTCATAAGGTAAGTCTGAAATTAGTTTGTTATATACCTGCTCAGGAGTCATAGAGTTTATTATGGTTGAAGCTTTGGTGATATTTCTTGAGTTATCATAATTAAAAGTTTTAGCTACGTTCCCGGCTCCAGTATTGTATGCCGCTATCATGCAATAAAGCCTACTTTGTTTGTTAATAATTTTAGCTAAGTATCGTGAGTTTAAGAGGTGCATATACGCTACCCCAGTCTCAATATTATTTTCTGCATTGAATAAATACTGCTTGCTCATAATATTATTTTTCTTATGTAAAAAACGATTAACATCAAGCCCTGCACTTAAAGGAACTATTTGCATTAAGCCATAAGCAGGGATAGGGGATTGCGCTTTAGTATTAAAGTGGCTTTCGGTATGAATTACAGAAAAAAGAATACTATTTGGTAATTGCCAACGTTGGCTATGCTGGTTGACTACCCCCTTAAATGGCGCTGCTTTTTTCATAAAGCTTTTATGGGTAAGTGGCACGGTATAAGTTGTTACTCTTTTACTCTTTAGTAACTCTCTTTGTTTTACTGTACTGGCCTTTTTCTGAGTCTCTTGTAGTGCTTTAATGCGTTGCTCTTTTTCTTTTTCGATTCGCATAAATTCAGCTTTAACACTTTTATCTAAGCGAGGATTATCGCTAAGCACAAGTTCTGACGATGCGTTGTATAATGACATATCATGAATTTTTTCAACTTGGTGACGTGAAGCAATAGCTTGAGCTTTTATTTTATCGATTTCCTTATTGAAAAGGCTATCTGGTTTCGCAACAACCTCAATAGGCTTTTGGGTAGGGGTTGTGTTTGCAATTTTTTTTGTTAACTCTTCAAATGTTCTATTTTCAATATCATTACTTAATGCCTGATTAGCTGACAATGTACTTTTTAATGCATCATTAACTTTACTCGTTGTAACGTTCTCTTTTACATCATGTAAAATACTGATACTCATTACATCATTCTCAAAATCTATACTAGTTTTTACCTGATTGTCAGGGCTGTAGTATGTTGACAGGCTTGCCCGTTGTGAATCTGTTTCTCCCCAAGTATTGATAAGCTTATCACGTATGTCATCAAGCTTTTTAAAGTGCTTCTGCCTAAAATCTTGATATTCTGATAAGTAGCGCTCTTTCCATTCATTAAACTCTTTAAGCTCTTCAGCACTGCCTTCCTTTTCTAAAGAGGCCATTTCTCTCCCTAACTCGTCAAATGGATCATTTGAGTTTTGCGCAAAAGCACAAGTTACATTTAGCATTAAGACGCTGAAGATTGATAAATATGTTTTAAGTTTGAATGAATACATAAAAACCCCTTGTTCAGCTTTTTGTAAATGTTTGGTATTCGAAACGAGTAAGTAGTGACTCAGCTACAATTTTATGATTCAGTTCACTTACTGCATAATAATTAGGCTTTATTTTTCCTCTTAATGAATTAATCTCTTTTGCTAGGTCCTTGTTGGTATCTGAATAGATAAGTAGAGAATCAATCTCATTAAGAGCTATTTTTACTGAAGCTAAGTAATTATCTGGACTGTTGATTGAACTAGGTATTGCTGCATATTCAATGAAACCTTTGGATAAAGAAAGAAACATTTTATCCTTGCCAAGGTTTTGAGACTCTAGGTAGTAAATTAAGTTACCAGTATCGAAGCTGTATTCAAATTCACCTGATGCCTCATCCAATATAGTTGATTTACCAAGCGGGGCAGAGAAAGGAACCTCAGGAGAAAAATCTGTAATGCGTGATAGTACCGAATAACCATTTACGCGCTTGTCAGAAGTAATTATCGTAAAAATAAACTTATCTTTTATGTAATAGTAGAACTCAACATCAGGGTTTGTTTGTGATCTTTTTATTGCATTAGGTTCTCCAAAAAATGACTTTGTATAGGCTAACCCATTCCCAATATTGACTTTGTCTATTTGCTTATATTGAATCTTGTGTGTGAAGTTTTTAATAGAGGCTGTGTATGCACTTAGAAGAACATCTTTTGTGTCCCCCCATTGCCCTATAGAAATCAAGATCGCAGCTATCATTAAAATTGAGCTTTGTATTTTTTTCCACATTGATCTTTGGTTTTCTTGATTATTATTTTCTGTCATGTCAAAACTAATTTTATCTATACAAACGAAGCTTCACTTTTTAAAGTGAAGCTCTCCAACCAATCATGTAATTAATTAGTAAGTTTTTTTATTTCTTCATCTAAGTTTTTTTCAGCTTTATCTGCTTTAAACTCTTGATACAAAAACTTTTCATCTGCAGGATTTACCAATCTTTTACTTTGTTTGAGTATGTCATCAAATAAAGATTTTGTTTGATTAGGCTCTAAGGCAGTCATAACACAAAAATGATCTTTACCAGATATGTTTATGATATCTGATTTAATTAACCTTGATCCTTGTAGCTTTTGTTTTGTTAACTGTTTTGAAACTGAGCTAAAAGTAGTGCCCACAGTTGTGTCATCATTTGAATCAATACGTTCGCTATATGTTTTTTCAAGGCCTTCAACTCGTGTTTCAATCTGTTGTGCTAGCGCCAATCTACTATTAGCTGTTGCTAATTTTTTATCAACAGATAAGTTGCCAGAAAACTTAACGCAGTCAGTAGCAGCGATACCGTCAGTAACATTAGGGTTTAAGACCCAGTTAGGAAGGTTTGAAAGTAACCGTAACAGCAACCACACCTAGGCATGTTTTTGCAGATGGCCTAATTTATCACCACGTTTCAACTAACGAGGT
>NZ_JABVXE010000046.1:0-5409 GCF_013350085.1 Pseudoalteromonas sp. 0802 | reverse complement strand
TAAGTACGCAGTCTGACAAAATTAACGAAGAGTATTGTGCAATAGGAGGAGTCCATATAAGGTACTTTAGTGCCGAAAAACAATTCACGGCTAAAGCCGTTCCTACGTTTTGATGTAGGCGTGAAATTTATTTCGCGCGGTGGTTATATAATAGAGGTTAGTTTTTAGTAGTTAGATTTCAGAAGTCAGATCAAGAGGGTGGTTTTATTTTTTGTGTAATTAAACAAAGAACTTGCTACACATGAATTGTATTTTACTTTGTTCTAACCACTAACCACTAACCACTAACCACTAACCACTAACCACTAACCACTAACCACTAACCACTTAATCTCCCCCTCCCATCGCTCAAAAATGCGTCTCATCCTGTTTTGATAAGAATTGTTACATATTCGGTTTTATTGTTTTGCTTGAGAGGTTTATTATGGTGAAAGCGAAAAACTAATGATTAATTAGGTTTGCTAGTTTTTCGATAAATACATCAAAAAATAATTAGTACGGGACTCCCATGAAAAAAGTAACACTTACCGCGGCAAGTATTGCACTAGCCCTCGGTCTTGTTGGTTGTGGTGAAAAAGAACAAGAAACTAAAGCACCAGCAACTGCGACCGTAACTGAAGCAAAAGCTCCTTTAAATTCAGGCATTGAACTGGCGAACATGGACGAGTCTGTTCGCGCACAAGATGACTTTTACTATCACGTAAACGGCGAATGGTTAGATAAAACTGAAATTCCAGGTGATAAATCAAACTACGGTTCATTCACTCAGCTTTACGATGATTCGCAAAAAGCGATGAAAGAAGTACTAGAAAAAGCAGCGGCAAATAAAGACGTTAAGCCAGGCTCTGATGAAGCTAAACTAGCTGCATTCTATAACAGCTACATGGACGAAGCAGGCCGTGAAGCGGCAGGCATCAAGCCATTAACACCAGTGCTAGAAAGCGTTGATGCAGTTAAGAACAAGTCAGATCTTGTTGCTTTAATGGCTGAACTTCGCATTAAAGGCGGTAGCCTACCATTTGGTTGGTACGTAAACAACGACGCGAAAAATTCTAGCGAAAACGCGATGTATGTTTATCAGTCAGGTTTAGGTTTACCAGATCGCGACTACTACCTAAAAGATGAAGAAAAATTCACAAAAATTCGTGAAGCTTACCAAGCATACGTAACAGCAATCTTAAGCAAGGCTGGTGTAGCTGATGCAGAGTCTGCGGCTAAAGCAATTATCGATCTTGAAACAAGCATTGCTGATGCGCAGTGGAGCCGTGTTGAAAGCCGTGATGCAACTAAATCTTACAACAAGATGAGTGTTGCAGATGCAAACAAACTTACGGGCGACTTTGACTTTGCAGCTTACCTTGATGCATCTGGTATCAAAACTGAAGATGTAATCATTCGCCAACCTAGCTACCTAGAAAAATTTGCTGGTATATACAACGATACAGACTTAGCAACGTGGCAGAACTACCTTAAGTTCCACTTTGTTAGCAACTACGCTCGCTTATTAGATAAAGAGCTAGTAGACCTTAACTTTGATTTCTACAGCACAACACTTCGCGGTGTAACAGAGCAATCTCCACTTTGGAAAAAAGCGGTTGATGCATCAAATGGTGTACTAGGTGAAATTCTAGGTAAAGTATACGTTAAAGAAAACTTCCCGCCTGAAGCGAAAGCGCGCATGGAAGAGTTAGTTGATAACGTTATCAAAGGTTATGCAGTTGCGATTGAAAACCTTGAGTGGATGAGCCCAGAAACAAAAATTGCGGCTAAAGAAAAGCTTGATAAGTTCACACCAAAAATTGGTTACCCAGATAAATGGAAAGACTATTCTGCACTTGAAGTTAAAGGTGATGACTTAGTAGGTAACTACATTCGCCACAGCGAGTGGGAATATGCAGACATGACTGCAAAACTAGGTAAGCCAGTTGACCGTTCTGAGTGGCACATGACACCACAAACAGTTAACGCTTACTACAACCCTGTGAACAACGAAATTGTATTCCCTGCGGCTATCTTACAACCGCCATTCTTTAACCTAGAAGCTGATGACGCTGTTAACTACGGCGCAATCGGTGCGGTAATCGGCCACGAATTAGGTCACGGCTTTGATGACCAAGGTGCGAAGTACGATGGTGATGGTAACTTACGTAACTGGTGGAGCGAATCAGACCTTAAACAGTTTGAAGAGCGTACAGGTCAGCTAGTTGCTCAATATAACGAGTACAAGCCATTTGAAGATGCAAGCGTTAATGGTCAGCTTACATTAGGTGAAAACATTGGTGACTTAGGCGGCTTAACAGTTGCTTATACGGCATACCAGTTATCACTTGGTGATGAAAAAGCGCCTATCATTGATGGTTACACAGGTGATCAGCGTTTCTTCATGGGTTGGTCGCAAATTTGGCGACGTAAATATCGTGACGAAGAGTTACGTAACCGCCTAATGACAGACCCTCATTCACCAAGCCATTACCGTGTAATCGGTATTCTTTCAAACATGCCAGAATTCTATCAGGCGTTTGATGTGAAAGAAGGCGACAAAATGTATATCAAACCAGAAGATCGCGTAAAAATCTGGTAATTGATTATCGATTTTAAAAAAGGCTCTGAGTGAACGCTCAGAGCCTTTTTTGTTTGGAGCTGTCAGCTCAAGACGCGCCAAGCAAGCGTGACGCCTACGATTGATGTAGGCGTGAAATTTATTTCGCGCGAAGAAATCAAAGCATAATCGCATCTTTTAGATACTGGAATAACTCTTTGTAATTCTTGGCTGGCTTTTCTGCTTTTACTTCTTTTGCGGCGCTGCGCACTAATTGGCGCATTTTTTGGCGCTCAAGAGAAGGATATTGATCGATTGTTGAATTGATCAGGTCGTCACCTTGTTTAATCAAATCATCGCGCAGGGTTTCGATTTTGTTCATCAAAACATCCGCTTGATTGTTTTTATTAAGCATGATGTCGATCATCGCTTGGATTTCATCAACGTTTTCTGTGGTACGTAATACTTTTGCGATGTAGTTTAAGTTACGACGGTAAGCATCGCTCTTATCACTTACTTTATCAGAAACAACAAGGGCTTCTTTTAAATCGTGATTAAGCGGTAAACGATCGCGCTGCTTTTTCGGCATTTTTGCAATTTCAGCACCCAGACCATGATATTGCATGGCTTCACGTTTTAATTCGCTTTTTGATACGTAAATAATTTCTTCTTCGATAAGTGGCTTTTTCTTCTTCGCCATAAGGATGCTCATTCAGTAAACTTAACTATTCGCTATTATACGCCATTTAGTTAATGATTAATATTAGCTGATGCAGGTCTCGCAGTGTGTTAGCATTCGTTACACTATAAAAAATATCAGAACCTAGGACACACAAGATGAAAGATCCTATTTATCAACACATTTCTGAAGTGAAAGACGCTGTAAGCGAAGTACTGGAGCATGCAAAAAAATTGGGTGCTACTGCGGCTGAAGCGGCGATGTCGAGCACATCAGGTTTGTCTGTCAGCACGCGCATGGGCGAAGTTGAAACAATAGAGTTTAACCAAGACGGTGGCTTAGGTATCAGTGTTTATGTGGGCAACAACAAAGGCTCTGCTTCAACGGCTGACTTAAACCCTAAAACATTACGTACAGTGGTCGAAAAAGCCATTGATATTGCAAAATTCACCTCTGACGACCCATTTAATGGTATCGCCGATAAAGAGTTACTTGAATTTGCACCGCAAGATTTAGATTTATACCACCCGTGGGAAGTTAGCCCAGAGCAAGGTGTAGAGTTTTGTCATCAAGCAGAGCAAGCGGCGTTAAATGCCGATGAGCGCATTGTAAATTCAGACGGTGCGAGTTTTTCATCTCACCAAGGTTTACGTGTTTATGGTAACAGCCATGGCATGATTGCTGGTTACCCACGTACGCGTCATAGCATTAGTACGATGGTGATCGGTAAAGAAGGCGAGCAAATGCAGCGCGACTCGGCTTACACTATCGCGCGTCATAAAGATGATTTAAATGACGCTGCAAAAGTAGGCCTCGAAGCAGCAACAGAAACCTTGGCTAAACTTAATAGCCAAAAGCTCGGTACCATGAAAGTGCCAGTGATCTTTAGAGCAGATATTGCTAACTCATTATTCGGCCATTTAGTGTCGGCGATTGGTGGCGGTGCGCTTTATCGTAAATCGAGCTTCCTGCTTGATAGCTTAGGCACTAAAGTATTTAGCGATTGTGTAAATATCTCTGAGCGCCCGCATTTATTAAAAGGTTTAGCGTCTTCACCGTTTGATGCTGAAGGTTTAAAAACTGTAGACCGTGAAATTATTCAAGGCGGTGAGCTGCAAACTTACCTATTAGCAAGCTATGCGGCACGTAAACTGTCGATGGCACCAACGGGTCATGCTGGTGGTATTCATAACTGGCTAGTTGAACAAACCCATGCCGATTTAAAAGCACTTTTAAAAACCATGGGCACAGGCTTATTAGTAACTGAGCTTATGGGCCAAGGTGTGAACACGGTAACGGGTGATTACTCACGTGGTGCGGCGGGTTTTTGGGTTGAGAATGGCGAAATTCAGTACCCAGTAAGTGAAATCACGATTGCTGGTAACTTAAAAGACATGTTTAAAGCGGTAGTAGGCTTAGGTGGCGACATCGAGCGTCGTGGCGGTATTCAAACTGGCTCTGTATTGATTGAACAAATGCAGGTTGCTGGTAGCTGATTCAACAATAACTACTCAATTTTTAAAGCCTCACTTCAGTGGGGCTTTTTTATTTGAAAAAACGCTTTACCTAAACTTAACTTGAGGTTTTATCTTGGTGGCAGTTTAAAAATAAAAAGGAAAACTACCATGTATTTAGAACACGTAAACCTTGTTGTGAGTAATGTTGATGACATGCTGCACTTTTATAAAGCAGCATTCCCGCACTGGCGTGTGCGTAGTCAAGGCGATAGCAAATGGTCGGGCAAACCGCGTAAATGGCTGCACTTTGGTGATGATTACCAATATCTTGCATTAAGCGATAACGGTGAAGCTGAAAACCGTGATTTAGCAGGCCACCAAGTAGGCCTTGCCCATTTTGCTTATGTGACAAACGATATTAATGCGGTAGTTGAACGTCTTGTTTCGGCTGGTTATGAAATTGATAAAAACGGCCCAGAAAACCCTTACCGTAAAAATGTATATTTCATCGACCCCGCAGGTTTTGAAGTTGAGTTTGTAGAGTATTTTAGTGATATCCCGAGTGAGAGGAATAATGACCAGTGAAGCTTTAAGCTATAAGCTGTAAGTTTTAAGTTGAACAGTGTTGTTTGTAGGTTTTTACCAAAGGCCTGCCTCGTAGGAGATGTATGGACTCCTCCCCCAAATAGGGTGAGTACGGTATAAAGAGATTGGACAATTACTTTTACCAATAA
>NZ_JABVXE010000045.1:0-6115 GCF_013350085.1 Pseudoalteromonas sp. 0802 | reverse complement strand
AGAATTTAGCTCAAATCTAAACTGACAGTCACCGATTGAAAAACGGGTAACTGTCAGATCAAGTCTGAGCTAGTACATATAAGTTTCGTAAAGTTTATCGCTGATTCACATTGTTGTTCGGTGAATTTACCAATATGACAATCATTAGGTTTAACTTCTAGGTAGTTAGCCAACTGTCTGTACACATCAACTCTTGCAAAACCACACTCTTTCCAAAGTACATCTAATATTTTGTGTGCCTTTTGTCTTGCGCTTCTAGTGCCGGCATTAGCCAGGGTTCCTTGAGGTAAGTTATCCCCTTTGTGCACTGCAACGTATGAATCACATCCTGATTTGTAGTTTTCACAAAGATAAATTAAATCGTGATCTTTACCTTTGAATATGTGCTTTGATTCTGAAAGTGATGCTAACCCGGAACAGTATTCACATCGAACTTTGATGTCCACTGCAGCTCTTGAGTTTCTTCCCATCACAATATCTTCCAGAAAGTGGATGAAATACATTCGCATCGATTTTTCAGCTAAGTCAGTTAAGTAATTAGCTTTATGCTTCAGCTCCCCTATAAGTGCCAGAGATAGAGCTTCATGTCGGTGATCAGAGAGCAACTTGCTTAGTTCATTTACATAGCTATACGTAGAAGCATCAACTATTCCAGACTTAGATAGTTGCTCTTGGACCAGTTTTTTTAGATCGACTTGGTTTAAATAAATCACAGCTTTGCCTTGTTTTAGTGTTTGTATGTCTTCCATTAAACCCTGGTTAAACAATTGCGCTGGAATTCAAAAAAAAACTCAATTTTCTCTATTTTAATCTCTGCCTCAATTTTTTAGCGTGAAATAATGAGTGACATAAGGAGGTGTAAATGAACCCAAAAAAATCAATACCAGTCTCCCAATTAGCTCTTTATTACTCAGATAGAGAATTATTTAGGAAAGCTAAAGGTGGTGCATTCGATAAAAAACTGGCTAAAAGAGGCACGCGAGAGCACGCCCGGGCAGGTAAAAGTTCAAATCTAATACGCGCTGTGCTTTTAACTATTATAGGTTTCATATGTTACTTATTATTCAAATTTTCCTAGTTTTCTCTATCGTAGTGATCGTACTTATTGCAAAAGGGTATAGCGTCAAGAGAAAGCTTCAAGTGCCTCTTTATTATCTATTTCTTGGTGGTGATGTTGGGGGACGAAATCCAATAAAGGTAGAAAATAAGAATCTAGTCGGTATGCCAGATGCCCTATTCTTCAATCTATTAAAGCTTAGGTTTGTTGTATGTGAGTTTAAGTCTCGAAACTATACTGGAGTAAATTTATATGAAAGAGCTCAAATTACATTGTATATGGGAATGCTGAACAAATGGTATCTACCTGCACCGCAAGGTATTGTTGCATATGGTAATGGTTTTGCTGTTCGAGTTAGGTTTAATAAATCATTGTTCAACGAAATTTGCGGTCTTCGAAAGCAGTGCTTAGTTGAATTGGGCAAGTTTTAACAACTCGCTTCATCTGCAATTTATCTGTGCGTACACATACATATACGTGTACGCACAGAGGTGATTACCCCCTTCCCTTCTCTTTATTTGCAAGTTCTAGAGCTTCTTTAATTGAATAACCTTGAGACTTAAACTTGTCTACTAACTCCCTGTCATCTGGATCTGTTGAGTAAACTAGTTGGGTTTCTTTATCTACAAAAAGCTTAACTATTTCCCTCGATTGCCCGTATCTCACTAAGATTTCTGAGTAATGGCCCTTATCAGTATGAACGCTTTTCATTAAATCATAGTCTTGATCTGTACCATCATACGCTTTTAACTCTTTGAGTTTATCAACGGCTTCCGGTTCCTGGGCCAACATAAACTTCCATGGACTATTGTTAACAATGGCCATCCCCGCTTGGCTTTGGTAAGCATCAAGTAAGCTCTGTGTGATACAAATGCCAGCTGCACGTGTTTTCCTGAATCGACGCCAACCAGTTTCAAGGAACTCGGCTAGATAATTGATTTTACCCGGCTTGTCTTTAAGGTATTCCCAAGCTTCATCGAGAATGAAAAGTTTTCTTTGTTTGTTGCCTGATAAAAACATTGCATGTTGAGCTGCGTTGATAAGGCTCATCAGAACACATTGTGATAAGTGAGGTTGCGAGGATAGTTCATCCATCTCACAAACGATTAATCGTGATTTGAAGTTTATTGGTGGGTATTTCTTACCAAAAAAGTCTCCAAAAATTCCGCCTTCACACCATGGTTTTAGTTGGCGCCCTATCCTCTTTATTTCAACATCTTGGTGCTTTTCACACAGCTCAGAAAAGTCTGTGATTGATGAATCTTTCCCTTTAAGGTTCCAAAGCTCAGTGAGTACTGTAAGCATTTCTGTAGATTGGTAGTCACTTAAATCACCTGATTCTGACGCCATTGCTTTCAGCAAGGAATGAACCATGGCTGCTTGACCTTCTTTGCCATAAAAGTCATCAATATTTGCAAATGGATCAAGTGAAAACTTCATGTTCTCATTGAAGTCAATGAATTGAGCATTCTTATACTGGCTTGCTAAGTTTTCATATGAGCGACCTTTGTCAATAACAAACACTTGAGCGCCGTCAGTATCGCTGCCCACATCAAGCCGGCTTTTAACACCAGAGCCTAGATATGAAGTGATTAGCTTATTATTGAAAAATGACTTACCAGCTCCAGAGCGAGCGCAAATAAGTGCATTAAAGGAACCATCTGTTTCAAATATGTCTAAACCGAATATTTGCCCAAAGCGCGTGACAAACTCTAGAATTGGCCGTGAAGTGTTTCCTTTCCAACTCGCGCTATGTGGTAATAAAAATACAGCCCCTTTTGCCGTCCATTCATCAAACCTGTCTGATAATTTTATATATTCATCATCAAGTCCAAGAGGTAAAGCGTTTAAGAAAGTGCTAGGCGCCAAAATTGTTTCTATGTTGAACTTATACTCTTTACGTTTAAAGAATGCCTGCAATTTCCTAGTCGCCGTGAATGTTTCTTTCTTACTTTCACCAAGGATTATTAAATTAAGGCTAATTTTACATAATCTGGAGTTTTTCAGTTCATCTTCGATTGCAAAGTAGTCTTGTGCCTGGTCTTTTAAGGTTGAAACCCACTCCAGCATTTTTCCTTTTGCTTGTTTTTTTAGCCATTTGTTACGGCGATCAAATTCTTCATTTGCCGAATGAATACTTGGTAACTGTACGTTAAGCGTCATTAAATATGGGTTCCAAGCAACTGTTCGCTTGCCAAATCGCCAATCACCTAGCAGGTTTATAATATCACCGTAGTTCAAGTAATCGGGTGTTTGCTTGAGGGTCATGACTGAAGCAAATCCATTTGATTTCTCATCTAAAGATGAAAATTCTAGACCATATTCATCACGGTTAATTATTCCGCCCTGCTCTAATATTTGCGCACCCAGTGGGACAAGTTTGTTGATTTTTACTTTATCTCGCCAAAGCGCATTAGGTGAATGATTGAAGAAAGTCTGCATTCTTGAAAGCCATTCTTCATCATTTAAAATCAATGGGGCTAAGCCTAACCCTTCGAATATTGAATATGTTCTATCTTTTACCTCTAGGAACTCCTTGAGCTCTTTATCGGAAGGGATAAAGTTTTTAACTGGGATTTTTACTGTGATCCAATGTTCAAAATCTCTTGGCCGGATACCCGATTTTTTATCAAGAGACTCTTTTCTTGCTTTAGAGTAATAATTAATTACTGATTCGCTCATTGCATCAGCAAGCTCACCGTCTTCACCACCAATCCGCTTCCCTCGTAGTTGCCTGTAACCATTTAGAAAGCCATCTATTCGTGGTAAAGCAGCTAGGCTTAGTTGAATTAATGTGTTGTGAGGAAACTCATCAGATAGAAAGCCTTCGTAGGCTGTTCTTATTTCGTTGTTTACCCCGTTAGTTGGTTGGCAGGCGATAACAAATCCAATGTAACCGCCTTCCATTAAGAACATTTGATATTCTTTAATATATTCCATTACACAGTTTAATTCTGCGGCTTTATTACCTCCGAGAAGCTTTTGTTGATCTTCAATGGTGCTTCGCCAAAGGGGGCCAGCAAAATTCTGCTGGGTTTCTTCGATATCTGGATTCAATATCTTTTCGATAGCTTCTTGGATTTTATTCAGCATGCTATACACCTATTTTACTTATTAGCCTCAGGCTGAGGTCTAGAAATGCTCAACGGATCGATACCTTTGGCCATAGTTTCTTTTCTTTGGCTTGTTACTTTGCTTTTCTTTATTGTTTGAAATGGTAATACTCGACTTGGGCGCATTTGAGCTTGATGGCCTGTTACCCAGCGTCTTGGTTGTAATTCAACATAAACGAAGCCTGGAATATTCAAATCTCCAGACTTATCTTCCCAAGCAGCAACATAAATACGCATTGCTTTAGCTTCTTCTAGAACAGCGAGAGGCTCTGGCGCGATATCATTTGGAACGTAATTGAAAGTTCTTAAGTCATCTAACTCATCGTGTGATTGTTTCGAATATGACATTGTGTAATTGCTAGCGATACCAACAATGTTGGCTTTGTCATAATCCTGTGTGTTTTGTCTTCGCAAACTTCTTGGTTCATATACGTATGTGATGTCTTCCCCTTCACTATTAACGTAAATGACTTTTTGGTTTCCTTCTGAATTTGACTTTTTTTCACCTTCGTTTTTTGCATATTCTGCAGTCATCATGTGCTCAAGGTGGTCTTGATTGTTGGTTAACTCATAAACCTCCATCGGCCCTTTACAGAGACCAAGTTCCGGTTTACCTGCACATGAAAATTCCTCTTCACCAATCGTAAATGCTGAACACCCAGAAAATAATGAGGCTATGGCTAGAATTGAGCTGATTTTAAAGATTTCTTTCATTGCTAGTTACTCCATCTCAAGCCATGCATCAAAATCGTTTGGTAGCCCATTAAAGGTTAAACCATCTTCACGAACTAGGAATGGGGTTCCTCTAGCCTCAAGCAATCCCATAACGATAGGTGCTTTTTGAACAGCCTTTGCATCGCAGTCTTCTCTCATTTCTGTTGCTAGTTTTGTCTTGTTCATAAGGTCGATGACAGCTTTAGATTTATCAACAGCGCAATTTAGGCGTTTGGACTCTAGTAAAGATTGGCTGCCCAGCATCGCTGTTAATACAAAGTCGACATTGTACTTTTCTGGAGATTGCTGAATTTTATTGAACAGGGCGTGGCAGTATCCGCAATTAGGGTCAACGAATATTGTTGCTTGCTTGGGTATGTCTTGGTTACCAAATGATAGTGTTGCAAGCTCATCTAGTTTTACGCCCATTTTTTCAAGAGGGACACGGTGAGCATTTCTTGCTTCGCTCAACTCATCAATAGTTCGTCTAAACCATGTATCAATTAACTGCCCTTGAAAGACAAAGCGGCCATTCTTAGATACAAAATATGTTTGTCCTGATTTAGTCTTAACTAGCATTAAGTTTTCAACAGGGAGTTCTTGAATACCTTCTATATCACCTTTTTGAGAAAGAGTTTGTTTTAATTCTTTCGGATTAATTGATTTCGCCATTGAAGATACGCTTAAAAGACTTACAGTTGCTAATAGACCAATAGCCGTAATTGTTTTCTTTAGTGACATTGTGACTTACTCTTTAAATTGACATACATGTCATTGTAATCTTGGCTATAGAGTGAAAAGGGGAGATTAATTACTGATTTTTACTTTTTTTCATGGATTTGGACAAAACAGAGTTTTACTAACTCGATGGTTGATATGCTTGTTTAATCAACAAATTAAGGTGAATTTAGGATACTCAAAGCTCTAAATACTTAGTTTTAGGCATGATAAAGCCTTAGGTTGGTAAAATACTGATCTAAGGTTAAGGTTGATATATACCAACCTTAACGAATAAAGTTTATCGAAAGTTCACCGAGAAAACCCCGTGATCAGAGCGAAGTGATGTCGCGGGGATGAATCGGTGTCACCCCTGCTCTTGAATATATTTTCGTATTATCTCTGCACTAGCATTTCTTACAGAACACACAAAGTACCCATCAGACCAAAATGTTTTCTCTTTCCAAAATTGGTTTTTGAGGTAAGGAAATGATTTCCAGATTTTAGTAGTTGT
>NZ_JABVXE010000044.1:0-6862 GCF_013350085.1 Pseudoalteromonas sp. 0802 | reverse complement strand
AGCTGATAGCTGATAGCTGATAGCTGATAGCTGATAGCTGATAGCTGATAGCTGATAGCTGATAGCTGATAGCTGATACCCAATAGCTATGCTATAATCCCCGCAATTTTTGACTTTCAGTAAGTAACAACGCAATGACACTTGATGATATTCGTATCGTATTAGTTAACACATCACATTCTGGTAATATTGGCTCAGCGGCACGTGCTATGAAAACGATGGGCTTATCAAATTTATATCTTGTTGATCCTGCTTGTGAAATTGACAGTCATGCGAGTGCGCTTGCAGCCGGTGCAACTGATGTTTTAGGTAAAACAGTGGTTGTTGATACACTGGCAGATGCGATTGCTGATTGTGGTTTAACAATTGGTACCAGCGCACGCTCACGTACTTTATCTTGGCCTATGGTTGAGCCGCGTGAATGTGGTGAAAAGTTAGTGGCTGAGGCTGAACATGGCCCTGTTGCACTCGTGTTTGGTCGTGAAAATAGTGGTTTAACGAACGAAGAGCTACAACAATGTAACTACCACGTATGTATTCCTGCAAACCCTGAATACAGCTCGTTAAACCTAGCGATGGCCGTGCAAACACTGTGTTACGAAACACGTATGGCATATTTAAATAAACAGCCAAAAGTACAAGAAGAAGACGAAGCAACCTACCCAAATGCGAAGCAAACTGAGCTGTTCTACGAGCATTTAGAGCAAACGCTAAACGACACAGGTTTTATCATCAAGCAGCACCCTGGCATGGTGATGACTAAACTACGTCGCTTATTTAACCGCGCACGTCCAGAAGAAGCTGAGATGAACATCTTACGCGGTATTCTTACCTCTATTAATAAGTCTATTAAATAAGTTTAGGTTATAAGCTTTATTCATCATAATACTTGACTAAATTACTCAGGTAATTAAAATGTACTCAATACTTGACCAAAAAGGTCAGGTATTGATGCTGAGCTTATAGCTTATATAATACTTGACTATTTTGGTCTGGTAATTAAAATTTGCACACCTTAGCGTGCAGTAACATCGGGGGCTCCATGAAGTTAACATCAAAAGGCAGATACGCAGTAACCGCCATGTTGGATGTTGCACTACATACAAATGTGGGTGCAGTGCCTCTTGCCGATATTTCTGAACGCCAAGAGATTTCGTTATCTTACCTTGAACAACTATTCGCCCGTTTACGTAAAAACGGCCTTGTGACCTCTGTGCGTGGCCCAGGTGGCGGATATTTACTAGGTCGAGAAGCGAACGAAATTTCTGTCGGCGATGTGATTAACGCCGTTGATGAGTCTGTTGATGCAACACGTTGCCACAATGCAACGGGTGGCTGCCAAAGCGGCATGCGTTGTTTGACTCATACCTTATGGTCGGACTTAAGCGCACGTATCGAAGAGTTTTTAAATAGTATTACCCTTGCTGAATTGGTGGAAAAGTCTGATGTGAAAGAAGTCGCATCGCGCCAAGATAACAGCATCAACAATGCAATTAAGCAACTGGAAAACATTCAAGTAAGCTGTCAACTGTAGCTTGACGAAAGCGGAGAGAGAAATGAAGTTACCGATTTATTTAGATTACGCAGCAACCACGCCTGTTGATGAACGTGTGGCAAAAGAAATGATGCAATGCCTGACTATGGACGGTAATTTTGGTAACCCTGCATCACGCTCACATCGTTTTGGTTGGCAAGCAGAAGAAGCGGTTGATCAAGCGCGTACAGATATTGCTGATCTGATCAACGCTGACCCGCGTGAAATTGTTTTCACTTCAGGTGCTACAGAATCAAACAATCTAGCAATTAAAGGTGCTGCGCAGTTCTATAAAAAGAAAGGCAAGCACGTTATCACTGTTAAAACAGAGCACAAAGCAGTGCTTGATACGTGTCGTGAACTAGAGCGTCAAGGTTTCGAAGTAACCTATATGGACGTTGAAGAAAACGGTTTACTTGACCTTAAAAAGCTTGAAGCTGCAATGCGTGACGACACAGTACTTGTGAGCGTAATGCACGTAAATAACGAGCTAGGTGTTATCCAAGATATCGCGACAATCGGCGAAATGTGCCGTGAGCGCAAAATTATGTTCCACGTAGATGCTGCACAAAGCGCAGGTAAAGTACTTATCGACGTGCAACAGTTAAAAGTAGATTTCATGTCGTTCTCTGGCCACAAAGTATATGGCCCGAAAGGTGTAGGCGCACTTTATGTTCGTCGTAAGCCACGTGCACGTTTAGAAGCACAAATGCACGGTGGTGGTCATGAGCGTGGTATGCGTTCAGGCACACTAGCTACTCACCAATTAGTTGGTATGGGTGCGGCATTTAGAATCGCTAAAGAAGATTTCGAAAAAGACCATGCACACATCAGCGCACTTCGTAAGCGTCTGATTGATGGCATCATGGCTGATATGGACGAAGTTTACTTCAATGGTGAACCAAGTCAATCAGTTCCAGGTATTGTAAATATCAGCTTCAACTTTGTTGAAGGTGAGTCGTTATTAATGGCTGTTAAAGACATTGCTGTTTCATCAGGTTCAGCCTGTACCTCAGCAAGCTTAGAGCCTTCTTATGTACTACGTGCATTAGGCCGTAATGACGAGTTAGCACACAGCTCAATTCGTTTCAGCATTGGCCGCTTTACGACTGAAGAAGAGATTGATTACACCGTTGAACTAATCAAAAACTCGATCGGCCGTTTACGTGAGATGTCTCCTCTATGGGAAATGCATCAAGAAGGTATTGATTTAGATTCAGTTGAGTGGGCGCATCACTAATCAGTGATCGCCGCCTCTAGCAGGTAGTGAGGATAGTATTATGGCTTATAGTGATAAAGTAATCGATCATGTTGAAAATCCACGTAACGTGGGTGCTTTAGACAAAAATGATCCGTCAGTTGCAACAGGTATGGTGGGTGCACCAGCATGTGGTGACGTAATGAAATTGCAAATCAAAGTATCACCAGAAGGTGTAATTGAAGACGCAAAATTCAAAACATATGGTTGTGGTAGCGCAATCGCTTCTTCTTCACTTGTAACTGAGTGGGTAAAAGGCAAAACATTAGATGAAGCTGCAACAATCAAAAACACTGATATCAGTGCTGAGCTTGAATTACCGCCAGTGAAGATTCACTGTTCAATTTTAGCAGAAGACGCGATTCAAGCAGCAATTGCTGACTACAAAAGCAAACAAGCGAAGTAAGAGATAAATTCATGGCAGTGACATTGACAGATGCGGCAGCAAACCGCGTAGAATCATTTTTAGCAAATCGCGGCAAAGGCATTGGCCTACGCGTTGGCATTAAAACGACGGGCTGTTCAGGTCTTGCTTATGTTCTTGAATTTGTTGATGAGTTAGCAGACGGCGACGAAATTTTTGAAAGCCGTGGTGTGAAAGTAATCGTTGATGCTAAAAGCTTAGTCTACATTGATGGTACTGAGCTTGATTACACCAAAGAAGGTTTGAACGAAGGGTTTAAGTTTAACAACCCGAACCAAGCCGATGAGTGTGGTTGCGGCGAAAGCTTCACCGTTTAAGCTTATAAAACTTTCTTTGCTTGAAGCCCTGCCTATGTAGGGCTTTGTTCTTTCCTGTTTACCGAGTTGGATTATGTAATGCGTTACTTTGAGTTATTTGCAATTCCAGTAGATTACAACATTGATTTAGCGACTATTAATAAACACTACCTTGAGCTGCAACGTGCAGTTCACCCAGATCGCCACGCAAGCTCTAGCAGCCGTGATAAATTACTTGCTGTGCAAAATGCAGCAGAAATCAATGATGCATTACAAACCTTAAAACACCCGGTAAAACGTGCTGAGTACATGCTAAGCGAGCTTGGTGTTGATATTCGCGCCGAGCAACAAACATTACAAGACCCGCTATTCTTAATGCAGCAAATGGAGCTGCGTGAAGAATTAGAAGAACTTGAAAATGCCGCAGATCCTGATGCAGCAATTGCCCAGTTTGAAGCGCAAATTAAACAGCTCGATAAACAATACAGCAGTGAATTAGCCGCTCAGCTGGCAAGTAATGATGAGCAACAATGGCAAGCTGCCGCTGATAATATTCGTAAATTGAAGTTTGTTTATAAGCTACGCGATGAACTAGAGCGTATTGAAGACAGTTTATTTGATGATTAATCGTTAGTTGTTATACAACAGCTATTTAAGAGTTTAAAAAGAGCATTATGGCATTATTGCAAATTGCTGAGCCGGGGCAGAGCGCGGCACCACATGAGCACAAATTAGCAGTCGGTATTGACCTTGGTACAACTAACTCGTTAGTTGCAACAGTGCAAAGCGGCGAAGCGCGTACACTGACTGATTTAGCAGGCAATGCGATGCTACCTTCGGTTGTTCAATATCAAGCAGATAGCATTGTGGTTGGTGAACGAGCGGCTGCAGCTGCAACTCAAGACCCTGCAAACACACTAATCTCGGTTAAGCGTTTTTTAGGTAAAACTCAGGCTGAAATCGAAAAAAGCTATGGTCAACTGCCGTATGAATTTTGTGAGCATGATGGCTCATTAGCAATCAGCACGGTTGCGGGTGCAATTAGCCCTGTTACTGCATCGAGTGAAATTTTAAAAGCATTAAAATTACGTGCAGAAGATAGCTTTGCAGGCCAAGACATCTTAGGTGCGGTTATTACTGTGCCAGCTTATTTTGATGATGCTCAGCGTCAAAGCACCAAAGATGCCGCAGAGCTTGCTGGTATTAAGGTATTACGTTTATTAAACGAGCCAACGGCTGCGGCTGTTGCTTATGGCCTTGATTCAGGCCAAGAAGGTATTATTGCCGTATACGATTTAGGTGGCGGTACCTTCGATATTTCTATTTTACGTTTACACCAAGGCGTATTCGAAGTACTTGCGACTGGCGGTGACTCAAGCCTTGGTGGTGACGATTTTGACTCGCTATTAGTTGATTACTTCAAAAAACAAACGGGTGTGAGCGAGCTTTCTGCATCGGTATTGCGTTTATTCATCAATAAAGCAAAAGCGTGTAAAGAAGCGCTAAGCCAATACCAAACTGTAAATGTTGGTTTAGAGTTTGATGGTCAAAGCCACAAGGTTGAAGTTACCCGCGAAACGTTTGATGAGCTTGCTCTTAGCCTGGTTAAGAAAACACTACGCTCTTGTCGCCGAGCGGTTAAAGATGCCGGTATCGAGAACGAAGAAGTACTACAAGTTGTAATGGTTGGCGGCTCGACTCGTATACCAATTGTACGCTCTCAAGTTGCTGCATTTTTTGATAAAGAGCCACTGACTTCAATTGATCCAGATCGCGTAGTTGCACTCGGTGCGGCATTACAAGCAGATGTATTGGTTGGCAATAAGCCAGATTCAGACATGTTGCTATTAGACGTATTACCACTGTCGCTAGGTCTTGAAACCATGGGTGGCTTGGTTGAGAAAATTATTCCACGTAATACCACGATCCCTGTAGCACGTGCACAAGAGTTTACTACTTTCAAAGATGGTCAAACGGCTATGTCACTGCATGTACTACAAGGTGAGCGTGAGTTAGTTGATGATTGTCGTTCGTTGGCTAAGTTCAGCTTAAAAGGTATTCCGGCCATGGCAGCAGGTGCTGCGCACATTCGCGTAACCTTTAAAGTAGATGCTGATGGCCTATTAAGTGTATCGGCAATGGAAAAATCAACCGGTGTGCAAGCTGAAATTCAGGTCAAACCATCATTTGGTTTATCGGACGACCAAGTTGCAAACATGCTAAAAGAATCAATGACTAACGCGAAAGACGATATGCAAGCGCGTATGCTTAAAGAGCAGCAAGTTGAAGCGTTACGTGTTGTTGAAGCGCTTGAAGCATCACTGGCAACCGACAGTGCATTACTTGATGAACAAGAATTAGGTGCGTTAAAAGCAGAAATTGCTAAACTTGTTGCCGTACGCGAAAGCGCAACAACACCTGCAGAAATTAAAGCAGCGATTGAAGCTGTAGACAATGCAAGTAGCGAATTTGCTGCTCGCAGAATGGATGCATCAATCAAAAAAGCGCTGCAAGGGCAGTCAGTAGACGAAGTTTAACGAGGTAAGGTATGCCACAAATTATTTTTCTTCCACACGAAGAGTTATGCCCAGAAGGCGCTGCTATTGAAGCTCCTACAGGTGAAACGGTATTAGATGTTGCACTAAAAAATGGTATTAGCATTCCACATGCTTGTGAAAAATCATGTGCGTGTACTACATGCCACTTAATCATTCGTGAAGGCTTCGACTCTTTAGATGAGAGTGATGAGCTTGAAGACGATATGCTAGATAAAGCATGGGGTCTTGAGCCAGAGTCACGCCTTGGTTGCCAAGCGGTGATCAAAGATGAAGATTTAGTGGTTGAAATTCCAAAGTATAATCTCAATATCGTTAATGAAGAGCATTAATTTTTAACGGCTTTGATTTCGTAAAAACCGCTGTAGTTGCTTGGTCTCTACAGCGGTTTTTTGTTTTTGGAGCTGTCAGCTTTCAGCCGTCAGTTTTTAGCAGATCGAGAGGGTGGTTCAGTTATTAGTGTTTTTGAACAGTAGTAACGTTGTATGCTTTTTAGATCTATTAAAAGCTGTCAGCTTTCAGACGTCAGTTTTTAGCAGATCGAGAGGATGGTTCAGTTATTAGTGTTTTTGAACAGTAGTAACGTTGTATGCTTTTTAGAGCTATTAAAAGCTGTCAGCTTTCAGACGTCAGTTTTTAGCAAATAGAGAGGGTGTTTCAGTTATTTGTGTTTTTGAGCAGCAATAGCTTTACATTCATTTCTCAGGTTTTATGTTTTTGATAGCTGATAGCTGATAGCTGATAGCTGATAGCTGATAGCTGATAGCTGATAGCTGATAGCTGATAGCTGATAGC
>NZ_JABVXE010000043.1:0-6963 GCF_013350085.1 Pseudoalteromonas sp. 0802 | reverse complement strand
AGCTATCAGCTATCAGCTATCAGCTATCAGCTATCAGCTATCAGCTATCAGCTATCAGCTATCAGCTATCAGCTATCGAAAATCTTCCATGTAGTTTTTCTTTTATACAAGAGCTTAATATTCTTATTCGCGCGAAATAAATTTCACGCCTACGGTACTAACTTTACTCTTTCCCCTTGCTAACTCGCTAACTTATTTTTATCTGACTTCTGACGACTAATATCTAATATTTCCTATGTGTTGGGTTTCGCTTCGCTCTACCCAACCTACGGGCTAAAGCCCGACCTACGACTTACCCGTTATTTAAGAAATATCGCGCGAAATAAATTTCACGCCTACGGTACCAGGGTTAGCCATAGCAATGTGCGGGCACAATCTAACTTTACTCTTTCCCCTCGCTAACTTATTTGTTTTATCTAACGTCTAACCACTGATATCTAATATCTCCATTTTTTCGGCGTTGAAACGCCTCCTACATCTCGAAACTCGTTAACTTTACTCTTTCCCCTTGCTAACTCGCTAACTTGTATGTTTTTCTGATAGCTGACGGCTGAAAGCTGATAACTCCTGTGTGTTGGGTTTCATTTCACTCTACCCAACACACATGTTTTCAACCTATCAACCCCTACTTAAACAATCCCTGAAAGCGCTCCATTAATAGGTAATTAACTGGCACTAATAGCAAGGTGATAAGCGTTGCGAAGATAATCCCAAAGCCAAGGCTTACAGCCATTGGAATAAGGAATTGTGCTTGCGTTGCTTTTTCAAATAACAGCGGCATTAAACCAATAAAGGTGGTTAAACTGGTCAGCATTACTGGGCGAAAACGTGCTGCCCCTGCAACCTTAACAGTTTCAAGTAAGTCACCGCCCTCTTCACGCTTCTTATTGATAAAATCAACCAGTACCAGAGAGTCATTCACTACAACACCTATCAAGGCTAACATGCCAAGTAGGCTCATAATGGTTAACTCCATGCCCATTACCCAGTGACCCATTACCGCACCTATCATGCCAAACGGAATAACACTCATCACAATTAATGGCTGCATATATGATTTAAACGGTATCGCTAATAATGCATAAATAATAAAGAATACAAACACCAGGCCCCAAGCGAGTGAACCAAATGATTCACGCTGCTCTTTAGCTTCACCTTCTAGTGTGTAATCAACACCTGGGTATTGCACCATTAGCTCATCTAAGTAGGTTTTTAAGTCTGCTTGCAGTACCGTCATATTGGTATTTGATTTTTCAACATCGGCTGTTACGTTCAATGTGCGATAGCGGTCAATACGATAAATAGACGATGGGCTTTGCCCCGGTACTAAAGTCGCCACATGCGAAAGCGGCACAGTACCACCAGTAGGTGTTTTAATAAGTATATCTTTTAAGTCTGCAACCGAGCGACGCTCTTCAATCGGTAAGCGTACCATTACCCGCACATCGTCGCGCCCACGTTGAATGCGCTGTACCTGCGCACCAAAGAACGAATTACGCACTTGCTGCGATACATCAACACGGTTTAAACCAAGTGCCAAACCTTGCTCTGTTAGCTCAATTTGCAGCTCATCTTTACCATCTGACATGCTATCGGCAATTTCGTACACAGTTGGATAAGTTGCTAAACGCTCTTTTACCTTTTCAGCCACAGCTTCAAGGGTGTCGATTGAGCTGCCGCTTAGCTGTACATCAATAGGGCTAGATGTTCGACCAAACTCAGCACGGAAAGTGACACTCTCTGCGCCCGGTATAATACCGATAAGATCACGCCATTCGCTGGCAAGCTCTCGTGAGCCTATATCTGATTCACGCTTTTCTGCTGGCATAATCTCAAATCTAACACTACCAGTATTTGACGAACCACCACGGCCACCTGTGGTTGCCAAAATATTTAGAATTACACTTTGACCTTCTTCATCGCGGTATTTATCTTGTAATTCTTTTGCCTTGTCTGACATTTTAATGACGTATTTATTAGTCACTTCAAACGGTGTTCCGGCAGGAAAAGTTACGGATGCACGTACCGTTTCACTTGGAATACGCGGGAAAAAGGTAAATTTAGTCCAACCACTTGTGATCAAGGTAACAATAATTACAAAAATCCCAACAAATAAGCTAACCGTAGCCATTTTATTCTTTAAAGCTAGATTCAATAATGGTTGGTAATACTTCATTATTGCGTGTTCAAAGCCATCGGCAAAACGCTGTTGAAGGCGCTCTAGTCTCGATGGTTCGCCCTTTTCATGGCGTAACTTTAAGTATTTTAAGTGTGCTGGTAATACAAACTTAGACTCAATCAAAGAGAATAGTAAAACAGGAATAACTACTACTGGAATTTGTGCAAATATAGCGCCTCGAGCACCTTCAATAAAAGCGAGAGGTAAAAATGCCGCAACAGTCGTGAGAACACCAAATGTTACCGGAGTTGCCACCTCTTGCGTTCCACGAATAGCGGCTTGCTCACCACTCTCTGCAGTTTTTAGGTGGGTGTAGACGTTTTCACCGGTCACAATGGCATCGTCAACAACAATACCTAGCACCAAAATAAAACCAAATAAGCTGATTACATTAAGTGTGATACCAAATATTGGCATCATTAAAAACGCGCCCATGAACGACACTGGGATACCAATAAATACCCAAAATGCTATGGCAGGACGCAAGAATAAGGTGAGTAGCGCAAGGACTAAAATCCCGCCCTGAATTGCGTTACTAGTAAGCGTTGCTATTCGGCTTTTTACAACTTCTGAGTCATCATCCCAATAACTTAACTCAAACCCTTCTGGTAGTTGGCTTTGATGCTCAGTAATATAGTTTTTTACCTCATCAGCAACTTCAATCGCACTTTGCGGGCCAATACGATACACATCAATAAATGCAGCTTGCTTACCATTAAATCGAGTACGCACTGGGGTTTCTTCAAAATCATCGCTAATACGGGCTATGTCACCTAAACGAATAATAGTGCCATCAGCTTGGTTTTTTACCACTATGTTAGCAAATTCGTCTTTGCGATAAGCTTGACCTTTTGAACGAATGAGTACATCTCCCCCTTCGGTTTTTAAGTTACCAGCTGAAACATCTGTACTTGAATTGCTAATTGCTGAAGAAATGTCCGATAAGCGTAAATCGTATTGGCGTAAAGTATCTTGACTTACTTCAATGGCAATTTCGTAATCACGCACTCCGCTTAACTCAACTTGAGTTACACTTGGCAAACGTAGAAGCTCATCGCGTACAGTCTCGGCATATTCAAGCGTTTCTTTTTCACCATAGATACTTGAAACAGTCACGGCGATTACTTCGCGCTTCCACTCAGCAAGCGAAACAATTGGTTTTTCAGCATCGACCGGAAAGGTGTTAATTGCATCAACCCGACTTTTAATATCAGCTAACAGCTCTCTTGGATCATACCCAGTCTCAACTTCAATACTTACCGAAGAAGAGCCTTCAGAAGAGCGGCTAGTGATACGCTTAACTCCCTCAAGATCTTGAACTGCTTCTTCTATACGAATCGATACCCCTTTTTCAACATCTTCAGGAGTTGATCCTCGAAGTGATACACTGACACTAATTCGGTCAGACTCAAACGATGGAAACACCTCAAGTGGTATTTGCGTCGAAACACTAAATAACCCTGCTAATAAAATGCTGATCAGCAATAAGTTTGCTGCAACATGATTCTTTGTAAACCAAGCAATCATTATTGCGCTCCTTGCTCTTTAGGCGGCTGTTGATTGTTTGGGCGCTTAGCTTTTGCTCTTGTCGCTTGATACTCTTCGCTACCCATAACGGTAACTTGTGTACCAGAACTCACTTGACCAAGCGGTGTAATCACCAAGTTATCGCCTGCAGTCAAACCATCAGCGACAACGGCTTGGTTAGCGTTTTGCCAAGCCAGTGAGATATTTTTACGACGCAGTACACCTTGCTCTTCAACATAAACGTACGTGCCTTGGTAAATTGCGCTGTTTGGGATAACAATGGCATTTTCTATCGCCTTACCGGTAATTTGCGCTTTGATATACTGACCAATTTTGATTGGGTATTGATTCGCTGACGTTGCTTGGTAAGGATCATTAATTTGTGCAACCACGTAAAGCTGCTGTGCACTTTCATCTATAGCCCCTTCGGTGCGTATAACTTGACCTTGCCAATACTGTTTGCCAACGAGATCTGAGCTGAATTTAACGAGTGAACCGGCGCTATTTTTAGCGCCATCACGAAACTGCTCTGGTAAGTTAATGAACGGCAAATCTTTATTTTTGATTGGTAAGCGAATTTCAACGCGATCAATCGCATAAATGCTAGCAAGTTCCATGTTATTACTCACCACTTGCCCTAAGTCTACGCTGCGACTTAAAACTCGCCCCGCGTATGGAGCAGTGATCTTTGTACGCTCTAAATCAAGCTTCGCTTTTTCAAGTGTCGCTTGCGCAGACAACACACTGGCTTCGGCTGCTGCTAATTGTGGTTTACGAAGAACCAGGCTACTTGCTTGTTCACCCTTGCCTAAGCGCTCCCAATCAGTAATTGCTTGACGACCACGAGCTTGCTCTTCAAGTAAGCTTTGCTCAGCGGTTAATAACGTCGCTTGTGCTGATTTTACTTCGGCGCGGTGATCTCTATCATCTAGTTGCAACAACACATCGCCTTTTTCGAAAAAGCCACCTTCACGAAATTGCTCACTAATTTCGATAATTTGCCCTGAAGCCTGCGCGACTAGCATACTTTGCGTACGTGGTTTTACGGTGCCAAAACTATCAATCATAACTTGATAAGTTTCTGGTGTTAGAGTTTTAACAGCCACATTTACTTTCGCTTTCGGTGGTGAAGAAAAACGATTTGCTTGCGGCGGGTTACCTTTAATAAACATGACGAGTAATACCGTCACTACAATGACAATAACTGGAATTAATATTTTACGTGTCTTAGTATTCATGATTATTGCTCTGCTACTTCGCTATTTGCTTCACTAAAGTCACCGCCAAGGGCAATGTGTAAGTTGATTCTATTTTTAATAAGTTGGTTTTTGAGTTCGATAACAGAGCTTTGCGCGTTAAAAGAGCGATCTTGCGCATCAAGCACTGTCGTGTATGTTACTAAACCACTTTGATATTGCTCAAAAGACAAACGCTCTGCGGCAATTGCATTTTCTTGTGCTTCTAAGGTTTTTTCATAACGCACTTTCAAGGCTTGCTCTTGACTGATTGCAGTTTCAACTTCATTAAATGCATCATAGAGTGTGGCAAGGTAAGCTTGCTCCTGACGTTTAACGCTAAGCCTTGCCTGCTCTTCATTGGCTTTTAAGCGACCACCTTCAAAAAGCGGCATTGAAATACTACCTATCAGTGACCAAGCTAAGCTTGAAGGCGAAAATAAATCACTCACTCTATCTGTGCTATCACTGATAGATGCTGAAAGATTTAAGCTCGGAAAACGTTGTTTGTGCGCGTAAGCAAGCCCAGCATCGGTGCTAAGTAATTGATACCAGCTTGCCATTAACGCTGGTTTGCGAGTGATAAGCTCTGAAGGTAAACCCAAAGGAATTGTGTTCTGAAGTAGTGGCAAATCGGCACTAACCGATAATGCCCCAGCAGGATATTGGCCTGTTAAACGCTCTAAATCACGAATTGATTTAGTTAACGTTGCTTGCTGTGCAGCAATATTCGAGCGCTCAGTATTTAGCTCATTACGGGCAAGGTAAACGTCAAGTGCTTCATTTAAACCTTGGCGATAACCTGACTCAATAATATCTAAATTTTTCTCAGCGTTTTGCTCACGCTGCTTATATAGCTCAAGTAACTTGTGGTTCGTAATAACATCAAACCAACCCGCTACTACATCAGCAACTAATTGCTGTTTGCTTTGCGCAAATGTGGCTTTTTCAGCTAGGTATTCAAGATTTGCTTGTCGTTCTGAGGCCGACAATTTGCCCCATAAATCAACTTCGTAGCTTAATTCTAATGATGCTGAGCTGGCGTTATTATAACTAACAGGGCGGTTATCTTTACTACGGCTCGCACGTGTTGATAAATCAAGGCTTGGCCATAAATCAGCCCCAGCAGCAATAAGCTGCTGTTCTTTAATCGCGACATCATAGCCCGCTTGTAAAATCGCTTGGTTATGGGCTAATGCTTGCTCAACTAAAGTAAAAACTTGAGGGTCGTGTAATTGCTGTAACCAGTTGTCTTCAACAGCAAGCACCTTGTCGCCAGAAGGAAGTTGCTGCCATGCACTTGGTACAGTCTCCAGCTCAGCAACTCGTTCATTGTGAGTCGGCTGGCTAGCACATGCACTTAGCAAAATTACACTTAAAGCCAATAAACTCGGCTTATATTGCCAATTCATTCTAAAAACCTGAAAAACATCTATTTATGAGTGTAATTCAAGCACCACGTTAAGTTTTGCTCAACAGACTTTACATAACATTACACAGCCTGACATTTGGGGACGATGAATGGTAGGAAAATGGAGATAAGTTGCAAGCTATCAGCTATCAGCATCAGCTATCGAAAATCTTCCATGTAGTTTTTCTTTTATACAAGAACTTATTATTCTTATTCGCGCGAAATAAATTTCACGCCTACGGGTATACATTTCAATTTAACTATGTGCTGACACAATTCAATCTAACTTCTAACCACTGATATCTAATAACTCTGGTTTTTCGGCGTTAAAACGCCTCCTACAACTCGTATCTCGGGCCTCGAAACTCGTACCTTTACTCTTTCCCCTTTCTAACTCGCTAACTTATGTATTTAAAATCTGATAGCTGACGGCTGAAAGCTGATAGCTCTTTAAATTTCACGCCTACGTGATGTAAATTCGTGATTTGGAGGGGCTAGAAACAAAAAAGCCTCGCGATTGCGAGGCTTTGAATCAATGGTGCCCAGAGGCGGAATCGAACCACCGACACGAGGATTTTCAATCCTCTGCTCTACCGACTGAGCTATCTGGG
>NZ_JABVXE010000042.1:5004-8557 GCF_013350085.1 Pseudoalteromonas sp. 0802 | reverse complement strand
CTTAATTCGGTGTTTCTTTCGCGAATATAACGATAATAACTGCCACCCATTAGGCTGTAGCTTTGATTGTCTTTTACGTTTTTACCTTGCAAGATTTGATAGTTAGTACTGCCCCAAAAACCCCAATCTAGGCCAAGGTCATGAGATAGACTAAGTTGTAATTGCGTAGCCCTAACACCACCCCATACTTGGTTGGTAAAGACATCTTCAAGTCCTGCGTAAGATAACACAGAGCTGGTAACCGGGCGTTTATTAAACGTGACGCCATAACCAAAGTCGCCTAAATCACCATTGTAATTAACGCCCCACACGATATCTTCGACTAAAAAGCCAAGTGGAGTGGTACCAACATCAATTCGCCATTGCTCGTTTTGCCAAGCAAGGCCAATATCCATACCTTGTTGCTTTGGTTTTATACTTAAAAGTGGGCAGTCAAAAATACACAGAGCTCCTTGACCATAGCGGCTACCAGCAAAGGTTTCATCAAAGCGGGTTTCTTGGCTCGATATTGTCATTGGGTCTAATTTCACAATCCCAGTGCCACCCCATAGCGGGAAACCTGCTTCAATAGGCGTTGCACCAGCGCCGAGGGTTGACTCATTTTGTGTGCTGGTTTGGCTACTTAAGTTGATTGCAGCAGTGATATACGCTTGCTCATCGCGCTCAATACCTTGCAATTGACGCTTGGCATTATTGACATACCAAGCTTCATTTTCATCAAGGGCATACAGTTCATAGTTCTGCTCATCGCTTAAGGTGCTCGTTGCCGTATCTGGATCAACGGCTGCGCGGTACCAGCTTTGCGCAAGCGTAGTTTGTTGCTTAGCTTGCGCAACCGCTGCTGCTTGATAATAAAGCTCTTGGTTGTTGTTGGATTTAGCTAGCAATTGCTCAGCTAGATTTATTGCGCTCTGTTTATCTTCAAATTGTTCAAGGGCAGTCATCAATTGCTGCTGACGATAGCTTTGCTCACTCGAAACTTGATTAATTTGCCCAGCAATGATGCGATCTGCTAAATCATCTCTTTGCTGCTGACGAGCAAGTGTCGCAATAGCTAAAGCAGTATCCGTTGACACAGTTTGTCCTTTTGCAACGTGCTGCTCAAAGCGGGTAATGGCCTGATTACTATTGCCTTGCTCGATATGAGCATTGATCAGCGCCTCTGACAGTTCTGGGTTATCGGGGTAACGTGTTGCAAGCTCTGAGAGCTTAGCAACTCGTTGGTTACTATCACTAAAGCGATTAACGTAATTAACTTGTAGTGCTAACCATTGTGATTGCTCTGCATCGGTTGCGTTACTCGGCAGTTGATAGTCTGCAAACCAGCTATCAGCAGCGTTTTTATCGTTGCTTTCAATTAGCCAATTTGCATATGTCATGTGCCAATATGGGCTCAAACTTGGGTCACGAGTAAGAGCTTTTTTCAGTTGCCTTATTGCATACTGCTGCTCATTAATTTGTTGCCATTGACTGGCAAGCTCAGCTTGCATTAAAGGTGTTAATGGCTGTGCTTCTAACTCGGTGAGCTTATAAATCACCGTGGCTTTATTAGTGGCTGTATTGTTGGCAGAGAGCCTTTCTAGTTTGGTATTAATGCTTAGCTGCTCTGTAAGCACATTAATTTGTTCAGTGCGCGCGTTATTAGGAATGTAATCCAAGGTTGCCAGTGCTCCTTGGTAATCATTCAACGAACGTAAAAATAGGGCATGGCTATAACGCAAATCTGCATCTAGCGGAAATTGCCACAAGGTTTTTTTATACAGAGCTTTGGCATGATCAACTAAACCTTGTTGTTGATATAAATTTGCAAGGTCGTAGTAAAGCCAGCTTTGACGTGGGCTTTGTTTGATTGCCATAAGTAGCACATCAACTGCTTCATCTAGCTTACCTTCAGCAGTAAGCTCATCAGCACGGGTTCTCAGTTGCTGTGTTTGTAATAGGGTATAATCTTCAGCAATTAATGCCTGTTGCTGACGAGTTAAGCCATTATAAAAACGATGACTACGAGCATAATTACCATCTGAGGCGGTCAATTCAAGCATGGCACGCAAAGTAGGCTGTTGCAGAGGGTCGTCTTTTAGCACTTGCTTATAAAGGTTCATCGCGTTTTGAAGTTGGCCTGCTTGTTTGGCAAGTTCAGCACGGTAAAACAATACCGTATTAGGGTCTTCATTTAAGGTGTCAGCTAAATCCAGCTTAAGCGCAGCCTGTTTGAGTTCATTGCTACTAATGGCTGATTTAGCTTCATCTATGTATTGCCAAAAACGAGCAGTATTGGCGAGGCCTTTTAAAACTGTTATACGGTTTGCATCTATGCTGTATTTTTGAGCTTTTTTAAAGTACTGGTAAGCATTGGCATTACGACCTTGCCTTAAGTTCAATAAACCTAAGCTATTGTATATTTCAGGATCTTGAGGACGACCTCGCAGTGCTTTATTAAAAAGCTTTTCTGCTGCATCAAAGTGGCGTTTTTCAAGTTCGACACTGCCTTTAAGCCATGTCTGATACGCAGGGTCTGCTTGCTTTTTTTGCTCCGCTAAATGCGCTTTTTTAAAGTCACTAAATTGTAGCTGACCTTTACTGCTTTTAGGGTAGGCTGCAAAGTAACGCTGATATTCGCGCTCAGTTTGTTTATTAAGCGGCATATCCTCAAGGGCTGCAAGCCACGCAAACTCAGCTTCAACACCATATTGGTTACTGTGTGCATAATGGCTCAGTAATTCTATGGCTTCTTTGTTTGTTGGGTTTTGCTTTAACAGATGTCTTGCGTAGGCAAGCTCAAAACGGCCACTATTTGGGTAGCGTTTTAGTAAAGAACGATAACCGCGCAGTGCTTGCTGATATTGATTTGGATCTTGAGCAAGCCAGTTTATGTGCTCCAGCTCATATTCAATATTAGGGTAGGCGGATTTAAATAGCCGATTGTAGATTTTTACCGCGTCACTGTATTGTCCGGCCCTGGCACGAAGCCTGGCTTGTTGAACCGCTTCTTTGTCTTGGTTATTGACGCGTGCAAGTAGGGTTAAGCTTGTTACGCACGGATGCGATAGGTTACTAAGCTCTGCTAAATGCGCATTGGCTTTGTCGGTTTTTTTGAGGCTATATAAAACGCGCACCTGGGCACATTGCACTTGAGTATTTTTAGGTGCAATGCTTTGCAGCTTTTCTAAGCTGTCGCTCATCAATTGATTATCACGCTCAATTTCACCAAGTTGTACTTGGCTAATTAACCAATCAATTGATTGACTATCAAGGTCTTTGTTTATTGCTGCGGATGCACTGGAGCTTGCTAAAACTGCAGCAAGTAGCCACTTTATCGGCATTCATTGCTCCAGTTAGTTGTTAAAGCCCCGTTTTTATCAATACTAAAACGGTTGTTCAATGCGCTGTTACCAAATAAATACAACACGCTGTCGTAGTAGCGGCTGGTGGTAAAGCGGGTATCCATCATAATTTGCTGTTGTAAAGCTGTCACAGTTTGTGATGCATTATCTTCAGCAAGCAATGGCAATAAGGCGGCAACAAAACCACTTGGGGCGTTGCCTGCCGTTTT
>NZ_JABVXE010000042.1:0-4839 GCF_013350085.1 Pseudoalteromonas sp. 0802 | reverse complement strand
GCTTTTATCATGATAAAAGCCTTTTTCCACGCTGTAATTAACCCAATCAGGGCTCACGCCTTTTGGTGCTGTATCTATTAATAACTGCGCTGAGTTATCGTGTAATGTTTGCCAAGGCGAGTGCGGGTATAGGTGCGCAAATTGCGCAAATATAAATAGCGGTGCATAGCTTGGATTTAATTTCCAGCTATTGTCTTTTTCAAAGCCTGTTGGCCCAGGTAATAGAGTCAGACCGAGGTTTGGTATCTGCGCTGTTTCTTCACGAATGATGCGCTCAGCAAGCACTGAGCTGAGCACTGCGTAGCGTCTTTCATTCCATAAGATAGCCGCTTGTGACAGGGTATAAGCAATCCATAAATCTGAATCAGAAGCTGGATTTGAATCAAGGATTTGTCCTTGATTTTGCTTTATTCCCCATTGCCACGCTGGTAAACGGGTACTTAAGTCACCTTCAGAAAGGTGTACTTCAGTCCACTCAAGCAACTTATCGAAGCTGGCTTTATCATTGGCAAGTAAAGCAAAGAATAACGCATAAGATTGCCCCTCTGAGGTGGTAATACTGTAATCACTACCCAAATCAATTACACGTCCTTCAGGTGTAATGAAGTGAGTTTTAAAGTTATTCCACTGCGGCCAAGCGCTGCAGCTTAACTGAGCTAAGGCGTTGCTTGAAAAAACAAAAACGAATAGTAAAGAAGCGATAGTTTTCATTATGCCTGATCTCCTTCAGATAAACGTTTTTTGGTAAGTAGCGCAAGCACTCGCCACAACATAAATGAAATAAGTAATAGGGTTAGTAGTGATAGAATCGCTAACAATACTGGGCGGTCTGAAAAGTGGAACCAAATGAGGGTATGAATAGGTACGTGACCGACAAAATACTGCTCATCGGTTTTAATCGTTTTGATGCCTTGGCTATTGATAATGGCTGAGCTTCCCATTATTTGAGCTGTTTTATCATCATTGAGCAGTGCATCAGTGAGAAGTGCAAAAGCATTTTCATTACTGGCAATCAAAGAGACTACTGAGCGGTCTGAATCAAACGGTGACTGGAACCCAGACATCACGGCTAAACGACCAATGCTGCTTATATTTACTTTAATTTTTTCAGCACCTTTAGTGTCGTAGGCACCATTATAGATAGCTTGATCAACAATGCGTTGGTTGTTGTTGATAAGCACACTTAGGGCGCTGTCTTTGGCAAGTGAGTTTAAGAAAGAGTCAGGCTTACCAATAATAATAATGTCTTTATCGTTTAGCGCCAATTGGTTACTTGGAAATTGAATGTCTAAACGGTGCGCTGGGTAGCCGGTAATAGCGCCTAAATGACCCGCAAAATTAAGTAATAAGCTAATTGCGTTAACTGAGCTGTTAGCTTCCATTACAAGCGTACTTTGGTGTAAATCGGCATATTTGGTGAATGGGAAACCGCCATTTGCAAAGGCGCGTAGGTTTGGCATGGCAATATAGTGATGGAAGTCACTTACATCAATGGTAGAGCTGCCATCAATTGCACCAAATTCACCGCCGGCAGGAATGGCGCTACACTCACCGGTTTTTACGACTGCAAAATTAAAATCATAAGTCAGCTGGTTATTTGTTGTTAAATCTAACCCTGTTAGCTCAAAGTCTTGACGAGTTTTGGTTGGATTGAATTCAGATAAAAGCGGTAACAAGGTATCGGTTGTAATCGTTTTACCACCTTCGTTATCAAGAATAAAACCATCCACAAACTTACCGTTAATCAACATATTCAAACGCGACAACATGTTTTGCTCAACAGGCGTGTTGCGGTAATTCAAGGTAATAGGAATACCATTTTCACGCCAAGTGAATAAATCTGGTGCAAAACGCAAGTCTAACCGAACAGGTAGACCGCGATAGCCTTCCGATTGCAACTGAGTTGGGTATTCAATAAATTCATCAAAGCTTACTGGGCGATCAGAACGCACCCACAGTGGCGCATCGTAGGCTTCTCGAAGCGGTAAGTTGCTAATTGCATCAATAGTTGCACTGCGACCAGTCATGACTTTATAGCCAAAGACTAAACCTACTACGGCTTCTTTCAATTGTGCTGTGTCTTTACCTAAAACAAGCAGTACTTTGGCGTAGCGCTGAGTAGGGCTGCTGATAATTTCTACAGTTGGCTTTTCAACATCAGGGTAATTCAATAAAAAATCAGGCTTGTTGTCGTTTGTTGCGAATACGACACTATGTTCTGTCGGTGTTGCATTAATTTGCACAGGGAACTGTGCTTTGCGCCATTTTGCTTGAGCGCCAAAAAAGCTTGATAGTGCAGCTGCTGCTTCGAGTGTGTTTTCATCAGGTTGTGATGCAAACACAAATGGTAAATTGACCTTGTTGTAATCTCGCGAATCAAAAAATGGTGCAGGGAAATACTCAAGTAAGCTTTCAAGAGCAAGTGACTGACGGTCAATAGAAATACGGCTACTTTTACTAAGCTCGGCCCATATTGTTTTACTATAGTCATCCTGACAAACCAGATCGTAAAAACCGACTAGTTCGAAGCGAATTTGGTTAAAGTCTTTGATTAGCTTAGGGTTAAGAACAATGCTGCGCTCAGAGACTGTGCCAATTGGCGTTGCCTTATCATCAATAGGTAGCACAGTGACAAGGTTTTCATTTAAGAAAATTTTCAAATGTGAGACACGACCAATAAGTGATGGTGAAGTTGTGTATGAAAAGTCCAGGGTCAGTTTTTTCCCTAATTTATCGAGGCGGTTTGTAAAATCAACACGGGTACTATTACTCACTCCATCAAGCTTGAACTTGCTTAAACCAAGCTTTTCAAAGCTTAGCGTCATGCTTTCAATTGGTGCTTGCTCTGGGTAACCATCATCAAAAATCGCTTTATTAGAGAGAGGCTCAGCACTTATCGCCCAGCCAGATATGCTGAGTGTGCCAAAAGCTAATAACAAGGTTAAAAAAGTTTTTATCATGATGTTTTTAGTACTTTTGTTGGTTTTTTAGGTAATAACGACGCCACAAAGTACAAGACTCTTGATGCAAACGCAATCGCGGGTCTTAATTCATTTGGGGCATGGAAAATCAAGTTCTTAAAGCCTCTTAGACTGGTATAAAAAACGTGAGAAAAGCTGTATGAAGGCTTGTCGTGTTTAAAGTTTTCTTGCCAATCAAGCCAAGCATCAGCACGTGAGAAAGTGCATTGAATAAAGGCTTTTTGTTTTTCTAAATCTAAATCCCTGAGGGTAAGACCCAGTTGTTTATCGCGGGTGTTACAGATATAAGTTGGGAATGAAAACTGCTTCAAGCCACGGCTCATGAGTAGCTCGACTTTATCATTTACACGGCAAAGGTGATTATGGTCAGTTTCAAGACCAACACCATTATTTGAGTAGTCCGTAATTTTTACTTTAATAGTACGGCCATTAGCAAGGCGAATAGCTGCAGGGAAATTTGCTTTAATGCGGTGTGAGCTGCGTACTTGTTTGGCTTCAGCGGCAACAGCCACAGCTGCACCTAAAATTATCACGTTATAGCTTGCCCACAGCATGCTAATGACGAGTACACCTATTTGTGAACTATCGCCGAAGAGCAATCTAAACACGCCGTAGGTCATACCCAAAACGTTAACAAGCAACAAGATTATATAAGGCTTTGAAATCGTCCAATCGTAGTGATCTTGCTTGTTTAAACCGCCTTTTTCAGTCACGTTAAATTTACCCTTATTCGGGTTGATAAGCGCAACTGTCGTGGGTTTTAAAATATACCAAGCAAGTACTGACTCATAAACTTCGCCCCAAAATGAATAGCGGTATTTACCTTGAATTCGAGAGTTGGTTATTTTTACCTGTAACAGGGTTGGCACAATATAAAGAAAGATGGCAACAAACGGTGCATAGATAATTTGCGCATTAAAATAAATTAATGCCAGTGGCGCTGTTAAGAATACAATTCGCGGAATGCCTGATAAAAAGTGCAACATAGCGTTTAAATAGCACAAGCGCTGCGCGATATTTAGGCCCTTACCAAACAACGGGTTATCTAATCGGAATATTTGTGCCATGCCGCGTGCCCAGCGAATACGTTGACCAACGTGGGCAGATAAACTATCTGTAGCTAGGCCGGCGGCTTGTGGAATATTAATATATGTTGTTTTGTAGCCAGCGCGCTGCATTCTTAGCGCGGTGTGGGCATCTTCAGTGACGGTTTCTACGGCAAAACCACCAATTTCTTCAAGGGCACTGCGCCTTAAAACAGCACACGAACCACAAAAGAAGGTCGCATCCCACATATCATTGCCATCTTGAATTAAGCCATAGAACAACATATTTTCATTTGGGATTTTACGATGATTTTTGAGGTTGCGCTCAAATGGATCGGCAGAAAAAAAGTGGTGAGGTGTTTGTACTAAACACACTTTACTGTCATTGATGAATTGTCCCATTGTCATTTGTAAGAATGAGCGAGCAGGGATATGGTCACAGTCAAAAATAGCAATGTAGTCGCTATTAGTTACTTTCATCGCATGGTTCATGTTACCGGCTTTGGCATGTTTGTTATCAGGGCGAGTTAAATAACCAACACCAATTTGCTTTGCGAATTCGGCAAATTCAGGGCGTTTACCATCATCTAAAATATAAATGTTTAGCTTATCTGCAGGCCAATCAATACTTTGCGCGGCGATTGTTGTTGGCTTCACAACATCAAGCGGCTCATTATAAGTAGGAATATAAATATCAACTGTTGGCCAGTTTGCAGTGTCTTTTCCTAACGCGATTGGTTTACGGTTTAATGGATTAATGGTTTGGAAAAAGCCTAATATTAGTACTAACCAAGCGTAACTTTCAGCAAGCA
>NZ_JABVXE010000041.1:0-8743 GCF_013350085.1 Pseudoalteromonas sp. 0802 | reverse complement strand
TGGTTAGTGGTTAGTGGTTAGTGGTTAGTGGTTAGTGGTTAGTGGTTAGTGGTTAGTGGTTAGTGGTTAGTGGTTAGAACAAAGTAAAATACAATTCATGTGTAGCAAGTTATTTGTTTAATTGCACAAAAAAATAACCCCCCTCTCGATCAACTGATATCTAAATTCTGAATTCTAACTACTAAAAAATCTGACTTCTGATATCTAATCTCTATTATAAAACCATCGCGCGAAATAAATTTCACGTCTACACCGCCGTAGGCGTCACGCTTGCTTGGCGCGCCTGCCATACAACGCGAGTTATGCTTATAAACACATAACCAAGAGGCGATGCTGAGAAGCTCAAAACTGACGGCTGAAAGCTGATGGCTCCTTAAATTTCACGCCTACATCAGAACGTAGGAACGGCTTTAGCCGTGAATAAATAAAGATGTTCGGCGTTAAAACGCCTCCTA
This sequence comes from Pseudoalteromonas sp. 0802, assembly GCF_013350085.1. NCBI lineage: Bacteria > Pseudomonadati > Pseudomonadota > Gammaproteobacteria > Alteromonadales > Pseudoalteromonadaceae > Pseudoalteromonas > Pseudoalteromonas sp. 0802. The sequence goes on along the minus strand of NZ_JABVXE010000041.1, from coordinate 8,288 downwards.
CAGAGTTTTATTGCTGAGGGAAACTTAACACCAAACACCCCACAATTCGGCTGACGTCTGAAAGCTGATGGCTCCTTAAATTTCGGAACTAAAGTGCCTCCTACGGGGTAGGCTCACAAACCACACCGTTCAACTTAAAACTTGCAGCTTATAGCTTAAAGCTATGCCTTTATTTCTTCCGCCCATGTTGCGCTAAACGCTCTAACTTGGCTTTTAACGATGGAGGGGCATCTGCGGCGATGGCGCTGAGGTAATCGGCTGTTTGTTCGCTCATTTGGCGCTTCGAAGCAGGCTTTTGTTCTGGTTTATTAGTTGCCGATAAGCGCTGGGTTGCCTGTGGGTTTGCGGTAATTTTAATTTGCCCAAGTTCGACCATGCCAGCGGCACGAAAATGCGAAAGCATATCCATTTTTAAGTAATTTAAACGCAGTGCAATAGGTGCCGAAACAGCTTCAATCATCAAAGTACCATCACGGTAATTACTTACTCGGCATTTTTTCGAAAGCGTTTCACCTAAGAAGTCATCAAGAATGGTTTGTTGAGAAGACAAGCCTTGGGTTTTACCAGCATAAGATGCCAAGCGACCACTCAAGCCCGCCATAATATCTCCAACAGCCTTTGGCGCGTATCTATCTTTTGCCATTAATCGTCTACCTAAAAGGTTTAATCACCACAAAGAGAATATACCACCTACGTAAATATGAAGCTATTAGGTTCGAAAACAGTGGTTAGTGGTTAGTGGTTAGTGGTTAGTGGTTAGTGGTTAGTGGTTAGTGGTTAGTGGTTAGTGGTTAGTGGTTAGTGCAAAGTAAAATACATTTCATGTGTAGCAAGTTCTTTGTTTAATTACACAAAAAATAAAACCACCCTCTCGATCAACTGATATCTAACTTCTGAATTCTAACTACTAAAAATCCGACTTCTAAAATCTAACCCCTATTATAAAACCACCGCGCGAAATAAATTTCACGCCTACATCAAACGTAGGCGTCACGCTTGCTTGGCGCGTCTAACATTCAACACCAAACCGGCAAATTAATAAAGAACCTTCAAACAACACCGTTCAGCTCAAAACTTACAGCTTATAGCTTAAAGCTTCTCTTCCTCCTGCGTGATTGTTTCTGGTACACTTTTCCTTTGTTTTTTATTTAACTTGCACGATGACTCAACACTCTCTTACTTTAATCGTATTGGCTGGCGGGCTGGGTAGCCGCTTTGGCGGAAACAAACAAATTGCCGAAATACCAGGGCTGGGCTGTACCATCATGGAGCTTAGTATTCAGGATGCGGTTAAAGCGGGTGTGAGCCAAGCGGTGATCATCATTAATAAAAAAATTCGTGAAGAGTTTGAAGCGACGATTTTACCGCGCCTACCTGAGTCGCTCGAAGTAATTCTAGTCGAGCAAGAAATTAGTGCAGTGCCAAATGGCTATGAGCACCTAGCCGCTGAACGCCTAAAACCATGGGGTACAGGTCATGCATTACTTTGCGCAAAACCCTATGTAAATAACCCTGCTATTGTCATTACCGCCGATGATTATTATGGCGAGTCCTCTTATGCAATTGTTAGTGAGCACTTCAAACAGCATAGCAATTGGGCGATGGTAGGCTACCCAATAAAAGATACCCTATCCGAAGAAGGTGGTGTAAATCGTGGTGTATGCTCTGTTGATAGCCACCAGCATTTAACCGATGTGGTCGAGTACCTAGATATTAAACTCGAAAATAATGTTTTAAAAGGCAACAATCCACATGGTGAGAGATTACAAATTGCCGATGATGCCCTAGGTTCTATGAGCTTTTGGGGAATAACACCTTGTTTATTTAATGACTTAGAAACAGGTTTTATTGAGTTTTTAGAAAATACTGACAACGGTGTCACGAAAGAGTATTATTTACCAAATGAGATACAACTCGCGATTAAAGATAACCGCCAAGCTGTAACCGTTTATACTGCACAAGAGCCATGGTATGGCGTAACCTACAAAGCTGAACTGGATGCAATAGCACACACTTTATGTCAGTTACGTCGTAAGCTAAACGATTAAACCCTCGCCTCTTCTTGCAAAAAATAAGTAATGGAAAATTAATGAAGTCTAATCCTGTTGCAACTTATCTTTCTGAGCACTTTGGCTTAAGCACAGATAACGTAACGCTAAAGCCAATTGGCAATGGCCACATCAACACAACCATGTTACTTAAATCAGAAGAAAACGCCTTGGTTGTGCAAAAGTTAAATACCGATGTGTTTCCTAACCCTAAGCACCTAGTTGAAAATGCACGACTAATTGAGCAGCACCTTAGTGAAAAACACGACAATGGTGAATACAGCCTAGAAATTATTCGTCATGTTCCAACTATCGAAAGCGACTTTTTAGTTGAATGCGATCAAGGTGTTTGGCGTGCACTCGAATTTATTGGCGGCAGTTATAGTGAAGATGTGGTAGCAACTATCTCGCAAGCACAAACTGCAGCCAATGCATTTGGACAATTCGCGCTGGCATTACAAGATTTTCAGGCTGAACAGCTGCATCATGTGATCCCCGATTTTCATAACTTAGCGATGCGTTTTGATGCCTTTAAAAGAGTTATCAACAAAGATCCTGTAAATCGTGTAGCACTTTGCCAAGACGACATCGAATTTTGTTTAGCTCAACAATCTTTAGTTGATGAGTTAAAACAACTTGAAGGAAACATTCCTTTAAGACCATGCCATAACGACACAAAAATCAACAACATGCTGTTTTGCACGCAATCTGATGATGCGAAAGCAGTCATCGACCTCGATACCTGTATGCCTGGTTATTGGTTATTTGATTTTGGCGATATGGTGCGTACCTTCTGCTCTCCTGAGCAAGAAGACTCTACCAACCTAAGTAATGTACGTGTTCGTGAAGAGATCTTCGCCGCCATCGTTAAAGGTTATGTTGAACCACTACAAGATGTGATCACCGACGCCGAAAAAGAAAGCTTTTGGTTAGGCACCAAAGTCATGACCTTTATGATTGGCCTGCGCTTTTTAACAGACTTTATTGATGGCGATAATTACTTTGCCACCAAGCACGCAAACCACAACCTAGAACGCGCCCGCAACCAGTTTGCTTTATATCGCGATATTCTTGAAAAAGAACATACGTTAAAAGCGATATTAGAGATAAATAAAGGGTAAAAATATAGTGGTTAGTGGTTAGTGGTTAGTGGTTAGTGGTTAGTGGTTAGTGGTTAGTGGTTAGTGCAAAGTAAAATACAATTCATGTGTAGCAAGTTCTTTGTTTAACTACACAAAAAATAAAACCACCCTCTCGATCAACTGATATCTAACTTCTAAAATCTAACTACTAAAAACCTGACTTCTGATATCTAACCACTAAAATAATATCTAGCCTTAAAATCAGGAGATTATTATGCATATAAAACACCACGGAGCGGTGAAAGGCGTAACAGGGTCTTGCCACCAGCTATTTATTGATGACACAAATTCTGTACTTGTTGATTGTGGGCTATTTCAAGGGGAAGACAGTAAACAAGACTTAGCAATTGAGTTTGATATATCAACGGTAAAAGCGCTGATTGTTACACATTGCCATATAGATCATGTTGGTCGCATTCCCTATCTACTTGCGGCTGGTTTTAAAGGGCCTATTTTTACCTCGGCTGCCACCGCCAAGCTATTGCCTATGGTGATTGAAGATGCTTTAAAAGTGGGTGTAACTCGCGATGGAGCAATGATTCGCACCTGCTTAAAGTTACTCAAACAACAGATTGTCCCTCTCGATTTCAACACATGGTACTGCATTCCCGTAGGAGTGGGCTTTAGCCCCGAAAAAGCAGCCTCAAGCAATCAAAACCCCTTATATAAACTTCGCCTGCAACGCGCCGGGCACATTTTAGGCTCTGCCTATGTTGAAATCGAGCTAGGTAAAAAACCAAACACTCATAGAGTGGTATTTTCTGGTGATTTGGGTGCACCTTACACGCCATTATTACCAACGCCAAAACCGCCTTACCGCGCCGATACATTAGTTATTGAGTCAACCTATGGCGATAAAAACCATCAAGGTCGTAAAGAGCGCGTAGCCGTACTTAAAAAGGTTATAGAACGTGCTATAAGTGATAATGGCGTGGTACTTATACCCGCTTTTAGCATTGGCCGAACTCAAGAGTTGCTCTATGAGTTTGAACAGCTTATTCATTCTACAAGTAAACGTTCTATGTGGCATAAACTGCAAATTATCGTAGATTCGCCAATGGCAGCCAATTTCACAAATGAATATTTACACTTTAAAGCGCTGTGGGATAACGAAGCAAAAAAACGCGTAAAACAAGGCCGTCACCCGCTCGACTTTAACCAGCTACACACCATTGATAGCCACCAAGAACACCTTGCCCTGATTAACTTTTTAACCTCTAAACAGCAGCCCGCAATAATCATTTCCGCTAGTGGTATGTGTAATGGCGGCAGAATAGTCAATTACCTAGAGCGGTTTTTGCCCGACAAAACAACCAATGTCATTTTTGTTGGCTACCAAGGGCAAGGAACATTAGGCCGAGAGATTCAAAAATACGGCCCTCGCAGCGGCTATGTATATATCGATAATCAAAAAGTAATGATTAAAGCGCAAATTCATACCATCAGCGGCTACAGCGCCCATGCAGATCAAAAAGGATTAATCAGATTTGTCACCGGCATGCGCAAAAAGCCAAGTTTAATCAAAATCGTCCACGGTGATGAGCAAGCCAAACAGGCACTAGCAGAAAAGCTTAAAGCAGAGTTAGGCGAAAGAGTAGAGATAGTGGTTAGTGGTTAGTGGTTAGTGGTTAGTGGTTAGTGGTTAGTCAATACAAGGAGTTAGTTATGAACTTTGAAAATCTAGATGTATGGAAACGGTCTGCACGATTAAGTGCTGAAATTTACAAATCAACAAATGAATTAAAAGACTTCGGTTTTAGAGATCAGTTAACCCGTTCAGGCTTATCAGTTCCTAGCAACATTGCTGAAGGAGTAAGCCGTGAAAGTTACAAAGAGAAAAGTAGGTTTATAGATATTGCGAGATCTTCGCTTGCAGAAACAAGAACACAAATCTATATAGGCCTGGAGATAGGCTACCTAGAACGTGAAAAAGCATTGTATTGGATATCAGAAACCAAAGAGTTAGGGGCCATGTTAACGGGTCTAAAACAACAGTTTGATAATAGAAGTTAGTGACTCTAACCACTAACCTCTAATATCTGACTTCTAATGTTTGACTCGATTCTCGAATCTCGTATTTCGAATCTCGCCCTCGCTACTGCGAGTCACTACTATTTATAACTCTCGTACGCTTCTTTCATGCGCGCCAGGTTGCTATAAATATAGCTTGAGTTTAAACGACCTTTATTAAATACCGTGTTATCAAGCGTGATCGAAGATGTTGGTGCATAACCTTCATTAAATATAAGAGTATTTATATCATTACCAACACGGGTAGATACTGATGTGCGCCACGCTGACTTACCTTTTAACTGACCAAAACGAGTAACGTTCATATCTTTACGAGGTGTAAGTGGAATATTTATTGCCACCCCCACTTTTTGTGAGTCAGTTTCTTGATAGAAAATACCTACATAGCTATCTCCATACCAAAAACGACTTTCTAGTTTATAGCCACTATCACCATAAAAATAATTACCGCCGGATGCGTGTAATGTAATATCTTGTTCTACCCAGTTATATTGGTAAGAAAGTGTTTCATATTCTCGAGAAGCTCGGTAATCAGCAAAATCATAATACGCGATTTTTGTACTTAGTTTATGGCGGCCCTCTGGGCTCAACCACGCGGTTTCGTTAATAATTGCTTTAAAATCAAAGTAGTCTTTGTAAAAACCTATTTGGGTTTGGTTATAAAAACCGTATGGCAGAGCAAAAGTTTGGTATAGGCTAGCATTAACTATTCCTTCGTCAAGGCTGTAATTATCAAACACTTTACGATCTTCAAAATCATCACTCTCTTCAACAATTGTTTGCGCAGCAACGTTAATACCCGCCCCTTTCCAAAGAGGTATGTCTAGCGTAGCTCGGACTCCAACTGAATAATCAAATACACCAAATTCTGTAGCATAAGTAGATGAAAGAACAGGGTTTACTGTCAACCTTGGTTTAAAGTAAGGGCTTGCTTCTGCTTTGCCTGCCCACACAACCCCTTCAGGTATGCTAACCCGACCCTGCATGATATTTAAATCGGGGCTAATACCACGCTTTATAAAGGCACGGTAATTATCAACACTACCTTTAATTGCAATTAAAGGTAAATCTGATTTTGCTAACTGAACACTAAAGTGTTTGTTTTCTAAATTAACATGTTCTGTAATGCGGCCTAGTACAACCCCTATAGCATCAATGTCGTTGCGATTAAATACTGAGTTTTCAAAATTAACAAATACTGTGCTGGTATTAAAACCCACTACAACATTTTCAAAACCATCACCAATAAGTGCTTCTTTTAACTGCTCAACTTGCCCGCTTAAACTTGTGTTCGCAAGTTCATTTGGCGCTTGTTCAATATTAGCAGTAGTTAAAACTTTAGGCTGTTGTGCAAGCTCTGGCGCCATAGATGCTTGAAAAAAGCCAAAACCATGATCATTTATCTTAGCCACAGGTTTAGTGTTAATAGGCTCTACATACGGCGCTGGTTTAACAGATTTGTAATTGCTTTTAGCTTCGTCTGATAAAGGTAAGCTAAAGTTAACTCCCCAATAAGAGTCTTTATCTTCTGAAAAATCAGTACTACTGTAAAAACGGCTGGTAAAAGTAAGCTCGCCAATATCGTATAACCACTTTTTAGGAACTGTTATACGAGCTGCGGCATTTACCGCTTCAGCATCGTACTCTGTCAATAAGCTAAACCACTCAAGTGGCTGCCATTCAACGCCAGCAAACGCACCATCCATTTTTCCAGTGAGCTTTTCGTTAGTACCAACTCCAGCACTAAGCCTAAAATCCCATAACTCTTTCGAGGCCACAACATAGTAAGTTTCATACTTGTTGGATGCACCTCCTAAATCTTTAGCACCAATTGCTACGCTAAACCAATCTTTTGGAATGTAAGGTATTTGATACTTGGCATTAAACGAAAGATCTCGTAATTGCCTGCGATTCTCCGCATTAGCGAACATATTATCATTCATTGTACTTGACGCTATTTGACCACTAACTTCAAGCCCTTCGATTAACCCTGCTGCAAAAATATAATTATATCCATCAACATACTTTACTCCTCGCAAGTCTAATTGATTATTGAAGCCTACATTCGCGCTTCCAGACTGCTCCACCTCTGCATTAGGTATGTTGATTAATCCGGTATAACCAGAAAATGATTGGTAATTTTTAATATCATCCGCAACCGCAGGCAAGCTTAATGCAGCAGCACAACTTAAAAATAAAGTATTAAATTTAGGCATAATGGATCCGAGTTAAAGTTATAAAATCCTTGAATTAGTCTGAATATAACACTTAAACTCTGCTTTATAAATTAACCTAGAGCTTAAAGTTAAACATCTCTTTATATTTGTTAATAGCCATGTGGGTTACTCTTTTGCCAACGCCATGTATCCTGCATCATCTCATCGATACCACGCTCTGCTTGCCAGCCAAGCTCTTTTAACGCTTTTTCTGGAGCTGCGTAGCAAGCTGCAATATCGCCCGCTCGACGCGGCGAAATTTGGTAAGGTACGGCTTGACCGCTGGCTTTCTCAAAAGCGGTAACCATCTGCAGTACTGAATAACCATTACCTGTGCCAAGGTTAAATACGTGCGCACCTGTATCACTTGCAATTCGGTTCAGCGCTTTTAAGTGACCTAATGCTAAATCGACAACGTGGATATAGTCACGAACACCTGTACCATCTACAGTATCGTAATCATCCCCAAATACACCTAGCTTTTCTAGCTTACCCACAGCGACTTGCGAAATATAAGGTAATAAGTTGTTAGGAATACCATTTGGGTCTTCACCAATAAGACCAGATTCATGTGCGCCGACAGGGTTAAAGTAACGTAAGATAACAAAGGCAAAGCGTTCATCTGATTTCGCGATATCTTGCAGCATCATTTCCACCATAAGCTTTGATGTGCCATAAGGGTTAGTCGTGCCACCAACTGGGAAGTCTTCACGAATTGGCAAACTTGCTGGGTCACCGTATACCGTTGCTGATGAGCTAAATACTAACTTAAATACGCCAGCATCACGCATAGCATCAACCAGAGTCAGTGTACCTTGTACGTTGTTTTGATAATACTCGATAGGTTTTAC
>NZ_JABVXE010000040.1:0-9965 GCF_013350085.1 Pseudoalteromonas sp. 0802 | reverse complement strand
AGTTAGCAAGTTAGCAAGTTAGCAAGTTAGCAAGTTAGCAAGTTAGCAAGTTAGCAAGTTAGCAAGTTAGCAAGTTAAAAACACTAGAGTACCTACCACTTGTGTCAAGTAACTCGCTAACTCGTTAAGTTTTTAATCTGACTTCTAACGACTGAAATCTAATAGCTCCATTTTTGTTCAGCGTTAAAACGCCTCCTACAACTCGCATCTCGTCCCTCGAAACTCGTATCTTTCCCCTAGCAACTCGCTAACTCGTTGAGTTTTTAATCTGACTTCTAACGACTGATATCTAATAGCTCCATTTTTGTTCAGAGTTAAAACGCCTCCTACAACTCGCATCTCGTCCCTCGGAACTCGTATCTTTCCCCTTTACTCTCGCAACTCGCTAACTTACTCCAACACCCGCGTACTTAACGCCAGATAACAACGCCATATCTTTGTGCCATGTTGCTAAATCATTAGCATTAAACTTAGCTAAAGAGTCATGACCACATGCCCTAGCCATTACCGACATTAACTCAGTTGACGCTTCAAAAAAGTTCTTTAATTGATTTGCTGACTTTTCAATATTTAAGCGCTGACGTAAATCTTGCTTTTGTGTCGCAATCCCTGCAGGGCAGTTATTGGTGTTACACATACGCGCAGCAACGCAGCCAATTGCTTGCATTGCACTATTCGAAATCGCCACACCATCAGCGCCAAGCGCAAGCGCTTTTACAAAATCAATTGGTAAACGTAAACCACCAGTGATGATCAAAGTAACATCACTTGCACCTTGTTCATCTAAGTACTTTCTTGCTCTGGCAAGTGCAGGAATAGTCGGTACGCTAATATGATCCCTAAAGATCTCAGGGGCTGCGCCTGTACCGCCTCCACGACCATCAAGAATGATGTAATCGGCACTCGCATCGAGCGCAAATTGAATATCTTCCTCAATATGATTAGCACTTAGTTTAAACCCGATTGGAATACCGCCGGTTACTTCGCGGACTCTGTCAGCAAACTTTTTGAAATCGGCCGCACTGTGTAAGTCTTTAAATGTTGGGGGTGAAATCGCCGAAGTACCCGCTTCAATTCCTCTAACCTCAGAGATTTTCCCAACATTCTTATTGCCCGGCAAATGCCCACCAGTACCCGTTTTTGCGCCTTGTCCACCTTTAAAGTGAAAGGCCTGAACGTTCTTTAATTTATCTTCGCTATAACCAAAGCCTGCACTTGCTAATTCATAAAAGTACCGTGAATTGGCTTGCTGCTCTTCAGGAAGCATACCGCCTTCACCCGAACAAATACCTGTGCCAGCAAGTTCTGCTCCTTTCGCTAAAGATACTTTAGCTTCTTCAGATAAAGCTCCAAAACTCATATCAGAAACAAACAATGGAATAGCCAGCTTTAATGGCTTTTTCGCTCGCGGGCCAATCACAAGCTCGGTATTAACAGCAACATCTTCCATTAAAGGTTGCGTTGCCATTTGCGCCACCATTAGCTGTAAATCATCCCATTTAGGTAATTGATATCGTGGCACGCCCATCGACACCATAGGGCCATGGTGCCCAAGCTTAGATAATCCTTCACGTGCTAATTGATGAATAAGCTCAACGGTGGGCTCCTCTTTGGTTGCTGTAGCAACTGGCAAATCAGAGGCTTGAATTTGTACGCCTGGCCCTTCTTGACCAACTTGGCTTTGATCAAATTGTTTGTGACTGCCATCACAAAACGGCGCATTGGCAGTGTGCTTACATTGGCATAAATAGGCATCGCCCGACTCTTCTGCTGTAAATGCTTTGGGTTTGAAATCGGTTCCGGCATGTGAGCCATCACAAAATGGCTGGTTTTTAGAACGCCCACAGGCACAAAAATAGTATTCTTGCCCCTGCTCTAAGGTGACTTTTTTCGGCGAAACGGCTGCAATTATGGGTTTGCTCATTATTGTTCCCTCACGGTTGCTACATTACATTGCTATGTTCAAGGTACTGCGATTGAGGTAAGTATTAATTCAAAGCTTACTTGCTTTACAAAGGGTAGTTCAGCTCAATTAAAAAACGAGCTCTTAAGCGCCTAGAAGTTTACTTATCTATCGATAAACCACTATATAACCGCAACAAGCAGCCAAGATATCAGCCATTTCATATTTTAAGGTAAGAGGTAAATCGGTTTGTAAGCCGCAGTGGGGTGATTTTCACAAAGAGGAAAAGAGGCGCTGCGCTTGAGAGGGAATACAAAATAGTCTTTTGGTTTTAATCTTTCTCATTCACTTCTCATTCTCTTCTCTTTGTGCAAAAAACAAATTGAACCACAGAGTACACCGAGGCGCTTCGCGCTACATAGAGAAAAACAGGGTTTAAAAATATTAATCACAAAGAGGATAAGAGGCGCTGCGCTTCAGAGGGTAAAAAAACAAATTTGATGGTCCTGTTGGGTTACGGATTCACTTCTGATTTTCTTTTCTTTGTGCAAAAAATATTGAACCACATAAAGCACCGAGGCGCTTCGCGTTACATATAGATAAACAGTAAATTACGCGGGGTAAACCCGCTGCTACCAGTTCGGCGTTAAAACGTCTCGTCTCTCAAAACTCGTGCCTTTACTCTTTCCCCTTGCGACTCGCTAACTCGTTGAGTTTTTAATCTGACTTCTAACGACTGATATCTAATAACTCCATTTTTGTTCAGCGTTAAAACGCCTCCCACGTCTCGTATCTCGTCCCTCGGAACTCGTATCTTTCCCCCTTACTCTTTCTAACTCGCTAACTTTACTCTAGAAACTCGCAAACTCATTCCACTCCCATTTGCTTCACATGTTCAACCAGCTCTGGGAAAAACGCTAAAAACACCGCGTCTAATTGTTGGTAGTGGCGGGCTATATCGTCAGCGGCTCCTGCAAAGTTGTTGGCAAAACGAATACGCTTGGCGATGTTATCAAGGGCAAGGCCGACCCCATCGAGTGTTTCATATTCTTTAAACCAATCATTGTTGGTCATACTGGTCACAACTTGCTGCATGCGTGAAGGCATCATGGCTTGGCGCGCATTTAAAAGACCATAACTGTGCTGTTTGAAATCAGCCAATGGTTGGTCATTAAAGCGCTGCCAATGCTGAATAAGAAAGTGATCGAATGCTACATCAATCGCGACACTTGCAAAGCGTTTACGTGCTGGCGAAAAGTACTGCTTAGCCTCTTTTACAAGGGGATGTGAGTCGGTAAACCTATCAACTAAATAGTGATTTTCAAGGCCATTTTTAACCGTATTGGGTAACTGCGCAGAATACCGACGCCCACCAAAGTCCCCCAGCAAATTACCAAAATGTGAATCAGCCGTCGGTTGTGCTAAATAAAGGTGAGCCAAGTAGTTCAACGCATTCTCTAAATAAAGTCATTTTATGCATTGTAAAAGAATACAGGTAAAAGGGTCTAGGGGCACAGGTTGCGAGGTGCTAGGTGCTAGGTGCTAGGTGCACAGTATTGGTTTTGGGTAAGCAGAAGGGATTAAGCAAAAAAAACGCCTGACCCCATTTTTCTGATTATCCAAAATAACGCTTGAACAATCTGGGGCATAAAAATTTTTCTGCCCCCTCATCAAATAGCCAATTACCGGGATATTGAATAAAACAAAAGGCATGGTCAATGAAGTAAGCCATTTCCTTCAAATAATCTTTCGATTCTTTGTTTTTAAGCCCCGTCGAGATTCGGACATGAATTAAGTCTTTGCGTACATCCTCATTCACTCTGAAATAAACACTTTTCCCAGCTTCAGAATAATACTCGGTGGAAAATGCATTTCCTTCAATTTCCCATTCAGCTTGATGCATTTGCTTTTTAGTTGCCACACCTTTTAAAAAGCTCCGGGCTACTTTCATATTTCGACTAAAGCTTTCCCCAGACCTAAAACGGGATAATTTTACACAGCTTTCTAATAAGTATCTTTTTATCAAGTATTCTTTATTTTTGTCTTTCTTAATTACTTCTAATTCTTTTAAAACGTTCATATTAAAGGCATCTATTTGATGCGAGATGATTTGAAATTGGTATATGTTTTTGCTTGTTCAAGTTCAATCAAGCATCAACATATTTACCGCCAATTAAGTTAAGGTCAAGATAATAATCATCAGATATTATCTTTTTACTATGATTTTAATGACTTGCCGTGGACTCTGTTTAAGATTTTCGCGCGAAATAAATTTCACGCCTACAGTAACGTGTTTAGTCATAGCGATGTGCAGACACAATAAACTAAAAACTTACAGCTTAAAGCTCTTTTGTTTTAATCTGACTTCTAACGACTGATATCTAATATCTTCTAACGCCTCCTACACCTCGCCTCTCGAAACTAGTACCTTTCCCCTTTACTCTTTCCCCTAGCAACTCGCTAACTTGTTTGGTTTCACTCCGCTCTAACCAACCTACCAGCTAATAGCCATAAAATAACTCACCTTTATGACTTTAAATTAAATGCCAACATTACAAGAGCCGAAATGATCGCAGAAAGAGAAATTAACCGCATAATCAAAATAACTATATTACCTGCACCGCCCGAAGTTGTACCTCTGAATAGTAGCGGGTATTCGTGGAATTTTAAAAGATAAAGCACATCAAAAAGACCTACTCGCATACTATCTAGCGTAACAACATCGCCACTTTTTTGATGAATTTCACAAGCGTGTAAATTGGCCGTTTTTTCGTTCACAATATGACCACTTCTACCGTGAAAAGTATAATTAAAAATGACTTCTTGGATATCGCCCTTAGCGATTTGCAAAACTTTTGAAGCTTTACCCTCTATTGCTTGCCTATCTATTTCGAGTGAGTCTTTAGATATACTCATAACCCACTTACGACCAAATCCAAATTTGTTATAAATCACAATTCGCTTGATAACAAATACACAAAGATAACAACTCACACAAGTTACAAAAGCAGGTATCGGCTGCATCGTTTCTTGAAGCACTAGGCTCATTACAGCAATAGCGATAGTCATAAAGAAAAATAAAAATTCAGCTCCGCCCGACAGCACAGCTAGGCCCGGTAGCGACTTTAGTTTTGTATTAGAATCAGCCTGCAATACTGGCTTTTTATAAAAAGTTGAATACCTAAACCAAACTCGGTCGCTCAGGTTTAAATCTAGGGAGTGCTTCGAAAGTGGCTGATTATAATCCATTATTTAAGTTTCCATTTTTTAAAACACAATTTTGCCATTACTTTCCCATCAAGCCAACATTCCTACTTAGTGACATATTTCCTTTACGTTCAAGCACTAAACTAACTGCCCCAAGGCGCTTCGCGCTACATAGAGAAAAACAAAATTTATTACGCGCGAAATAAATTTCACACCTACAGTAACGTGTTAAGCCATAGTGATGTGCAGGAAGAATCAACTCAAAACTTATAGCTTAAAGCTTACAGCTCTTTTGTTTTAATCTAACTTCTAACGACTGATATCTAATATCTCCATTTTTGTTCGGCGTTAAAACGCCTACACTCGTATCTAGCCCCTCGAAACTCGTACCTTTCCCCTTTACTCTTTCTAACTTGCTAACTTTTCAATCTGATAGCTGACGGCTGAAAGCTGATAGCTACTCCCCTAGCAACTCACTAACTTGTTGGGTTTCGCTTCGCTCCACCCAACATACAATAAAAGCTACCTTTTACTCTCCCGCAAACTTTAACATTCGCGTTTGGTCGGTAAGCTCAATATCCACCAGCTCATATGGGGCTTTGGCTGCTTGAGTGACAGCAAAAGGCATGGTGAAACTGCCGTAACTATCAATCTGTTTTGCTACTTCAACCGTTGCCAGTTTGATGCGCTCACCTTTATTACCTTTGCCAGTTAACGTAGCACGAATAGCGTAACGGCCTGAGTCGGTCACTTGCACCGGTACTTTAGCTTGGTATTTATTATTGCCAAGCGCTGTTACTTTGGCTTTATCCATACTGATGGTTTGTGAGCTATGCACAAACGGCATTTTTATAGAGCGCTTTACCGTTTGACCATTCACTTTAGTGTCTACGCTGGCCTCAAGCTCATAGTAACCATTTATTGCGCCTAAGGTATCAAGCGGGTAATTAAATACGGCTTCACCATTTTCGTAACGTACATCTAGCTTTTCGCCATCAGGACTCGAAAGCGTTAACTTCACATCATTATCTTTAAAGCGCTTTTTACCCATACTAAGCTGCATAGCAACACGTTGTTGCTGATCTTTCACTTTAAACTGCGATTTCGCATGTAAAGCATTGCTCGAGCCTTTTTCAATCACGTGCAGCAAGTAGGTGTCGTCGTCGTTAAGGGCTTGGCTTGTTCTTAACATTGCTTTGCCATTTACCTGACCTAGCTTTAGCCCAACACTACCATCGCTAAAGCCTGCATTTTCCATTTGCTCACGTGCAACCATGGCTTGCATTGGCATTTGTCTAAAGCTGTCATCTCGCACCGACAGTTTATCTAGCTGTAAGCCATGAGGCTTAAATACTTCGCCACTATCAAAGCGTGCTTTTGGTGCAATGCGAATAAAGTTATCAGCTTGGTTTACAAAGACAGGTACGCCGCGCTTAAGCTCTTTACCCGAAACCTTCTGCCAATATTCAACACTTTCTTTTTCAAGGGTTTCAAGTTGAGCGCTTGATGCTGGTTGAACTTGAGGAAATTGATAAACCGTTTGCTCATTAGCATTTGCGGCTGTGCTTACAAGCACTATTGCAGCTGCAATTGTGGTTAACTTATTAATCATAGCGGGCTCCTAAATTCGGTTTTTAAGCATGTTTGGCAAGCCAAAACAGTTACGTCGACTTTGCTGATGACTCAAAGGCTCACCACCTTGGGTTCGTGATTTATCAGTAAACCACACCACCCCAGCTAACGACTGAGAACTGCAATTTAAAAAGCCATCTGAGCAGCTATCTAACCAGTTTTGCGTTACTTCAAGGCCCACTTGATTTTGATAACCGCCACAATAGCTGTCGCTATCCCATACAGCTGATTCAACATCACTGCCCACCACGGTTTCGAATCGAGACGGTAAATTTGGGCGGTTCGGTGTGCCATACAGCCACTGTGCGTTATATGATTCCATCCAAGATACTTGCTGTTGTTTTACTGCATCACTGCCGTAACCTAAAAGCCAACCTAAGCTTTGCTCAAACGAATTACCCGCAATAACCGCATCGGCCAAAGGCGTACCACCACTTGAAGGAGCCAGAGCAATAGTACGCGTGACTTTGCTAATAATATTTGGATAGCGGCTATCCCATGTTGGGTTTGATAAAATCCAGCGCACCACATTACCGCCATTAGAATGGGTGATCAGAGTTAAATCTGTGATGTTTTTATTATTGATAAATGTAGTGAGCTGCCCTGCTAAACAGCCAGATGCTGCATCTGCCCACATGTACTGATCAAAGTCACAATTAATGACCGTGTAATTACTACTGTTTGGCAAACCTTGACGAACCGTGTCGACAAAACTGCCTGTCCAATAGTCATTATAGGCATCGCTTTGCTGACCTGTACCGTGCACAAATGCGACTCCTTGCGCAGCAAAAGCACTGTGGCTGATACCCGCTGCCAACATTAAAGCTGGCACTAGTGAGAGTGTTTTTATTTTCATGTGTGTTCCTGTTGATTGTAATTTTATCTATCAGGTTGGAGGAGTGACCTCCGACCAAAAACATAGACCAAACAGGTACGAAAGCAAGAATGAATTTACATTAATTTAACTTTTGTGCGTTTTTTAAGTACAAATTATTAGATTTTAGGAGAAAAAGAGGGGGTGAGATGCGAGATGCGAGATGCGAGATGCGAGGTGCGAGTAAACTTTCCCCTTTACTCTTTCTAACTCGCTAACTTTCAATCTGATAGCTGACGGCTGAAAGATTCTTTACCCTATCCCCTCGAAACTCGCTAACTTATCGAGTTTCGCTCCGCTCTACCCAACCTACAACTCGGCATTCTTACGTGAATACATTTTATGTAAGTTCAGCAGTTTATCTTTGAGGCGCTGAGAATAGGTGACGAAATTTGTCAGCGTACCTGCATCTTTTCGGTTGGTATCAGCAAGTAGCATTAATAACTTACGCTGCGCCTGATTCAGATGCAGTTGCAACGACCTAGCTGCTTTATCTATTTCGTCATTTTTAGGTTGTTCTAAATTCTCGCTGGTATGGGTGAACAAGGTCAGCGTATCACTCGAAAGTTCGCGGATCATAATCAAAATATCGCTTTCTAATTCAATAAATTGTTCATTCATAATCCGCTTGCTTTCAAACAGATCAATGATGGAATCATGAATTTGAAATAAATAATCAAAGCGGTTAATTTGCAGCATTAACTCTCGCGACTGCTCTTCATCATTGATTTTACTTACAATAGTAGTGAAATAAGTGATGTATTCCTTCTCAACAAAGCTGGCATATTCTAAGCGCTTTTGTGCAGTATCTTGAATACCTTTGTAGTTGGTCTCTAAGCTCAGCGTGACCTGATTATAGTTTTCTTTTAAGAAGTTAAGCAGCTGTTGGTTACCTGACTCTAACTTATCGACGACATGCTGAAACTCTTCATCTTCTTGGTAGGTGGGCAATTCAAGGCGCTCAAAGTCCATCTTTCCTTCACCAAGCAGAAAATCGACAAAGCGCGTAAAGGGGTTAACAAAAGCAATAAAAACTAAACTGGCAACCACATTAAAAATAAAGTGGATGTTTGCCAGTGCGACAGCGGGATCAAGTTTAATTTCACTTAACTTATCACCAAACAATAAAATGAAAGGCAGAAATAAAAGTACCCCACCCACATTAAACAACAGGTGGCTCAGCGCTGCTTTCTTTGCTGCTATATCCATACCAAACACCGAGATCATTGCCGTCGCGGTGGTACCAATATTCGCCCCATGATAATGGGTACCGCGTTCTCAAGCCCCAAAATACCTTGCTGAGTAAAAACAATGGCAAGCCCTGTAGTCACCGAACTCGACTGCACCATAGCAGTAAATACACAGCCCACTAAAATCGCTAAAAGTGGGTTTTGCGGCTGAGTTAAAATCTCAATTAATGCAGGGTTGTTTTGTAATGGCGCAAGAGATGATGAAATCAGGTTAAGGCTAAAAAACACAAAACCGAAATAGAAAATTGCCTTACCAAAAATAGAAAAGCGATTGCGAGTCAGCGACAGAAAAAAGCCAATAATAATAATCACAGGAGCAAATACCGTCAGCTTAAAAGCCACCAGCTGAGCCGTTATGGTAGTGCCCACATTTGATCCAAAAATAATACCGACACTATTTTTAAACGTTAACACCCCCGCATTTACCAAGCTTATCGTGATCACCGACGTCGCAGAACTCGATTGAATAAAAGCCGTCACCACAGCACCAATTAACACCCCAAAAATAGGAATGTTAGTCGCGCGACTTAACGATTTACGAAAGCGCTCCCCCGATATACTTTCAATTTCCCGAGAAAAGTTCTCAAGCCCAAAAATAAAAAGGATAATGGCGGTTAGCCCAGCCATGGCTATGTTCAGATTTTCCATTCGCTTATGCTTATAAAGTGCTGATATTGTTAATCAAGATCGATACAAAAAGTATAGATTTGAGTATCTTATAGCGCAATGATCGAAAACAAAGTAACTGGTTTTAGGGGCGAGTTGCGAGGAACGAGATTCGAGTCGTAGGAGGCGTTTTAACGCCGAACAAAAAAGGAGATATTAGATATAAGTCGTTAGAACTCAGATTAGATAATGCCTGCGCATAGTTAAATTGAAATGCTCATCCGTAGGCGTGTAATTTATTTCGCGCGATGAACATAAGAGCATCAGCTTGTAGGTTGGTTAGAGCGGAGCGAAACCCAACGTTTTTTAGCTATCAGGTTAAGAACACATGTTAGCTAGGTGCTAGGTGCTAGGTGCTAGTACTCTTTCACATATATTTTGATCAGTTGCCCTTACTTAAATTCAGGTAACTGATCTTTTTCAATCAATAATT
>NZ_JABVXE010000003.1:0-356193 GCF_013350085.1 Pseudoalteromonas sp. 0802 | reverse complement strand
GGGAATATCTACGCTGTGACTTTACTTTCATGATTACTGACTCCAAAAAGGTGTCTACTTTTATGGAGTCAGATCATGATTCGGCGTTAAAACGCCTCCCACGCGGGAGATTTGATCACTCAATTAACTTTACTCTTTCCCCTTGCAACTTTACTCTTATCAAAACTTTTTATACATCCCTTGGCTTTGTGGTGCGACAAACTTATAGCCAAGCTTTTCGTAAAAGCCAGGTTTGTCGGCGACCATAGTGACATAACTACCTTCAAAGGCGGCAGATTCAATGTAGCGGTCAACATGTTCCATAATGACACGCCCTAACCCTTGCCCTTGATATTCAGGTGATACAGCAATATCAACCACTTCAAAATTACAACCGCCATCACCAATAACGCGGCCCATGCCAATCAACTCATCGTTTTTACGAATACAAATAGCATAAAGAGAGTTTGGTAACCCCGCCTTTGCAGCCGCTAATGAACGTGCTGATAAGCCAGCTTTAAGACGCATGTCACAGTATTCTTCTGCGCTTGGTAGCTGCTCTATTAGACTGTACTCCATAAAAGCTCCTTGTAACTTGAATTACCTTTAACGGTAACAAAAAAGGCGCCAGTAGGCGCCTTTTATTTAACTCATTTTGCTAATTATTCAGCAGCTTGAGTCGCTTGCGGTACTTGCACTTCAGCTTGTGCTTTTAGTGCTGCAATAAATACCATGTAGTTTTTATTCACTTGAGCCATAGTGATGTTTTGCTTTTGTTGCTCATTAATCTCAACGTCAGTCGCTGGATTAACTGCTTTTAGCGCAACAATTGCAGCATCGCCATTGTTTAGGTCAACAACTTCAACCTCTGGTGCACCTTGTGGATGAGCCATTTTGAAAGCTTGTTGAACAATAGCTGGTGACACTGTGTAAGCTTGACGAGCAAGTGCAGCTTCTTGGCGTACTGTTAGGCCTTCAGCTTGTGCAACTTCGTTTAGGCTCTTACCAGCTTCGATCTCAGCGTATAGAGTGCGTGCTTTTTCTTTAGCAAGCTCCGATGCTTTTTGTGAAACTAGCGTCGCCTTAATTTGCTCAGAAACATCTGCTAGTGCTTTCGTTGTAGCAGCTTTGTGATCGTTTACACGAACAACAACAGCATGCTCATCGCCTACTTCAATTACTTCTGAGTTCATGCGGTCTTCTAACACTTCGGGTGAGAAAATAGCAGTAACAACTTGTGGGTTGTTTAACGGCTCAGGTAATGCATTGCGAGTAACAAGTTCTGTTTTCTGTACTTCAACGCCTGCTGCTTCTGCTGCATCAATTAAAGTATCTGAAATTTCGAACGCAAGCTCACCCATTTGAGTTTGCTTTTCATAGAACGCATTAATTTTCTTAGTACGCTCAAGTTCAGCGCGAAGCTCATCTTTTACGTCAGCATATGGTTTAACTTGCTGTGTTTGAATATCAGTAAGTTTGATGATGTGATAACCAAACTCTGATTCTACAACGTCAGAAATGTCGCCTTTGCTTTCAAGTGCATACGTTGCATCTTCAAACGCAGGGTCCATCATGTCACGTTCAATCCAGTCTAGGTCGCCGCCCATTTCTGCACTCACTACGTCATCAGAAGATGACTCAGCAAGCTCAGCAAAATCAGCACCGCTTTGTAACTGCGCTAGTAGCTCTTCAGCTTTCGCTTTTGCTGCATCATCGTCTTCGCTGTTATCAATTAAGATGTGCGATACACGACGTTTTTCAGGCTCAACATATTGTGCACTGTTTTGATCATAGTAAGCTTTGATATCTTCTTCTGAAACACTTGAATCAAGTGTTAAGTTAGCTGCATTTAAGTCAATGTAGCTTACAGACACTTGCTCTGGTGCTAAGAATTGCGGTTGATTCAACTCATAGTAATCAGCAATTTCTTGCTCTGTTACTTCGATACCTGCTTGTAATGATTCTTTAGCAACAACTAAGTAATCAATACTGCGCGTTTGCTGTTGTAGAGCAACGCTGTTGTTTAATTCATTTTCTAAGATGAAATCTGTACCAGCAACAGCACCTACTAATTGGCTGCGTGTCATATCTTCACGTAAATATTCACGGAAAGCATCTGGTTGGAAATTCATTTGACGAATAACTTGTAAGTAGCGGTCGTTGCTAAACTGGCCGCCTACTTGGAAGTAAGGCATTTCTAAAATTGCTTTACGAACACTTTCGTCGCTTACACGAAGACCTAATTCTGCCGCTAGTTGAGTTTGCAATTCTTGTTGTACTAAACGGTCGATTACGCCTTGGCGAATTTGTGCCATGTAATTTGGATCAGCAGCGATTTGTGCGAAGTATTCACCAAATTGTTGTTCTAAACGGTTACGTTCGTTTTGGTATGCACGGCTGAATTCGGTTTGGCTAATTTTAACTCCATTTACTTCTGCAACGGGTTGCTCTGTGGTTTGTCCTAAATAACCACCGATCCCAGCTAAAGCAAAAGATAAAATCACCGCGCCTAAAATAATTTTGGCTGCAGGTCCCTGCGAACCTTCTCTGATTTTCTCAAGCATTTATCTATCTCTATTCTGATCAGGTACAAATTAACCCTGCTCATGTAAAAAAAGCGTATCTTACCAGATACGCTTTTTCACTTGAAGTAACTGGTGATAAGTTACCTAAATTCAATTTAAGTGTGATTAGGTATCTCTCACCAACTAATCTTTAATGATTAGTTTACTGCGTCTTTCAGCGCTTTACCTGCTTTGAAAGAAGGAATATTTGCTGCAGCAATCTGGATAGTCTCACCAGTTTGCGGGTTACGACCTGAACGCGCTGCACGCTCACGTACAGAGAAAGTACCAAAGCCAACTAGCGCTACTGAATCGCCATCTTTAAGAGCGCCTGAAACAGCCTCGATGAATGAATCTAGTGCACGACCTGCAGCCGCTTTAGAAATGTCAGCGTCAGCTGCGATTTGATCGATTAATTGAGATTTATTCACAATATCATCCTCTTTCATTGTTATTATCAAGAGCGATTGTTTTTATAAAAAATAACATCACTGTTTTGAAAATTTATGAGCAAATTAAGTTTATGCTCAGTTTATTATATTTTTCTCAACCCTAGGCTACATAAGGCCTAGGCTTGAAAACTAGTGCTTAACTTATCATACCCTTTGTATTTGAAAAGCCCCTAAATGCACTTTTTTGCGGTTTTTTACTGGTTTTTTTCAGTTTCGACAGAAAAACTCTCAACTGGGTGCTTCAAAGCCAGTTTTAAAACGTCATCAATCCATGTAACTGGGTGAATTTCAAGGCCCTCTAATACGTTGTCTGGGATCTCTTTTAAGTCACGTTCGTTAATTTTTGGAATAATAACGGTTTTAATTCCACCACGATGCGCTGCCAGTAGCTTCTCTTTTAAGCCACCAATTGGTAATACTTCACCACGTAATGTGATTTCACCTGTCATTGCTACATCTGAGCGCACAGGGTTACCCGTTAAGCTCGATACCAAACCAGTTACCATAGCAATACCAGCACTTGGACCATCTTTTGGTGTTGCACCTTCTGGCACGTGAACATGGATGTCACGTTTCTCATAGAAGTCGCTATTAATGCGAAGTTTTTCAGCACGATTACGAACGACCGTCATCGCTGCCTGAATTGACTCTTGCATTACATCACCAAGCGAACCTGTGTAAGTTAGCTTGCCTTTACCTGCTACAGCTGCAGATTCAATAGTCAGTAAATCACCACCTACTTCAGTCCACGCAAGACCCGTTACTTGGCCAATACGGTCACCGTCTTCTGCTTTACCATAATCAAAGCGTTGTACGCCTAAGAATTCTTCAAGGTTGTTATCGTCGATAAGGACCTTTTTAGTGTCTTTATCCAGCAAGATGTTCTTAACTGCTTTACGACATAGTTTTGACACTTCACGTTCTAAGTTACGAACGCCCGCTTCACGTGTGTAGTAGCGGATAATGCCAATAATTGCGCTGTCAGCAATTTCAACTTCATGCTCTTTTAAGCCATTGCGCTTAACTTGTTTTGGAATCAAGTGTTGTTTAGCAATGTTTAGCTTCTCGTCTTCGGTGTAACCCGAAAGGCGAATAACTT
The DNA here is from genome assembly GCF_013350085.1 of Pseudoalteromonas sp. 0802. NCBI lineage: Bacteria > Pseudomonadati > Pseudomonadota > Gammaproteobacteria > Alteromonadales > Pseudoalteromonadaceae > Pseudoalteromonas > Pseudoalteromonas sp. 0802. The sequence continues at coordinate 352,099 of NZ_JABVXE010000003.1, read as the reverse complement.
CCATACGGTCTAATAACGGACCTGGGATATTAAAGCTATTTGATGTTGCCACGAACATCACATCTGATAAGTCGTAATCAACTTCTAAGTAGTGATCGGCAAAATGGCTGTTTTGCTCAGGATCAAGTACTTCAAGTAGTGCTGATGCTGGGTCGCCACGCATATCTGATGACATCTTATCGATTTCATCTAATAAGAATAATGGGTTCTTTACACCAACTTTAGTCATATTCTGGATTAACTTACCAGGCATAGAACCAATGTAAGTACGGCGATGACCGCGGATTTCCGCTTCATCACGAACGCCACCTAATGCCATACGCACATATTTACGACCTGTAGAGCGTGCGATTGACTGACCCAATGAGGTTTTACCTACACCAGGAGGACCGACTAAACATAAAATTGGGCCTTTAAGCTTATTAGTGCGCTGCTGCACCGCTAGATACTCAATAATACGCTCTTTAACTTTATCTAAGCCGTAATGGTCACTATCTAAAATCTTTTGTGCGCCAGCTAAGTCTTTTTTCACCTTAGAGCGTTTTTTCCAAGGTACATTGATTAAGGTATCAATGTACGAGCGCACGACGGTTGCTTCCGCCGACATCGGCGACATCATTTTTAATTTAGATAACTCAGCGTTTGCTTTCTCTTGCGCTTCTTTAGGCATACCTGATTCTTCGATGCGCTTTTTAATTGCTTCGAATTCATCGGGTACATCATCAAGTTCGCCAAGCTCTTTTTGAATCGCTTTCATTTGCTCGTTGAGGTAATACTCACGCTGCGACTTTTCCATCTGCTTTTTCACGCGGGTACGGATTTTTTTCTCAACTTGCAGTAAGTCAATCTCGCCTTCCATCAGTGCCATTAAGTATTCAAGACGCTCAGTCACATCGGCAATCTCAAGTACTTTTTGCTTTTCAGGTACCTTAAGCGGCATGTGTGCTGCCATGGTATCAGCAAGGCGTGCAGCTTCATCGATGCCAGACACAGAAGTAAGTACTTCAGGTGGGATCTTCTTATTAAGCTTTACATAGCCTTCAAATTGGCTAATTGCGCTGCGAATAAAGATATCTTGTTCTTGCTCGTCGATATGGCCTGATTCGATGAACTGTGCTTCAGCCACAAAGAAATCATCGTTATCTAAAAACGTTTCAACGCTCGCACGTTGTGTGCCTTCAACAAGCACTTTAACGGTGCCATCAGGTAACTTTAATAACTGAAGTACTGTGGCAATGGTGCCAACACGGTAGATATCATCTTGCTGCGGATCATCAACAGAGGCGTCTTTTTGCGCCACTAGGAAAATTTGTTTGTCCTTGTCCATCGCCGCTTCTAGGCATTTTATTGATTTTTCACGACCAACAAATAGCGGGATCACCATGTGTGGGTAAACCACTACATCGCGCAGTGCCAACACGGGGATTTCGACTCGATCTGTTCTCTCAAGCGTCATTATATTCTCTTCGCACTTCATTTATTTTAAAGATTACTCAAGTATATGGGGATATGTAAGGGAAAGTTCAACATATTTATAAAAAAAGGAGCCTTTGGCTCCTTTTTCGTGTTCAACTGCTTAACTTTTAAACTATTACAGCTTTATTCTGATGCAGCTTTGTCTTGGTTACCGCTTTGGTAAATCAAAATTGGGTCTGACTCACCTTTAATAACGGTTTCATCAATAACCACTTTGCTAACATCATCCATCGAAGGTAATTCATACATAGTATCAAGTAATACGCCTTCAACGATTGAACGTAAGCCACGAGCACCTGTTTTACGCTCCATTGCTTTATGAGCAATTGCGCTAAGTGCATCTTCACGGAACTCAAGCTCAACATCTTCCATCGCAAACAATGCAGAGAACTGTTTAGTTAATGCATTTTTTGGTTCGCTCAGAATTTGAATAAGCGCCGCTTCATCTAGCTCTGTAAGTGTCGCAACAACCGGAAGACGACCAATGAACTCTGGAATTAAACCGTATTTGACTAAATCTTCTGGTTCAACATCTTTAAATGTTTCACTTAAGCTACGGCTACCTGATGATTGCTTAACTTCAGCACCAAAACCAATACCGGTATTTTTATGGCTGCGTTGTTCAATCACTTTATCTAGGCCGGCAAACGCACCGCCACAGATAAATAGGATCTTTGATGTATCAACTTGCAAGAACTCTTGCTGTGGATGTTTACGGCCGCCTTGTGGTGGCACAGATGCAACCGTACCTTCAATTAGCTTAAGTAAGGCTTGTTGTACACCTTCGCCCGATACGTCACGGGTGATCGATGGATTGTCAGACTTACGAGAAATCTTGTCGATTTCATCAATGTAAACAATACCACGTTGTGCTTTTTCTACGTCGTAATCACATTTTTGCAGTAGCTTTTGAATGATGTTTTCAACGTCTTCACCTACATAACCTGCTTCAGTTAGTGTCGTTGCATCCGCCATCGTGAATGGTACATCAAGTAAACGAGCCATTGTTTCAGCAAGTAATGTTTTACCACTACCTGTAGGACCGATTAATAGAATATTACTCTTACCAAGCTCAATATCTGCATTGATTGTTTGATTGCGTAAACGTTTGTAGTGATTGTATACCGCAACCGACAGCACTTTTTTCGCGTGGTCTTGGCCAATCACGTAATCATCTAAGTGATCACGAATTTCTTTCGGCACAGGCAGTTTATCAGACGCATTATGCTTCGGCGCAATGTCTTTGATTTCTTCCCTGATAATATCGTTACACAGCTCTACACATTCATCACAAATATATACTGAAGGGCCAGCAATTAGTTTGCGAACTTCGTGCTGGCTTTTGCCGCAGAAAGAGCAGTATAACAATTTATTACTTTTGTCGCCGTCTGTAGGAGTGTCAGACATTCAGCTACCTCATTTATTACGTTGGCAGTAGCACTGGGCTACTGCTAATTCACTATGTTTAACTATATCAAAGAATATCAGTTTTCGCATAGTAAAGGGTCATAGCTAACAATACGTTATTATTAGCTATTCAGATTACTTCGAATCGCGGCTTGAAAATACTGAGTCAACTAGGCCGTATTCAACTGCTTCGCTAGCAGTCATAAAGTTATCACGGTCTGTATCACGAGAAACCACATCGAGTGGCTGGCCAGTATGTTCAGCCATTAAACGGTTTAACTTATCTTTAATTGATAAAATTTCACGAGCATGGATCTCAAAGTCAGATGCCTGACCTTGGAAGCCACCTAATGGCTGGTGGATCATTACACGTGAGTTAGGTAAACAAAAACGCTTACCTTTAGCGCCACCTGATAGTAAGAATGCACCCATACTTGCCGCTTGGCCAACACAAATAGTGCTTACATCAGGCTTGATAAAATTCATTGTATCGTAAATTGCCATACCCGCAGTCACAGAACCGCCTGGCGAATTAATATAAAGATAAATATCTTTTTCTGGGTTTTCTGATTCTAAAAACAGCATTTGCGCAAGAATCAAATTAGCCATGTTATCTTCTACTTGGCCAGTTAAGAAAATAATGCGCTCTTTTAAAAGACGTGAGTAAATATCATATGAGCGCTCACCTTTAGCTGTTTGTTCAACAACCATAGGGACTAGTGCGTTTAGAGGGTCTATCATACCGCTATTCATTCTTATTTAATTCCTTATCCGCTGCGACTCATCCTTACTATAAGGAAAGCACATTTATACTAATGTAAGTTAAGCTGTCTATTCAATCTTTATAACTATATAGGAACTTATCAGAACAAATTCAATCCTCGCCGAAAAAAGTTCTGAAATAACATCAGTATTGTTGGTTTTTTTGAAACTGATACCACAAACTAAAATGGCCCGAGTACGCTGTATAAATACAGGGTAACACGAGCCATTTAATCGCTAGCGAGAGCTTAAGTCAATGACTTATTAAGCACCTTGCTGTGGATTCATGATGTCGTCGAATGCTTTTTCAACGTCAGTCACGTTTGCTTTAGCTAGGATAGCTTCAACTGCTTGCTCTTCCATCGCTACGTTGCGCATTTGCTGCATAAGCTGATCGTTTGCTTTGTAGTACTCTACTACTTCAGTTGGATCTTCGTATGCAGAAGCTACAGTTGCGATTAACTCTTCAACTTTAGCGTCGTCAACTTTAAGCTCGTTCGCTTTAATTACTTCACCTAGTAATAGGCCAGTCTTAACGCGAGTTACAGCTTGCTCGTGGAATAATTCAGCTGGAAGCTCAGGCATGTTTTTAGCGTCGCCACCGAAACGTTGTGCAGCTTGCTGACGTAGTGCATCAATTTCTTGATCTACTAGCGCTTTTGGCACTTCGATTTCGTTGTTAGCTAAAAGACCTTTGATAGCTTGATCTTTAACGTTAGCTTTAACTGCTTGGTCAAGCTCACGTGTCATGTTCTTTTTAACTTCTTCTTTAAGAGCGTCAACACCGCCTTCAGCTACACCGAATTTAGTTGCGAACTCATCGTTAAGCTCAGGAAGTTCTTGAGTTTCAACTTTCTTAACAGTGATTGCGAAAGTAGCTGCTTTACCTTTAAGGTTTTCAGCGTGGTACTCTTCAGGGAAAGTTACTTCAGCAACAACTTCTTCGCCCGCTTTTTTGCCAACGATGTTGTCTTCGAAACCTGGGATCATACGACCTTGACCAAGTTCTAGTGGGAAGTCTTCAGCTTTACCGCCTTCGAACTCTTCGCCTTCGATAGAACCAACGAAGTCGATAGTTACACGGTCGTTCTCGCCTGCAGCTGCGTCAACTTCAGCCCAAGAAGCGTGTTGCTTACGTAGAGTTTCTAGCATGTTAGCTAGGTCTTCGTCAGTTACAGATACAGCTGGTTTTTCAACAGCGATTTTATCTAAACCTTGAATTTCAACTTCTGGGTAAACTTCGAAAGTTGCATCGAATTCTAAATCTTTACCAGCTTCTAACGCTTTAGGAGCGAAAGTAGGTGAACCAGCTGGGTTAATTTTTTCAGAAACGATTGCTTCGATGTAGTTGCGTTGCATTAATTCGCCAGCAACTTCTTGACGTACTGCAGCACCGTAACGCTTGTTGATGATAGACGCTGGTACTTTACCAGGACGGAAACCATCGATACGCTGGGTTTTAGACAGTTGTTGTAAGCGTTTTTTTACTTCAGTCTCAACGTTCTCTGCAGGAACGGTGATGGTCAGACGGCGCTCAAGGCCTTGAGTCGTCTCAACAGAAACTTGCATGATTTACCTCAATCTTCAATTTTGGCGACTGTTCGCCTTCCTTACAAACAAGGTGATCTCCATGAGTGATAGCAAGTTTTAACGCTGAATATTTCAACTTAAAACGGCGCATTGTAACCATGAGATACCATTGCTGCTTTGCCCCTATGGGCACTATGTTAAACAATAGACGCGGCATTATAACCTAATATTTATGATAGTCGAGTCTGGGGGGCAATTATTTGGCTTATATAGCAGCAATCAGCGTTTAAATGCGTAAAAAACGAACGCAACAAAATAACAAAGGAGAATTAAGCTGAATTAAAGGATGTATTTAGAAATTGAGAAGTGGTCGGCGATGCAGAATTTTAACCTGCGACTGAATTGGATATACCCAAACCAATCGTTCTTTGACCATAATTCGTTAAAAGTGGTCGGCGATGCAGGATTTGAACCTGCGACCCCTTGGACCCAAACCAAGTGCGCTACCAAACTGCGCTAATCGCCGATACTGAGAGAAGTTTTGAAAATAAAGATCATTCAAGATGGTCGGCGATGCAGGATTTGAACCTGCGACCCCTTGGACCCAAACCAAGTGCGCTACCAAACTGCGCTAATCGCCGATATCTTAGAGTAAATTGGGGTGACTGATGGGGCTCGAACCCACGACAACCGGAATCACAATCCGGGGCTCTACCAACTGAGCTACAATCACCACGGCATTTACATATTTTCAAATGGCGCACCCGGAAGGATTCGAACCTTCGACCAACGCCTTAGAAGGGCGTTGCTCTATCCAGCTGAGCTACGGGCGCATCGAAAACTTCATAAGTTTGCCTGTAAGCACCGCCTCTTAAAGAAGAAGTGGTCGGCGATGCAGGATTTGAACCTGCGACCCCTTGGACCCAAACCAAGTGCGCTACCAAACTGCGCTAATCGCCGATGCTTACCGTTGTTTGCGAGTGACCTCGTTAACAACGGGGTGCATAATAGTGATTTGACCGAGTCAGGTCAAACATTTTTTTAAGAAAATAATTCAATCGGTCACTTTTAGTTCATAATGGTTAAATATTGCAAATATAAGCTAAAATTTGAACTCTTTTTTATAAAGTAGCGCTTTATATAAGATTGCATCTTGGCGCTATGATGCTTTTCTGCGAAAATACGCAACATAAATAAATATGATCAAACAAACATGATTTGTGTATCCACGCCCCCTTTATTGGATAATCATATTTAGATGTATCAGTATCAAGTTAACTAACCCCAATTAAAGGTCACCCATGACGGCAAACATCATCGATGGTAAGGCAATAGCTAAACAAGTACGCAGCAATGTAGCAGAGCGAGTTGCAGAGCGTGTAGCGAATGGATTACGCGCTCCAGGACTAGCAGTTGTGTTAGTTGGTCAAGATCCAGCTAGCCAAGTGTATGTTGGTTCTAAACGTAAAGCATGTGAAGAAGTCGGCTTTGTATCTAAGTCTTACGATTTACCTGGCGACACAACTGAGCAAGATTTACTTGCATTAATAGATCAACTAAACGAAGACAAAGAAGTAGACGGAATTCTAGTACAGTTACCTTTACCTCAGGGTCTTGATGCTGAAAAAATTCTTGAACGCATCACACCACATAAAGATGTTGATGGTTTCCACCCTTATAACATTGGTCGTTTAGCTCAGCGTATGCCGGCACTTCGTCCTTGTACACCGAAGGGTATTATCACCCTACTCGACTCTACCGGTGTTCGCTACAAAGGTATGCACGCAGTTGTTGTTGGTGCGTCAAACATTGTTGGTCGTCCTATGTCACTTGAGCTTTTACTTGCAGGCTGTACAACAACGGTTTGTCATAAGTTTACTCAAGATTTAGAAACGCATGTTCGCCGCGCTGATTTATTAGTTGTTGCGGTTGGTAAACCTGAGTTTATTCCGGGTGATTGGGTTAAAGAAGGTGCTATCGTAATTGATGTAGGCATTAACCGCCTTGAATCTGGCAAGCTTGTTGGTGATGTTGAATACGATATCGCTGAACAAAAAGCACATTTCATTACACCAGTACCAGGTGGTGTTGGCCCAATGACTGTGGCAAGCTTAATCGAAAACACCCTTGAAGCTTGTGAAAAGTATCACAGCTAAGAAGAGCTAAATTATTGCAAAAGGCTGCCAATGGGCAGCCTTTTTTTGGTATTAAGAGCGCTGTAGTTTGAACTGCCTAAGCTTTAGCATCTGGGGGAGCACTGAAAACACAATCATCATAAACATTAATAGGTATTGCCAGTCTTGATATTGTTCGTTTATGAGTAAAACAGCGCATACGATTCCCGCGATTGGGTTAGCAATAGTGCCGAATGAAAACTCAGCCACAGTCATGCGTCCTAATAACCAAACATACAGAATATAGGCGATAGCGGTATTAGGCACGATTAACCAAAATAGCGCAGAATATTGCAGTGCTGAGATAGGCTTAAATATCACTTGGTATTGCTCTGGGTGAAGTAAACTGCCATCAATAAACGCAGCCAATAATAAAATAGTGCCGCCAATGATTAACTGCCAGGTAAGCACAACCCACCAATGAATATGCACCGACAAACTCTGTACTAAGGTGCTACCAATCACAATAGTCAGTAGGGCCCCAAATAAAGCAGTCACTCCCAATACATTTAATGACACGTGTGCTGGGTCAAACAACAACCACGCCAATACCACCAGCGCCATAGCACAGAATGCTTGAGTTTTTGCGGGGCGCTGCCCTTTAGTAAGCCAAGCATATAACAAAGCCACAACCGGCACAGACACCATCCCTACTCCTGCTATAGCTGCAGGAAGGTTTACCGCCATGATAAAAATAAAGGCAAAAAACAGCGCGATATTCACAGCACCTAGCGTTAACAAACTTGGCCACTGCGAACGGGTTGGCAAACTAGGTTTAATCAATAAAAGTAATAACCCTGCAGGTAATGCACGTAATGCGCCTAATAAAAGTGGCGGCCAATCAGGTGTGGCATATTTGGTCACTGCATAGGTGGTGCCCCATAAAAAGGCGGGGATCATGGCAAGTAAAATATTCAATGTCTGTCCTTGTTAATACGAAGAGATGGCAAGGTAAAAGCTCAAGTACAGTTGAGGTCAATAGCTATATTGATTAATAACAAAAAAGGTTGCCTCGTTGGCAACCTTTTTTAATGAATCATGATTCGATGAGTAGTTAGGCTTTACGCCATGTTGTTTTACCAGCCGAATCTTCAAGTACCACACCAAGCGCATTCAATGCATCGCGCGCTTCATCAGCTGCCGCCCAATCTTTACTTGCGCGGGCTTCGTTACGTTTTGCTATTAACGCTTCGATATGGGCTACTTCGTCGTCAGCTTGGCCACCTTGCAAAAAGGCTTCTGGGTCTTGTTGTGCAACGCCTAGTACCTCTGCAACACTGCGTAGTACATAAGCTAGCTTACCTGCTTGCTCTGTATCGCTGTCTTTAACACGGTTTAGCTCTTTTGCTAATTCAAATAATACTGGTAGTGCTTCAGGGGTGTTAAAGTCATCATCCATCGCTTTTCTGAATTTAGCCACATATTCATTGCTAGCTAAATCGCACTCGATTGGCGTTACGCCACGCAATGCAGTGTAAATACGTTCAAGTGACGAACGTGCTTGCTCAAGGTTTTCTTGCGAATAGTTAAGCTGGCTACGGTAGTGACCTGAAATTAAGAAATAACGAACTGATTCAGCATCATACTCTTTTAATACGTCACGTACGGTAAAGAAGTTGTTTAAAGACTTAGACATCTTCTCTTTATTAACCTGAACCATACCTGTGTGGATCCACGTATTAACGTACTTGCCGTTATTTGCACAGCATGACTGAGCAATTTCGTTTTCATGGTGCGGGAACTGTAAATCTGAACCACCACCGTGAATATCAAAGTGCTCACCTAAGTGCTTAGAACTCATTGCTGAACATTCAATATGCCAACCAGGGCGACCCTCACCCCATGGTGAAGACCATGACGGCTCTTCTGGCTTGGCTTTTTTCCAAAGCACGAAATCAAGTGGATCTTGCTTATCTTGTGCAACTTCAACACGAGAACCAGCCTGTAGCATGGTTAGGTCTTGTTGCGATAAAGCACCGTATTGCTCAAAGGTTGATACATCAAATAATACATCACCATCTGCAGCAACATACGCATGGCCTTTGGCAATTAAACGCTCAACCATAGCGATGATTTCATCCATGTGGTTTGTTACTGTAGGCTCAACATCAGGACGCAGCATATTTAAGCTGTCGAAATCTTCATGCATGGCTTTGGTCATACGAGTCGTTAGATCATTAATTGACTCACCATTTTCGTTAGCACGTTTAATGATTTTGTCGTCTACATCTGTGATGTTACGAACGTATTTTAAATCGTAACCGATGTGGCGTAGGTAACGAACAATGACGTCAAAACCAACAAAAGTACGAGCATGACCGATGTGACAGTAATCATAAATGGTGATACCACACACGTACATGTCGATTTTGCCATCAACAAGGGGTTTAAACTGCTCTTTTTGTCGCGTAAGTGTGTTGTAAATTTGTACCATTTATAAAATGTCCTTAACGGTGTTTCGAGATTCTCTATGGTAACACTTGCAAAGCCGCTGCTCTAGCGCTTTATCAATTGAATAAGCACTTTGTTAATCGTTTTAAACAAGCTCTTTGTTAATCAAAGACAACTACTATAAAATAGCCCCATTATTAAACCTGATATAGGAAACCTCATGGTTGTACTACACACAAACTTTGGTGACATCACTATCAAGATGCACGAAAGCGATGCACCAAACACAGTTAAAAACTTCTTAGAGTATGCGAATGCTGGCTTTTACAACGGTACTATCTTCCACCGTGTAATTGATGGTTTTATGGTACAAGGCGGTGGTTTTGAGCCGGGTATGGTTCAAAAAGAAGTAAACAACCCTATCGAAAACGAAGCAAATAATGGCCTTGCAAATAAAGTGGGCACATTAGCAATGGCACGTACGCCGGATCCACATTCAGCTACTGCGCAGTTCTTCATTAACGTTAACGACAATGACTTCTTAAACTTCAGCAGTGAAACATCACAAGGCTGGGGCTACTGCGTGTTCGCAGAAGTTGTTGAAGGTATGGACGTGGTAAACAAAATCAAAGGTGTTGCTACTGGCAGCGCTGGCTTCCACCAAGACGTACCTCTTGAAGATATAATCATCGAAAAAGTAACGGTTAGCTAATTTAATCGTTTAGTCTTTTTAAGCGGGCCTTTGCCCGCTTTTTTGCGAGTAACCATGAAACAAAGTTATTTTATTGCCGACCTCCATTTAACAGAAAACCGCCCAGACATCACTGCGGCATTTTTTGATTTTCTTGATAGCAAGATTATTAATGATGACGTTGATGCACTTTATATTTTGGGTGACTTTTTTGAAGTATGGGTAGGTGATGACTATCAAACTGACCTTTCAAAGAGTGTTGCCGCACGTTTAAGCCAAGTCAGTGAAAGTGGTACTGAGGTGTTTTTTATTCATGGTAATCGCGATTTCATTATGCGAGAAGACTATGCAAAAAGCGCAAGTATGACTTTACTACCTGAACAAGTTGTTATTGATTTATACGGTACTCCAACAGTTATCTTGCACGGTGATGAAATGTGCACTCAAGATATTGAATATCAAAAGTTTCGTAAAAAAAGTCGTGGTTGGTGGTGGCCAAAATTAATGCTTGCTATGCCGCTTTGGTATCGTAAAAAAATTGCCCGCAACGCCCGCGAAAAATCAAAACAAAGCCAAGCTGGCAAAGCATTAGAGATTTTAGATGTGACCGAAGATGCAGTGTTAGCCATGTTTGAAAAGCATCAGGTTACTAATATGATCCACGGTCATACTCACCGCCCTAATGTGCATCACTATAAACAAAATGGAAAAACACTAACCCGCACTGTACTGGGTGACTGGTATGAGCAAGGTTCATACTTAAGAGCTACTCCAGAGCAGCAAAAACTAGTCCACACGCCCTTTAAATAACCAATTTTTTAACTATGCTTTAACCAGTATTGTCAAAAAATGCATTATCTATGATGAGTCGGTTAAGCCTTTTATGTTGTTGTTTACTAATTAGCTTTTCAATCAATTGCCAAACTTGGCAATTGGTCACAGAGCCGTTTCCTCCTTATTTTATTGATGAGCCAAATAAGCCAGGCTGGCTGCACGAAGTCATCATCGCAGCACTGAAAACACAAAAACATCAAGCCACTATTGAATACACACATTGGGCTCGCGCGCTAAAGCTTGCCAAGCGCCATAAACGTGTCGCAGTGCTAGGTGCTTTTTATACAAAGCAAAGAGCGAGATATTTTACATATTCACCTTCATTAGCAACCGCACATACTGTGTTATTCAAACGTGTTGATAGCAAAATAACTTACACTGGCTCTTTGTATTCATTAAAGCCATATACAATCAGTAAAGGTGAAGACTATGTGGTAAGTGAGCAATTTGAGCACCACCCAAACCTTAGCGTGACAACCACAGGTAGCTTGATTGAGAGCTTGTTGCTATTAAAGCATGGTCGTGTTGATTTAGTTGCAGGCACAAAAGAGGTTGCCTTGTATTGGCTCGATAATAGCGAGCGCTTACAGCAAGCAAAGCAAACAGAATTAGAAATAGTTACCCCCTATCTTGCTACTCAACACTTATATGTGATTACTGATAAAAATCACCCTCAGGCTGAGCTTTTTCAGCAAAGTTTATCTTTAGGTCTTAAAGCAATTACGGCGTCAGGCAAGCTTTTAGAGATACTGAAGCATTATGAACTGAATGAAAAAGAAATTAGTCACATTACGCAACTATATGAAAAAACCTATGCTAACTAATTTTGTTCTTTTTCAAGCCTGGCAAGGTAATCTTAAACTGGGTTGCGATGCCTTCAGGTAGGTCTTCCTTTGCAACTAGCTGGATTTTTCCGTTAAGAACACTCGTAACCCACTCATGAACAAGGTACAAACCTAATCCTGTATGACCATGGTTTCTAGATGTAGTAACAAAAGGGTCAAATAGGTTGCTGCGTAGCGAGTCATCAATCCCACAACCATTATCAGAGACGCTAATACAAAGCTCACCTTGTTGATTTAAATAAACATGCAATTGAATAAGCTTGTTATCAAGTTCATCAAATGCGTGAGAAATTGCATTAACGATTAAGCTCTCGATAACCTGAGAGATAACTCCAGGGCGACCAATAATGTCTTCTTTGACATCGATTTTAGTTTCTATAGATACTTTTGAAGCTTTAAAGCGGGATTTTAAACCTAGTAGTAGATCATTGATGACTTTTTCGATATTAAAGCTAATGTATTGATCGTTTGAGCGATCATGGGCCATCTCCTTGAAGCTTTTTACATGATCAATTGCCTTTTCTAAGTTTACTTGAGAGAGCCTTAAATTATCGGTAACTTTTTCTACGCTTGATTCTAAAAATTGCTTAGTGAAGCCTTGGTCTATTTTATCTTTAAGTTGTTGATTAATTAATTGCGCATTTGATAATGAAATAGCCGCACCGCCCAATGGTGTATTCATTTCGTGGGCCACACCTGCCACCATTAAACCGAGTGATGACAACCTTTGTGCTTCAATAAGCTCACCCTGTAATTGATGCTGCTGTTTTATGTAACGTTGTAATTTAGTATTGGCTGCTAACAGCTCCTGCTGCTCGTGCTCTAAGTGTGCTCTGGCTTTAATAATCTGACGTTGGTCACGATAACTGCGTTTCAGATATAAGCCAGAAATTGATATCAAGCTTACAGCACATGCAAAAGCAATAAAAAAAGACCATAAAACAATCTCGTTTTGCACCGAATCATCAGCCTTTACCAGTACAATAATATCGTTTGCACCATTTGCGCTATTATTACCTAAGGTCATTTTTAAAAAGCTAGTTGCATGACTATGCGATGCAATAAGATCCTGAGATTTTGGCAGCTGGGTGATGACTTGCCATAATTGGCTATCTTCGTTACCGAGTGTCAGCATCGACTTTTCTCGCATAAACCCCCATTCTTTATCTTTCTGTGGGTGCAACAACCAATAGCCTTCACCATTAATTAATTGTATTTGTGCTTGCATGGTACTGAGTGACTTTATTTGCTGTAGAGTTTTCGACAGGTCAAAATTGACAACAATTAACCCGTTTAGAATAAAGCTATCGCTTATGGTTCGATAAGATGCTCTTAATGTTGGTTCATGTGGTGTAACAACTGCGCCGCGCTCGACATTTAAATCTATTGGCGTGATATAAACGTCCCCCTTACTGTACTCCATCCCCTCGGTAAAATAATAACGACTACTTTTATTTTGTAGCTGTTGTTTTGGTACTAGCTCTGCTTGTCCTGCCTTAAAGTTAACCCGATACCTTTCTTGGCCTTGACTATCTAGCCAACGTATTTGAGAGATGTTTTCTGCAGCTAAACCAAAGTTCACAAAATGGGTTTGTACTTGTTGCTCTAGCAATGCGCTATCATCACTTTGCTTTAATATGTCATCGGCCACCAGCAACTTAACTACTTTACGTACATCACCAAGCTCCCTGCTTAGGGTATTGTGGGCTGCAAGTAAGGTGTTATCTTGTAAAAGCGTGACATTACTTTTTTGTATTTGGTATTGCAGTAAATAAACCATAGCGCTTATAAATAAGCTGCCAATGACAATAACCACAAATTTTATAAGTAGCCTTTTCTTTAGTAACTCATATTGGTGATTTACTTCTACCATAATAGTTAGTTAGACCAACCCTTTAGCCACTGCAATGCATCATCATAAAACATGGGTTTAGCGTAATAGTAGCCCTGCCCTATGTTACACCCAGCTTCAATAAGCCAGTTGTGTTCGGCTTCTGTTTCAATGCCCTCTGCAGTTACTTCAAAGCCGAATTTTTCTGCCAGCAACATTATCATTTCGATAATGTGTTGGTTAGATTTTGACTCTTGAATATCGGTTACAAAGCAGCGATCTATTTTTATTATCTGCGCAGGAATTTCACTAATATGGGCAAGTGACGAATAGCCAGTACCAAAGTCATCGATACTAATTTTTATACCCAAGCCCGCAAAACGACATAAACATGTATTGATCTTTTCATAGTTAAAAATCGCTTGAGTCTCTGTTACTTCAAGCTCAAGTAACGAGGGTGAAATGCCATATTCCTCAATGCGTGCTGCAACCTCAACAAAGTAATCATCGGCTAACAAATCAAACGTCGATGCATTAAACGCGATTGGCAAACTAACGCCCTGCTCTGCAAATTGCTTAATCGTTTGCATTATTTTATCGAAAATAAGTTTATCTAACTCACTGATTAGCCCTGCAGTTTCGGCAAGTTCAATAAACTCATCGGGTCTGACAAATGTTCTATCATCTCTTTGCCATCGCGCCAGTGCTTCAAAGCCAATCACTTTATTTGTGGTTAAATTAACCTTGGGCTGTAGCGCTACTTGGAGCTCTTTGTTGCGTATTGCAGTGCGTAGCTCTTGCATCAATTCATAGCGCCGTGTAATAGCTTTGGTATTATCTAATGTATAATAGAGCAGCTCAGCTCTTTGTGTGTTTTCTTCGTTGAGTGTCGACTCTGCAAGGTTAAAAATTTGCTCAGCGCTATGTTCTTCAAAGGCGATTAGCTGCATGACTAAAATACGCACATCTAAAAACTGCCTTACTCCATCAATTTCGAAAGATTGTCGTTTCAAAGAGTCAACAATACTCTCATCTTCAAATGCATGGCTTGACACTAAAACGCCTAAACTATCACTTTTGAATACGGCGATACGGGGGTGATACGGCGCTAAGGTATGCAAAATATTCTCGCGCATTTTGAGATGTGTTTTTTTACAAAAGTCATGACCAAACCGAAAAGACTTTTCGTCAAACTGAAGTATCTCAAACACCACTAACTGAGTTTCAGCTTGTTCGTATTTGTTCATATTATCGATTTCGCGCTGGAGCCAGTTCCTGTTGGGCATGTTTAGCGTTATATCGGTGTAAGCAAGTTCAGTAAGCCGGTTCATCAGTGCAATATTCGAAAAGCCTGTACTGACATTTTCACTAAATACCTTTAGTAAAAATACATTATGCTCGTCGATGGGAACATCTGATTTAACAATCGTGATGTAATAGCTAACATCAACATCAGCGGTATCAAAATAAAAAACACTGTAATGCTCAGAAAACACATGCTCTTTTTTATCTCTGGCTAAAATATACGATTGCTGTGCTTCTTCACTGAGCACATCAGTGCTGAGCTCTTTACCATCAAGCCCTCTGTAACAACCGACACTAGTAAGAACTTTTGGGTGTTTATCAACATGCTTTTCATTGCCAACGCATAATACGCCGCCTCCCTTAGATAGATGCAAAATTTTACCTATTTCATCTAGCACCGCATGAGAAAATGCACGTATGTCGTGTTTACTATTAATGCTTCTTGCCGCATCAAGTACTAACTGCAGTCCTTGTTTGGCATTTGAGATTTGCGAAATATATTGATACGTACGAAGATGGCTACTAACGATAGATTTAAGTTTATCTACCGTCATGTCAGACTTATTCCAATATTCGTCAATATCCAGCGATTGCATTACTTGCGGTTCAGGGGCAAAGCTTGGCTGCCCTGTTAATAGCACTATGCGTATATCGTTGTTGCCTAATACGTGGCGAATAGTATTCACAAGTCGTAGGCCTGAATCATCTTCTTCCATTACCACATCAAGAAATACAATAGCGATGTCTTTGTGACGCGATAACACAGACGATGCCTCAGACACTGAATTTGCCGTTAATACCTCCAGTGACTCATTGTTATCTAGAGATATGGCATTAAAACTGTTTAGTAATGCTTGTTGGTAGTTTAAGTCATCTTCAACCGTTAAAACTTTCCATGTTTTTTGGGCATACGTTTGTTCAGAAGCATCTCCTTTAAACTCGAAAGGCACATTAGAATCACGCATGACTTCTCCTTTTAACAACTTATGATTCTATTTTACGAATGTTAATAGCAACCTAGGTCAAAGGTAGTGCAAGATTTTAAAAGGTACAAGTTATTCACTAAAGAGATAAATGAATAAGTATTAGAAAAATAATGGGAATTAGTTAAAATCTAACTAATAAAAGGCTAAGTTTGGCAAGATAAATAAACTAGAGCGCCAAACAGGCGCTCTTTGTGGTTTTTATGCTGGTACACCGCTGTGAAACTTAAAGTCTTCATCTGGGGTTGAAATAAGCTCAGCTTCAAGTTGACCAAAAAATTCAACACGCTCAGTAATATCAAACTCACTGATTTCTTGCGCAAGAGTTAAATAATCTTGGTAATGACGCGCTTCAGAGCGCAGTAGTGAGATATAAAAATCACCTAAGCGTTTATCAACATGCGGGGCTAATTTAGCAAAGCGCTCACATGAACGAGCTTCGATGTAAGCACCTATAATTAACTTATCTACCAAGGCATCTGGCTCGTAAGTTTTTACATGGCGCAGCATCCCTTTGGCATAACGGCATGGGGTAATGCTTTTATATTCAATACCGTATTCATCCATGATCTCAAGAACTTGATAAAAGTGATGTAACTCTTCTTTGATTAGCATCACCATTTTATCAATGAGATCTTGCCCATAAGGTGAATTCGATTTTGGGATCATTGATTTAGTCAGCTTGTTTTTATCTGCAAGCTCACGCCAATCCCCTTCACGCTTATAAATAAGTGTTTCAAATGGTTTTAACCACTCAAGCAACGCATCACTACTTTCTTTATCAACCGCGTACTTACGAATTAAAAACATAGCAGACTGAGCTGCTTTTAATTCACAGATAAGATGGTCGATTAAAACCACATCTAAGTTTTCTTTTTTGGTTGCCGCAGCAATCCACTCATCAGGCGTTTCGCACTTTAAAAAAGAATGAATGGGTGCTAACAAATCAGAATAAGGCACTGAATAACTTCTCATCAAAAATCTTAATTCGATTTTATCACATAAATTAGCCCGCATTCCATGACCCACATCAGTGCAAAGTAATTTTCTATATGCACTAAAGAGTTACATTTAATCGACTATTTCGATTATTTCAGCTTCTTGACAAGATTTAATTACTGAACCATAACTTAATCAAAGCTGTACAAAAATAAAACA
This sequence comes from Pseudoalteromonas sp. 0802, assembly GCF_013350085.1. NCBI lineage: Bacteria > Pseudomonadati > Pseudomonadota > Gammaproteobacteria > Alteromonadales > Pseudoalteromonadaceae > Pseudoalteromonas > Pseudoalteromonas sp. 0802. The sequence goes on along the minus strand of NZ_JABVXE010000003.1, from coordinate 334,712 downwards.
GCTCATATTCCTTTTTTACAGGGGCAATGATTATGATTCTAAACCACTTATGGGGCTTATACGCTCACCCACTCGAAGAATGGCAGACAATTGATAACCGTCACGAAAGCTTGCGCTATAGCTTATCGCACATTTTATTAATAGCCTGTATTCCTTCAATAATGGGCTACTATTCATCTGTTTATTTGGGCTGGAGTATTGGCGCAGGTGAGGCAGTATATTTAACCCATGATAGTGCATTACTTATCGCGGTTGCGATGTACTTTGCACTAATTGCGGGCGTTTTCGCACTGGCATATTTAGCTCATTGGATGGCAGTGACCTTTGGTGCAAAACCCACCTTTACACAAACCCTAGAGCTTGCAGCTTATACAGCAACGCCAGTATTTATGTCTTCATTTGCGGCATTCTTACCTGAACTATGGTTTGTGGTGTGTGTAGGCCTTGTAGCACTGGCCTACTCAGTTTACTTACTCTACACAGGGGTGCCAATTTTAATGCACATTCCTGAAGAGCGAGGTTTTATCTATGCCAGTTCAGTAGTCACCTGTGGGCTGATCTTACTGGTAATTATTTTAGCTGCCACAGCTATTTTATGGACTAACGGAATTGTCCATCCTATGTTTACTTAAGTTCATTGTTATTTTCCTTTCTTTCCATAAACAAAAAAGGAGCTGTAAAGCTCCTTTTTTATACCAATCAAATCGAGGCTGATTAATCAGCGCTGTTTTCTTCTTGGTTATGTAACTCTAAACTTGCTGACATCGCATTTTCACGAGTTGATTTCGCCGAATCATTACGTAAACGGTCAATGTGGTTTAGGTAATCTTGGTCGATATCACCAGTGATGTATTGACCATCAAATACTGATGTTTCAAAACGGGTGATTTCTGGGTTTTCTTGGCTTACTGCTGAGATTAAGTCATCTAGCGATTGATAGATAAGACCATCGGCACCAATGCTTGCGTTGATATCTTCAACTTCACGGCCATGAGCAATTAGCTCAGCTGCCGATGGCATATCAATACCGTAAACGTTCGGAAAACGAATCTCTGGCGCTGCTGAAGCGAAATAAACGTTCTTCGCACCTGACTCACGAGCCATCTCAACGATTTGCGCTGACGTTGTACCACGCACAATAGAGTCATCAACAAGTAATACGTTTTTACCTTTGAACTCACGGTCAATGGCATTCAGTTTTTGACGAACTGACTTCTTACGCATTTCTTGACCTGGCATGATAAACGTACGGCCAATGTAGCGGTTTTTAACAAAACCTTGGCGGTATGGCAGGTTAAGGGCTGATGCAATCTCAAGTGCTACGTCACATGATGTTTCTGGGATTGGAATAACCACGTCGATGTCTTTGTCAGCCCATTCACGTGCAATTTTCTCACCTAACTTAGTACCCATGTTTACACGTGTTGCATAAACAGACATACGGTCAATTGTTGAATCTGGGCGCGCAAAGTAAACAAACTCAAAGATACACGGCGAGTAAGTTGCTTTTTCAGCACACGCTTGCGAGAAAAGTTGACCATCTTCAGTTACGTAAATTGCTTCACCAGGTGCAACGTCACGAACAAACTCAAAGCCATCTGTTTTTAAAGCAACGCTTTCTGATGCAAACATGTACTCAGTACCATTTGCAGTTTCACGCTTACCAAATACTAATGGGCGAATACCGTTCGGATCACGAAACGCAACAATACCGTGACCAATGATCATTGCAATTGTTGCATAACCACCGGTTACTTTATTATTCACTTCAGTTACCGCTGTGAAGATATCTTCAGCATCAAGTTTTAGCTTATTCGATTTACTTAATTCATGGGCCATGATGTTAAGTAAAATTTCAGAGTCAGATGTTGTATTAACATGACGGCGAGCTTCTGAAAATAATTGCTGCTTTAATGCTTCTGCGTTTGTTAAGTTACCATTGTGCGCAAGTGCGATACCAAATGGCGAGTTAACATAGAAAGGTTGCGCTTCAGACGAGCTAGAAGAACCAGCTGTCGGGTAGCGAACATGGCCAATACCAATTGTACCTTGCAGACGTTTCATATGGCGTGTATGAAATACATCTTTTACAAGGCCATTGGCTTTACGTAAGCTAAACGTGTTGTTTTCAATGGTAATGATGCCAGCTGCATCTTGACCGCGGTGTTGCAAAACAGTTAAGCCGTCATATAACGCCTGATTAACAGGAGAAGTTCCGACTATGCCAACGATACCACACATTAAATTTATCCTCGCCGATTAACGGTTTACAGAATTTAAAAAGCTCGAGTTGTTTTCGAGGTACGAGAAGAACCACTCAACAACAAAGCCAAATTCTGGAATCAAAATAGAGTTGCCCCACCAATGCGTATTAGGTGCACCGGTAAAAGCATCAAGAAAGAAGAGTAACGCGCTTACGACCAACACGCCACGAAGAGCACCAAACACTATGCCGAAAACACGGTCTGTGCCAGATAAACCAGTACGTTGTACAAGTTCACCTAAAATATAGTTTAGTAACCCACCCAACAGGAGTGTCGCAAAGAATAATATGGCTATTGCGGCTGCATTTCTTAAAAGGGGTTCTGAAATACTTGTTAGGAAGGATGCTAAATATTGGTAAAACAAACTAGAGATGATAAATGCGCCAGCCCATACAGCTAATGACATTGCTTCTTTTACAAAGCCACGTATTAAGCCGATGATAGTGGATAGTGCAATAATGCCAAGTATGGCGTAATCAACCCAGATCATAAGAACCAACTAGTCGTTAATTTGGGGCGCATTCTATACCCAAACCACCTGTGGATGCAAGAATTCAGCATGAGATAAAACGCATTTAGGCAAGGCATTGATTGTAGGGAATGGTGTCCCCTTGTCAAAATCAATAACGCAGAATAAATGCGTTTTAGCCATGCCCTTCGGGCGCTTCACAGGGCTTCCACTACTGTGTTATGGCAATTTGAAAGGTACCTACATTCCTGCATCGCCACGCCTTGTATTGAAAACCCTGTGATAGCGCTGAATCATGGATCTACAGGTGGTTTGGGTATTTGGAATTGCCAGATCATTTTGTAATTTCAAATTGAGTAACTTTGCCATTTAACTTGGTTAACTGCTTTAACTCAGGCAGCTTACTTTCTAACTCTTTCTTGCTAAGTGAAGGACCTACAAAGACTTTTGTCAGTGTGCCGTTCGGGGTTTTGATTGGGCGAGTGAAGGTTTTGAAACCATTCGCTTTTAATTTTTCTTGTAGTGATTTCACATTAGGTGCGTGAGAAAAACTGCCCAGTTGAATAACATAAGCCATTTGTGTGAGATTCTCTTCTGGCTTACGGGTTGGCTCAGGCGTTTTAGCAGCTGGCTTGGCAGGCTCTTGCACTGCAACTTTCGGCTCAGCTTTGTTAATTACCGGCTCATCAGTTGAAGCTTCAACCATTTGCGGTGTAGTATCAATTTGCTGGGTTTCATTTGCGACAAGATCAGCATCGTTTGATTGCGTATCTTCAACCGGGATTTGCGAAGGTTGCTCGGCAGAGGCGACTTTATTATCAATCACCTCTTGCAAGTCTATCGTAGTGAACTCAGGGCGTTCAGGAATAGCTTTAAAGCCTTCTTTATAATGAACCTTCTCACCATCCAAAATGTTTGGAATGAAGACAATAGCCGCCACAACCACAATCGTGGTGCCTACTAAGCGATTAATAAACCCTGCGTTCACCGATTTCCTCTCTATTTTTTAAAGTAATTGATGGCTGCAGCCACAGTTATAAACGAACCGAACACAATCACTAACGTGTTTTCATCAACATTTGGTAATAACGTATCTAGCGCAGTTTCAACACTCTCATAGTGCGTACTAGGCGCTGTTGATGTGGTTTCGGCTAGTGCTTTAGCAAGATTCTCAACTTTGTCGCCACGAAAACAATCTAAGCTTGCTAACGACCACTGGTCAACAACATTTGCCACGGCCGACATTGCAGCCACTTTATCTTTATCTGCAAGCATAGCGACTAATGCATGAATTTTAAACCCTTGATCTTTATACACGCTTAATTTGCGTGCCAAATATCTAGCTGACTCAGGATTATGTGCAACATCGGTAAAAACAAGCGGCAGTTGACTTAACTGCTGAAAGCGCCCTTCTACAGTTAGATTCGCCAAGCAATCACGCACTTGTTGCTCACTTGGCAATAGCTCAAGTTTTGCAAGTAGGGTCAACGCAGTTGCTGCATTTTGACAAGGGATAGCGGGCTTAGCTAAGCGCCAATCGTTACCTTGGTACTGCCAGTTAAAGCCTTCATTATCTTCTGTGAATATGAAGTCACGGCCTGATAGAACCATATCAGCGTTAATTTCATTACCATAATCAGTCACTGTATGCGGAATCGCTAAATCGCCAACAATAGCCGGTGTATTGGTACGGAAAATACCGGCTTTATCATACCCAACAAGTTCACGAGTATCACCTAGGTATTCTTTATGGTCTAAATCTATGGTGGTGATCACACAAGCATGTGGGTTCACGATATTAGTCGCATCAAAACGGCCACCCAGCCCCACTTCTAGCAGCACATAATCAACAGCGTGACGTTTGAAAATAGCCAGTGCGCCTAAGGTACCGTACTCAAAATAAGTAAGCTGCGTGTCACCACGGCCTTTTTCAAGCATATCGAAAGCATCAACATGGAATTGATCGTCAAGCTCTTGGCCATTAATACGTACGCGCTCGTTGTAACGAATAAGATGCGGCGAAGCATAAGTACCCACACTGTAACCCTGTGCAAGTAATAAACTTTCTAGGCAACGGGCTGTAGTCCCTTTACCGTTGGTGCCTGCAATTAGGATTATTTTGCTTGATGTATCGAGTAAGCCGACTTGGTTTGCCACGCGTTCTACGCGCTCTAAACCCATTTCGATATTAGCAGGATGGACACTTTCTAAATAACAAAGCCAATCATCAAGGCTTGATGATTGGCTAGGAAGGATTTCTGTCATAGCGTTTAATCAGTTAAGCTGAAATTTACGCTACTCTATGCTCTTGTTCAGTAGAAGGCAAGTTCATAAATTTCGCTAAGATACGTGCAAGGGTGTCACGCATTTCACGACGGTCTACAATCATGTCGATTGCACCATGCTCTAGCAAGAACTCACTGCGTTGGAAACCTTCAGGAAGCGTTTCACGAACTGTTTGCTCGATTACACGAGGACCCGCAAAACCGATAAGCGCTTTAGGTTCAGCAACGTTTACATCACCAAGCATTGCCAGTGATGCAGATACACCACCCATTGTTGGATCAGTTAATACTGAAATAAACGGTAAGCCTTTTTCGCTCATTTTTGCAAGTGCAGCACTTGTTTTAGCCATTTGCATTAATGACATAAGAGCTTCTTGCATACGTGCGCCGCCTGATGCAGAGAAACAAATAAGTGGCATGTCGTGCTCTAAACATTGATCTACAGCTTCAACAAAACGAGCACCTACTACTGACGCCATTGAACCACCCATAAACGAGAACTCAAAAGCAACAGCAGCAACAGGAATGCCTTTTAGGCGGCCCTTCATTGCTACAAGTGCGTCTTTCTCGCCACTTGCTTTTTGTGCTTGGGTAATACGGTCAGAGTATTTTTTAGAATCTTTAAACTTTAATACGTCTTTTGGTTCGTGCTCTGCACCAATTTCTTGGCGGTCAGCATCATCTAAAAAGTTTTCAAGACGTTTACGGCCACTTAAACGCATGTGGTGATCACACTTAGGACACACGTTGAGTGCTTTTTCTAGTTCTGCTTTATATAAAATTGAATCACAGTCTGTACACTTAGCCCAAACCCCTTCTGGGATTTCTTTACGACCTGATGATTTAGTCGTTTTAGGTAAGATTTTTTCTAACCAACTCATTTGCAACTCTCTTAATGCTGTTCTGTGTCGCAGTCTGTTTAATTGGAAACACTCGCTTGTGTTTCTGATAACAAATAAACAGACAGATTTTTTCAATTAAAACATGAATTACCCGCAGACGATATAAAAAACTGGTCTTAGTAGTAGTCTACTAAAGTCTAACTGTCTGAATCAGGTAAAAACAAAGGCCCTAATGGTGTTTTAGGAATGCCAAAATGTTCTGGGTAATCCACGTCAACTAAGTAAAGGCCAGCGGCTTTTGCTGTTGCACTTGCCTTAGCGCGCTCTTTTAAATCGAGTAATTCTTTTAACCACACAGGTTCATGCTTATGAAGACCAATGTCCATCAAACACCCGGTGATGTTTCGCACCATGTGATGTAAAAACGCATTGGCTTTAATATCAATGATCACATAATCACCTTGGCGTTTTACCGATAAATGGTGAATAGTACGATTTGCTGTATTTGCTTGGCAATGTAGTGCTCTAAACGAAGTAAAATCATGCTCACCTATTAAATACTGACAGGCTTCTTGCATTTTAGTTTCGTCTAATGGGTGATGAAAATGGGTCACCCCTTCACTCATAATAGCGCCGCGATAGGTGTAATTATAAATCACATAGCGATAGCGACGTGCTGTGGCACTAAAACGAGCGTGAAAGTCTTCGCTTACAGGCTTGGCAAAGCGAATAGCAATATCTTTTGGCAGTAAGGTATTCATACCCATCGTAAACGCGACCATTTCACGCTCAGCGTGAGTATCAAAATGGATCACCTGCCCGGTGCCATGTACACCCGCATCGGTGCGGCCTGCACAAACTATTTCGACTGGATGATTACAAATACGCGACAACGCCGTTTCTACTTCTTGTTGTACGCTATTGACGTGTGATTGACGTTGCCAACCACTGTAACGCGCGCCGTTGTACTCTACTCCAAGTGCTACTCGCATAATGCTCTATTTACCTACTGTACTAAATGACGGGGCATTTTATGCGATCTACGAGCGCAATAAAAGCCACTGTAGTAGATCACATTGTTCTGGTTACTCAGATATCACACCAATTCGCTTAACTATAGTTGCGAGCTGATATTAATCTTCTTCGATGTTATCGAGGCCCTTGGTGCCATCTTTAGCACGAAGCTTGTGGTGGATAGCTGATTTGATCAGCATATAGCCGCTAATAGGTGCGGTGATCAGTAAGAAAATCGAAATCAAAATTTCTTTCACACTGATGCTATCGTGGGTATAGCTAAAATACACCATGGCAGCAATTAACAATGATGCCATGCCAAGCGTTGTTGCTTTAGTTGGACCGTGCAGGCGCATAAAAAAGTCAGGCATTTTCACAAGTCCGATTGAACCTATAAGAATAAAGCAACCACCAATTAATAATAAGATTGATACAATCCACTCACTCATCATTCGTTACCTTATTCAATAATATCGCCGCGCAGCAGGTATTTACATACCGCTACAGTGCTCACAAAGCCAAGCATGGCGATTAATAATGCGGCTTCAAAATATAAATCGGTGCCCATGCTCATGCCATACAGAATAATTAAAGCAATGGTATTTATGAACATAGTATCTAAAGCCAATATACGATCAGGTACCGACGGCCCAACAATTAAACGCCATAGGTTTAACAATAAAGATATGGCTATCATTGCAAAAACAATTAGAAAAACGGTATCTAGCATCGAAAAATCTCCTTAAGCGGTGCTTCGTAGCGCTGCTTAATAGTATTAATTAACGCTTGTTCATCAGCTAAATCGAGTACATGAATCAATAAGTAGCGCTGCTGAATTTCTTCGCCTTCTTCTAGTGACTCAGGGATAGGATATACCTCTGCGCTCACAGTACCCGGTGTTAAAGATACTGTGCTTGCCAAAATAGTGATTGGCATTTCATGGCTTAAATCCAATGGTACTTTGATAAAACCTGGGCGTAACTTTTTCGTCGGTCCAAGGATCAACAGGGCTACTTGTAAGTTGGCAGTGACAATATCGTACAGCACTAACAATAAGTGCCTAAACGCAAGACCCGGCCTTACAATAAGAGGCTGTGGATCACGAAATGGGAAAGTGATCCACGGAATAGTAATAGCAAAAAATGCAGCTAAAAACAGGTGTCCTGGCGACACACTGTTATTTAACAACAGCCATACAATGAATAATAAAACACTGCGAAATGGTGTTGGCAACCAACGAAAGCGAGCTTCTAAACGCATTATTGGCCTCCTTGTAATACAGCGTTGATGCTAGTGTTGATATCAAACAACTGCTCTGACGTTGCTAACATATAGTCTGAAATAGGTCCTGCAAATACAACCATTAATGGTGAACACACAAGTAATGCAACTACAGCTATCACTTTAACAGGGTGTGCTTTGGTGCCTTCAATTGCTTCACTGTCTTTATGGGTGTGATCCCAAAATAAACTGGTACCGGCTCGTGAAACCGCCACTAATAACGCTAAACTCGAAACTAGGTAGATTGGCCAAAACAACATGGCTTTTTCGCTATCTAGCGTGCTCTTTAAAATCCATACTTTGCCGACAAAGCCAGATAACGGTGGCATACCAACAACAGCAAGCGCAGCCACTACAAAACAAGTACCAAGTAAATATGGCTGTGCAACGGCGCGCCCTGCGACTAATCGGTCGGCAACTTTACCACGTTGCTGAGCAATTAAATCAGCAATTAAAAACAGTGCTGCGCAAATAATGGTTGAATGCACTAAGTAGTAAAGTAATGCAGCTGTTGCAGCAACATTCTGAATCGCAACCAATGCCACTAAAGTACCCACAGATACAACCACCAGATTCGCAATAAGCTTTCTAAAATCTTGACTCGCTAATACACCAATACCACCCATCACTATGGTCGCTAGTGCTAAGCCCCATAACCAAGGCTGTGCCATGTGAGCGAGTTCGCCAGCATTATCACCAAATATTACGGTATACACGCGCAACATGGCATACACACCGACCTTGGTCATAATCGCGAATAATGCAGCAACTAATGGCATTGCACTGGCGTAGGTATTCGGTAGCCATAAATGTAACGGTAATAACGCGCCTTTTAACGCAAATACCACGATTAACAGCAAGCCACCAATTTTAGCAAGGTAAACATCATCACCCGTCAGCTGTGGTACTTTTTGCGCTAAATCAGCAATGTTCAATGTGCCTAACACTCCATAAAGTACACCCAGCGCAATTAAGAATACGCTTGAACCAATCAGGTTTAAAATGACGTACTGCAGTGCAGCTCGGGTACTATGTTTGTTGCCGGCATGCATCAATAATGAATACGAAGCAATCAACAGCACTTCAAAAAATACGAACAGGTTAAATACATCACCAGTTAAAAAGGCGCCATTTACACCTAACACTAAAAAGTGCACTAACGGATGGAAAAAGCTCCCTTTTTTATCATCGCCTGCACAGCTATAAAGCACCACAACTGCACCAAGGAAACTGGTAAGTAGCACCAGTAGCGTTGCTAGTCTATCGGCAACCAGCACAATACCAAATGGTGCAGACCAATCACCGATTGCGTAAACAAGCGGAGCGGTACTATTAACGTGGAATAATAAATAAGCACTGACCAAGAGTGTGACAATCGACAATATAACCGACGAAACACGACGGATATGTAAGTTTTTACCACATGGCGGCATGAGTAAAATAACGCCTGCCAACATCGGAATTAAAATTGGTAAAGAAGCTAAATGCTGAATCATTTTTGCTCCTTCGATGACTTAACAAGATGGCCGTCAACATGGTCATTACCCAAGTCAGCACGACCACGAATCGCTAAAATAACCACAAAAGCGGTCATCGCAAAGCCTATTACAATGGCTGTTAAAACCAGCGCTTGAGGGAGTGGATCGGCATACTCACTGCCTGTACCAAGTACAGCCGCTTTGTTAATAGTTAAACGACCTGAAGAGAATAAAAACAGGTTAACTGCATACGACAACATAGTCAGGCCGAGTACTACCGGGAAGGTACGAGCCCGTAATATTAAGTAAATTCCGCATGCAACCAGCACGCCGACGCATGATGCGTACAATACTTCCATTAAATATTTACCTCTTGCTTGGGTGTATCAGCAGTTAATTTACCTAAACTTGCTAAAATCATCAGCGTTGCACCTACAACAGTTAAATACACACCTAAATCAAATACGATAGCACTAGCAAGTTCTGTCTTGCCGACTAGCGGAATATCAAAATAATCAAACCAGGTTGTTAGGAATGGACGTTCGAAGAACCAACTTCCAATACCTGTAAACAATGCAATAGCAATACCTGACGCAATAATCTTACGATAATTCACGTCAAATCTGTCTGCAATCCAGTGCGAACCATTTGCCATATATTGCAAAATAAATGCAATCGCGGTAACCAGTCCTGCAATAAAGCCCCCACCTGGTAAGTTATGACCACGTAAGAAAATATACGCAGACACAAGTAATGCAAGTGGTAACAAGCTTTGTGAAATACTCGATAATAGAATTGGGTAACGCTCTCTTGCCCATGGGCGCCCTTCACTATCACTTGCTGGCATAAACAGCGGCAAGTTAATAAGAAGCTTATAAATACCTAACGCAGCAATACCCAATACGGTAATCTCACCTAGGGTATCAAAACCCCTAAAGTCAACGAGGATAACGTTTACAACGTTAGTACCACCACCGCCAGTTTTTGCATTGGCAACAAAGAAGTCAGAAATTGATTCAAGTGGTCTTGTTAGAAGCGCATAACAAATACTCGCCACAACCACACCAATTGCCGATGAGATACCCAAGTCTCGCAGAATACGCAATGAGCTTGACTCTTTCGGAGTACGCTGTGGTAAAAAGAACAGTGCAAGCATCAGTAGCATTACGGTGACAACTTCAACCGTTAACTGAGTCAGTGCTAAATCAGGCGCAGAGAATCGAGTGAAAGCAACAGATACCATCAGGCCTACGATTGAAATCATAATCAAAGATATCATTCGTGAGCGGTGCCAAATAACCGTTGCCAGCGCACCAATTATTAGTAAGCCAGCACCAATAGCATTATGGAAATCAATTGGGGTTAACTCACTTGCTCCTGCTAACTGGCGCATTTCAAATAAAGGCCAGCCCGCACACATAAGCACCACAGCAATCATCACAAAGGCATAGCGCTGTAACGAGCCATTTTCGATTCGTTTAATCTTTTCTTGTGACCACTTAATTAAGCTATATAAGCCACGCTCAAAGCCTTTCTTAGCATTCAAAGTTGGCAATGAAGCTTGGAAGTGGAACAGGTGCTTACGCTGCACATAAATCATCACGCCCACGCTTGTAGCAATAAAGCTCATTAACAGCGGTAAATTAAAGCCATGCCATACAGATAGCTTATAATCTGGGGCTGCATCGCCAAGCACTGCATAAGACGCCGAAGCTAAAATATCACTTACTGCAAAGTGCGGGAACATACCGACGAGTAAACACAGCACAACCAAAATTTCGATTGGTACACGCATATAGCGTGGTGGCTCATGAGGCTGTTTTGGCAAATCGATTGGGTCGCCGTTAAAAAACACGTCGTGAATAAAGCGTGCTGAATACGCGACAGAGAGTGCACCAGCAATAGTCGCTAACACTGGAATTAACCAAGACATAGAGCCAAGCACTTGCTGATGCAGTGTTTCGGCAAAGAACATCTCTTTCGACAAGAAACCATTTAACAGTGGCACGCCCGCCATGGCTGCCGCTGCTACCATAGCAAGTGTGGCGGTATACGGCATAAATCGCCACATACCATTAAGTTTACGCATATCACGGGTGCCAGTTTCATGGTCAATGATACCCGTTGCCATAAATAACGACGCTTTAAAGGTTGCGTGGTTAATGATGTGGAAGATAGCAGCCACTGTAGCAAGCTCAGTGTCTAAACCAAGCAGTAAGGTAATTAAACCTAAATGGCTGATTGTTGAATAAGCCAGCAAGCCTTTTAAATCATGCTTAAATAGCGCGATATAAGCGCCAACCAATAAAGTAGCCAGACCCGTCATCGCCACTAAGATAAACCAAGTATCTGTGCCTGATAGCGCTGGATAAAAACGCGCTAATAAAAAGATACCTGCTTTAACCATGGTTGCGGAGTGCAAGTAGGCACTGACTGGTGTCGGTGCTGCCATGGCATGTGGTAACCAAAAATGAAATGGAAATTGTGCAGATTTGGTAAATGCACCTAAAAGCACTAATACCAGCGCAGCTTCATAAAGTGCATGAGATTGAATAAGCGCTTTGCTTGCTAAAATCACATCAAGATTATAGCTACCAACAATATCACCAATTAGTAATAAACCTGCTAGTAACGCAAGACCACCGGCACCGGTAATAGCAAGTGCCATACGTGCGCCTTTGCGAGCTTCTGACTTATGCCACCAATAGCTAATCAATAAGAACGAGCTAATACTGGTGAGCTCCCAGAAAAACCACAGCTGGATGACATTATTCGACATCACGATGCCGACCATTGCGGTCATAAATAGCATTAAATAGCAGTACAGCTTTGGCATTGAGTCGCTACTACTCAAGTAATAACGCGCATAAAAAATCACCAGGGTACCGATACCCAAGATCATATATAGAAAAAGTAACGTTAAACCATCAAGTCGAAACGAGACTTGCATGTTTAAAAGAGGGATCCACTCAGCAGTGTAGCGAATTGTTTCACCAGAAAAGACTGCAGGGGTATACGAAAATACAATTCCAAGGGCAATCAAAGGCGCTAACATGGTCAAAGCAGTGCTTTGGTTACGTGTTAGTTTTGAAGTGCAGGATGAAATAACACTGCCGATTAAGGATAACAGGGGTATCCAGAGCAAAGTCATAATTAGGAGCCTTTTAGTGTCATAAGAATATCAATACCGCTCTAGTTTTAATTAGTTGCGTACTGTTCATTTGGATGGTTAAAAGTTGGCTTCAAAAAAAGCTTACAATGCGTATAGTTATACTGATCAGGTGCTATTTTGTCTATAGGAGACAAACCTATTTGCACAACATTTAACCACTTTGCATACTAAAATAGCAATAAATAGACGATTAGTCAGAAAATTTCTGCTCTTTGGAAGCTGTTGTAAACACTGGCTTTAAGCCTAAAAAGGCAAAATATTCAGAAAACCGAATCGGCTTTGTTAAGGGCTGGTTAATTTGTTTTTGCCAAAGCTCACGGTATTGCTCAGACAAGCTCATTGTTTGGTATTGCATAATTGACCAATTAGGGCTTGGTTTATAGGCTAACTGATTGCTACAGGCGATACTTTTTTGCCAGCCTTTTGGTGGGGAAACCTCATTTGCAATAAACAAATTTGGCGCAACCAGCCCCTGTTGCTTACACAGCCACTGTTGTTTTTGCTCTGCTAAAACATACTCATCTTCAAAGCCATTAAAATGCATTAGCTCATGTAAAAATACCGCATAAGATTGCGATGAATTGATATGCATAATCCCGCCAAGCACATTAGCAGCCCCTTGCTTTGACATCATCACAATAAAGTCAAAACCTTCAGGCCACGGATGCGCTGACGCATTTTGCCAGTTACACTTAAGCGCCCCACTACTATCATCACAGCTAAACTTATCAGCAACATAAACAATGTCAGTAAAACAAAAGCTGCCTTTTGCAGGCTCAGGCGCTTTACTGTATTGCTGCTTATACTGCTTTAAAGTATCAATGCCCTTGTAATGATCTGTCATCATTAAAACATTAAATTGGCACTGACTGCTTGCTTGTACACTTGATGTTGATAAAGCTAATTGCTGTTGCTGCGCATAAGCTGGGTCAATTTGAGCTGGCGGCATTTGTTGCTGCAACAGCCAAGCTTGCTTGGCATTTCCCTTAGGTAACTTGCCAGCTTTACCTAGGTAACTTATATCGAGCCACTGGTTTGCTTTGACTAGCTGCTCCGCTAAGGTTTGTTGCTGAGCTGAATTGAATTTAGCAAAGTAAGGCTGCCACCATAATTTTGCTGCAGTGTAATCTTGTTGCTGCAAAAATCTGAGCGCAAGCTGATACGCCGCATTACTATCATTAAGCGTTGCTAACTGGCGAAGCTGTGAGTTACTCAGCACTAAATGCTGCAAATTAATGGCACTGGGTGCCAAATGATAGATAGCCGTTGCTTGTGAAGGAGTAGTATTTGCGTAATAAGCGTAAGCAGGAATAAAACGAGATACTGAGCTTGAAACGAAACCCAAGCTCAGTAATAGAATAGCAGTAAAAGAAACCTTAGCTTGCGTTTTCACCAGCCATTAACTCAAGCTCTAAGCGGGCATATTTGTATTCAACAAACTCATGCACATTGGTGGCAAGGGCAAGTCTAAAGTAATCGGCAGCAAGATAGTTATCACCCGCCGCTTGATGCATCTTCGCTAGGTAGAAATAAGCTTCGCATAAGCGGTGCGCATACTCTTGCTCTGAAGTTACACCTTCAATAATGCCAGATAAAAACTCAAACTCACTAATGTCACCTAAATAAAGTGCCAACAGTTGGTAACCCCATTGAGACTCATCAACACCCTGCGAGTTAGCTTTTAAATCAATTAAAGCCTGTGCTTTATCAGCTTCTGATTGCGCTAAATAAAGCCATAGCACACGGTAAGGGTCGCTTGGCGAACGATTTAAAAACTGCTGTAAATCATCTTGTGCAAGTGATGGACGGTCACCATAGTAAAGGGCAATACCACGATTTAAATAGGCATACTCATGTTGCTCATTAAGCTCAAGTGCCGAATCAAAAAACTCATAAGCTTGTTCATACTGCTGCATTAGTGTGTGATGAATGCCTAAGAAGTTATACACTTCTGCTAGGTCTGGTTTGAGCTTAATCGCACGGTTAAAGTCAATACGTGCCAAGGTCGACATACCTAAGCTGTCAAATAATACACCGCGATCGTAATAAAGTTTGGCTTGTTGCTCGGCACTTAAATCAGCACGGTTTAGTAGTTCAGAATAGCGAGCAATCGTAATTTCGTTACGAAAATCAGGCGCTAATGGTGCGGTAAAAGGCACATTAACAATAGGGACTGACTCAGGTTGTGAAGTTGTTTGACATGCACTTAAAGAAAAAATAGCCACAGCGGTCAATGCTAAGTGTTTAAAAATCATTAAATTCCTTAATACCTGAATTCTCTGTAGACAAAGGCGAAGCGGATAGGTTTCATTAAAGCATAAAAAAAGGGGCTAAACAGCCCCTTTTTCTTATATCCAGCAAATAACTGGTTATTCAATCATCATTAAGCGTCTTTAGACTCTTCTGCTTTTTCTTCAGCAGCTGGTTCCATAGCTTCTTTGATGCTTAGACGTACACGACCTTGGCGATCTACTTCAAGAACTTTAACTTTAACTTCTTGGCCTTCGCTTAGGTGGTCAGTTACGTTGTTAACTCGCTCTGTGCTGATTTGTGAAATGTGCACTAGACCGTCTTTACCCGGAAGGATATTAACGAACGCACCAAAATCAACGATACGTACAACTTTACCAGTGTAGATAGTACCTACTTCTAGCTCAGCAGTTAATTGCTCGATACGCTTGATTGCATCGTTTGCGCTGATGCCATCAGTTGCAGCGATCTTGATTGTACCGTCATCTTCGATTTCGATCGTTGTGCCAGTTTCTTCAGTAAGTTGACGGATAGTTGCGCCACCTTTACCGATAACTTCAGCAATTTTCTTCGCAGGGATTTGCATTGTGTAGATGCGTGGTGCGAATTGAGATAACTCTTCAGAAGGTGCTGCAATCGCTTCGTCCATAACACCTAAGATGTGTAGACGTGCTGCTTTCGCTTGTTTAAGAGCGATTTGCATGATTTCTTTAGTGATACCTTCGATCTTGATATCCATTTGTAGTGCAGTGATACCGTTTGAAGTACCCGCTACTTTAAAGTCCATGTCACCTAAGTGATCTTCATCACCTAAGATATCTGAAAGAACAACGAAATCGTCGCCTTCTTTAACTAGACCCATCGCGATACCAGCAACAGATGCTTTAATTGGAACACCTGCATTCATAAGTGCTAGTGACGTACCACATACTGATGCCATAGACGATGAACCGTTTGATTCAGTGATTTCTGAAACAACACGGATTGAGTATGGGAAGTCAGTAAGTGTAGGTAGTACCGCAGCAATACCACGCTTAGCTAGGTTACCGTGACCAATTTCACGACGCTTAGGAGAGCCTACAAAACCTGTTTCACCTACGCAGAACGGAGGGAAGTTGTAGTGAAGCATGAAGTGATGCTTGTTAGTACCTGTTAAGTCGTCGATTAACTGTGAATCACGCTCAGTACCAAGCGTTGCAGTTACAAGTGCTTGCGTCTCACCACGCGTGAAGATTGCAGAACCGTGAGTACGAGGTAAAACACCCGTCATTACGTCTAGTGCACGAACCATATCTGGTTCACGACCATCGATACGTTTTTCACCAGCGATGATACGACCACGAACGATTTCTTTTTCTAAAGAACCGAATAGTTTGCCAACTTCTTGCGTATCTAGCTCTTCGCCTTCAGCAAGTTCAGCTGTTAATTTAGCAACAACTTCTTCTTTCGCTGCACCTAGTGCTTCTTTACGCGCTACTTTGTCAGTGATGCGGTATGCTTCACCTACTTTATCAGCAGCAATTGCAGAGATTTTCTCAGCAAGTGTTACGTTTTTCTCTGGTGCAGTCCAATCCCAAGCTGGTTTACCCGCTTCAGCTTTGAACTCGTTGATTGCGTTGATGATAGCTTGAGATTGCTCATGACCATAAACAACCGCACCTAACATTACGTCTTCAGATAGTGTTTCAGCTTCTGATTCAACCATAAGTACTGCGTTATCAGTACCAGCAACAACTAGGTCTAATTGGCTTTCTTCAAGCTCAGCTAGTGTTGGGTTAAGTACGTATTCACCGTTGATGAAACCAACACGTGATGCACCGATAGGACCATTGAATGGAATACCAGAGATAGCAAGTGCTGCTGAAGTACCAATCATAGCAACCATGTCAGGTTGGATTTCTGGGTTAACAGAAACAACTGTCGCGATTACTTGTACTTCGTTTACGAAACCATCTGGGAAAAGTGGACGGATTGGACGGTCGATTAGACGAGCGATAAGTGTTTCGCCATCGTTAGGACGACCTTCACGCTTAAGGAAACCACCAGGGATACGACCTGCAGCGTACATACGCTCTTGGTAGTTAACTGTTAGTGGGAAGAAGTCTTGACCTGGTTGTGCATCACGCTTACCAACAACAGTAACTAATACTGAAGTATCGCCAATGCTTGCTAGTACTGCGCCGTCAGCTTGACGAGCGATAGCACCTGTTTCTAGGGTCACAGTGTGTTGACCTAGTTGAAATTCTTTAATAATTGCTTGCACTTAAAAATGTCCTTTAAATGTAAAAGCAACTCAGAGCTGTGCTCCGAATTGGTAAAAAATAGTCCATCAAAGTACCAATTACAGTACTTAATTGTGCTTATGAAAACACGATTAAGTACTACAATTGGCAATGATGTTTTTTGATATCTAAGCAGTATCCACTACCTAGGTGTGCGCTAGTATACCTTTCATGCGCGCACAAAAAAAGGGGCTAAATAGCCCCTTTTCTCGTAATCTAGTTCTTAGCGACGTAGGCCAAGCTCTTGGATTAACGCAGTGTAACGTGCAATGTCTTTACCTTTAAGGTAGTCAAGCAGTTTACGGCGTTGGCTTACTTTGCGAAGAAGACCACGACGTGAGTGGAAGTCGTGCTTGTGGCTAGCAAAGTGACCTTGAAGCTTGTTGATATCGAAAGTTAGAAGTGCAACTTGTACTTCAGGTGAACCAGTGTCGCCTTCAGCGCGTGCAAATTTAGCGATGATTTCAACTTTTTCTTGATTGCTTAGTGACATAGTAACTCCAAAAATTAATTTAAATTGTGTTTTAGCCGATCACTAATTCAGCCAAAACGATTGAGCGGGGCGTATTCTACCCAGCTTTGCTAATAACTACAAGGTAATCTTTACTCAGGCAGTTGATTTGATAAGCCACGCTTTGATTTTAAGTGACCGTCTTTATGACGCTCACCGGTACCAATGAACACCCCATCAGCCATTACCTTTACCACACCATCTGGTACAGGCTTACCAATCACGACTGTTTGACCATGACTAAATGCCACGCCCTGCTCTTGAGTAATCTCAATCACAGGTAAATCAACCAAAGCAGTATCCATTGGCAATAGTAGCTCATCTAGGTAGCTTGAAGGCGCAACATCGTCTGCTTTTGCTTGCTGTAGCTTTTCTTCAAGTTGCTCAAGAGTGACCATTTTCTCACTTGGATAATGGCCAACTGCACTGCGATGTAACATGATGACATGCGCACCACAGCCAAGCTTTTCACCTAAGTCGTCAACAATAGTACGAATATAAGTGCCTTTAGACACATGTGCCGTCATTTGTACTTCGTTATTAGCTTCATCAAACTCATCAAGCGTTAAACTAAATACATTAATTTTTCGACACTTACGCGGCACTTCGATACCTTCGCGAGCATATTTATACAAAGGCTGACCTTGGTATTTTAGCGCAGAGTACATCGAAGGGTATTGATCCGACTCACCTAAGAAACTGGCAATTTGCTCAGCTAATTGTTCACGGGTGACCGATACGTCGCGCGTTTCAACCACTTCACCATCTGAATCAGAGGTCGTGGTTCGCTCACCAAGTTTGGCGCGTACAACATAGGTTTTGTCAGTATCAAGCAAGAACTGGGTAAACTTAGTCGCTTCACCAAAACAAATAGGCAGCATACCCGTCGCGAGCGGATCAAGCGCACCGGTGTGGCCTGCTTTTTGAGCAAAGTAAATTCCCTTTGCTTGCTGCAATGCTTTGTTTGATGAAATACCTTGCGGCTTATTAAGTAATAAGATGCCGTCAATAGCACGACCTTTACTGCGTCTAGCCATTAGTCTTTAGTGCCTTCTTCGCTGTCATCTTCGTCTACATGCTTGGCATTGTCTTCACGAATAACTGAGTCAACCAAGTTTGAAATACGCATACCTTCCATAAGCGAGTTATCGATCACAAAACGTAACTCAGGCATGATGCGCGCACGAATACGTTTACCTAATAAAGAACGAATATAACCCGTTGCTTCATTTAAGATTTTAGCGCTTTGCTTGGCTTTATCTTCATCATCAGTATTAAACACTGTGATAAATACTTTTGCGTAAGATAAGTCGCGAGATACCTCAACCGCAGACACTGTCACCATGCCTAAGCGTGGATCTTTGATTTCGCGTTGCAGAATAACAGCAATCTCTTTTTGAATTTGCTGTGCAACACGATCAGTGCGAGAAAATTCTCTCATTTCATTTCACTCTAAAATAATAACTTATTGATGTTAAAGAATAAGTTAATTTAATTACGAATACACAAATGGGGGCTAGGCCCCCATTTAAAGCAATAACTTAAACGAAATTAAAGTGAACGTTGTACTTCAACCGTCTCGAATACCTCGATTTGGTCGCCAACTTTAACATCGTTGTAGTTCTTAACGCCGATACCACATTCCATACCGTTACGTACTTCTTGAACGTCATCTTTAAAGCGACGTAGTGACTCAAGTTCACCTTCATAGATAACCACGTTATCACGAAGTACACGGATAGGCGCGCTACGCTTAACGATACCTTCAGTAACCATACAACCTGCGATTGCACCAATCTTAGGTGACTTGAACACGTCACGAACTTCAGCAAGACCAATGATCTCTTGCTTGAATTCTGGTGCAAGCATACCTGACATCGCTTGTTTAACTTCTTCAATCAGGCTGTAGATTACGCTGTAGTAACGTAAGTCTAGGTTTTCTGACTCAATTACTTTACGAGCTGATGCATCAGCACGTACGTTAAAGCCAACAACGATTGCGTTTGACGCCGCTGCAAGCGTTGCATCAGTTTCAGTGATACCACCTACACCTGAACCAACAATCTTCACTTTAACTTCATCGGTAGAAAGCTTAGTTAATGAATCAGCGATTGCTTCAATTGAACCTTGTACGTCAGCTTTAAGAACGATGTTAACTTCTGATACATCGCCTTCAGCCATGTTCGTAAACATGTTTTCAAGCTTCGCTTTTTGTTGACGAGCAAGCTTCACTTCACGGAACTTACCTTGACGGTAAAGTGCTACTTCACGCGCTTTACGCTCATCTTTAACTACTGTTGCTTCATCACCAGCAGCAGGGATACCAGACAGACCTAAAATCTCAACTGGGATAGATGGACCCGCAGACTTGATGTCTTTACCGTTCTCATCTTTCATCGCACGAACACGGCCATATTCAAGACCACACAGTACGATATCACCTTGGTTAAGCGTACCAGACTGAACTAGGATTGACGCAACTGGACCACGGCCTTTATCAAGACGCGATTCAATTACAACACCTGCAGCCATACCTTCAGCTGGTGCAGTTAGCTCTAGGATTTCAGCTTGCATTAGTACCGCTTCAAGTAGGTCATCAATACCTAAACCTGTTTTTGCTGAGATATGAACGAATTGCGTGTCACCACCCCACTCTTCTGGGATAACGTCTAATTGTGCTAGTTCGTTCTTAACGCGATCTGGGTCGATGCCTTCTTTATCCATCTTGTTTACTGCGATGATTAAAGGAACGCCTGCAGCACGGGCGTGCTGAACCGCTTCTTTAGTTTGTGGCATTACACCATCATCCGCAGCAACGACTAGGATTACGATATCCGTTGCTTTAGCACCACGTGCACGCATTGATGTAAACGCGGCGTGGCCCGGAGTATCTAAGAACGTGATCATGTGACCATTTGTTTCAACGTGGTATGCACCAATGTGCTGTGTAATACCACCTGCCTCACCTGAAGCAACTTTTGCTGAACGAATGTAGTCAAGTGTTGACGTTTTACCGTGGTCAACGTGACCCATTACTGTTACAACCGGCGCACGAGGAATGGCTT
The DNA here is from genome assembly GCF_013350085.1 of Pseudoalteromonas sp. 0802. Lineage (NCBI taxonomy): Bacteria > Pseudomonadati > Pseudomonadota > Gammaproteobacteria > Alteromonadales > Pseudoalteromonadaceae > Pseudoalteromonas > Pseudoalteromonas sp. 0802. The sequence continues at coordinate 313,799 of NZ_JABVXE010000003.1, read as the reverse complement.
TACCTTCTTCGCTACGGTCGCTTAGTACTTTCTCTTCTAATTCGTTTTCTTTAACGATGATAACCTTGTGACCCATTTCTTCAGCTACAAGTTGTGCTGTTTCTTGGTCAATCACTTGGTTGATGGTAACCATGTCACCCATCTTCATCATCGTTTTAACAACTTCAGCACCTTTAACTGCCATACGTGATGCAAGCTCAGCAACAGTGATTGTTTCACTGATACGAACTTCGTTTTTCACGTCTGCTGTTGGTTTTTGGAAACCATGTTGTAAAGACGTTGGTGCTTTCAGCTTACCTTTCTTGCCTTTAGGACCAGTAGACTGTTTCTCTTTTTGAGGTCCTTTTTTCTTTTTCTTACGACGAGCGCTTTGCTCTTCACGTGCATCAGATTCATCTTCTGCTTCACGTGCGTAAGTAGAAGTCGTAAGGTGGTGATCAGCATTTTCTTCACGCTGCTTACGCTCTTCTTCTTCCTTTTTCCAGCGAGCTTCATTTTCTTCAGCTAGCTTTCTTGCCTCTTCTGCTTGACGTTTCGCTTCTTCTTCAGCTTTTCTCAATGCGGCCTCTTCTGCTTCTTTTTGCAGACGCTCAGCTTCGGCGCGATCTTGTTCAGACTTAGCACTTTGCTCTGGGGTCATCTGCTTCTGTTTCGCTTTACGCTCAGCTTCAGCTTTACGTTTAGCCTCTTCTTTGGCTTTACGCTCAGCTTCTTCTTTCGCTTTGCGCTCTGCCTCTTGTTTCGCTTTAAGCTCCTCAGCTTCTTGCTGGGCTTTAAGCTCTGCTGCTTTACGTGCAGCTTCTTCTGCAGCTAAACGCTCTTCTTCTTGCTGTTGCTCAATGGCGCTTTTCTTAACGTAAGTACGTGTTTTACGTACTTCAACTTGCACAGACTTCGCTTTACCTGTAGAGCCAGTTACGCTTAGCGTACTTTTGCTTTTACGTTGCAAAGTCATGCGAGCTGGGCCTTCTGAGCCCGTGCCGCCGTGCTGCTTGCTCAAGTGATCTAGTAACGTCGACTTTTCAGACTCAGTTATCATATCACCTGCTTTTTTAGAAATACCGGCTTGTTCTAGCTGCTGTAGTAGTTTATCAACAGTTGTACCAATATCTCCGGCTAGTTTTTCAACATTTACTTCTGCCATAGTGTGTAATACCTCCGTTAATAAATTACTCGTCTGCGAACCAACAAATGTTACGCGCAGCCATAATCAGCTTGCCAGCTTCTTCTTCTGAAAGTTCAGTGATGTCTACTAACTCATCAATGCCTTGCTCAGCTAAGTCTTCAAGTGTTACTACACCTTTACTTGCCATAACAAATGCAAGGTGACGCTCTAAGCCTTCAAGCGCTAGTAGGTCTTCTGCAGGTTCTGCACCTTCTAGGCTTTCTTCAGTTTTAAGCGCTTTCGTTGTTAATGCGTCTTTTGCACGTGAACGTAAGATATCAACTGTTTCTTCATCTAAACCGTCAATTTCTAAGAATTCTGACGCCGGTACGTAAGCCACTTCTTCAAGTGTTGAGAAACCTTCGTTGATAAGTAAAGTTGCAAACTCATCATCGATATCTAAGTATTCAGTGAATAAGTTGATTAGCTTATCTGATTCAGCTTCGTTCTTCGCACGCATGTCATCAACTGTCATTACGTTTAATTCCCAACCAGTTAACTGGCTAGCAAGACGAACGTTTTGACCATTACGACCGATTGCTTGTGCTAGGTTATCGGCTTCAACAGCGATATCCATTGAATGTGTATCTTCGTCCATTACGATTGACGCAACTTCTGCTGGCGCCATTGCATTGATAACGAATTGCGCAGGGTTGTCATCGTAAAGAACGATATCAACACGCTCACCACCAAGCTCAGTTGAAACTGCTTGTACACGTGCACCACGCATACCAACACACGCACCTACTGGGTCGATACGTTTGTCGTTAGATTTTACCGCGATTTTTGCACGAGAACCTGGATCACGTGCAGCTGCACGTAGTTCAATCATCTCTTCGCCAATCTCTGGCACCTCAATGCGGAAAAGTTCCATTAGCATTTCTGGCTTAGAACGCGTTACAAATAACTGCGCGCCACGTGCTTCTGGCTTAACTTCGTAAAGAAGACCACGGATACGGTCACCTGGACGGAAGTTTTCACGCGGTAACATATCATCACGGTAGATAACCGCTTCAGCATTGTTACCAAGGTCAAGTACGATTGCATCACGGGTTGCTTTTTTAACAACACCTGTTACTAATTCGCCTTGTTGATCTTTGTATTCTTCAACCACTAATGCACGCTCAGCTTCACGTACTTTTTGTACGATAACTTGCTTAGCCATTTGTGTTGTAATACGGTCAAACTTGATTGACTCAATTTGTTCTTCAACGTAATCACCTAATTGTAGGCTTTCGTCTTCAACCTGAGCCGCTTCAAGTGTGATTTCGCTGTAAGGATTTTCTAAAGAACCATCTTCAAGAACTTCAGCAATCTTCCAACGACGGAATGTGTCGTAATCACCTGTTTTACGGTCGATTGATACGCGAACTTCGATTTCGCCATCGTGTTTTTTCTTTGTTGCAGTCGCTAATGCGAACTCTAACGCTTCAAAAATTTTTTCTTTTGGAACCGCTTTCTCATTGGAGACGGCTTCAGCAACCAATAATATTTCTTTTGCCATGGGTTATGCCTCGCTTGCCCTATTCCTTCGCACTCGAATTAAAACTTTGCGATGATGTTCGCACGTTCAATGTTACTAAGCATAATCATATGCTCAGCGCCATCTGCTGAAAGTGTGATCATATCACTGCTAACTGATACTAAATCGCCTTTAAAGTTACGACGACCATCTTGCGGAAGCTTTGTACGCACGCGTACTTCTTCTCCTTGCGCCTTCTCGTAGTGATCTTGTTTGAATAATGGACGATCAACACCAGGAGACGAAACTTCCAAATCATATTCATTTGTAATTGGGTCTTCGACATCTAAAATTGCGCTAACTTGACGACTAACGTCGGCACAATTGTCAACCGTAATCCCTGCATCGTGATCGATATAAACACGTAATGTAGAGTGGCGACCAGCTTGCACAAACTCAAGACCATGTAACTCAAAGCCTAACATTTCAACGGCCGGTGAGAGCATGGCTACTAAATCTTGCTCAAGTTTTGTCACGAAAATCCTCCATACAAACAAAAAAAGGGCATATAGCCCTGAAATACTGAGTTTAATAATGATTTAAAATCACCGCCAAGCAGATACAACAACGCCCCGAACCAAGCGGGGCGTCACACCTAAAGCATAAAACTGTGTGGCCTAGGGCCAAGCTTGGTTGCGAGTCAGTCACCTGACTAAATTAAACTAGATAGCCTAAACGCAAAACGCGCATTACCAGAATGCGCGACTTCATACAGTAAAAATTACTGTGCATACTAAGTACACTTACAATGCCTTAGCATGTATTTGGTTGCGGGAGCCGGATTTGAACCGACGACCTTCGGGTTATGAGCCCGACGAGCTACCAGGCTGCTCCATCCCGCGCCAATAGATATTAAAAGTAACTTAATATCATTTAATCGAGTGCTAAACACCTCAATTCAATGGCGGCTATTATAAGCATGTAGCGCTCAATTAGCAACCTTCCTACATGAATTAGTTAGACTATTTTTTGCCTAAAATTTTTATGACAGCCTTGTCATAAAAATTCCCATAACTGAAAATTCTCGTCTATATTTAGTCATATAATAAGAACAACCTATAGCTTTGGCTATTAAGCGATTTACTATGAGTCTATCTTCATTTCAAAAAAGACTGTTACTACAAGATATTGAATTGCTAAAACCGGATTTTCATCAGTTTACAAGCGCATATCATCGCAGTCTTAGTGCTCGTCAATTAACCATGACAGTGCCTGAGCAAGAAAGCATAACTAAGCGCAGCTATATTCTTTACTGTGCGCTCAACAAAGTAGTAAGTCACCTCGATGACTTACAGCAAGTCACGCCGTTTATTCATTATTTAGCGAATAACTTGAGCTTTTTAAACGTGTCATTTGAGGATATCGATACCCTTTGCGAAGCCTTTATTGATACGCGCAAGTCGTATATTCATCACATTAGTACGCAATTACATCAAGCTTGGCTGCAAGCTACGAGAATATTTGCCAACATCGTAAAAAGTTACTTGTTTGCTTATTCAAATGTGGTGTCGTTTAGCGCTTATTGCCCAGCACGCTTAAGCTCATAGCTTGGTCAATTCGCTGTTGAGCCTATCTATTTGTTTTTGTTCTATGGCGATTAAGGTGTTAAAACGACTCGTTAAAGCTGTCATTTTGTCAGCTAGTGCGTTATCGCTATTCGCATCAGCTAAATTACGTGGGCGGCTACTTAGTTGTTGCTCAAGCTCTGACATTTGCATGTTTAACTCACTTTGATAAGTATCTATTTTATTTTCATGCTCTGAAATTTTACGCATAATTTGTTTTGAGCGAATAAAACTAGCAACCTCATTATTAGCAACCGTATTTGCAGCTGAAGTTAACGTGTATTTTTCAGCCGTGAGTCTATCAATACTGCGCTGCTCACTGTCGATAAGCACGCCGTAACGCTCAGATACCGCGGTCATTTGTTTGGCGATTGCAGCTTGTTTTTTAGCCCCCACTAAGTTACGTAGCTGAGCATCTGATTGCTCAGTTAAAGCCACTATTTCCCTGTCCATTTTGAGCTTGAACGTATCAATTTTATTGTTATGTTCTGCTATTTGCGCATCGATTTGCTTTAAGCGGATATAACGGTCGACCTCTGCGGTATCTCTACCTGCTGATGCTTGTACAGCATTATCTGACGCGCCCGAAAGGTGTGGATTTTGTTCTTTAATGGTAATCAACTTGGCATCTTTGCCACAGGGCTGTTGGCTAAATTCAGCAACACCGTTTTTCTCACAGTGATAAACAGTGCTGTGGGCCAAAGGGCAAACTAACAGGCTTATAAATAGTAAATGTAAGTTAATTTTCATCTCGACCCTTCCTTAGTAATGACTCATTAAAAATGTCACTCATGTACCTTTTATAGACTATATTTATCGATCTATCTTTGTGATTGCTTCGTAGTTACCTAGATTACTTGCTGCAAAGGCTATTTGAAGTGCAATACACCACCTTAAGATTTATTTTTGGCGATCAACTTAATGCAAGCCACAGCTGGTTTAAAGAAAAATCACAACCAGATACGCTGTATGTCATCGCTGAGTTAAAACAAGAAACAGACTACGTAAAGCACCACCTGCAAAAAGTGGTCGCCTTCTTTGCTGCAATGGAAAACTTTGCTAATGCACTGACAAAAGCGAATTTAAACTGCCTACATCTGACTCTTGATGACACACAAGATGATGACTCACTACCAGGGCTACTCACCCGGTTAGCTAAGCATTATCAGTGCCAAAATATTGAGTATCAATACCCAGACGAATACCGCCTTAAAAAGCAACTTGCAGACTTTTCACAGCAGAGCGAATTTAATGTCAATGCAGTTGATTCAGAACACTTTCTACTACCTTTTAATGATATTGACCAGCACTTTAAGCCAAATAAGCCGGTAAAAATGGAGTTTTTTTATCGTGCTATGCGCAAACGTTTTAATATTTTAATGGACGATGATAATCAACCTAGTGGTGGCAAATGGAATTTTGATCAGCAAAATAGAAACAAGTTAAAACCGAACGATCTTACAGAAATTCCAGAACCATTGTGTTTCGGTCACGATGTTAGCCACATCCTTAAACGAATAGAAAAGCACAAAGTAAACACCTTTGGTGAGTGCAGCGAAACGTTAATTTGGCCAACCACACGCGCTGAAGCAAAGCAGTTACTCGATTTTTTTTGCGACCATTTACTGGTTCATTTTGGTCAGTTTCAAGACGCCATGACATGCCAGTCCCAGTACCAATGGTCTTTGTATCACAGCCGTTTATCGTTTGCCCTTAATACTAAAATGCTGCACCCGATGCAGGTCATCGAGCAAGTGTTAACTAGCTTTGATAAGCAAACTATTGATATTGCACAAGTTGAAGGTTTTATTCGGCAAATTCTCGGTTGGCGCGAGTATGTACGTGGTATTTATTGGCAAAATATGCCTGATTACGCCAGCAAAAATGCCTTAAATGCAAAGCGTGCCCTACCCGATTATTTTTGGCATGGTAAAACAAACATGAATTGTATGCACCATGCCATTACACAAAGCCTGCAAACGGCTTATGCACACCACATACAACGCTTGATGATCACGGGTAACTTTTGCTTATTAACCGCTATTGAGCCAAGTGAAGTAGATGAATGGTATTTAGGTATTTATATCGACGCCATAGAATGGGTAGAAATGCCCAACACTCGGGGAATGAGCCAATTTGCTGACGGGGGATTAATTGCCACTAAGCCCTATGCAGCCAGTGGAAATTACATCAACAAAATGAGTGATTACTGCAAACATTGTAGCTACAACATTAAAGAAAAAGCCACTGAGGATGCTTGCCCATTCAACAGCCTATATTGGCATTTTATGTTAGAGCACGAACAACAGCTATCACAAAACCCACGTATCGGTATGATTTATAAAAACTGGTATAAACAGGATGAATCTGTACAGCAAGCCACTCTCAAACGGGCTAACTGGTGCTTGGATAATTTAGAAAAGCTTTAACAATAAAAAAGCCGCCTCAAATGAGGCGGCAAAACTAACTAGGGGAAACAATGCTGTTGGTAATTACTTGTTTTCGAGTAATTTACCATTACCGATTTCGATTTTACGTGGTTTTAAAGCTTCTGGAATTTCACGCTCTAAATCGATACTTAGTAAGCCATTTTCAAGGTCTGCACCAAGCACTTTAACGTGGTCACCTAATTGGAATTTACGCTCAAAGTTACGCTCAGCAATGCCTTGGTGAATGAACTTACGTTCAGCATTATCTTGTTTATCAGCTTTAGTACCGCTGACTTTCAATGTGTTGTTTTCTGACTCGATGGTCAATTCACTGTCACTAAAACCTGCTACAGCCATAGTGATACGATATTTGTCTTTATCGAGTGCTTCGATGTTGTACGGAGGAAAACTTGGCTGCTTGTCTGTGCGAGCTGCCGCATCCATTAATGATGCTAAATGATCGAAACCGATGAATGAACGATAAAGTGGTGATAAGTCTACTGTACGCATAATTATATCCTCATATTTAAGCGATATTTTGTTAGTACTCTTCTATTGAACCAGTGCTAACAAAGTTAAATTAATACTATATATTTCAATTACTTTAGTTTGTTTGGGACCCATCAGGCGTCCTCATTAAACTATCTATGGGCGGGTAAAATCTTTTCAAGATTTTTAGCAAAAAAAATTGCACTTTTTTTAAGTTAATTGAAATTTTAACACCCTCAAACTGGTCTGAATAAGTTGATTTTAAAGGGCTAACAACGTACAAAATAACAATGAAAAAAAATCCAACTTTTTTAAAAAAATTTATCAGTGTGCTAAAAAATGTCGTGTTAATGGCAGTCGTTGTGTATGCCGTAACCGCATTTCAGCAACGTAATTTACTCTCAACTGATAAAACTCCTGCCCCCTATTTTAATTTAGCTACGCTAAAAGACCCAACAGAGCGGATGACCATTGCACAATTACAAGGAAAGCAAACAGTGGTGTATTTCTTTGCACCTTGGTGCTCAATTTGTCGCTACAGTATGCCAAATTTAGAAAAGGCTCATCAGCAAGGTAAGTTAAATGCCATAGCAATTGCCCTCGATTACCAAAATATTGCTGAAGTTAAACAGTTTACTGATTCACTCGAATTAACAATGCCGGTGTTACTTGGCAGTAAAAGTACAGGTCAAGATTATAAAATCAGTGCCTACCCAACTTATTATGTTATTGATGAGCAGTTGGCCATTACTGCGCATTCTATGGGTTACTCAACAGAACTTGGCCTCAGGATGCGCACACTTGATTAGCTCAATCGCATTTAGTGAGAAAAAACAGAACAGTGCAATCGATTTTATGCGCTGTTTTTATTCATTTAATCCGTTAAGATGATAAACACATTCAAATCGAGGAGAGCGATATGTTAACTGTAATTTTTGGCCGTGAAGGCTGCCCATACTGTGTTCGTGCAAAAGACGTTGCTGAAAAACTAGCAAATGAGCGTGACGATTTTAAATACCGTTATATCGACATCATTAAAGAAGGCATCAGCAAAGCAGATTTAGAACAGTCTGCAGGTAAACCTTGCCCAACCGTACCACAGATTTTTATTGACCAAGCCCACATTGGTGGCTTCACTGAATTCGAAGCATACGCTAAAGAAAATTTAGGGTTATATCAATAAATTGTAAACGTGGTTGATTTTGGTAATTTTGAACTGATTAAATTATGACCAACATCAACCACATACAAATTAGTTGTAATTTATACAAGCAATTGCATTGTATTTCCTATACAATGCGCGCCTCTTTAAATTCGTTGAGGCGTATTAATGTCAGAACCAGTCACGTTTGAATCTCTAAATCTTTCTCCTGCAATCCTTAAAGCAGTTGAAGAGTTGGGTTACAAGACTCCATCTGAAATCCAAGCTCAATGTATACCGTTATTGCTAGAAAGAAAGGACGTACTGGGACTAGCGCAAACGGGTACAGGTAAAACAGCAGCATTTGCACTGCCGTTACTAAATAATATTGACCCGTCTGTGAAGCAGCCACAGATCCTTGTTTTAACGCCTACGCGTGAACTTGCGATCCAAGTAGCTGAGGCATTCGAACAATATGCTAAGCATACTCGTGGTGTTGAAGTTTTAGCCCTTTATGGTGGCCAAAGCTATAGCATCCAACTAAGTGCACTTCGTCGTGGCGCGCAAATCATTGTTGCAACGCCAGGTCGCTTAATTGACCACATTAACCGTGGCACAATCAAGTTTGAGAGCTTACAAGCCCTTGTTCTTGATGAAGCAGACGAAATGTTACGCATGGGCTTCATTGATGATGTAGAAAGCATCATGGAGAAAACGCCACGTGAAAAGCAAACATGTCTTTTCTCGGCGACCATGCCTAAGCAAATTCAAAATATCAGCAGCAAGTACATGAATGAGCCTGAGCAAGTTCATATTTCTGCGCGTAACTCAACTGTATCAACGGTTGAGCAAGTATTTTGGAATGCACACGTACACAAAAACAAAGCAATCGTTCGCTTCTTAGAAGCAGAACAATACGATGGTGCAATTGTTTTCGTACGTACACGTAACGACACGGTACAGTTAGCTGAATTACTTGAGCGCGAAGGTTTCTCTGCGGCACCACTTAATGGTGACATGAACCAACAAGCACGTGAACGTACAGTAGATCGTTTGAAAAACGGCCTAGTTGATATCGTTATTGCAACAGACGTTGCTGCACGTGGTCTTGATGTAGACCGTTTAAGCTTAGTAATTAACTACGATATTCCACAAGATTCAGAAGCCTACGTTCACCGTATTGGCCGTACTGGTCGTGCGGGTCGTCAAGGTAAAGCGATTCTTTTCGTAAAACATAACGAGCGTTATTTACTTAAAAATATCATTCGTCATACGAAATCTGATATCGCACAAGTTGATTTACCAACAGCTAAAGTTGTTGAAGAAAAGCGTATTAAAGCGCTTCAAGACAAGCTTACAATTGCTCTTGAAAACAAAGACATCACTTTCTTTAATCAAGTTGCTGCTAACATGGCAGAAAAACTTGAGCTAAGTACTGAAGATTTAGCAGGTGCATTACTTTGTTTAGCGCAGCAACAATCACCAATCAAGGTTGAAGAAGTTAAAGTTCAACCACGTGGCGAACGCAACGAGCGTCGTCGCAATGAGCGTGGTGATCGTGGCGACCGCCAAGGACGCGAGCGTAAACCTCGTGAGCCGCGTGAGCGCAACAGCCGTAACATGGGTCCTATGGATACTTACCGTATCGAAGTAGGTCGTGAGCACGGTGTACAAGTTAAAAATATCGTTGGTGCGATTGCTAACGAAGCTGATATCTCAAGCAAGTTCATTGGTGATATTCGCTTACATGACAATCACAGTACGGTACAGTTACCACAGAACATGCCAAAAGATGTGCTTGATCACTTCCAAAAGGTATTTATCTGTAAACGTCCGATGAATATGACGCTAACGCAAGACCAAGGTCCTGCGGCTCCTCGCTCTGAGCGCCCAAGTGGTGATCGTGGTGATAAGAAGCGTAACTTCAAAGACCGTGGCGAAAAACGTGGTGGCCCTCGTAAAGAGCGTCGTCCAGTGAGCTTCACTGCGAACTAAACGAAGCTGTAAGCTGTAAGCTGTAAGCTGTAAGCAATAAAAAACCTTGTCATGAGAGTGACAAGGTTTTTTTGTGTCTGTAGTAAAGCTGTCAGCCGTCAGCTATCAGCCTTCAGTTTTTTAAAGCCTCACACTGGATTGCTGAGGCTTTGTTAGTTTAATCCTTATGAGCCGATGGCTGGGTATGCGTAGCTTGATTGTAAGCCAAGAGGGATACCTAAGCCCCAGTATGCGAGTAAGAAGATACTCCAACCGATTAAGAAGGCGATTGAATACGGTAACATCATCGCGATTAAAGTGCCGATACCGGTGCCTTTTACATACTTTTGACAGTACACAACAACCAGTGGGAAGTATGGCATCAATGGCGTGATGATATTCGAGCTTGAGTCACCTACACGGTACGCTGCTTGTGTTAAATCAGGTGAAATACCCAGTTGCATCAGCATGGGTACAAAGATTGGCCCTAATAGCGCCCATTTTGCTGAGCTTGAGCCGACAAATAGGTTCACGAACGCCGTTAAGAAAATAATACCTACCACAGTGACTGAGCTTGGCAGAGCCATTGCTTTTAATAGTTGCGCCCCTTCAATTGCAAGTAATGCACCTAGGTTTGATTTACTAAATGCAGCAATAAATAACGCACAGAAGAACGCCATAACAATATAGTAAGCCATGCCGCTCATCGCTTTACTCATTGCATCTATCATATCTTTAGAGCTTTTGAAGGTACCCACGGCAAAACCGTAGACGGCACCAGGGATCCAAAACAGTAAGAAGATAAGTGGCACAATTGATTGCATTAATGGCGAGCGGAAATTAGTTAACGAGCCATCACTGCTACGCATTGCTGAGTCGGCTGGCGCTGAGATAAACCAAAGTAGAGCAAGGCCTGCAATCATCACAGTGCTTGCAATATAAAACGCACGCTTTTCATCACTGCGTGCTTCATCAAAGGCAGGTAGGTCTTCGGTATCTCCATCAAGTGGCGTGTTTTGTAAACGTGGCTCGATGATTTTATCTGTGATATACCAACCTAATAAGATAATAAATAAGCTCGAAGCTGAGGTGAAAAACCAGTTATTAAGCGGGTTAATCGCCATATCTGGGTTAATAATTTGCGCCGCACTTTGGGTAAAGCTTTGCAGTAACGGGTCAATCCCTGACGGAATAAAGTTTGCGCTAAAGCCACCACTTACCCCGGCAAACGCAGCTGCAATACCAGCTAGCGGATGGCGCCCCATCGCATAAAAGATAACTCCAGCAAGTGGAATAACTAGTACGTAACCGGCATCAGTTGCGGTATGACTAACAATCGCCACTAAAATAATAGACGGTGTTAAAAGTTGCTTAGGCGTTACTTTTAACATTAATTTAAGACCGGTATTGATAAAGCCAGAATGCTCAGCAACACCAACACCTAACATAGCAACCAGCACTACACCAAGCGGCGCAAAGCCAGTGAAGGTTTTAACCATCGAAGATAAGAAGGTGGCAAGGGAGTCCCCTGCTAATAGGTTGTTTACAACGATGGCTTCGCCGGTGCGCGGGTCGATTGCATCAAATGTAGTGCCCGAGAAAAGCCAAGATAAAAACCAAATAAGTAGCATTGCGACTAAAAAGATAATCGCCGGATCAGGCAGCTTGTTACCTACCCTTTCTATGGTATTTAGAAAACGTGCGATTGCACCACTTGGTGCCTGCACATCATTATTGTTATTCATTTTCAAATTCCCTGGAAAAATATCTCGTTAACCTTAACGTATCTAACTACTAAGGTAAATTTTAAGTTAATGGAATTACCTGATAAAGGTAAAGTGATAATGTAAAAAAAGCGACACAGGTCGCTTTACAGAATTTTATTTAATTAGATTAGGCTGCAAGAGCTTTAACTTCATCCCATAAGCGCACAACAAGCTCTTTATCTTCTTCGTTTAACTCACCGTTGCGATAAGCTTTAACTAGGCTAGATTCAACTTGATTATTTAACTCATCAATCGATAAGTTTAATTCTTCTACTTGTGCATAGCCTACAGCTAAGTCAAAGTGACCACGTAAATAGCCACCAGCAAATAGCTCGTCGTCAGTTGCTTTATCGACTAAATCATCAAAATATTGCTGCGCTGCATCAATATAACTTACTAAACTCATTGTTACTTCTCCTCTGGGTGCAGCCCATCTTGATGACCCACTGCATACATAATATGGTCATTGAAACCTGTGGTTACGCGAATGTAACCACTTAATTCATCGTCTAACTCACTATCACCCGTGTCGGCAATCAGTGGTCGGCCATTTAAGGCCTGTAATTTAGTTTTAGTAGCCACCACAATAATATTGTCGCGACCAATGGCACGAATAAGTGCAGGGCTTAATTGCTGATTACCTCGGCCGAAGATATGGCCTTGGCCACCAATTAAGGTGATCACCAATTTGGTTTCTTTACCTTGTGTAAGTTCAAGTAATTGCTGAGCAGTTAAATCCTGCGCGATAAGCTCTTGGTCTGCCACTAAGTCTACACCCAGCAAGGTATTTTCAAGACCCATTTCTTCCATAATTGCCGCGACTGTAGAACCACTGCCCATCACATATAAGCAGTCTTCATCCATTTCACTAACAACATAGGCAGCGATATCGGCAAGCACTAATTCATCGGTTTCTTTACCGCCATTTTTAACCGCCTGTACATAACGTACTTCACTCGGCACTTGCATTTCACCATAGCGCTTAGCTTTTACCGTGCCTTCGCGAAATGCTTCTTCGTCGATATCCATTACATCAGCATCACCAAGGCTGACAAGTTCACCTTTAACTAGCATCTCAACAACACGCCCAGCTGCTTTTGGGGTAATAGCATAAACCCCAGAATGAATTTTACAGCCTGCAGGAATACCTAATACAGGAGTGCTATCGCCAACCGCATGGCAAATATTACGGGCAGTACCATCGCCACCCGCAAATAAAATAAGGTCGACACCTTGCTCAACTAATAGCTTGGCAGCCTGCTCTGTGTCATCTGGAGTGGTGATATCGTTTGTTTGGTAAATAACTTGGCTTTGAAAGCCTAGTTGCTTTGCCGTTTGCTCGCCCATTTCAGCGTTTACAGTGTAAATGATTAAGTCATCTTGATGGGCAAGCAGCACTTCAAGTGCCGCTCGAGTGCGTAAGTTTGCTTTTGGCTCAGCACCAAGTTGCATTGCTTTTGCGGCGGTATCTGCGCCATCACTGCCCTTTAGTGCGACACTGCCACCTAAGCCGGCAACCGGATTTACAATCAAACCTAATTTAAACTGCATCAGATAAAGCTCCTGGGTTGCCATGAAAATCGCGCTGCCACGTAAACTGAGCAGCCGATAGTGGCCATGGGGTTTTATAGAAATCACTCAATGCTTTAAGAAGTGCTGTCGTGCGCTGATTAAAGCCAGATGCTAAAAAGCTCAACACTTGCTGGTGAACTCGCGCTTGAAAATCGAATCGACAGGTTTGCTCGCCATTTAAATTATCAACCGATACATTAAAATCAAAACCTGCTGCAGTACTGAGCGCCCATTCGATAGCTTGGGGCTTTACTTCAACTGCTTCAAATTCAGCTTGCTGGTGCTTATCACGACCATCTGGGCAATACCAATAGCCATAATCTTCTTTTAACCGACGTGCCTTACCTGCCACCAGCCAATGGGCAATTTCGTGTAAAGCACTGGCATAAAAACCGTGGGCAAACACAATTTGGTGATAAGGCGTTTGCTCATCAGCAGGCAGGTAAATAGGTTCATCATCACCTTTGATCAAACGCGTGTTATGGCTTTGATAAAAGGTGCTTTCAAAAATAGCGATTAAGTCAGCAATCTGATGCATACGGCTTGAATTCATCTCGTTAAAAGCGTCACTAAAAACGAGGCGAATTGTACGGACTTTTCACTCTAAAGTAAAAGCAACCACCCTCAGTTACAGGTATTTTGCGATATCAACATCATCGATTTGTTCTGGGTTTAAATAGCGTTTTGCATATTCAAGGTAAATACCTGAAGTTAAGAACAATTTAAACACATCTTCATCAACATGCTGATCGGCTACCATCTTGGCTAAAATATCAATGGCAACACTGAGTGGCTTGGCTTTTTTATAAGGTCTATCGGCTGCGGTTAATGCTTCAAAGATATCAGCTAGCACCAGCACACGCTCAGGTATCGATAAATCATCTGCAGATAACTTACGCGGATAGCCCGTGCCTTTTAGAGTTTCGTGATGGGTCGAGGCATAACGTGGCACCCGTGCTAACTCTTCAGGGAACGGCACATTATCGAGCATTCGAATAGTGCTGATAATATGCTCATTAATTTTAAAGCGGTCTTCGTTTGTTAACGTACCGCGCTGAATTTGCAAGTTATACAGCTCACCAAGATTATACTTGTATTCAGGAATGCTTACTTTAATGCCTAAGCGCTCGTCATACTCAATAGGTTTATCATGGGTGATCAGATGTTCAGGCTTATCTGAAAGTAGCTTTTCAGTAACAGGCAACTGCTCATCGCTGCTGTGAACTCGCAGCTCTTCAACTGGAGAAAGGCCTACCTTATCGTTAAAATGTCGCTGCCACGTTATGTTACTTAGCGCCTCTAAACGCTTAAGACTTGCTTCATCCATAAATTCGCCACCCACATTGCAAGCTGCGATAAACGAAAAATCACTGCGTAATTGTGCTTGGCGTTTGCCAAGCTCAGCCTCGAGCTCAGGTTGCTTTTCTGGTGAACTTTGCAATGCTTTTAAATAAGCGATTTCTGCATCTCGCCACAGTACTTCAAAACGTGTACGCACTTCATGAATACGGTTATAAATGGTTTCTAACTTAGTGCCTTTGTCGACGATATGCTCTGGGGTGGTGATTTTACCGCAGTCATGTAGCCAAGCCGCGAGGCTAAACTCTCTTAACTCGTCTTTATTTTTAAAGGCAAACTCTTTAAAAGCGTGTTCATTGGAACTTGAAGCCGCTTTGGCCAGCATAATGCCCAGCTCTGGTACCCGCTCGCAGTGCCCTGCTGTATAAGGCGATTTATCATCGATGGCCTGCGCAATAAGCTCAATAAATGATTCCATTAAGGCTTTTTGATTTTGCTCATGCTGCTGAATAGATTGACTCATTTGCACCATAGAGGTGGCCAGGTTATTGATTTCTTTAATATTGCTTTTTAACGTTGAAACTTGGTCAAACTGACGGCGCTTTATCTTTAAGTTTTCGCCCTCTAAGGTCTTAATAGGTGCAACAATGGGTGAGGCAAAAAACCACGACACCGGCAATACCATAATTAAGCATGCGGCAGTGATAAAAATAGAGAGCTTAATTTTCTCACGGGTAGAGCTTAGTACCCCCTCTTTCGGCACCACTATCGCTAAGTAATCGCTATTAATGCCCCCTTCTGAAAGCGGAGTGATATACACGTACTTTTCAATGCCATTTAGGGTCATCAAACGTAAATGGGCAAAGTTTGTTTCATCTGTAATTAAAGTTAGAAACTCAGGATATGGCACAGTGCCAATAACTTGTGTTTGCTGACTGGCATCGCTCCCTAACCATTTTCGCTCGAGTGCCGCAATGTACGAATTTGGCAACTGAGTGATTGCCATATCGATTAAGTCTTTAAGCGCTGCATCCTCTGGATGAAACAATAAATGCAGGGTATCGGGTAGTAGATCGTGGCTATAACTATCAAGCTGATTGTACTGAATACCATCAATAAAAAACTGCTTTTGGGTGTACTTGAATACCGCCTCGTTGTCTAAACCAGCATAGACGCGCCCTTGGCTTACTGCATCAAGCACCGCTTTAGTACTAGGTAGCTCAACAATATCGATGTCGGGAAAGTGCTCTTTGATCACGTTAATCACCGACCAGCCCTCGCCAATAGCCAACTGTTTGCCCGCTAACTGCTTCATAGTAACAACGGGTGTGGAACCTTTTGCTGTAATGATACTGAACGGTAAGGTCGCCATAGTTTGACTCATAAGACCAAGCGGCTCATTGGCAGGCGTTTTAAAAATAGGCTGAATAATGTCTATTTCATCTTTTGCAAATTGGCTTAAAAACTCAGCCCAGGTAAAGCCATTAATAAAAGTCACCTTAATTCCAAGTAACTCAGCCAAACCATTAATATAATCAATACTATAGCCTTTTGGGTTTCCGCCAACACTAAAGTCCATTGGTGGCCAATTGGTTTCGTTAGAAACACTTAAATAAGGGTACTTCGCCAATACACTTTGCTGATCTTCAGTAAGAGCTAGCTTTTCAAGCCTTGGCAATAGTAAGCTATTTTTTTGTTGGTTAGAGGCAACAATTTCACCTTCTTTGTTGTAAATATACAGCTCACTTAAATACTGGCTGCTCATTTTACTTTGCTGTTTACTTAAATACTCAGAGATGCTCGATAGGCTCACGTCTAACGCCAATACACTATTTTCTCTTGCCGACTTTATCGAATAGGTTTGCCCGGGAGCTTGCAAGTGAGTGAAAAAATACGGCTTGGTTTTATTGACTCGGGTCGAGTTTGCTTGCTTAAACCACAAACGCTCTCGCGGATCATAGCTGGTACTCTTTGTTTGAGAGATACGCAAATTAAATTGCTGATCAAAGTAATGAGTGTGCTGAATACGCTCTGCACCTTCACCGCTAATATGGATCACTACCCAACGATCCGCTTCAATGGCTTGCAACTGCTGGCGAACAATTTCACTACTTTCTAAATTAATTAACTCATAAAAGTCACCATTTTCATAGCCGACATATAAGGCATAAAACAATGGATTGAGCTGCATGATTTCGCTCATGACATCTCTCAGTTCACTTTTATCTACGCTGTCGGCGCTGATAAGGCTGCTGTTTTGTACCATCACACTTAATGTGTTTTCTGACTTTTCATTCACCCCAGTAAGGTAATCAGCAACGGAGCCGGTAGCTAAATTAAAGTTTTTAACACTGGCTTCTAAAGCCATTTTTTCACTGAAATAATATTGCAGGCTAATTGCAATCAGAGCTGTTAATGAGGTGGCTAATACGAACACCGCGACAACGGTAAGACGAATCGAAAAACGAATTTTTTGTTTAAGTTTTTGAAAAGCAGATACCAGCACTTATGCATCTCCTTGCAATGCTTTGTTCGTAAATAATATTAGCTTGTATAATCTTTATACACCAATAACTTTGTATTACAAACAAAAACACTGCAATATTAGCCTAAAGCATAAGCAAATAATTATCTTAGATATTTTTGAATATCGACCGAATCGATTTGCGACTCATGTAAAAACTGTTTTGCATATTTTAGGTATATATCTGAAGTTAAAAAGAGCTCAAATACGTCACGGTCAATGTGATCGTCATCGACCATTTTCGCTAAAATATCAATAGCAACACTCAGAGGTTTCGCTTTTTTATAAGGTCTATCTGCCGCGGTTAATGCTTCGAAGATGTCAGCAAGTACTAACACACGTTCAGGTATTGATAACTGCTCAGCGGTTAATTTTCGTGGATAACCGGTGCCTTTTAAGGTTTCGTGATGGGTTGACGCATAACGCGGAACTTTCGCTAATTCTTTAGGGAATGGCACACTACCAAGCATACGAATTGTGCTGATCACATGCTCATTGATCTTAAATCGATCTTCCGCTGTTAACGTGCCCCGCGCAACCGACAAGTTATACACTTCGCCAAGGTTATATTTATACTCAGGAATGACCATATTAATGCCCAAACTCTCTGGGTACTCAACGGCTTTTTCGTGTGGAATTAAATCACTTGGCTTATCGCTTAGCAGTGACTCTTCGACAGGTAAATGCTGACTCTTCAAATCAGCCATACGCATTTCTTCAAGGGGTGATAAACCTAAACTTGCGTCAAAATGGCGCTGCCACTTAATGCTAGCAACCTCATGTAAACGAGACAGCTGCGCTTCATCCATAAACTCACCACCAACATTACAGGCAGCAATAAAGCTAAAGTCTGCGTGTAACTTTTCAGTTTGTTGCTCAAGCTTTTGCTCAAGCACAGATTGCTGCTCTGGGTGCGCTAATAGTTGTTCATAGTAAGCAATTTTTGCATCACGCAGCAGCACTTCAAATCGGGTGCGTACTTCATGAATACGGTTATAAATGGTTTCGAGCTTAGTGCCTTTATCAACAATATGCTCTGGTGTGGTGATTTTACCGCAATCGTGCAACCAAGCTGCTAAACGAAACTCGCGTCGCTCATCAGGGGTTTTAAAGCTGAACTTAGAAAACGCCTCATCTGTTGAACCTGATGCTGCATCAGCAAGCCAAATACCCAGCTCTGGCACCCGCTCACAATGCCCTGCCGTATAGGGAGATTTATCATCAATGGCTTGCGCAATAAGCTCAACAAAGGATTCCATCAACGCTTTTTGTGAATTTTCATGTTGCTCAATGGAACGACTCATATCGACCATCGAACTAGCTAAATAATGAATTTCTAAAATATGGCTCGAAAGTGTTGAGACCTCATTGTAATCGCGCTGTTGAATTTTTTTGTTCTCACCCACTAGTTTAAGTATTGGGTTAACGATTGAAGAGGCAAAAAACCATGAAACGGGCAGCAGCAAAAGTAAAAATAAACCCGTGACTAAAATTGAAATGCGTATTTTTTCTTTAATTACCGCTAACACGTCATCTTTAGATACCAGTACGGTGAAATAATCCACTTCATCAGATTGCATATCGCTACTGAGCGGCAGAGGCAGCACAAACATGTACTTTTCTATGCCCTTTTCTTGCACGCTTAGCATTTTACCAAATTGATGCGCTTTATTAGCAAGCCCAGATTGCTGCTCATCTAATTTAACTAACTGGGATAAATCAGCAAAACTATGCTGATGGCTTTGATTTTTACTACTCGCAATAATCTCGCCATCACCCCGATAAACATACATTTCACTTTCAACCAAGTGCTTCATTTTAGTTTGTTGCGCGGTTAAAAAATGATTCAAACTTGCACTGGCAATATCAATCGCTAATACATCGCCTGTTTGCGCTGATTTAATTGCATAGGTATAACCTGGTACATCAAATACGTTAAACACATACTGCTCAGTTTTCGTCACCGAAGTACTGGTTGCATCCTGAAACCAAACACGGGTGCGCGGGTCGTAATCTGTCGCTTGCGTATCTCTTTTACGAACGTTGAGCGACTCGTCTAAATACGTGGTTACTTGCTTACGATCGCTGCCCTGCCCTGTAATTTGATACACCAGCCAATGATCGTCTTCATCAAGTTGAAACGATGAAGGAAGCTTGGCATAGCCTTTTAAATTAATAACCTGTAATAAGTCGCCATTAGCATGACCAAGAATAAGCGAATAAAAGTCTGGATGGCGCGTTAAAATTTCGAGCAATACATGCTGTAAAATCTCTTTATTATCTTGGCTATTCGAAAATAATCGCGTGTCGTGGATCATCACGCTTAAGGTATTGTCGGCACGATGGTTGATTCGAGTGATGTGATCGGCTATTTGCTGGCTAGTTTGTTTAAATTGTTCTGATTTAGTTTGCAGTATCAGCTTTTCACTAAAGTAATAATGCAAACTAATCGCCACCACGCCTGTGAGTAAACTTGCAAGGGCAAATACCAGCAAGACACTGGCTCTAATTGAAATTTTATACCCTTTATCGTGGCGTGTTAGCATTCGCGACTCCTTGCTTGCTAATATAAGAAAATAATATGATTAAAGATTATACCGAAATGACTTTAAGGTACATGTTTTAACGCATAATTAAGCTATTAAAGTTTAATAACTAATTGATTACGTCCTGCATCTTTAGCCTGATAAAGTGCAGCATCAGCTCTTGATATAACTGATTTTTGCTCCTCTTCTCTCATCACAGTTAAACCAAAACTGGCGCGAATTGGTAAAGATAACTCACCAACTTCGCACATTTCACTGTTCAACCTTGAGATCATACTATTAATAATAACCGTTGCATCTGGCACAGAGCATAGTGGTAGTACAATTACAAACTCCTCTCCGCCAAAGCGATACACATCATCAGAAGTACGTAGTGAGTGAGTTAAAAAAGCAGAAAAACGTTGTAATACAACATCCCCCACCTCGTGGCCATGGGTATCATTCACACGTTTAAAATAATCAATATCAGCCAAAATAACACAGACCTGTTTTGACTCACCTTGTTGCTGCTGAGTGAGCCTTTGGTACTCTGGGAAAGCATTATCAAAAGCGCGGCGGTTAGGCAGTTGAGTGAGTGAGTCTTTGAGTGCTTGGGTTTTCATTTCGTGAGCAAGTTGCGCAAGCTGAGTATTCCTTACAAACAGCTCCCTACGGATAATATGCTCATGAGCAGCCATAATCATGCCTGCTAAGTTGGCCGCAACATGCGCTAAAATAACCATATAAAGGGAGTGGCTAGAGATGTCTTTATTAAAATAGATAACAGAGATAGCAAGGGCACTATATGAAATACTTAAAAATACCGATAACTTAATTGATACTAGGGTCGAAAAATAAAATGTGATCAAAATGATCACATCAAAAAACATATGAAGAATGTAAAAACGTTCATAAGTAATAGCCATAAACTGCATATTCAAAAATAAGAAAAGCATAAATACAGATATTACCAATCGAAATAACTGGATTGTTTTAATATAACTCAGACCAAATGCACTCAAAACACATACTGAAACCATAATTGTTCGGCCTGTTAGAGCAATATCTGGCCAATATGAAGCTTGAATAATCATCTTATCGAAGAAGGTTACAAGCGTGGTAACTAATGCAATTATGCAGCACAAAAACTGCGCTATCTTTTTATCTTGCGCGAATTTACTTTGTAAAAATATTTGCTCTACCTGCAGCGACTTAAATTGACAGGCATAGCGCTCAATCGACATATCTTCGTTTAATAATTTTGCTGCAAAAGCGCCCATAAATAAATGCCTACTACGAAAGGAAGTGAGGGGTGTTCGATTAAAGAGCAACTACTCTAGTATAGAGTGTATGCTCACTAATTAAACTAGTATTTTTGTATAAAAATACGACAAAAAACCCCAAATAAAAGTATAGTAGACAATAATTTAAATAGGAAAATACTCTAAATTTCAGTTATTTAATTTCTTCACCTGCTTCATCACAGTCTACAATGTCGGTTTCTTTTAGGGCTTCGCAGATCCAACTTTGCATTACCGGGCAACTAAGTACGTGCTGGCAATAAACTTGTGCAGCATGCGAAAGCGTAACCTGATAGGTTTTAAAGCGCAGCACCACAGGTGCAAACATCGCATCAACAATAGAGAACTCTCCAAATAACCAGGTATTAGGGTAACTTTGCTGCTGAGTAGAGAATATCTCATCGATACGTGCAATGTCTTTTTTAGCTTGCTCTGATAATTCAACATGCCTTTTAGCGCGGATATTCATTGGCATTTCATTACGAAGTGCAGCAAAACCAGAGTGCATCTCAGCCGCTAGACTGCGCGCTCTTGCTCTTTGAGCTATTTCACTAGGCCAAGCAGCACCATTTAGATAAGCATCATTGATGTATTCACAAATAGCGAGTGAATCCCATACGGTTAACTCAGCATCAATAAGAGCCGGCACTTTTTGCACGGGAAACTTACTTTTTAATGCTTCATAAAATTCAGGCGTATCTAATATTAATTGTTGCTCTGTAAAAGAGATATTGAATTTACTCAGTAAATACCAGGCCCGCAATGACCAAGTTGAGTAATTTTTATTACCAATAAATAATTGCATTGTGCTTCCTTTAACGTTTAGATTAGGCTCACTATAAAACAGCAATTGGGTAATTACTCGCCAATTGTTTTTATGCTACCCATAAGAAAAGCTGATACATTATGGATATTGATGCCCTTAGAACTTTTTGTGCCTTTGTTGATACAGGCAGTTTCACCCGCGCTGCAGCACAAATTTGCAGAACCCAATCTGCGGTAAGTATGCAAATGAAAAAGCTTGAACAAGACCTCGCAAGCCCGCTATTTGAAAAGCAAGGTCGTCAACTGGTGCTAACCCATCAAGGCCACCAGCTAGCAAGCTATGCTAAGCAATTGATAACGCTTCATGATGAAGCCTTTAAGCAATTAAAAGCAGGCACTGGCAATTTACGTGTGCGCATTGGTTGTCCTGATGACTATGCCCACTCTTTACTGCCAGAGCTTGTTGATGCTTTACACCAACAGTTTAATGCACTGGATTTACAAATAAGCTGCGCCCCAAGTACTGAGCTTAGAGCCAAACTAGACCAAGGTATGCTCGATTTGGTGATTGCCACTCGCTCGCCAGACAGTGAAGAAGGCTACTTATTGCAATCAAGCCAAGGCGTGTGGGTGAAAAGCCCTGCTTTTGAGATTAACGATTCAACACCACTTCCTATCGCCTTGTTTCAACGAGACTGTAAGTTTCACCAAGCCAGTATTGAGGGTCTATTAAAAGCCGAGCGTCGTTTTAATATTATTGCCTGTTGTGGCTCAGCGGGAGCGTTACATGGCTTGATTAAACAAGGACTGGCAATTGGCACTATGGCGCGAATAAGCATGCAATCGGGTGTGGAAGAGGTGAGCGATAACTCACTTCCGGTACTGCCTGTCATTGATATCGTCCTGCTTTATGGTAATCATGCCCACAACCCTCTCAGTCATGAACAGCTTAAGCAGCTTGTGGAGTTGATTAAGACGTAAAAAACATATCAAGCTAAAGAAGTTTTACTAACTTACGAGTTCTATTAGGCTCTGTAAGGTATAAAAACTCTGTTAAATCATGGGCACTGTTAATCAGCATATGTTGCTTAGGTTGAGTTAATTGCCAACTTTCTGTTGCAGCGGTTGCCAAATCAATACGTTGGAAACTAATGGTATCAGCATGCTCCATAGTGACCGCTAATTGCTGATTACTTACAGATATACCAATGATGTCATTGTTAGCAGCTTGCCAAACAGTCTCAGTATCTCCTCGGCTATTAACTCGAAACACTTCGTTGCTATTTGAAAAATAGATCTGGTCTTGCTCATCTAAATCCATGCCATAGCAGCTTAAACGTTTCCCTGAGCCTATGAAAGGTGTCAAAGTTAGGCTTGTTAAATCGAATTTTGCTGGATGAAACGTCTGTCCATCCTCCGCTCGATATGAAACTAAAATCGCGTCTTGATTGTGATACATTTCTCGCAAGTAAAAAGAGTGATTTCCATGAGGAATTGTTTCATAAGTGCCACTGCTTAAATCAATTTTAAACAATGTATCTTTACTTGCGGTGTAAACCTGCCGTGCGTCTTGGCTCCAAACAATACCAAATAACTCAAGGTTATCAGGGTTAGCAAAAATGCGCGTTTGCTTACCATTATCGTATAAAAATAATTGCTTTAATCCAAAACGATGAGACTCAAAAACAAATTTAGTTGAGTCTGGCGAAAACACGGGTAGAAAGTCGATTGATGAGGTATCTACGAGTTTAGTCAGATTGTCAGGGTTAGCACGTGTTTGGCTAACAATATCTACATCAACATTCACTAGCTCCATCAAAATCGCTTCAGCGTCTGGTGTGTACTGGGCATCACGGATTATTTGATAATTATTAAATGAAATTAACTGCTGCTCACCATCAAGATCCAGATTAACAAGCTGATTTCGTTGGCTAATCAATAGTGCTTGATTATTCGGGTGCCAACTTAACCCTTGAATACCGTTTTCTATAATGGCAATAGTTTGTATTTTTTTACTGGCTAGGTCGAGTACATCAATACGGTATTTGTTTTGCCCCGCTTCAATCCCCATTGCGACTTTACGGCCGTCTTTCGATAACGCATTAACAAGTAACCAATCTTGCTGTGTGGCAGCTAGTAAATGTTCCTTTTGTTTAGATTCTAAGTTAAGTGAAACGAGTCGAGTATCGTTGTGTAGTTTATCTTTTTCTATGTAATAGAGCTTATCAGCATGCCAATCGATGTGGTGACTGGTTACAACGGTGTCATCAAAAACACTCACCGTCGCTTGTTCTAATGGCTGAAATTTAGATAAATCAATGCTTATCGTGTTTAGATGTTGTTTCTGCTCTGTACTTTTCACAAATGCAAGCGCATTATCGGAGGTCGACCACCCCAATGCATAGTAGCTTGCAGCATCTTCTGTCAGCCTCACTTCTCGCTCTGTCGCAAGCTCTTTAAGCCAAATCTGCTGACTTCCTTTATCACCTCTAACAAAAGCAAGGTACTTACCGCTATGTGAAAGTGACAAATTAGCTTCATTTAGTTCACTCGAAGTGAGTGGCATCAACTGGGTAAAGTGAGCAGTATCTTGCTGTTTAGGGATTAGTTGCCACGCAATAGCGATAAGGCTTACTAGTAAAAAAAACAGCAACCCAAGATTTTGCGCTTTTAGTTTTTTGCTCTGCCCCTGTGTTACTTTTTCAAGGCTATAACCGCGCTTAGGGTGTGTAATTATATACTGCGGATTTTTGGCATCTTCTTGGAGTGCTTTTCGTAGCAATGCGATACAACGCTGTACCGAACTTGGGTTATAGGTAGCATTAGGCCATACTTTTGCAAAGATTACTTCTTGGCTTACAACTTCACCTTTATTTAAATAAAGGGTATGTAATACATCCATGACCTTTGGCTCGACTATTTGCTCATAATCTTGCGATGAAATTAAACATCGACTCTCATCAATTACAAATTTACCGATTCGATAACGCGCCACTTACTTCTCCAATAAATATTTACGAATCAAAGATTAAGGTTTTCTTAAGAGAAACTCAAGGGTTACTCCATTGTCACTTTGCTCTGGCTATTGGATTGTTTTTGCTATTCAAAATAGGTAATAAAAACAATGTATAAATATTTATCAACGCTCACTATTTTCATCAGTGCTTTTTTAATTTTTCAAATTCAGCCGATGCTTTCAAAGCAACTTCTACCGCAATTTGGTGGTGGTGCCTCTATCTGGTCAGCAAGTTTAGTGTTTTATCAAGTCATGTTACTTATTGGCTATTTCTATGCACATAACATGGGTCGCTTTCATATTAAGTTGCAGGTAGTCACCCATATAGTTTTAGTCACCTTTGCCACACTCATTGTTGTGACAAAATTTGCAGCCCCAAATCTCACAAATTGGCCGCCTACGCTTGCGGTGTTTGTTAATTTATTTATGGAAATTGGTCCAATATTTATTCTACTGAGTGCTACTAGCGTACTTTTACAAAGATGGTATGTGCAAACTGCTTCAGCACAGGTGCCTTACCATTGGTATTCCATCTCAAACTTGGGTTCTTTACTGGCATTAATGAGCTACCCGCTCGTTTATGAATTACTATTTTCTTTAGAGCAGCAAACTACATACTGGCTATTTGGACTTATCAGCTACTGCTTGTTATTAGCACTTCTAGTAATATTTTTAATAAAAAAAGCCCCCGATTTATCAAGAGAGTCTACTCAAACTAGGCCTGTCACGCTTTTAAAAGGTAAAGGTCAATGGCTGTTATTAAGTGCCTTAAGCTCAGCCATGTTGGTATCTACCACGCATATGATCAGCACTAATATTCCACCCATGCCACTACTTTGGTCGTTACCTCTTGTAATTTACTTGCTCACCTTTAGTTATACGTTTGCCAACAGAGCAAATTATCAGCGTCATGTGTGGGCATATGTGTTTATATTTTCGGCTTTTGCAGGTCTGTTGATGTTTTTTTTTGGCAGCTTATTCAATGCCCTAGCCCAGCTTATAATTTACAGTCTGATTCTATTAACCGCCGGTATGATCTGTCATGGTGAACTGAGAAACAAAGCCCCTGAAAACGAGCAATTTACCATTTTTTATTTTTATATTGCCCTTGGCGGTGTGTTAGGTTCGCTTTTCAGTACGCTCATTGCCCCATTACTATTTGTCCAGATTGACGAGTATTTACTTACATTAGCGGTTATTTTTAGTTCTGTGTGTTACTACCAATTAAAAGCTAGAACAAAAACAAAACAGCTCAAATTCACTCTCGTAACCAGCTCAGTTACTTGGTTAGCATGCTATTGTTTTTTAGCGGTAAACTTTAACCAATATAACGTTGCGACTAGCCGCAACTTTTATGGCTATTTAGCGGTTAAAGATATAAACACTCAATCAATAAAAGAAAGGCGCTTAATTGACGGCACCACGATTCATGGCTCAGAGCCACTAAATCCAAGCCAACAGTTTGGGCAAAGTTATTACCACCAGCATACTGGTGTCGCTAAATCACTTGCCATACTAAAGCAACACAGCGCACTGAACATTGGCGTGATTGGTTTAGGTGCAGGCGTTTTAGCTCGGTTTGCAGACCAACAGGATAGTATTCACTTTTTTGAGCTAAACCCTGCTGTATACGAGATGGCAAAGCGTTATTTCTCATATTTAGAAAACAGTGAAGCCAAGCTCACAGTCAGCTTAGGGGATGGTCGTATTGCGCTAAAAAATAATGCGAACGAAATATTTGATGTTTTAATTATTGATGCATTTTCAAGTGATGTAATTCCTGCGCATTTGCTAACCCAAGAAGCAATGTCACTTTATTGGCAGAGGCTCAATGAAAATGGCGTATTGATTGTGCATATTTCAAATAATCATATCGACTTACTGCCCGTATTACAGGCACATAGCCAACATTTTAATAAGGCAATGTTAAAGTTTAGCTATCAAGGCCATAGCCCATCAGACATAGGCTCAGACTGGGTGGTGCTAACTGATAATCAGACTTTTTTAAATCGTGTATCTATCAGTGATTTGTCGCCTATTAAACGCTACCCACATAGCGAGCTGGCACTGTGGACTGATAGCAAACACAGCCTACTCCCCTTATTAAAATTCTAACAGGCATAAAAAAGCGCGATGATAATCATCGCGCTCATTAACTGCGTTTACTTTATTTAAAGTCGCGCTTAAATTGAACCTTTTATTGGTCCATGTTCGTGGTTTACATGTGGGTTTTGACCACGTTGACGCAATAAGTGATCCATTAAGGTAATCGCCATCATCGCCTCAGCAATAGGAATTGCACGAATACCTACACATGGGTCATGACGTCCTTTGGTGATCATCTCTACCGCTTCGTTGCTGGTATTAATGCTATTGCCCGGTATGGTAATGCTTGAAGTTGGCTTAAGTGCGATAGAGGCAATGATATCTTGCCCTGTCGAGATACCTGCAAGTACACCGCCCGCGTGATTAGATGTGAAACCATCAGGAGTTAACTCATCACGGTGTTCAGAGCCTTTTTGCTCAACCACATCAAAGCCATCACCAATCTCAACGCCTTTTACCGCATTAATGCTCATTAATGAGTGTGCAAGCTCTGCATCTAGGCGATCAAATACTGGCTCACCAAGACCAACAGGCACATTTTTAGCAACCACTTTAACTTTAGCGCCTACCGAATCACCTTGTTTTTTTAGGTCGCGCATGTATTCATCAAGCGCATCTAATTTACTCGGATCCGGGAAGAAAAATGCATTGTTTTCCACTTCATCCCAGTTGTAGTCTTCTGCTTTAATTGGCCCAAGTTGGCTCAAACAAGCACGTACTTCAATACCATGAAATTGTTTTAGGTATTTTTTTGCAATTGCACCCGCCGCTACACGAATCGCTGTTTCACGGGCAGAAGAGCGACCACCACCTCGGTAGTCACGAATACCGTATTTATGCCAATAGGTATAATCACCATGACCTGGGCGAAATACATCGGCAATTTTGCCGTAATCTTTTGAACGTTGATCGGTGTTTTCAATCAGTAAACCAATGCTAGTACCTGTGGTTTTACCTTCAAATACACCAGAAAGAATTTTTACTTCGTCACTTTCGCGGCGCTGTGTTGTATAACGACTTTGCCCCGGCTTGCGACGGTCTAAATCAATTTGTAAATCGGCCTCGCTAATTTCAAGACCTGCTGGTGTGCCATCAACAACGCCGCCTAATGCAACGCCGTGGCTCTCACCAAAGGTGGACACTTTAAATAGTTGCCCGATGCTATTACCTGCCATTAATTTTCCTCATTCCTAATGACTACTGAGACCGAGCCCTCAGGCTCGGCTTTTAAAATCTGCTGTTAATCTGCAAAATATTTAACAAGTTGCTGTTTGCTGATCACAAACACGCCAAGACCACCTTGTTCAAATTCAACCCACTCAAATGGTGCGCCTGGGTACAGCTCTTCCATATGTACCATAGAGTTGCCAACTTCGACAAATAACAAACCGTTATCAGTTAGATGCTCGGCAGCTTCAGCTAAGATGGTGCGAGTAACATCAAGACCATCATGACCCGATGCTAAACCAAGCTCTGGCTCGTGATGGAATTCACGAGGTAAATCAGCCATATCTTCAGCATCAACATACGGTGGGTTAGCTACGATCAGGTCATATTTTTGACCCGGAACACCACTAAACACGTCTGACTGTATTGGCAATACACGGTCATTTAGCATGTAATCGCTAATATTAATATCAGCAACTTCGAGCGCTTCATATGAAATATCAACCGCATCAACCTGTGCCTCTTCAAATGCTTGTGCAAGTGCAATAGCGATACATGCAGAGCCGGTACATAAATCAAGAATGCGCGTTACTGAGCTTGGCTCTTCTAACCAAGGTGCAAAGCGATTATTAATTAACTCTGCAAATGGCGAACGTGGAATTAACACGCGCTCATCAACATAAAAAGGCATACCTGCAAACCACGCGGTGTTGGTCAGGTACGGTACTGGCGTACAATCATTAATACGCTCTGCAATTAGTTCAGCTAAACGATTTTTCTCGGTGCTGGTTAAACGCGCATGCATTAACTCTTTTGGCGCGTCGATTGGCAAGCTTAATGCGGGTAATAGTAAGCTAACTGCTTCATCCCACGCGTTATCTGTACCGTGCCCAAAGAAAATACCACTGCTGGCAAATTGACTGGTTGTCCAACGTAACCAATCATGCAACGTTGAAAGTTCTGCAATTGCCTCGTCTAAAATTGCGTCTTCTATCTGGAAATGGTTCATGTATGTTCCTTAACTTTCAAAGTCTGTTCTGACGCGTATTGTACCGTCTTTTCAGTTGGTTTTTACTCGATTTTTAGCGTTTTTTTGTTTAGACTGCCGCCATGAAAAAAGATCCCCACGCCAACAACCACATTAGCACTGACGATATTGACTTATTTCGTCAGAGTATCAGTGGTGCCAAAGCATTTAAACAAGACACTATTCGATTCACCAATAAGCCTAAAGTGTCACAAGCGAAGCAATTTTCCCAGCAAAAAAAGCAACATCAGGCAGAATTTTTCTTTTCTGATGAATATGTACCAGACATCGACACTCATGGCACCGTAAGTTATGTCAAACCAGGTCACGATAGCTTTTTAGCAAAACAACTTCGCCGTGGAGATTACCCACCAGATTTAACCCTTGATTTACATGGCTTAAATAAAGAATTAGCCAAAGATGAGCTAGCAGGTTTAATTCATGAGTGTAAAAAACAGCATTACTATTGCGCTTGTGTTGTGCATGGCATTGGTGAGCGCATACTTAAACACAAAGTACCGCAATATTTAGTACAACACCCTGATGTGATTGCGATGCACCAAGCACCTCTTGAATTTGGTGGTAAAGGTGCGGTACTTATTTTAATTAATCTTCCACAAAGTGATGAGTTCAGACGCTAACGTCTTCTTGTCATAAGGCCTAAAGTGCATATTTTTTCGATTATCTTTCCACTGATTTTTATCGTGTTAAGTGGTTACATCAGCTCGCGAAGCACGTTTTTATCGAAAGAGCATATAGCAGGTTTAAGTAAGTTTACTTTTTATATCAGTGTGCCTGCTTTTCTATTTTTAAATATGGCCCAAGCCGATTTACAAAATAGTGTGTCTATTGCAGGCTTTTTGAGCTTTTACATTCCAGTATTGGCCATTTACGCCCTCGGCTATGTTCTTGACCGCTACCTTATAAGCAAGCAATCTGCGCCGTCACGTCATGCTGTATTTGCTCTTGGCAGTAGTTACTCAAATACAGTACTGGTAGGTTTACCTATTATTATTGCTGCACTTGGCCAACAGATGGTCGGCATTGTGTTTATGATCATCACTTTTCATAGCGCACTTTTGTTTACCCTTACCTTTTTGCTCAGTGCTAAGTCGCAGCAAACATTCTCTTGGCGAGCATTTGCTAAAAACATGCTGCTTAATCCAGTCGTGTTAAGCATCAGTAGCGGCTTGGCTGTTAACCTACTTGGCTTTACACTTTTTGATAATTTAGCAAATGGCCTGAGTCTACTTGCCAAACCTGCCATTGCCTGTGCGTTATTTGTATTAGGGGCGAACCTTGCGTTTTATAAAGTGGCCGACAACTTACAAGCCTCAATCATCGCAACCATCATCAAGCTTGTTGTGTTACCGTGCGGGGTCTACTTTTTTGCAGGCAGCGTATTCAATCTAGAGCAATCATTACTGAACGTGTTAGTACTTTTAAGCGCCTCTCCTTTAGGGGTCAACGCTTATCTAATCGCCAATCAAATTAAGCAACACCAAGCGACACTGGCAAGTAGCGTCGTGCTTTCAACAGTATTGAGTGTGGTGAGCTTTAGCATCTGGTTAAGTATTTTACTTTAAACATCCTCGCACTTGTTTTTGCTGAACATTTAATGGCGAAATAAAGTTATCTTCACGCTGTTTTTGCGTTAAGCAGTTGCGTCTTTTTGGCAATGCATTTTTCGCAGCATCATTAATTTCACGACTCAATGCGGGTAAACTAAACAGCTTACCTTGATTAGCTAATATAATTAAGCGGTCAGCATGCTCATCAAACGCTATTTTTTGCTGTTGATAATCATCAACCTGATAAAACAGCTGACCCGTGTCAAGATGATAAATACTAGGCTTACCTTGGTTAATTATTAAATATTCTGCTGATGCTGATAAGCTTAAATCCCCAGCTTCTTCAGTGGTGTTAAATCGATAAAGTTCTTGCAAGCTAACAGTGTCAACAACCACAACAGCTTTGTCTTTTAATCCAATAACCAGCTCACTCCCCTTAACAAGTAGGTCTGCAATATCAGACTGGAAGGTCAGTTGTTTTAAAACCTCACCGGTTTGCAAATCCAAGATACCCACTTTACGCTTGGCTGCTTTTATTACCAAACGGTTTGCTTGTGACACAAAGTAGGCATCAAGAACTCGGGCTATTTTAGTTGTATTAAACTGCGGCTTTTTCGCTTGTAAATCATAAAGCATCACCCCTTTTTTATTATTACCTAGCAATAAATAACGCCCCTCAGCACTCAGCCTAGGCTCGGTCATTATGGTATCTTCACTGAGGGGGATTTCGGCGATGCTTTGTTCGCTCATCAAGTCAACTAAGTAAAGCGCTTTTTTGTTCCAAGAATCTTCAATAAATAAAACAAAATGCTGTGCTTCATTTAATAACACGACCGAAGACGAATCATATTTGTCACCAAACTCAAGTAAGCGGTTCTTTTTTAGATCAAATACTTGGTGATTGCCATAACCACATTCCACACTTATAAAGCGTTTTGCATTGGCTACATCGGCGATATTAACACGATGTCGTTCACACAAATCTATGCGTCGAACAAGCTCACCACTCAAGCTATTAAACATATAAAGCTGGTTTTTATTATCAAGGCTCTGTGCTGCCAGAGTGTGCCCGTCAGTGCTAAATTCAGCGCCCCATAAATTAATTTTTTCGCTAAGTGCTATGCTTGGGCTATTTTTCAGTAATGACCAAATTGAAATACTTTTGTCATCACTCGAGGCGTTAACCAACTCACTATTTGTTAAAACAAGCTTTGTGCGCTGATTAATTTTAAAGTTATTAACTTCAATACCAGTTGCGACATCCCACACTCGCACATTTTTATACGCTAATGTGATCAAAAGCTTACCGTCTGGTGTAAATGCGCCATCTTCAACATTTGAAAAATGGCTAAGCTGACTACCTTGATTTGTTTTTATATTCCAAAGTGTCGGAGCCTTTTCTAAACTACGAATAAAATCAGCATTTTCGGTTGTCGATTGCACTTGGTTAACAGTGGCCATTGCATAAACGTATTCTCCATTTTTACTCATCAAGGTATGAATATGCGGAGTAACTCCTTGTTGCTCGCCACTTTCAACTGCTTCAACACGGGTACCATTTAGATCGTAAATAACTAAGCCTTGGCTATCATTGGTAAAGCCTGTTTGTCGAGCTAAGCTATTTTTAGCTGTAAAATCATAAGCTAAATCCAATGAGCGTATTTCATTTCCATTTTGAGCGTTGAAGAGTTTAAGTGGCCCCACGAGCTCAGGAGTCGTTAAAATATAGTGACCATTTGGGCTAATTTGAATGTCTGCCAAGCCGTATTGTTGAGAATGTTTAACATCGTATAAAAGCGCATTATTAGTGACATCCCAAGCAATGAGCCGGTCAAAATGAATGCTCATATAAAGGATTTTGTTATCAGGACTAAATACTAGGTTTTTTATCTCGGCTTTAATTTCGGTGCTTTGTTGTTTGGTTAAGGTATCACTATCCCAAACACTGACTTCGCCCTTACGAGTCGCTATAGCAAGTTGTTTGTTATCACGGCTTAAACTAAAGCCTTGAACAAACTGTTCAGTTTTAAGCAGTTTATCTTCGTCACTGTCTGTTATTGATAAACGCTTAACTTTGCCATTTGAAAGTACAAACAGCTGTTCATTTTCAACATATTGGTACTGTTCAATTTTTTCTTGTGCTTGATAATAAAAGTGTTTGTTATTGGCATAAATCGCCCGACGCAATTGCCCTATTCCACCGGGCATTGGACGCTCTCCGCCATATAAACCGGGTAGTGCATTGAGGCCTAATAGCAACGCAGTATCATGCTCTCCATCATCGTTTGCTTGACGGGCTCTATCAAGCAAAAAGCGACTTTGATTTAACAATGAAGCATCACGCTGCTCAGTTGCTATTTTAGTTTGCTGTTGTGCAAGCTGTTCATTTTTAATGGCTTGTTGCTGTTTAATATAAGCAAAAACACCCGCAACCACTGCAATAACAGCTAGCATAGCGACGGCACTTAACCATTGGCGCAAACGCTTTGCCTTTTGCTTAGCAAGTTCTAATTGATAAGCTTGATCGCGCTTAGTTAATGCTCCGAGTGGCACACCTAAAATGCCTGCGATAATTTTTAACAGCATCAATTTTTGTTGAGCTTGGTATTGCTCAACATATCGAGCTAAATCTTGGCTTGAAAATTCAGTGCGCGATTTTAAATACTGTTTATATGCTTCAATTGAGGTCCAGCCTTGTTCAAGCTTGCCATCATGATTAACCCGAAAATCAGCCGCTAGAGGCTCAGCTAATTGTGTTGTTGGGTTGCCCTGTGCGTCGTAAGCATATTGTAAGGGCTTTGGAAAACATTCCTCCTCTGGCGCAACCCCTTGCGATTGCTTTGTTTTATCCCAGCTTGCATTTGGTTCACCGTCGATCATCGCGGCAATAATTTGATCGCTTCGGCCTAACTTTTTGAAGTAATCGATTTCATCTGCAACATAAGTAGATGCCACTGCGTTAGGTGAACATAACACAATAAGCAGTTGAGTATTATCTAGTGCTCGTGTAATTGCATTGCCAAGATCAGCATCGGCTGGGAGCTCTTCTTCATCTCGAAAAATGGGGAAAATACGCTCTGGGATCAACTCGCCACGGGCATTTTTTTGACCCACTAAATCTTTCGGGATTTCATAGGTTTCGATTGCTTGGTGCAACCAAGTTGCCCACTGGCGACCGGTTTGCTTATTATCAGCGTGACGATATGAGATAAACGCCAAGTATTGATGCTTAACTAATTCCTCGTTCATTAGCTAATCTCTCTTAAAGTCTACAATACGCACTTCAGCTTTAAGTCCCTTACTAGTAAACGGGTAATGGCGCTTAAACTGTTCAGGCACACCATGCTGCCACCAATTTACAACATCAGCTGTACCGCCAACTCCTCTGCTAGGTTGAGAATCCCACACTGCGATTAGCTCGTCGGCCATAGCAACCAAGTGCGCTGCTAAAGAGGCATATTGCAAAGCACGAGACTCATTAGCTGTATCTTCCATCTCGGCTAAACTTCGATAAACAGGGGGAATTTCTGCAAACCACTGTGCTTTGGCGAGCAACTGTTCAAACTCACTATCTTGTTTACTAAAATCCAATTTATACAGTTCGTAAGCCATGGGCAGTAGAGCAATAAAACTAGCGTCTAAACGGGTTAGCGCTCGCTCTATCACTAATCTATCAGCTCCTTCAGCAAGACCAGACACAAACTGAAAATGACAATTTGGATGAGCCAGCTTAAGCGCATCTAACTGCTGATCAATGTCTCGAACCAAAGTGTCATGTTGCTGGCTTTCAAGGTTTGTGAAGCGATGGCCTGTAACTGCCACGGTGACCACTTTTTCAATGCCAAAAGGTTGCGTTGTATCTTTTGCCAGTAACAGTAAATCGTTAACAGCTGAGGCAAAAAAATCACTATTACCTTGCTGCTGTTGTTGTGTTAAATCATGCCAAGGTTTTATCAGTGTATGTCGTTTTGCAATATTTGAGCGAGTACTAGAAAACTGCCAGCCATCAATTTTACGCTCAGCGCACCAGCGAGCATGCTCCATCGACGACATCATATTGAGCTCGTTATCTGATAATTCAATGCTGTTTGAGTGACTGCTAAAACGTGCATTTACCATCGCCAGTTTTTCACGCCAACTCAGCGCAAAAGCTCTATTGGCTTCCTTTAAACTATAAGGTAGGTCTTGCCATGAAGTAACATTATCTTGATTTGCTTGATAGCTTTGTTCGTGAGCTCGCTTAGCTAACACTGAGCCACGAGGCTGAGTCACTGCGCTAATATTGATATCTTTACTGTTATCATTAAAAGCCACCAAGTTATCAGGTATTTGCCTTGTTTTAGCTTGTTGTTGTTCACTAAATTCGGTGTAGCTAGTGGCGTAGTAAATGGGTGCCATAAATAGGCATTCAACTAGCATCTTATTGCGAAGTGTCAAAGCGATAGAGAAACAGTTTAATTGCTGTGTATCGAAAATATAAATTTGCGTTGCATTAGAAATGATATCGAGCAGCAGTTTTTTATCTGCGAGTAACTCATGAACTTGCTTATTAACAACGTTAAGCTCAGCGGCAGCGTCAATAGCTGTAAGCTCTGCACTCAACTCTGCGTTAGATTCGGTAGTGATTAAAGTAATTTTTACCGGCTTTAAACTACTGTAGATAGCACTTTTCGCATAAGTTCTTGCTAAATCTAACGCCGCGTCATTACTACCAAAAATAACCAAATGAACTTGGTCTTTTCCTTGAATATTAAGCAGTGGTAACGGCGAATGCTTGGCAAAAAGCTGCTCTGCTAGTAACTGGCTTTTACGCCAAAAGCGTAATTCAGTGCTGGTATTTTCAATAAATCGAGGGAGTTGTTTAAGTTGATCCGCTAATACCCGACTATGCAGATGTACAAAAACGGGCGCTTTCAAGTTGGGTAAGTTAGTAAGTACTTGCTGAGCAATAGTAATGTTATGGCTATCATCGCCACAACAGAAAAATACCGCCTCAGCATGCTGTAAATGAAGCTTTTCAGCAACTGATTGATTAATATCACCAACATGCACAATCGCACCTTTTTGTTTCAGTAAGGCAATATGACTATTTTCAGGGTTACTTTCGATTGCTATAACTGATTTATTCGCAGCCAATGCAGATAGAGCAATGGCAGAACCTTTATTTCCCAAACCAATAACAAGCTGAAAATCAGAGCGAGGCCTCAGTAAATATACAATGAGCTGCTTTGCCCCATCAAAAATTAGATAAAAGAAAATTAATGCTGTCGTTAAGGGGGCTGCAAATCGAGCAAATTCAATGAAAGGGTTCATTTGATTGGTTTTATAAAGCTCTTGTGTCCAATCACCACTAAAAGCAAACAGGCCCGCAATTGCATATATATTGTTAGCTAAAGGTTCACTCCAGCGTGTTGTTTGCGATACACCAAACAGCCCCACCAACATAATGAACATAAATAAGCCGAACAGAAATAAAGTCGATTTCTTTTGTGAATCCATGGGCTACCTTGGGTTATTTTTATAGTTTATATTAGGAAATAATAACCCCTCAAAGCAGTTACCACCAGCAAGGCTTACTAAAGCCCACCCGATACGTCTATAAAACTGCCCGTTGTGAATGATGCTTGCCCACTTGCCAAAAAGTAAATTGCTGAGGCAACCTCATCAGCCTCACCACCACGCCCTAGCGGCAACTTAGATTTTAACCTATCGACTCGGTTTGCTTCACCGCCATCACGGTGCATATCGGTATAAATAAGGCCTGGCCTTACCGCGTTTACCCGAATACCTTTACTCGCGACTTCTTTGGCAAGGCCAATCGTGAAAGTATCAAGCGCTCCTTTGGATGCGGCATAATCTAAATATTCATTTGGCGAGCCTGTTCGCGACGCACCCGATGAAACATTGACAATACTGCCTTTGTCCATACGCTTTATTGCTTCTCGCGCACACAGAAAGGCGCCAGTAACATTACAACTTAAAATAGCGTTGATACGCTTAGCATCCATCTCTAATAACGGCGTTTGCGGCATCATCATCGCTGCGTTATTAACTAACACATCTAACCGCGAAACCTTAGCATCTAATTTAGCGAACATGGTGAGCACTTGCTGCTCATCGGCAATATCAGCTTGCAACAAATACGCATTCACGCCATAGGCTTTTAACTTATCAGCGACTTGATCTGCACTTGCTTGATCTGACTTATAGTTAATACACACATCATAGCCATGTTTAGCAAACAGCTTTGCTGTCGCTGCGCCTATACCGCGGCCGCCTCCGGTAATAAGAACCACAGGATTCGTGCTCACTCTGACTCCTTGAAAACTAACTTAAACTGCTCACACACCAACGGCATCTCAGGGTGACATTGATACTCTGTGCCTGCGAGCTCTCGCTGATAATAATCCCAATGTACACGCTGCCAGTACTCAAGGCTTTTGTCACCCTCGCCTTCTAATGCGGCGTAATCGGCGCTTATTTTATTATATGGGGTGATAGTTACAGAGACAGTTTCAATAATGCCGAGGGGCTGTCCCTGCCAATTGGTAAAAATGGCTAAATCACCAACTTCAGGAAGGGCTTCATTATTGGCTTTAAACCAATAAAGTGAAGGGGTTGTTGCTTGTTTTACGCCATTTAAAACTAATAATGCGCAGTCATTGGCATCTTGCTCATTGTCGCAAAAATGCCAACTTGGCAGTTCACTCACTGCGCGCCCTGATTGCTCATTAAAGCGAACAATCATTTGCACTATACGCTGCTCGTTACTTAATGGCTGCAACGACAGAAATCTCTACAAGGAGTGCATCGCGCGCCATTTTGGCCTCAACACAAGCACGAGCAGGTGCATGGCCTTGTGGTACCCATGCATCCCAAACAGCGTTCATCTGTGCAAAGTATTCCATGCTTTTCAGGTAAATTGTGGCGCTTAGCATGTGCTCTTTGCTACTACCCGCTTCAATAAGTAGCGCTTCGACCTTGTCTAGCATGGTTTGAGTTTGTTCGGTGATATCTTTTTCAGCATCAGCACAAACTTGGCCGCATAGGTATACAGTGCCGTTATGCTTAACGATGCGGCTCATACGCGCACCAGTCTGTAAACGTTCGATTGTCATAGTAAGAAATTAAAAAATCAACAGTGGCGCTAATTTAGCAAATCCACTGTTATATTTCGACGTTATTTGGCGAGTGAATACTGAGGTAGTGACTGCGCTGTTTATGTTCATCATATTCGATAACAGCAACCGCACCCGTATTGAAAATTGGCATATGACCAGGACTTAACTGATCAACTAAGTAACTAACAATGGGCATATGGGCAACGACCAACCAGGTGTTGCAGTCTGGATGCATAGCAATCAAGGTTTCTAGGTAATCAGCAGCAATTTGCGGTACACCATCAGGGGTAATATCACTGCAGGTTTCGTTAAATTGTAACGAAATATGTTGCGTCGCATCCAAAGCAGTTTGTTGTGCGCGAATGTAAGGACTTACCAACAGAGCATCAGGTTTATGGTGTGTCGCTAACCACTGCCCCATTCGACTGGCTTCTTGGTGACCGGTCTCGGTCAGTTGTCTTGCTGCATCATCTGCTTGCATTGGCGTAGCTTCGCCATGGCGCATGATTAAGATTGTTTTCATAAAAAATCAACCGATTAAAGAATATAAAACAGTAGCCAGTTTGCTTGATTGTTCGCTATATTAGAATATCATCACTAGATACATTAAACATCCGCTTATGATATTCAGGTAGATTTTCGTAGCTCTGTCTTTTTTAGCTTTCCTGAAAATATCATCTGTTGTTAGGACATTAACGCACTCTTTCAGGAGCATCTTTTGAATATCAGCCGCAATGATAACAGAACATATCAACCCCTAACACTGGACAATGGTCTAAAAGTACTTTTAGTGCAAGACTTAGAGTCAACAAAATCAGCGGCTTCAATGGCTATTAACGCAGGTCATTTCGATGATCCCCTTGATAGGCAAGGTCTCGCGCACTTTTTAGAGCATATGCTTTTTTTAGGCACTGATCTGTACCCAGAATCGGGCGGTTTTTCTAATTTTGTATCGCAATCTGGTGGCAACACCAATGCCTGGACTGGCACTGAGCACACTTGCTACTTCTTTGATATTAACAACCAACAGTTTGCTGAAGCACTGGCGCAATTCAGTCGTTTTTTTATTGCCCCACTCTTAAATCCTAAAGAGACAACAAAAGAACGTAACGCCATAGACGCAGAATTTAAACTAAAAATAAAAGATGATGGCCGACGAATTTATCAGGCTCACAAAGAAACGGTTAACCCAGCACACCCCTTTGCAAAGTTTTCGGTCGGTAACCAGCAAACCCTCGCGGATCGTGAGGGCTGTATCAGTGATGAGCTACGTGCTTTTTTCGATAGCCACTATCAGGCTCAGTGGATGACACTGGTGATATGTAGCAATGAAGATATTGCGACCATGACCACCTGGGTAAAACAGTTATTTAGCGAAATTAAAGGTCAGCCAAAAAGTAAAGAGATCATAGAGCAGCCACTTTACCGTAAACAAGACTTAGGTAAGGTGCTGCATATTGAGCCACATAAACATATGCAAAAGCTCATTATTAGCTTTGCGATGCCAAATATTGATGACTTTTACCGTCACAAAACCGTTAGTTTTATCGCTCACTTACTTGGCTACGAAGGCAAAGGTTCGCTGTACTCTATTCTAAAAGAGCAAGGCTGGATCAATGCCCTCTCAGCAGGTGGTGGCATTAATGGCAGTAACTTCAAAGATTTTAACGTAAGCATGGCGTTGACTGATGAAGGTATTGAATACTATGAAGATATCGTCGAAATGGTGTTTGAGTATATCTGCTTGATTAACCAAAACTGCGATAAATTGCCGCGCCTTTATCAAGACAAAAAGAACCTCTTGCAAATTGCCTTTGATAACCAAGAAAAAGCACGTTTAATTGATTGGGTTAGTAACTTAAGCATTAATATGCAGCATTACGATGAAGCCAACTATGTGCAAGGCGATTATTTAATGGAAGGCTTTAACCGCTGCGCTCATGAAATTGCCATGCAATGGCTAACACCTGATAACATGCGCTTGGTACTCATTCATCCAGGTGTTGAGCCTGAGTACACTACAGCTTGGTACAACACCCCATATAAAGTAGAAGACATCTCAGCAAGTTGGTTAGAAGCGCTTAGTGAAATAAACACGCCATTACCACAGATGTGCTTACCAAGTGCTAACCCATACCTCACAAAAGATGTTGAACTATTACCATTAGACGAGCCAAATAAATCACCTGAGCTTTTAGTCACACGAGACGGCTTTGATTTTTGGTTCAAACAAGACGCAACTTTCAGAGTAGCTAAAGGGCATTTTTACTTAGCAATGGATTCAACCTTTGCAATTAAAGATGTTAAACACATGGCCCTTACCCGCTTATTTGCAGACCTGTTTATGGACAGTGTTGCTGAGCAATTTTATCCAGCAGAATTGGCTGGCCTTAGTTATCACTT
Organism: Pseudoalteromonas sp. 0802; assembly: GCF_013350085.1. Classification (NCBI taxonomy): domain Bacteria; kingdom Pseudomonadati; phylum Pseudomonadota; class Gammaproteobacteria; order Alteromonadales; family Pseudoalteromonadaceae; genus Pseudoalteromonas; species Pseudoalteromonas sp. 0802. The sequence goes on along the minus strand of NZ_JABVXE010000003.1, from coordinate 273,351 downwards.
AACCTCGCACCAAGGTGGCTTAACCCTACATACTGCGGGTCTTTCATCGAGTCAGTTAGAGCTGGTTAATGAGTTACTTGAAGCACTCTTTAATGTTGAAATCTGCGCAAAACGCTTTGCTGAATATAAAAAGCAGCTCGTTAGACACTGGCGAAACAGCAATCAAAACAAACCTGTTAGTGAGCTATTTAGTATTTTGGGTGCGCAAATCATGCCTTGGAACCCAGAGCCTAATGCCTTAGCACAAGCTTTAAAAGATACGAGCTTCCATCAATTTAATTGCTTTAGAAATGAGTTTTTTAAAGCCTTGCACGTTGAGTCTTTTTTACATGGTAACTGGCAACGCTCTGATGCGCTTAAGTTCCAAAAGCAAGTGACTGAGCACCTAGATGACAGCACAACAATTATTGATTTAACGCGACCGCTAAACGATATAACCGAAGTAGATCAACAGCGCTTCACGTTAAATTGCAGCGATCATGCGATGGTGCTTTACTACCAAGCACAAACTGACGACACCATCGAAAAAGTACAAATGATGGTACTTAATCATTTAATAAATCAAGATTATTTTAATGAGCTAAGAACCAAGCAACAGCTCGGCTATTTAGTTGGTGCAGGCTATGCACCTTTCAATACCCGTGCAGGTATTGCTTTTTACGTGCAGTCACCTATGCATAGTGCTGATGAGATACTTCAGCGTCACCAGCAATTTATTAATAATTATGTGTCACAAGTAAACAACATTTCTGAGCAGCAATGGCTCGATACCAAAGCAGGTCTTGTTACACACATTGCTGAGAAAGATAAAAATTTACGCTTACGCTCACAGCGCCTATGGTTAGCTATTGGTAATCGCGATACTGAATTTAATATGCAACAACAGCTTTTAGAGGCACTTGATAAGTTAAGCCTTACTCAAATGCAGCAGTATATTACCGAAACGTTCAGTGAAAACAGGCCAAGAATAGAACTTTTAAGTGAGCCAAAGGCTAAAAAACAGCCAAAAGCAAGCCTTTCTTCGCATTCTCTTTGACTCGAACGCGAGCTTAGATTAGATTAATTGGTGCGATTTACGGTAATGCATTAATGATAAAAATAATAAAAATGATTTCTGCTTTTTTAACAATAAGTATGGCTGGGATTTTTTCAGCATCCGCCAGCCCCATAGAGCTTGAACAGAGCACCTTGCTGCTTATTCCAAGTGCTATTATGATGCTGTTATTGCCGTACCTATTATTTATAATTTTCAAATTAAAGCGCTCTCGAAAACAACTGCGTATTTCAGAACATCGCTTAAAAAGTACCGTAGAAGGCAGTGGCGATACCCTCTGGGATTGGAATATTAAAACCGGAGAAGTGCTGCGAATTAATGATAAATACACCTCAGATACAAACAGTAGCAGCGGCTTTCCTCCTAACCGCGAATTGATTCACCCACACGACTTACAACACGTTGAAACAGCCCTAAAAAAACACTTTGCCGAACACACCGCCTTTTTTGAAGCAAGTTACCGGATTAAAGACAGCCTCGGTCGTTGGCATTGGGTGCTGGATCGCGGCAAGATCATCGAAAAAGACGCAAACCTCAACCCTTTGCGTATGACAGGCACTGTAAGAGATATTTCTCAGCTTAAATCAACAGAAGCTCGTTTAAACCTATTCGCTAAATGCGTTGAGTCGCTAACTGACGCCATAGCCATTTTCGATAAAAACTTTAAGCTGGTTGACTTAAATCCAAGCTTCTTAACGCTATTTGGTGGTACCCGAGAGCAATATTTAAAGAAAGACTTTACCTTAAATGGCTATGACCAAAGCTATGTGGATGAAATTAAAGCCACTGTAAAAGCCACGGAGCATTGGCAGCAAGAGGTTAAACTTCGCAATGCGAAAAGGCAGCTGCTACCAATTGAAATTTCAATTGATGAAATCAAAAATGAGCACAACCAAATATGTAACTATGTCGTTGTGTTTTCAGATCAAACTGAGCGTAAAAAAGCCGAATCACAATTACATAATTTATCGAACAGAGACCGCACAACGGGCTTACCTAACCGAAACTTGTTTTTCACCAATCTGAAAAAACTCGCTAAGCAAGATAACCATCACGCTTTATTAGTGTTTGACCTAGATAACTTTAAAAAGATTAACGACTCTCTGGGTCACCAACTTGGTGATAGCTTGCTATCTAAGCTTGCGATGCGCCTTAATAAGTTAACCCGTGAAAAAGATGTGTTTTATCGCCTAGGCGGTGATGAGTTTGCACTGGTAATGTCGGGTACCAACGATATACATACCATCACTCGCATGGCAAAACTCTTTTTAGCCGCAATTGCCACCCCTTTTAATATGGCAGGTCATGAACTGGTGATCACCTCAAGTGTCGGTATCGTGCTGTTCCCTGAAGATGGCAATACCCCAGAGCTATTACTTAAAAATGCAGATACTGCCATGTATCACGCAAAGAAAAAAGGCAATAGCTATCTGTTTTTCAACGACACTATGAACCGTGAAGCAGTTAAACGCTTACAAATCGAAAACTTAATGCGTTACGGCCTAAAAGAAGATCACTTTGAAGTGTATTACCAACCGAAGATGAATATTCGTACAGGTAAACTCGATGGTATGGAAGCACTTGTTCGCTTTATTACCCCGAAAAAAGGGGTGATCAGCCCTGGAATGTTTATTCCTATTGCAGAAGAAACTGGGCAAATAATCGAAATTGGTGAAGTTGTTTTAAATAAAGCATGCCGCGATGTAAAGGCATGGATAGATCAAGGCTTATTCAACGGTCGTGTTGCTGTGAACTTATCGGCTAAGCAGTTTAGCTTACCTGATTTAACCACTCGTATTGATGTGATTTTGCAAAAGAATGAACTGCCCTCTTACTTCCTTGAACTTGAAATCACCGAAGGTACGGTTATGGACGACCCTAACGAAGCAATTGCAGTCATGCGTTCACTCAGTGCTCGTGGTATTCACCTTGCAATGGATGACTTTGGTACGGGTTACTCTTCATTAGCCTATCTTAAGCAGTTCCCGCTTAATACCTTAAAAGTTGATAAAGCCTTTATTGATGATATGCAATCAGAGCGTGGCCGCAATATGGTTGACTCAATTGTGACCATTGCCCATAACCTTGATTTGCATGTAGTTGCAGAAGGGGTTGAACAAGCCGAACAAGTTGTGATGTTAGAGCAGTTAAAATGTCAAACGGTTCAAGGCTACTATTACTCTAAGCCACTGTCTCAGCCAGAGTTTACAGCCTTCCTACAAAAGCAACTCGATAAATCTGCGCCGAGCCTGTTAAAAACAGCAGAAATTTAAGGTCGCCAGCCACAAGATTGGCGGCCAACATGGCGCACAAAAGCGCGGCGATAATGCACGTTAAATAAACACCAAGCGACAGGCCCAAGCACTCCACCTAACAGCATCCAACGCTTTACCGGCATTCCTTTAGATAGAGACTCTAAATACATCACCAAAATAAACACACAGCTCAAAAATACAAATAACACACAGCACCTCATTAAAATCAGCGGCAGTGTACATAATTTCAGCAAACTTTAAAACTTCACTCATGCTATACCCTCTATAAGGCTTATTTATACTGACCTTTATGGTAGTTAACCTTACTTTCTAGGCTGTTGAAATGATGTACAAAAACCAGCCTCACTGCTATTATCGGTACGTGCAATTTGCACAAAGGAATATACAAAAATAATTATGAGGAATCGTTATGTCTGAAGAATCAGCTAACATCTATGAAGCGCCAGAAGCTGAGCTTACTCAGCAAAATACCGGCGGTAATAAACCTATTTTAAACTTTGACCGCTTCTCTGCTTGGGGCGTGTTCTTTTTAAGTCTTATCACATTGGGTATATACGCAATTTACTGGCTAGTAAGCCGCACAAACAAAGCAAACGCGCTTGCCAAACATCAAGTTAACCAAAACCTAGTTTATGGTTACATTGCCCTTTACGTAATTAACATTGCAGTAGCGTTTACATCAATACCTGAAGTATTTTCTTCTATAATCTCAATTATTACTTTTATTGTTGGCCTAGTATTTATTTTCTCGTTACGTGCCTCACTTAAAGAGCTAATCAATGAAGGCAGTAACGAACCAGTGCATTTAAGTGGCATACTGACATTTTTCTTTTATGCTATTTATTTCCAATACAAAATTAATGAAGCCATTGATAATCAAAAATAATCGTTCCGTTATTTTCCTAATAAAAAAGGCATTGAATTCAATGCCTTTTTTATTGTCTGTTGCTATTAGGTTATTACAATGCCCCGGAGTGCTTCACATTTAAATAAGTGTTAAGCACATGCGGTAGCAGCTGCTCAGGGTTACAGTCTATGGCTATTACACCTTGTTTTTTTAGCTTCGCCATATTGGCTTTATGTGAATTTAGTAGTGCTAATGCTGCACAATAGCTGGTTGCATCTTCGTACTTTTCAATAGGCTCATCGAGCACCTCATTTACCGCCCGATTATTAATATTAATAAGTGCCACTAAGTGGTGTTTTTGTAATAGCTTAATTGCAGGCATTAACTCATCAATGCTTTGCTCATCAAGGGTGGTGACTAATAACACTAAAGAGCGCTTACTGCGCTTGGCGATTAATTGGTTTACAGCCACTAAATAGTCACTGCTGCTCTTATCTGGGTATAGATCATAAAAGTGATTCATTACCCGTGATACATTCTGCGCGCCTTTTACATCGGGTAACCAGCGCAGGTTTTGATTAAAGCTTTGCATGCTAAACCAATCACCTTGCTTTAAAACGGTGTGTGACAGCAGTAGCAATGCATTTAAAGCATGATCAAAGTGGCTGCCTTCATTAGCTTCAATGGCCATTTTTTTAGAGGCGTCTAGCATCACTATAACGTGTTGGTTTTGCTCTTCTTGATACTCACGAGAAATGAGTTTTCGACGCTTACTGGTCGCCTGCCAGTCTATCTGTCTAACACTATCACCTTGGCGATATTCGCGTAATTGCTGAAATTCGATACCATCACCGCGCTTTTTAGTGAGCTTTAAGCCTGAAATAGGCTTATTCACTACGCCATTTAAATGCTGCTTTGAAGTAACCCGGCTAAAATCTGGATACACTTTTAATTGAATTGCTTGCACAGCTAACCAGTTTGTTTGCCAAAGGCCAAATGGCGACCCTACCCTAAGTTCAATGGCACTGATCTGGGCATCCCCTCGTTTGTGAGCGCGTAATGTAAAGCTCTGCTTTACTTGTTGCATTGCATCTATAAACACCGTTTGCTGTGGCTTTTGCAGCTCAATAGCATTACTTAAATGAACACTGACATCTAGCATGGTCGCATGCTTCGCTTTGTTTTTAATCACTACCTGCAATGCTTGGCGGCGATACAAAGCCATGTTGAGAGTCGTTTGTGCACTTACTTCAAGTAAAGGCTCTGACTTCGCCGCCATATAATCTATAAATGCGACCAATAAAGGCACTAAGAGCAAGACCGTTAGCACTAAGCTGTCAACTGATGCAATGGCACAGACAAGCAACAATAACAGCAACAAAGCTGTTAATTGTACTAAGCGTTTTGCAGGCCTATGCTTGATGCGTTTCATGAGCGTGGCGCTTCAACACTGGCTAAAATGGCATTGATCACTTCATCGAATGACACCCCTTCCAACTCCAAATCAGCCGATAAAATTAATCGGTGTCTTAAAATATTCACTGACACTGACTTCACATCATCTGGGGTTACAAAGTCACGGCCATTCATCAATGCCATTACTTTTGCCGCTTTAATGGTATTAATTGAGGCACGTAACCCTGCGCCATGCAATACGCCTTGCCAAGTTCGTGAACTACGCACGATATCGACGGCATAATTCAGTATTTGTTCGTCTACTAAGATATCTGCACAAAGCTGTTTAATTTCCGCAATTCGATTAGCATCCAATACCGCAGGGAGCTGCTCTACTTTGGTTTCATTAGAGACAATTTGTGTATTTAGTTTTAAAAGCTCAACTTCCGATTCATGAGAAGGAAAACCAAGCTCCACTTTCATCATAAAACGGTCTAATTCAGCCTCAGGCAGTGGGTACGTCCCTTCTTGATCTAATGGGTTTTGAGTGGCTAATACCATAAACGGTGAATCAATAGATAATGACTCGCCATCAATGGTGATTTGTTGCTCTTGCATCACCTCAAGAAGAGCTGATTGCGTTTTAGCTGGTGCACGGTTGATTTCATCAGCCAGCAAAATATTAGTAAATGCTGGGCCTTTTTTGATATTAAATTCACCTGATTTCATATCATACAAACTATGGCCAACAACATCTGAAGGCATTAAATCAGGTGTAAACTGCACGCGCGAAAAGTCTACATTTAAGCTTTTTGCTAAGGCTCTAACCAGTAGCGTTTTACCAAGCCCTGGAACCCCTTCAAGTAACACATGACCACCCGCAAAGAGCACCGTAAGCACATCTTCAACAATGGCATCTTGACCAACTAACACACGCGAAATGTTATGCTTTACTTGTTTTACTGCATCAGCTGCCTCAACTAAGCTCATGCGATTAGTGTCTAATTCCGTGCTCATAAGGCATTCCTTAATTGTTTATATCGTTTTATATATTCTGTTCGTTGTTCTTTGGACTCAGGCAACTTGCTAGCAAGCAACTCAGCCACCTGTTGTTTTTCAAAATGAGTTAAATTAGCGATGATCTGCGCCTGCTTTTCAGCACTAAGCATCTTAAAGTTAGGCACTCGCGACTCTACTTTGGCGTAAAAATCTTTCTTGAGTGCAGTAAATAACATGGCTTCGTGACCATGCTCTGAATAGAAATTTGCTACTGCACGAATATGCTGATTAAAGCTGGTTTTTATATCGAAGTCAGGAGCATAAGAGCGGCCGATGCGACTACTGATATGCCACACTGCAAGCACAATTAATAACAGCAACGTCACCACAAATTGCCAGCTCCAGTGCCATAACTTGGCAAACCAATTTGGGTAAGTCAGATAAGGTACATACGTTACTTTTTCAGCCCCTTTACTTAACCAAAGTAATAAACTGCCATGATCCAGATGGCGAAGTCGGTAATTGGTAAAAGGTAACAGCGATGGCATCACAATGACCCTACCTTGACCAAATGCAAAGTCACACATCAAAGTATCGCCGTTATCATTATTTGTACTCACACCGGGGCAGTTTTCAATAAAAAAGGCACGGCTTAGCTCAAGGTCAAGCTGAGTGATTTCATCAATTGATAAAGTACTATTTTTATTCCCTTCTTTGAGCATCGCAAAATCATATTCAAACACATCTTCTTGGCTTTCTACATTGATGCCAAGCTGACTAAAAAATACGGTGCTATCAATCGCCAGCTCATCACGTTGCCTGTTTAATACATAAATTAAACGTCCGCCATCAGCGACCCAATCAGCAAGCTGTACATCTAACTGGTAAGAGTCAGCAAGCACCGCCTCATCCAAAATTAAGATACTTTGTGGGTCTATGTTTAACTCATCACTTTGTGCTTGCTCTGCCAAGCGTTTGTTTTTATTCCAATCGATACCATTGGCTTTAAGTAGCCGCTTAGCCATCGTAAAGTTATCTCTTGCTACATCACTATGAAAGCCAATTTCTATTTCTTTTTTCTGCCAATCTAAAGAAGCAATACCAGCAATAACAAATAAGCTAAACACCACTAGCGCCGCTATGAGCACAACCTTAAGCTTCATGGGCTTGCTCCTTAGTCTCTGTTGTCATTGCCGTAATTTGCTCTGTCAGCTCGATAAAATCGATATCAGGGGTTTTATGGCCCCAAGCAACCGTGACCCACGCAGAAAATAAGCGGGCAAAAATTGCTTGTCCTTGATTTGGCACCCTAGCATCAATTGCACGTTTACATTCGCGCTCAGTCATAGAGCGGTGCAAGAGCACTTCATGTTGTTGCTGCGCCCAACTCAGCGCATGATGAAGCAAATACGCCAGCGCCAAGCGGTGCTCACCTCGCTCAAAACACTGCTTTGCTGCGGCAATTAAATCTGTAGGTAAATCTTTACTTTTAATCTCTGCAAATAAGGTTGGGATAACAGCCTCTTCATTCACTTTACTGCGCTCAGGCAAGCTTAAGTTGGCAAAAAAGCCTCGCTTTTGCATCAGATAATAAACTAGCCAAATAACTAATAAACCGACCAATACCCAAACTAACACGCCAAACACTTCGCCAATGGCAGTAAACACATCGATAAGCCATGACCAGTCACTATCTGATGAACTCGCTTTTGCTTCGATATTTGGCACCCATGTGGTCTCAGTTTCAATGACATTAGGCTCATTATAAAGAGCAGTAACTTGCTCTTTTACCGCTTGCTTATCGATTTGCTCTGCATAGCTTGTTGATGGTTGCAGCGTAAACGTTGTAAGTATAAGTAGTGCTACAGCACTGACTACGCCTGCAAGACGGGTGCGAATATTTTTAAATGCCAGCTCTATATCCCAGCCTTCTAATTCAACTCGACGGTGTAAATAAGCAAGAAATCCACCGGTAACAAATAACGGTGCGACTAACGAGATACTGATGATATAAATAAAGTTAAACGCTATCTCAACCCAGATTGGCGCTTCGAGTATTTGGTACATGGCTTCTTGTGCAGAGAATGAATGGGGCACAAGTGCAATTGTCAGTGCCGATATTCCCATCAATAAGATAAACTCAAAATGTACACAGAACAGCATCCACAATGTCTGCTTAGGCTTAGTTGAAGCAAACAACACCTGCTTACGCTTAGTTTTGCGCTCACCTGATAGTCGTTCAAGTTGCTCTACAGGGGCTAAAAATGCTCTGTTTGGGCTGAGCCTAAAAACGGTTAAATGCGCTAACATATCAGCGATTTTTAACTGCTTGAGTGACTTTAAGCTACTCATTATGTTGACTGGCTGATTGAAAACCGCTTTTGACATGTAATCGAGTAAGGGTCGCTCAAATACAGGTTTAAGCCACCAAACAACAAAGCCACCTATGCTCCAGCTTAATAAAAAACCGACAATCAAAAATACGGGTACTACCATCATCAAATACAAAGAGACCAATGCCACAGCATGCTGCTTAACTAGCAACACTGTTAAATCAAAGGTTTCGTAAGCACTGCGCTTGCGAGGATTGAAGCTAAGACGATTAAGCTCCATAGCGCATTCCTCTGTATAAGCGAAAAATGACATAAGCCCAACAACCGCTGCCAACTAAATATTTAATTTCGTTAGCAATATCACGGGGTGACCAAAATGCTTCGATGAAAGCGGCAATGACTAACATCAAAAATGCGCCAACAATCAGTGGAAGCGCTTTTTGTGCAGCCTGTTTCATCGCATATGCGCGGGTATACTGTCCAGGGTTTAACAAGCCGTAACCTATTTGACACCCGGCCGCTGAGGCAATAATGATAGCGGTTAACTCAAACGAACCATGGGTTATTACAAACGAGAAAAATGGCCCTTCAAATCCAACATTTACAATGTGAGCTGCAACGGCACCAAAATAAAAGCTATTGAACAATAGGAAAAAAGCAGCGCCAACACAGAACAGTACGCCACCTGCAAACATCTGAAATGCAATGCCAATATTATTGTAGATATAGACCCCGAACATCATCAGATCTTGCGATGCGCCGCGCTCAGCCGATTGAACGCTACCACTAGGGTTATACATTTGTTCGATATTAAGTACTGTGCCTTGCCCTAAAAATGTATACGCAGCATCAGGGTCAATTGTCACCCAAATAAAAGCAATTAAGGCCAACCCCCAGAATGCCAATAAGTTAATACCAAGCATTAAACGATTTTCATACAGTGCACGCGGAAATGCCGTGCGGGCCACATGCCATATTTCAGAAAATTGATTGCTTCGAGATAAATAAAGGCGCTTCTGCCCTAACTGCACCAGCCTGTTTATTTGCTCAATCAACACTGGACTATATTGACGACTTTGCGCAATGGCTAAATCATTACAAACTTTGCGATACAAGTTAGGGAAATTAACAGGTAAAGACTCTGCACTATTTTGTTCACAAAGCGCTTCAAATTCATCCCAACTGACACTATTTGATTTTACAAATTGAGTTTGCTTCATTGCTTACCCTCCTGCTGCGGGTAATCGCTATCGTGTTGAACTTGACCAGCAAAGTGGCGTGCATAGCTAACGAGCTGCGCCTCAATCTCATGCTCTGCGGCAGAAAACGGTGCAGCTAAGATAGCTGCCAACTCACGGCGCCTTGCATCAGATAATTCATCATGACGCTCTGCAAAAGCAAGCACAGCTAATTGCTCTTCGGTGGTTAAGCTAATGGTAGGAATATGCACTTCACCTTGAGATAATTCAGGGCGCGTAGCTAACTCATCGTCGTAAATGACCATGGTGCCTGCAGCCCAATCACCAATGCGTTTAAAACGGTTGTTAAACAACATAACCACAAGGCCTAAGAAATAGCCTATAGGTAGCATATCGGCTGGGCGTAGTAGGTTACGCACTACAATTTGCGAAAAGCTTGCCGGTAAACCATTGTCTTGCACAACACGGATTTTAAGGCGTTTTTTACCCGGCGTTTGGCCACTTTCCATTTCAAACAGGATGTTATAACCCCATGAAACTAAAAAGTAAGCAATTAATATAAGTCCCTGCCCAGCATCGCCAAAAAAGGCAAATACAGTACCTACAGCAAGTAAAACCAAACTACGGATAATAAAATCGATAATGTAGGCATAGCTTCGGGCAACAACGCCAGCGGGAGTAATGGCGATATCAACGCCTTCGGGGAGTTTGATGTATTCTCTGTTTTCCAATCCGTGGTTCAACATTAATCTACTACTGGTATTTATTATTGTTTTCGTAAGCCAATAATAATGCGCGTTTTTCGTTCCTTTTTCAATGAATATTGTTATGAGCGCGTTACAAATAAAACAAAAAAACCGGCTATAAGCCGGTTTCTAAAAGGGTACAGAGTTATTTTTCTGCGCGACCCATAAATTTATGCTCAACGGTATTAATACGAATACGGTCGCCTGTTGAAATATGCTCAGGAACTTGAATCGTTAAACCCGTTGTTAAACGCGCAGGCTTTGAACGTGCACTTGCTGAAGCGCCCTTGATTGAAGGGTCAGTTTCTTCAACTACAAGCTCAACACTCGATGGTAAATCTAAGCCAACTGGCGAGCCATCAATCACAATAACGTGAAGACCTTGAGTTTCTTCATTAACGAATAAAATCTCTTCGCTGATCGCTTCTTTATTTAGGTTATATGGCGTGTAGTCTTCGTTATCCATGAAAACATACTCTTCACCGTCAATGTAAGAGAACATAGCTTCACGACGAATGAGATCAGCAAGCTTTAGCATGTCGCTGTCTTTAAATGTTTCATCAACTTTACCGCCTGTTACCACATCGTATAAACGCATGCGGTATAAACTGCCACCAGCACGGCCTTGTGGTACAGAACGTTGAATATCTTTAACTACTAAAACACGGCCGTTATGCTCGATAGCGGCGCCTTTTTTAACTTCACTTGCCTTAGGCATGGGTGTATTCCTATCGTTTTTTGATGACAGAAATTTACCACGTAATGGCTTTTGTTCAATAAAAATTTACAGTTTTGACTGGCAGCCGTTATTTATTCGATTTTTCAGCAAATTATGACAATAGTTGTCTCAAAACTACGAAAAAGCTGCTATCTTTATAACTACGAAAAATGACTTCAAGGATTGGATCATGAATCAACACACAGTACACGAGTATTTAATGAAAAAGCCATTGGTGATGATCACCCAACCATTTGGCCAAGATGTCGACGTTTACAAGGTGAATCATAAAATGTTTGCCACCCTTGCCGAGGGCAAAGAAGGCCAAACAGACGATGAGGGAAACCTTGTATGGTGGCTAAATCTGAAATGCGATCCAGATGAAGCCCAAGCACTGCGTGATATTTTCCCGTCGGTGATCCCGGGTTATCACATGAACAAACGTTTATGGAATACGGTTATTTTAGACGGCACCGTACCACAAGGAGAGATCGAACGAATGATTGATAATTCGTTTGATTTAGTGGTTGCGAATATGCCAGAAAAAGACAGAAAAGCGATTGAGCTTCATCTGTAAAATTGCGCACTGATCACGCTCTGTGATCAGTGCAACTTAAATGAAAATGATGATCGGTATACAAAACACCGCCAATAGCATACGCATCTAGCTGCTTATCGACTAACTGAAAACCACATTTCTCAAGTACTTTTTCTGAACCGATATTACCCTCGGTGACAACCGCTTTAAATTCACGTACCGCATGTTCTGATTTGGCGTAATCAAGCACTGCTAGCAAAGACTCTGTGGCATAGCCACGACCATGAAAATTAGGCAGCAACAAATAACCGACTTCTTGACTATCTGGCACTGTTGATGAGGTAAACCCAGTTACCCCCACCTCTTTACCAGTACTGGTTTCAACAATAACTAAACAAAGTGGTGAATTCGAATTTGGCTGCCAAGGCTTTAAGCGTTCATTAAACTTAGCTCGCAACTGCGCCTCTGAGGGCTTATCGAAGCATTTAGCTATAACTTCAGCATCATTATGCAAAGTATAAAACAATGGCCAATCATCGGCATTTAACAGCCGTAATGTTAATCGCGCAGTGGTGAGAGTCATGGTGATTAATCGCTAAGTAAATAAACCTAGTTATAACAAACTGATTTCGTGAGTTAAATACCACTTATGGCCAATATAGAAGAAAAAAGCCCCGCTCAATGAGCAGGGCTTTTAAAATTAACTAATTAATTTAAAGAATTAGCTTTTAGTCGTTTCTGTATCGGCATCTTCTGACGCTTGCTCGTCTTCAACCACTTCTTTGGTTACTTCAACCGGATCGACAGACGTAGCTTCAACTACTGCCGGCTCTTCGCTTTCTGCTTGGTAAAAACGACCACCTTTTTCAGCCATTGCTTTTAACGTATCGCAAGGTGTGAAAATTGGGTTGTAGTTAGCAAAAGTCGCCATTTCAGAGCTCACTTGTGCTGCACCCAGTTTATCCATATAGCTAAATGGACCGCCTAAGAATGGTGGGAAACCAATACCAAAAATAGCACCAATATCACCATCACGCGGGCTTGCAATAATGCCATCATCTAAACAGCGCACCGCTTCGTTTAGCATTTGCGCAACACAACGTTTAGCAATTTCGCTCTTGTTTAAACGAGGTGATGGCGTAACACCAAGTAGCTCGTATACTGACTCATCCACTTTTTTATCTTTCTTGTCGTAAAGATAAAAACCACGGCCAGTCTTACGACCTAAACGCTTAGAATCGATTAAGCGATTAAAGGCATCAGGTGCTTTAAAGCGATCGCCCAATTCTTTTTCAAGGATTGGCGCAATTTTAGAACCGATATCAATCCCTACTTCATCAAGAAGCGCTAAAGGCCCTACCGGGAAACCAAACTCAACCAATGCTTGGTCAATCTTTTCAATCGGCTCACCTGCTAGCAGTAAATTAGCCGCTTCATTTACATAAGGCGCTAAGATACGGTTTACATAGAAGCCAGCCATATCTTTAACCACAATTGGTGTTTTACCTTGCTTACGGGCAAAGTTAACAACGCGTGCGATAGTCTCTTCAGACGTACCTTCATGTGGAATGATCTCAACAAGTGGCATTTTCTCAACAGGTGAGAAGTAATGAAGACCAATTACATTTTCTGGGCGTGCTGCATCAGCAGCAATTTGTGCAATTGGTAATGATGAGGTATTACTTGCAAAAATCGTGTTGCCTTGGCACTCACGTTCTACATCAGCCACCATACCTTGCTTTAAAGCAAGATCTTCAAACACGGCTTCGATAACGATATCAATGTGTTTAAAGCCGCTGTAATCGGTGGTACCGGTAATGCGGTTCATGGTTTGTTGTAGATCAGCTTTAGATAAAATACGACGCTTTTGCTTTTTATCTAAAATCTTATAGCTGTAGTTCATCGCATTGCTGATGCCCTTTTCAGCCACATCTTTAATGCGCACTGGAACACCCGCTTTTACAGCACTAACATGGGCAATACCCGCGCCCATGAGGCCGCCACCTAATACTGCTGCTTTAGCGATTGCTGGTGCATCATCATTACGCCACTCTTTTTTCATTTCAGTGGTTGCAAAGAAAATACCGCGTAATGCTTTTGACTCATCGCTCATTACCAGCGTGGCAAAGCCTTCAGCTTCAGTTTTGTATGCTTTTAACTGATCAAGTTCAACACTTGCACGAACGGCTTTAATAATGGCTAAAGGTGCCGGGTAGTGACCGCCTGTTTTTTTCAGCACGTTTTCTTGTGCTTTTTTGAAAATAATATTGCGACCAAATGGGTTTGACTCAAGTAATTGACTTAAACGGTCTAGCTTAGGTTTAGTAGCCTTCGCCTTACCTTTCAGAGCAAACTCTTTAGCAACGTCAAGTAATACACTGTGTGGTACACAGTCATTTACTAAGCCTGTTTTCTTCGCTTGCTTAGCACGCACTTGCTTACCTGTAAGCATCCACTCAAGTGCTTTTTGCAGGCCAACTAATTTAGGTAAACGTTGAGTACCGCCACCACCAGGTAATAAGCCTAACTGTACTTCTGGCAAACCAAGCTTAGTGATATCGCTGTCTGAACACACGCGATAATCACAAGCTAAAGCAAACTCTAAACCGCCGCCCAATGCAGCACCATGAATAGCACTTACTGTTGGAAAAGGCAGCTTTTTCATATCGAAAAATGCTTGCTGACACATTTCGCTTAATGCTAATGCATCTTCACGGCTATTTGCGCTATCAAGCATTTTAATATCAGCACCGGCGATAAAGTTATCGCTTTTACCACTGATAAATACCATGCCTTTTACTGCTTGCGCTTGTGCGTCTTTAAGTAAGGTTTTTAAATCTTCTGCAAAACTGCTGCGCAGGGTGTTCATTTTTTCACCCGGCACATCAATGGTTACAACGGCTACGCCGTCATCAGCCACTGATAAACTAAATACTGAATCTGTCATTACGCACTCTCCAATACAAAGGCTGCGCCTAAGCCACCCGCTGCACACGCAGTCGTAAGCGCTAAGCCGCCACCGCGACGATTAAGTTCATGTAAGCTTTGCGTGATCAGGCGCGCACCTGTTGCCGCAAATGGATGACCGTATGCAAGTGAGCCACCTAATACATTGAACTTGTCCATGTTTATTTCGCCGATCGCTTTGCTGCGACCTAGCTTTTCTTGTGCAAATTTATCTGACGCAAACATCTTCATATTAGCCAGTGTTTGCGCTGCAAATGCTTCATGCATTTCGATTAAATCTAAATCAGCTAATGTGATACCTGCTCTATCTAGGGCAATTGGCGTTGAGTGCGCCGGACCCATTAGCATATCTTCATGTACACCAATTGCTGAGAAAGCAAAACTGCGTACATAACCTAGAATGTCGTAACCCAATGCTTTGGCTTTACTCTCACTCATCATTAATACCGCAGCGGCCCCATCAGTTAATGGCGTTGCGTTAGCTGCAGTCACTGATCCGTGCTGACGGTCAAATACTGGTTTTAATTTCGCGTAGCCTTCAACCGTTGAGTTATGACGAATGTTATTGTCTTGCTCAATAAAGCTCTTATAAGGTGCAACATGGGCAGTCATTACTTCATCTTTAAGCTTACCATCAGCCCACGCCTGACTTGCAAGGGTGTGCGAACGATGTGCTAAAGCATCTTGATCTTCACGGCTGATGCTATGTGTTTTCGCCATTTGCTCAGCCGTTTGACCCATAGATAAACCAGTAGAGTACTCAGCGACCGCAGGCGGTACAGGAAGTAAATCTTTTAAACGTAGTTTTGAGAAAATCTTTAATCGCTGACCAAGCGTACGTGCTTTGTTTAAATCAACAAGGCTGCCCGCTAATTTTTTACTAACACCAATAGGTAATACAGACGATGAGTCAGCACCACCGGCAATACCTACTTGCACTGAGCCTGCCATAATTGATTCGGCTACGTTAGCAATGGCTTGGAAACTTGTCGCACACGCACGCGAAACAGAATAAGCATCAACAGAAACAGGCATACCCGTACCTAATACGATTTCACGGGCAATGTTTGGCGCTTCTGGCATTTGCACTACTTGTCCAAATACAAGTTGGTCAATTTCAGATTTATCAAAGTTAAGTCGTTCAAGCATTTCGTTGACAACTAACTTACCCATATCAAGGGCTGGTACATGATGGAATGCTGTGGCTTGCTTTGCGAATGGCGTTCGCAGGCCGCTAACGATAGCGATACGATCGCCTTTTGCTGTTTTAAGTATATTTTGCTCAGACATTTATGCTCTCCCGCTGACAGGTCTGACCTGTTTGTTTTTCCTGATTCTAAAACAACCCGTGTACGAATGCCAATAGTAAGTTTTCAACCATAGGCTTTTTTCAGCCTATTTACAAAAAAACACCGTATTTATATGGTAGGCTAAAAATCCTTAAAAAATAACGAACTATTTGAGGATTTTGTGTCTAACACTTGTGTTATAACTTTTGAATCCTTATAACTTGTTAATAGCGCCCCACCACGGTACCGCGCAAATAATTTATCGGTACTGAATATAACGCATTGGCGCATAACAAAAACAATTTTTGACTCACGCTTTTAGGACAGTCTTTTTATTATGGCAGTTAACGCATTTTCACAATTAAAATCATATCTAGACACGCAAATTATCGGCCAACCACAATTAACTCAAGCACTGTTAATCGCAATTTTGGCAGATGGCCACTTATTAGTTGAAGGCCCTCCGGGTCTTGCGAAAACGCGTGCAGTCAATGCCTTAGCGAAAGGCGTTGAAGGCAGTTTCCAACGTGTGCAATTTACCCCAGACTTATTACCTGCAGATGTAACTGGTACCGATATTTATCGCCAGCAAACCAGTGAGTTCGTATTTGAAAAGGGCCCGTTATTTCATAACCTAATTTTGGCTGATGAAATTAACCGTGCTCCTGCTAAAGTGCAATCTGCTCTTCTTGAAGCCATGGCTGAACGCCAAGTAACGGTTGGTAAAAACACCTATCCACTGTCTGATCTATTTATGGTTATGGCAACCCAAAACCCGCTAGAACAAGAAGGCACATACCCACTACCTGAAGCTCAGCTTGACCGCTTTTTATTGCATTTGAGCATTGATTATCCGGGTGCTGAACACGAATTAGATATCCTACGCCTAACCCGTGGCGAGGCTATTTCTGATATGCAGGCAACGACACAACAAATTAGTCAAAGTGAGCTATTTGCTGCCCGTAAAGCGATATTAGGTTTGTATTTAGCTGAGCCGCTTGAGAAATACCTAGTACAGTTAATTGTTGCCACTCGTGAAGCAGCTGAGCTTGATGAGCAACTTGGTCGCTGGATTGAATATGGCGCAAGCCCACGTGCAACCATTGCCCTTGATAAGTGTGCCCGCGCGCATGCTTGGCTTGAAGGCCGTGACTTTGTTGCCCCAGATGATATTCAAGCAGTGCTGCATAATGTATTGCGTCACCGTATTATCTTAAGTTACGAAGCACAGGCCGATGGCATCAGTAAAGACGATGTGATCAGCCGTATTTTAGAATTGGTGGCAGTGCCATAAGCTATGTCGAGCCAATTTGATACAGCGGCGTGGTTAGCAGCGAGTCATAGTCAAGGCGTCAATTTATCACTCAAAGAGTTGATGTATTACAAAGCCAAAGCTCGCTTGCTAGAACTTGCGCCCAAAGTAAAAATCAAAAACAGCTTAGCTGGGCAATACCTTGCACCTCATAAAGGGCGTGGTATGGAGTTTGCCGAGGTGCGTCATTATCAAGCCGGTGATGACATACGCTCTATCGACTGGCGTGTTACTGCACGCACTGGCGAAACCCACACTAAGTTGTTTCAAGAAGAAAAAGAACGCCCAGTTTTTGTATTTACCGACTTTTCTAACTCGATGCTGTTTGGCTCAAAGTTATTATTAAAGTCAGTGCAAGCAGCGCACATTAGCGCACTGGTTGCTTGGTCGGCGTGTCAACGAGGTGATCGCATTGGTGGCTTGGTGTTTAATCAGCAAGGTCATCACGAATTAAAACCGACCTCTCGAGAAAAAGCAGTGTTAAAGCTTTGTCACAACTTATGTGATATTCACAGCCAAGCTCTGACTAATATCGATCAAACAGCCACCAGCTTATTTAGCGAAAACCTTAAACGTCTTAATCATTTAGCAAAACCAGGGAGCTTGGTTTATATCGTTTCTGATTTTAGTGCCCTTGATGAAGCAAGCTTCAAACAACTTGAAATGCTGAGCAGGCACTGTGAATTGATTGGCTGCCATATTAGTGATCCGTTCGAGCATCAATTACCAGCTTTCAAACAAACGGTGACTGTGTCGGCGAATGGCCAAGAACTTGCTTTACCACTAATGGATAAGCAATTTCGCGAGCGCTTTGCTAAGTCTGCCGAAGAGTCGTTTTCTAACAGATTAAAACGCTTACAAAAATCTGGGCTTAGTTTAATTTCATTCAGTGCAGCCACTCCTCTTGAGCTGCAATTAGTGAGAAAGTAACAATGCAAAAAAATCCGCTAGATGGCTTACATGATGTCATTGCACCGACCGAGGTTGCATGGTGGCCACTTGCTCCAATTTGGTGGCTAATTATCGCCTTAGTTGGTTCGTTATTAATTATCGGCTTAGTGCTTTTATATAAAAACCAGCAATTTAAAAAAGCCAAAAAACAAGCCATTAAGTTAAGTAAAACCCTTAGTGATGATGACGCGCAAGAGCTACACATTATTTTAAAACGCTTAACTCGTCATTATTACAGCAGTCAGCTTGCTTCTCAGCCCTTGGCAAAGTGGTCTGAAAGTTTATCGAAACTGAGTGGCGATAACTTTAGTTACGACGAATTGATGCCGCTTTATCAACAACAAAGTAATAATGCTGAGCTCGGGGCTAAATTACGCAGTGCCATTAGCAACTTTAAACTCAAGGAGCCAATTAATGTTTGAGTTTAGTTGGCCATGGTGTTTTGTGCTTTTACCTCTGCCTTGGATATTAAGCCGCTTTATGCCGTTAAAGCAGCAAGGGCAGTTACGTTTACGTATTCCGGGCTTTGCTAAGCTTGGCTTAAATAATCAGGCAGTACAGCAACATAGTCGCAAAGTTTCATTGCTCGAATGGGCTGTTTGGGTCTCTTTAGTTGTCGCTATTGCAAACCCAACTTGGCTTGATGAACCTATCACGCTGCCTAATGAAGGCCGCGATATTATGCTGGCGGTGGATTTATCTGGCTCTATGACAGAGCAAGATATGGCCTACCAGAATCAATATGTTGATAGGCTTACCATGGTAAAAGCTGTACTCAGTGACTTTATTGAACAGCGTCAAGGTGACCGCCTAGGTCTTATCTTATTTGGTGATACCGCATTTTTACAAACGCCTCTTACTCGTGATGTTAAAACCGTAAGCCAAATGCTCAGTGAAGCACAAATTGGTCTAGTAGGTAGAGCAACAGCCATTGGTGATGCATTAGGTTTATCGGTGAAGCGTTTCGCTAATAAGGATGAAAGTAACCGTATCGTAGTACTATTAACCGATGGTCAAAATACCGCGGGTAACCTTGACCCAGAAGATGCGCTACTGTTAGCCCGCGAAGAAGGCATTAAAGTATATACCATAGGTGTTGGCTCTGATAACCCGCGTGGATTTAGCCTGTTTAATATGGGTGGTATGAGTGGCGGTAACTTAGATGAAAGCTTACTCAAACGCATTGCCGAGCAAACCGGCGGCTTATACTTTAGAGCAAAAGATGTCGCTGGTTTACAGCAAATTTACCAAGAGCTCGATAAGCTTGAGCCAATTAGTAGCGATGAACAAACGTTCCGCCCACAAATTTCATTGTTTTATATTCCACTGCTTGTGGCGCTAGGCTTAATAAGCTTAGCAATGCTCGTCAGTTTTATTCGCCAATTTAAGCAGGAGAGCTAGTATGGATTTTGAATTTATTCGCCCTGCCCTACTTTGGTTATTAGTTCCCGCGCTGATTATTCTTAGTGTGCTGTTGGTACGCAACAAAAAAAGCGCCCCAGCTGATTTAATTGCGCCCCATTTGGCGCAGTTTGTAATGAGCGACAATCATAAAAAACAAAGCCAACCGCTTTGGCTAGTTGCTGTATTTACTTTATTAGCCATCGTTTTTGCAGCAGGCCCAAGCTTTGAAAAGAAACAAGTCCCGGTGTTTCAAGCAAAGAACGCGCGAGTTATTGTGATGGACATGTCGTACTCCATGTTCAGTACCGACATAGCACCAAATCGATTAGTGCAGGCTCGATTTAAAGCTCTTGATATGATTGAGCTTTTCAAAGAAGGTGATACGGCATTAGTGGCTTATGCAGGCTCTGCATTTACTATTTCGCCGCTAACCAATGACGCTAGCACTTTGGCTAACCTTATCCCAAGCCTAAGCCCTGATATCATGCCGAGCAAAGGTTCGAATGTTATTGAAGGCCTAGAAAAAGCCGACGATTTACTTAAACAAGCTGGCTATTTAGATGGTGATATTATTTTAGTCACCGATGGAGTTGATAGCCTAGATCAAGAAGATATTAGCCGCTTTACCGCTCAATCTAATTATCGTTTAAATGTCTACGGCGTTGGCACAGAGCAAGGTGCGCCGATTAAGCTACCTGAAGGAGGCTTTTTAAAAGACATACAAGGGCAGATTGTGATTCCGACGCTTAATGTCAGCCGCTTAAGTGCGCTTGCACGTAATAGCGGTGGCAAATTTGCACTGTATCAAACCAGTAATAAAGATATTCAAACATTTGCCCCCACTGCCAATGCTGAAGTACTCAAAGATGAGAAGCAAAGCCAAGCGTTATGGCGAGTTGATGCAGGTATTTACGGCCTGATTATTTTATTGCCGTTAGCACTCTTTTTAATTCGCCGTAGTAGCCTAGTAGTTGGCTTTTTGTTTGTTATGCTATTACCTCAGCAGCAGGTTTACGCCGCTGAATTACCTGAGGTGTTTAAGAACCAAGACCAACGGGCACTTGATGCCTATCAGCAAAATCAATTTGAACAAGCCGCCCAAGCACAAAACACGCAATTAAAAGGCGCAGCTCTTTATCAGCAAGGTAATTACCAAGCGGCCATGGATGCGTTTAGTGAAGATAAATCTGCAACGGGTTTGTACAACTACGGTAATGCCCTTGCTAAGGCCGGTGAGCTAGAACAAGCCATAGAAGCTTATAAGCAAGCCCAACAGCTTAAAAATGACTTCACTGAGGCAAAAGAAAACCAAGCCCTCGTAGAACAGTTATTGCAGCAGCAAGAGCAACAACAGCAGCAACAAGATCAACAGCAAAACAATGATCAACAAAACTCTGATGGCCAGCAAGATAACCAGCAAAAGCAACAGGGTGAAAATTCACAGCAAGGTGAAAACTCAGAGCAGAGTGAGCAGCAAGATGGCCAACAACCTTCAGAGCAAGGTGAGCAATCAGATCAAAAAGGTGAGCAAAGCGAGTCTAATAGTGACCAGCAAAACAAACCAGAAATGGAATCACAAGCAGACACGTCGTCACAATCTGGAGAACAACAGCCAGAGCAAGCTCCCGAGCAACAAGAGGCCCAGCCACAGCCATCGCAAAGCGACGAACAAGCTAAACAGCAAGCAGAGCAACAGGCTATGCAAGCACAAGCTGCTGAACTGACCAATGAAGAGAAAGAAAAAGCCCAGCAACTTAACCAGCTGCTGCGTAAAGTTCCCGATGATCCTGCGATCTTATTAAGAAATAAAATGCAATTAGAAGCACAAAAACGAAACTACCAACGTCGTCCACGAGGAGCCGAAAAATCATGGTAATGCGATTATTATGTTGTTTATTGCTAATCGCGGCAGCGCCGCTATGGGCTGCCACCCAGCTACAGGCAAGTGTTGATAAAAATCCTGTCCTTGCCGGTGAGTTTTTTGTTTTAACCATCTCAGCAGACGACTCTATTAACAGCGAACAACCAGACACTTCTGTGCTATTAAAGGACTTTGTTGTAGGGCCAACCAGTGTCAGCTCGCGCACTAATATTATTAATGGTGAAATCAGTAAGCAAACTAACTGGTCTGTAAAGCTGATGACCCGCAAAGAAGGCACTTATACCATCCCTGCATTTACTGTAGCCGGTGTTAGTTCAAAACCGATTGAGCTAACGGTAGCTAAACGCAGTCAAACCTCAGAGCAAAATAAAGAAGCCTTCATTAAAACAAGCATCAAGCCAAGTAGCTTATACGTGCAAGAAGCCGGTGTTTATACGGTTAAATTGTATTTAGACAACAACAAAGAATTGCTTGATGGCAACTTAACTACGCCAGAAATGGAAAACGCTGAGCTAACCCCAATTAACAAGCAATCTGAAGACTATGAGTTAATTGATGGCAAACGCTATTTAGTGATCACCCGTGAGTACTTAGTGCAGCCACAAAAAAGTGGCGTAAATACTATTACAGCACCTGTGTTCAACGGCCGTATTCGTCAAAACTATCGCCAAATGGCTGTGTCAGCGATGGGCGAAGATGTTGATGTTGAAATCAAGCCAATTCCAGATAACTACACAGGTGCATGGCTACCAAGCGAACTGGTTAACCTTGATGAGCAATGGCAACCAAAAGACGACACCGTTGAAGTTGGCACGCCGATCACTCGAACTATCACCTTAACTGCATTAGGGGTTACTAAAGAGCAACTTCCTGATATCGATATGCCTCAGGTGCAAGGTTTTAGAAGTTACCCTGATGAAAAAGAGAGTAATCATCTGGTACGTGATGGCCGTGTTATCTCACAACAAACGGCTTCTTATGCTTTATTACCGCAAACACCGGGCACTTACACATTGCCTGAAATCAAGCTGCCTTGGTTTAATACTAAAATCAATCGTATTAGCTATGCGACCATACCAGCTCGTACATTAACCGTTGTACCAAGTACAAATCCACTCACACCAACAGCTCCTGCTATCGCAGAGCCGCAAACCGCAAGCTCCAATGAGCTGAGTGATACACCAACTAATGTACAAACCGTTATGCAAGTCACGACCCCTGTTTGGCTTATTATCGTGGCAATTGTCGGCTATGGGCTTTGGTTAATCACCTTAGTGCTTTACATTAAAAAGCGCCCTCAACAGTCGGCAGCTGAGCCATTACCTACCAGTGGTTCATCAGTATCGTTGAATGAGCTTAAGCAGTTTGCAAAGCAAAACAATAGCTCAGGGTTTTATAACGCGTTGAACCTTTATGCAAAACAGCAGACAGGTAAAAATGCAGCAGCAATCGAGTGTTTACTAGCATCGCTGAAAAATACACAACTTAATGATGAAATTGCTAAATTACGCACTAAACTTTATAGTTCAGCAGATGAACAGGTTGATTTAAGTTTAATCGTCAGCTTGCTAAGTCAAGCGGCAAAGCAAACGAAATCGACAAGTAATGCGACTGAATTAAAAAATCTTTACGATTAACAATTAACCTAATAGGTTGAAAATAAACGGCTAATCTTGAATTAGCCGTTTTTTTAAGAAAAAAATAATAATCTCAGAAAGTTTTTTTCTGATAGGCAGGTCTTAGTTACTATGACAGAAAAACAAAAGCGATATGAAGCGCTGGTTCATGTCTACCACAGTGAGCTTTTTCGCTTTGCGTATTGGTTGTGTCGTGATCAGAACATTGCTGAAGACTTAGTGCAGGAAACCTTCCTGAGGGCTTGGCGTGCCTTGGATTCACTGCAAGATCAACAAGCAGTCAAACCTTGGCTGTTAACTATTTTGCGCCGCGAGAACGCACGCCGCTTTGAACGTAAACAATTTGATTACGCCGATGTTGAAAACGACACCCTTGTAGATGAACAAAGTACAACCCTTGATGCTGAAATGGAACAAACAGTGATTCAACGACAAATAGGAAAGTTATCACAAGAGTATCGAGAGCCATTGCTATTACAAGTAGTAATGGGTTGCTCTGGCGATGAAATCGCCCAAATCCTCGATTTAAATAAAAATACTGTCATGACACGACTTTTCCGTGCCAGAAACCAGCTTAAAGAGGCTTTAAGCAGTGATGATGATCAACTTAGAGGAGCATCAAATTAATGGATGAACTCGAGTTTCGCCGCCGCATCCTCGCCGAGCCAAGCACTATTGATAAGGAACTTGAAGCGTTTGCCGAGCAGGACAAAGATAAACAGGCGTTTATTGATGATGTGCGCGCTTTAGATGATGAACTAAGTAATGCGCTTAACATCCCCGTGCCTGAAAATTTAGCAAAGCGAATTATTGATAATACCTATGCTGCAGAAGAAGCGCCTTCAGAGCAGCCGCTAGACACCATTATTGAGGCTAAGTCGCGCTTTGCCTTTAACCGCTTGTATTTAGCCGCTGCAGCGTCGTTTTTAGTAGCAATTAGTGTGTTCTTTGTCACTAACAAACAACATACGTTATACAGCGTGGGTGAGCATGCCTTTGCGCACCTATACCATGAGATAGGCTCGCTAGATAAACATGAAGCGATAGACCTTGCCTATGTGAACGAAAAGTTTGCCACCATTGGCGGACATTTAGAT
This sequence comes from Pseudoalteromonas sp. 0802, assembly GCF_013350085.1. Classification (NCBI taxonomy): domain Bacteria; kingdom Pseudomonadati; phylum Pseudomonadota; class Gammaproteobacteria; order Alteromonadales; family Pseudoalteromonadaceae; genus Pseudoalteromonas; species Pseudoalteromonas sp. 0802. Next base: position 248,707 of record NZ_JABVXE010000003.1, on the reverse strand, counting down.
GAGCTACCAGGTAAAGTAACCTATTTAATGTTTTGTGACTTTCAAGGCAAAAAAGGTCTGCACTTGGTATTTGAGTCTGATTTTGGCCCTATGACGGTATTCATTGTGCCTTCTGACGAGCAACCATTTGGCACTGGCTCTGACGATTTCAATGATGAGCGTTTCGCTGGCCACATCAACCGTGGTGAGCGAGCGGATACTATCTTAATAGCGAGTATTGGCGCTCCACTTGATAGCTACAACAGTATGATCAATGACGCCATTCGCTGGCTGCATTAATACCTACTCGAAGTAACACATATTACAGGCATAAAAAAACCGCACACTGCGGTTTTTTTATCGCTATAAAGCAGGTTACTTACAAACGTCTGCTACTGCATTTGCAAAGTAATCAATGTTTGCATCACTGATACCAGCAACGTTTACACGGCTAGAACCAACAATGTAGATTGAGTACTCTTTTTGTAAGCGCTCGATTTGCTCTTTATTAATACCTAGGAATGAGAACATACCATTTTGACGGTCAATAAATGAGAAGTCTTGCTCAATGCCTTTCGCAGCTAAGCTTTCTTTGATTAAAGTACGCAAACCATTAATGCGATTACGCATTTCATCAAGCTCGTCATGCCACATTTGCGTCAGCTCAGTGCTACCTAAAATCGTGCTAACAATATCAGCACCATGCGCAGGCGGCATTGAATAGATGCTACGTACAACACTTAATAATACAGAGTTAGAGATATCAGCAGTTGCTGCATCTTTAGCAATGATTGAACATGCACCGATACGCTCGCGGTATAAACCGAAGTTTTTCGAACAAGAAGAACAGATGATTAACTCATCTACCGCTGCTGCTAATTTACGAAGACCCGCTGCGTCTTCTTCAAGGCTTGAACCAAAACCTTGGTAAGCAATATCAACCAGTGGCGTGAAACCAACTTCAACAGCAAGATCAGCAACTGTGCTCCATTGCTCAGCATTTAAATCCATACCGCTTGGGTTGTGACAACATGCGTGGAATAACACAACATCACCTTTAGGCACTTGCTTAAGGGTATTAATCATGTCATCAAATAAAAGGTCTTTATTTTCGTAATCGTAGTAAGGGTATTCTTTTACTGTTAAGCCCGCCGCTTCAAATAAGCTGATGTGGTTTGCCCACGTTGGCGTAGTTACCCATACCGTCGCATCTTTATTGCAACGCTTGATGAATTCAGCTGCAACACGTAATGCACCTGTACCACCTGGTGCTTGTGCAGTGCGAACACGGTTAGCTAAAAGTGCTGGATGCTCACCCAGTAATAAGTTTTCCATTTTTTGACAGTAATCTAGGTTACCTGCCAAGCCAATGTACGATTTACTGGTTTCGTTTTCTAAACGAAACGCTTCCGCTTTTTTAACCGCTTTTAATACAGGCGTATTGCCTTGCTCATCCTTATAAACACCTACACCCAAATCGATTTTCTTTGGGTTTGTATCTTGTTTAAAGGCCGCCATTAGGCCAAGAATAGGATCTGTTGGTAATGGTTTTAATTCTGAGAACATTGACTATCTCTTTTTATAGGGGTTAGCGTTGCCACTAGCTTAACATAAAAACCCAGCCTGATTACTAGTTAAATTAGACCAAGAGTTGAGGAATTTTAATACAACAAGCCACAAGTAATGCAAGGGTTTGCTGATCAAAGAAATCATTATTAAATGCTTCTGCATCTATAATACCTAAGCATTCATTTTTGTCTGATAATAATGGTAAACAAGTCTCGGCTTTCACCTTCGGGTCGCAAGTATAATACTCACCACCTTGTGCAAGGTAATCGGCTACGTTATTGATCACACGCCCTTGTTTAGAAAGCGCAACTTGAACATTGTTACTACCTTTAGCAAACGCTTCAGTTAGCGGGAATAATGGACGGCTCGGTGCACCATGATAAACCAGCTTTAATAACTGAGAACCTTCATTAGTCTCTGTCGCTTGATAAATACCAAACCAATCAACTTGAGTTTGGGCAACAACAAAATCGATAATTTGTTGCAGCTTAGCCAGTTTTTCAGTATTGGTAGCATTATCAGCAACATAATGATTTAATTTGAATGCTTCATCTTGTAAGTAGCCAAACAAGCTACACGCACCACCCTCGCCTAGCTCAGGAATTTGATACTCCCAACGCACTGCTGGTAAAGCTGACTCTGCAAGATAATGTTCAAGGTTCGATAATTGCTCAGCAACCAAATTTTCTGGTAATTCAAGCTGAGCTGTCGATAAGTAGTTAGAAATCATTTGGCCATCCAAACATCTATAATGCCAGAATGATAACATGCGATTTTAGTGTGAGCTAGTACTGCTTGCTGTTAATTGATAATAAATTTCGACTTGGTTGCCTGCACTATTGAAGGTCACTTTTGAAGCTACTTCCCCAAGCAAGCACAAGCCTCTACCATGCTCTCTTGCAAGGCTTTGTTGATTTGCCTGATCTTTACTAAAACCATTTCCTGAGTCGCAAACAGTAAAATATAAAGCAAGTTCTTCTGGGCAATAGCGAATATCAATAATGATTAAGGCATCGGTTAAATTTGCGAGGGCCTCTTCACGCTGCTGATAATAAATTAAAAAGCCATCTTCTTGATTTTTTACCTCTGAGTCGAGGCCTAACACGCCGTGGTCTAAGGCATTATTGTAGGCCTCTGAGAGTATCAAAAAGATATTAGCGCGATGTGCGTTTAAGCCTGCTACTTTGCTTATTACATCAACGACTTCCAGTACCGGATCGGTGCTTTTGATTTGCTTTGAATTTAGGCTCAATGAAAAGTTAAAAGGTAATGCGGATAGCGGCTCAGACTTTTGCTCAGGCTCACTCATGGCTAAGCAATTTAATAATACTAAGCTCAAGTCGTCTTGTTGTTTATTCCCACGAGCAAATTTATTGACTCGTTCAAGTACTTGCTCAGAAGAAATAGCTGGTTTTGAAGCGAGCACTTTTTTAAAGCGATGCTCACCAAAATACTCGTCATGTGGACTCGTTGTTTCAATGATACCATCGGTTGCCATGACAATACGGCATGTGTCCTCTACTTCAATATGAATAAGTGCACGTTCGAATTCATCTTCTTCTAAAATACCCAGTGCCATGTGTTGAGATTCAAGGGTACGAATAACTTCACCGCTTTGGTTGATGATATAGGTATCGGGTAAGCCCCCCAGCCATGCCGAGATACTTTTTCCGGTACTGCTAAGCTCTATGATGGTTGCAGCACAAAACATGTGGCCTGGTAATAACTTACCTAATACTGAATTGATTTCTGCGGCAATATCACTCACCGACATGCCCTTACTCACCATGGTATAAAATACTCTTGAAGCAGGGAGAGCTCCGACTGCAGCGGCTAAACCATGACCAGTAAAATCACCAAGCATGCAATATAAGCTACCTAATGGGCTTTGTGCGACCAAAAACATATCGCCATTAAACATAGCCGCAGGCGATAAATGAAAATCTAAATGCTTAGGAAAAGATTGTTGGTTCTCAAGAGCATTATTAAAAATATGTTCGACTATTTCATGTTCGCGGTCGACTTGATTTTGATGATATTCAAGTTGTAGATTTTGCTCTCTTGCCTTTTGGCTTAAATTACGGATCCGGCTATGCGCTTTAATTTTCGCGTTAAGAATCACTTCTTGAAACGGCTTATGCAAAAAGTCATCACCACCAACCGATAAGCAACGCTCAAAGCTCGCTTCGTCTTCTAATGAGGTAATAAAAATAATCGGTAAGTAAACTTGGCTAAAGCGCTCTTTGATAATCGCGGCGGTTTCAAAGCCGTCCATCACAGGCATAATGACATCGAGTAACACAATATCAATGGTGTGTTCTTCAAGCAAATTTAAAGCAACAAGACCGTTCTCAGCGGTATAAACACGGTAGCCCTGCTGCTCTAACATCACGGTTAATAAGCGACGATTTAAGGCAAGATCGTCTACAACCAGAATATTAAGCATCAATCAATATCGAACTTTTTATCAAAACGTGAGATTTGCAGGATTTTTTTCAGTTGCGGTTGGCAGTTACTAATTTGAATTGTTTCAACTTTGCCTGTTAGGTTTTTTTTCATGTTCAGCAACATGCCTAACGCTGAGCTGTCCATGTAATCTGTTTCTCTAAGGTCTATGACCACTTTATCGATATTGTCGTTGAGATCGGCATACGCCTGACGAAAAGATTGCACCAAATTAAAATCAAATTTTCCTTTGATTTGTACAGTTAATATAGCGCCATCAGCAGAAGTGCTGCGCGTTAAACTCATAATAAACTCCTAATAAACAAATCTTTCCTGATACTTAACTAAATATAACCGCTTAAAACAAATAAGCCAAAAATTAAAACACTTAGGATGAAATTTGTTATCATTTAGCCAAGCTTCTATAACGAGATCTACCATGAGCGATAATAATCTAGTTTATTCAACTGCAACGGGTCGCATTGAGCAACCTAAAGAAAGTAAACCAAGCCAAGGTAAAGTTTTTAAAGACGGCTTTTTACGCATTGAACGTCAAACCAAAGGACGCAAAGGTAAGGGCGTGATGTTAGTTGTTGGTATCGACAGCGAGCAGCACGACTTAAAAAAATTAGCCAAAACCATTAAAAGTAAAATGGGCCAAGGTGGTGCAGTAAAAGACGGTATCATCGAAGTTCAAGGTGATGACAGAGATAAGCTAAAAGCGATTCTCGAAGGACTAAAGTTTAAAGTTAAAATTGCAGGGGGCTAATCACCCCCCTTTTTTGCGTTCTGTATTTTATGAATTCAACGAGTTGAGCTGTTCATAAAGTGCAGGCAACTCATCTTCAGGGATAGGCTTACTATAGTAGTAACCTTGCACAATATAACAGTTGTTGTTTTGTAAAAACTCAATCTGCTCGATAGTTTCCACCCCTTCGGCAACAACGTTAAGCTTTAGCTTTTGTGCCATAGCAATAATCGCAGCGGTAATTTCCATATCATTACTGTCTTGTGGAATATCTTTCACAAACGAGCGATCAACTTTCAAAATATCCACAGGGAAACGTTTTAGGTAACTCAGTGAAGAATAGCCAGTACCAAAGTCATCGATTGAAATTGATACACCCAAGGCTTTTAACTGATGCAGTTGTAAAATAGCGGCTTCAACATGCCCCATTAGCATACTTTCTGTTAGCTCAAGGTGTAAGCGTTTAGGCTCAACACCTGTTTGCTTGATGATCTTATCCAGTGTCGACACCAAGTTCGCATCTTTAAATTGACGTGCCGACAAGTTGATTGAAATATTATTCTTTAAGTCTTGGCTTGCTAAACGTGCAGCAAACTCACACGCTTCTTGCAGTATCCATGCGCCTAATTCAACAATTAAACCAGTTGCCTCAGCAATAGGAATAAACTTAGTTGGTGGGATCATCCCTTCATTAGGGTGGAACCAACGAATAAGTGCTTCGTAGCCAACCACTTGGTTATTTCTACAATCAACTTGTGGCTGATAATAAACCCTAAACTGCCCTTCGCGAATACCAGTACGAAGCTCATTTTCAATGAATAAGCGCTCGTTTGCTGCAGCATTAAGCTCTTGGCTATAGAAGTGGAAAGTATTACGCCCTTTCGCTTTTGCTTCATACATCGCAAGGTCGGCATGTTTTAGTAGCTGATCTTCTTCTTGGCTATCAAATGGTGCCATTGTGATACCAATACTGGCACTGATGATCACTTCATTGTTACCTAATTTGATTGGCTCATTAAGTGTGCGCTGAATCGTATTTGCCACTTCCATTGCATGTGTTTGATGCTCAATACCACTTAATAATACCGCGAATTCATCGCCGCCTAAACGCGCTATTGTATCTTCCGTACGCAAACGCTTTTTCAAACGGTTAGCCACTTCAACTAATAACTGATCCCCTGCATCATGCCCTAGTGTATCGTTGATACGTTTAAATTCATCTAAGTCAAAATAGAATAAGGCAAATGCATAATGACCACGTTCAGCCAGTGCCATTGATTTACGCAGCTGCATTCTGAAGAAAGTACGGTTAGCAAGCCCAGTTAAGGTATCAAAGTAAGCCAATTGCTCCATTTTACGCTGGCTTTCTTTCACAAACGAAATATCTTGAGCTGATGCCACGTAACTGGTGATTTCACCACCATCTTCACGAATTGGTGAAATACTTAGCGAAACCCAAACAGATTGACGATCATTAGCTTGTAATAAGGTATCCCCGCGCCAATAATTGCGGCTACGTAAATCGATATCAATGTCATCGACTAAAATCGCCATTTCTTGGGAAATAACATTCAATAGCGGCGAGCCAATGAAATGACGCTCCTCGAAACCGGTCATTTCAACCATTTTAGGGTTCACATATTTAACTTCAAAGTCTTGGTCAGTGATCACCACCCCGGTGCCCGAGAAGGCCACAGCTTTAGATAAACGATTCGCCGCTTTTTCAGCTATTTCTTTTTCGCTAATGCGCTGGTTTAAGCCATCAATCAACTTACGAATTTCGATAGCCATATCTCTGAATGAGCCATTTAGCGTGCCAATTTCATCTTTATTGGCCTTTGGAAACTCAGTTTGTAATTGCCCTTTGCCAAAACTAACCACCGCATTAACCAATGAGTGAATGCGGCGCAGTACTAATTGATAAAGTGCTTGATGCAATAACAAGGCAACTAAAATTGCGTACAAGATAAACAAGCCGAAGAATTTTACTTTTAGCTCTTCAAGTGCTGAAAGTGCCGACGAACGTTTTTTATAAATACCAATATACCAATTTAGGTTCTCGACTTTACGAATATTAATAATGTGTGTTTCGCCATCTTGTACAAATGAATTTGCCGACTCAGGTAACTTTAAACGAATTGTTTCAGAGACTAGCTTTTGCAGATCAGGGTTTACAAAGTCTTCGGTGAGTAATTTTTTACCTTCACGACCATATTTCTCAAGTGTTGTTTTATCCAAATCAGGGTGAGCTAATAGCTGACCTTTTGCATCAAACACCAATAGATGTTGTTCACGGTCACCGATAGGCAGTTGTGCCAATAAAGTTTCAAGAGCAATATCACTGCCTGTTACTCCAAAAAATTCGTTTTCGAAGTAAATAGGCACTAGCACACTAACCACCCATTTATGCCAAATTCTGTCGTAATACACTTTTGACCAAACAGCTTCACGACTGGGGTTAGTTGCAGCCTGAGCGTAATTGAAGGTTTCGTCTTTGGTGAAATCAAAGTCACCGGGGACATTCAACGCCCAGTTTGGTGGCGCGATTCGAATAAAGTTATCTTTGGTAACTAAGTAAAAATTGAAGAAGTCTTGGATTAAGGTCGGTGAAACTATTTTCCAGAGTGACTCAGAATCGTTTATAAGCTGTTTATAAAATTCAGAATAATTATCTTGAGGGATAAAGGCAGCCGATAAGCCATCTTCTGAGGTACTACGGATACTGCCATCGACGGCAAATTTGATATCTGCACTACGTTTACTTTGTAAATGCGATTCGTTTTGAAGTAGTTGACTACTAACAACGTTATTCGCCTGCTCGGCAATGTTGATTTTAGTTTTGATCAGGCGGTTAAATTGACGACTCAAGCGTTCACTAGAGTGCTTTAAAAGTTCGTGCTCTTCAAACACAAGCTGTTTTTCTTCAGATTTAAGCATCAAAGCCGCAGCACATATACCTGCAATCAAACAAATCGCAGAGATCAGCAGCGACAATTTCATACTTAATGAATTCACACCAAAACGTGATGGCGGTCGTCGATACACCACAGGACTACCTTATTAATAATTGTTATTATTTATTGTGCAAAAACAAATATACCAGATTCATTTTTATATTTATAAATTTTTTATAAATATAAATGAATTTTCTGAGTAAACACCTATCTTTTCTAAATTAGCTGCGATAGGCAGTTGACTTTACATACAAGTGTTTTTACATTAGTTCAATGAAACAAATTATCTCTCGCACTTATTTTTCGTTTTTTAGCTTCTTTAGATAGAGGAGGCTTAACTGTTTGCGAGATAAATTCACCGAATAGCTAAAGCCTCCCACTTGGGAGGCTTTTTTGTTTGTGCACTGTTTTGGAATGAGGAAACCAACATGAGCATTGATACATTAAATGCGTTACGACACGATATTAATGAAATAGATTCCGACTTATTGGTGTTACTGGCTAAAAGACGCCGTATTAGCCACAGCGTAGTTGAATATAAAATTGCCAATAACAAACCAATTCGCGATGAAGCCCGCGAACAAGCATTACTCGAAAAGCTTATTAATTATGGTAAGTCGCTAGGTCTAGATGCGTACTACATCAATAATGTGTTCCAAACTATTCTTGAAGATTCTGTTTTGAATCAACAAGCAATGCTACAAAAGAATCTAAACCCTGAAGCAATGAGCGAAAGTCATCGCGTTGCATATTTAGGTGGTCAAGGCTCTTATAGCCAATTAGCCTGCCATAAATATTTTAGCCGTCGCCCAGGCAAGCTGATTGAGATGGGGTGTTCGAGCTTTGATCAAATCACCGGCAAAGTTGAAAGTGGCCAAGCTGATTTCGGCTTACTGCCAATTGAAAACACCAGCTCAGGTAGTATCAATGAAGTGTTCGATTTATTACAACATGCACAAGTATCAATTGTCGGTGAGGTCACTCACAGCGTTGAGCACTGTTTATTAGCAATGCCAGGTACTGAGCTTTCTCACATTAATAAAATCTTTGCTCACCCACAGCCTTTTGCTCAATGTAGCCGCTTCATTCAGGGTTTAGGTGATATTCAACATGAAACATGTGACTCAACCTTCCATGCATTACAATCAGCGGTTGAAACTACAAACAGCGCCGCTATCGGCTCAGCACAAGCAGGTAAAAATGTAGGGTTAGAAGTCGTTAAATCAGGCCTTGCAAACCAAAGCGAAAACCATAGCCGCTTCATTGTCGTCGCGCGTAACCCGTTGCAAGTATCTAAGCAAATTCCAACAAAAACCAGTTTGATTATGGCGACCAAACAACAAGCGGGTTCATTGGCTGATGCCTTGATGATTTTTAAACAACATCAAATTAACCTAGTAAAATTGGAATCTCGTCCAGTACCTGGAAACCCATGGGAAGAGGTGTTTTATGTTGACCTTGAAGCAAACCTTGATGACTTACATGTTAAGCAAGCGCTTGAAGAGCTAAAAGAACACACCCAATATACCCGTGTATTAGGCTGCTATCAAAGTGAGTCTTTGCAAGCTGTTAGTGTGTAACAGCCAGCCTAGATATGATTAATAAAAAGGAGCCAGTCGGCTCCTTTTTCGTATAATTTCATCTTAGATACTTGCACCCACTGCCCTGTCTAAGCATAATCTTGAAAACAATTTGAAATTGGAACTTTCATGAATTGGTTAGCAGAATTAGCAACTAAAAGAACACCTTGGTTATTATTAGCCGTTATTTCCCTCGCATTTGAAATCACTGCGTTATTTTTTCAATACAACATGGGCCTTGAGCCATGCATCATGTGTATATATCAACGTACCGCTGTTTTAGGCTTACTTGCAGCGGGTGTGATTGGTGCAATTAACCCACAAAATATGGTTGTTCGCTTAGTCGCATTTGCCACTTGGGGTGTCTCTGCAATTTGGGGTTACTTTATTGCCAAAGAACACATTGCAATGCAAAACAATACTGACCCTTTTGCATTTAGCTGTGCATTTGAACCTAACTTCCCAAGTTTTATGCCTTTGCACGAATGGATCCCTAGCTTCTTTGCCGCTACTGGTGATTGCGGAAATATCGATTGGCAGTTTGCTTCTATGAGTATGCCAGCATGGATGGAAGTGATTTTTGCAGCATTTTCAGTGGTATTTGTGGCTGTTCTAGTTAGCCGATTAGTGAGCAAAAAGTCGCTATAATGATTTATTTTTTTACTAGCCAAATCCCTGCTTTAAAAAGCTTTAAAGTAAGGCAACGCCAGCAAATTATTGCCCTTGCTTTGGCTCATTTAAGCCCAAGTAAAAAGATCATTTTATCAGTATGTAAGCTTGCCTTTTTAGCACCATTATTTTTAGGCTTGGCCTACTTTGAAGGCTGGATGCTTATTCCTTGGTTATTGTTAGCGGGCTTAAGTTACCCACTCATCACAACACCTATCGAAAACATGTTCGCATTAGCGCATTTAGACAAAGCTATCGATGAATTTAAACAGGGCGAATAACGCCCTGTTTAGGTGTATAGCCCGCTATTTATAGTGTAATTTTCCCCTCAAGTTTAGCAAATAGCTTATCGCCAATTCCTTTTACTTCTTTTAATTGCTCTACCGACTTAAACGGACCTTGCTTTTTACGGTGCTCAACAATCGCTTTAGCTTTTGACTCTCCAATACCCGGTAATTGAGTAAGTTGATCTATGCTGGCTTTGTTTATACTGAGCTTTTGCATTTTAACTTGTGTTGCTTCGGTTGGTTTAACGGCGAATGCCGATGTAGCAGGTAGTAACGCAATGCTTGTGGCAAGTAAAATACTTGATAGTAATTTCATAATTTCCTCCATGATGTCCATCTTGGACAGGTAGTTAGCTATTACCCAACACTCACTCCATCGCTTGTGTTTAACTTTGGGTAACAATTTAAATAAAGCTAATGTCCCTATTATTGTCAAATTTGCTGAATAAAATTTTTCTCAAGTTACTTGCAAAGTAAGCCCCGAAGCATTACTGTATATAAAAACAGTAATCAAAGTAGCGGTATTACGCTGCAAATGCCACGCTTAAATGCAGGAGAAATCATGGCTGTTGTTGTTAAATATGTTGTAGAAAGAAACGGAGTCGAGCGCATGACGTTTACTACTAAGAAAGAAGCTGATGCGTATGACAAAATGCTCGACATTGCTGAGTCATTAGAACTAATGCTTGAAAAAGTTGATGTACCATTAAGCGAGCAACAAATTGAGTCACTGGCGCTTGAAATGGCAAAAGAAAAAGACCAATTTATGGCGGTACTTAAAGGTGCAAAAGACACCCCAGCTAAGCCTAAAAAAGCAAAGTCAGACGACAACGTTGCTGATATAAAAGAAAAAGCGGCAAGCTAAACGCAAATTTAGATCATAAAAAAGGGCAACAGATGTTGCCCTTTTTTGTGTTTAATCAAAACTACAGTGACGACTCAACTTCATCAAATAAGTCTGTAATTTCTTTTTTCGGCTCAGCAGTTGTAAGGCTAACAACAACAATAGCAATTGTTGATAAAATAAAGCCTGGGACAATCTCATAAATGATTGCACTTAATGCTTGGCCATCAATTGTAATTGGCGCGTAAATCCAAAACAGCACTGTTGCAGCACCAACAACCATACCACTAATAGCGCCTTGTAAGTTCATACGCTTCCAGTAAAGGCTCAGTAATACGAGTGGACCAAATGCAGCACCAAAACCAGCCCATGCATTACTCACTAAATCTAAGATAGAGCTATCGCGGTCATAGGCTAGGTAAATAGCAAATAGAGCAACCAAAATAACACTAATACGACCTACTAAAACCAGCTCTTTTTGAGATGCACTACGGTTTAAGTAAATCTTATAAAAATCTTCGGTTAGTGAGCTTGAACAAACTAATAACTGTGATGAAATAGTACTCATAATCGCCGCTAAAATAGCTGCCAATAAGAAGCCGGCAATTAAAGGGTGGAAGATAAGCTCAGACAACACTAGGAAAATCGTTTCTTTATCATCAATTGGCATTTGGTTTTCAAGCATATAAGCAGCACCAAATAGACCTGTTAGCACAGCACCAATAGCTGAAAGCGTCATCCACGACATACCCACACGGCGCATAGTCGGCATATCTTTCACAGAGCGCACAGACATAAAACGCACAATAATATGTGGTTGACCAAAATAACCAAGGCCCCAAGCCATGGCAGAAATAATCGCTATCGTTGAACCACCTGCAAACCAATCCATCATATTAAGTGCATGAATTTCTGATTCTTTTGGTGAGCTTAATAATAAGTCATAGCGTGCATTTGCAAGTGTATCCATAACTGGCTGATCAAGCATGGTAAACGTTGCAATTGGCACAGCCAGCAACGAGATAAACATGATACAGCCTTGTACAAAGTCAGTCAGGCTCACTGCTAAGAAGCCACCAAACAAGGTATATAACACGACAACACCGGTTGTGATGTACAGACCCATTTCGTAGCTCATATTAAATGAGTTTTCGAACAACTTGCCGCCTGCAACAACACCTGATGAGGTATACAAGGTGAAGAAAACAATGATTACAATCGCAGAGATCACACGCAGAATATTTTTATTATCATCAAAGCGGTTCGCAAAGTAATCTGGAATGGTGATTGAGTCATTCGCCTTTTCTGTGTAAACACGTAAACGAGGCGCGACTAGGAAGTAGTTAGCCCAAGCACCGAGTACTAGACCTATGGCAATCCAAACCTTGCTTAAACCAAACAAATACATTGCACCCGGTAGACCCATTAGCAGCCAACCACTCATGTCTGATGCGCCAGCTGAAAGCGCAGCAACACTTGGTGATAAATTACGACCACCTAGCATATAGCCTGATACATCGTCGGTAGATTGCTTATAAGCATACAGCCCAATCCCCAGCATGACGATGAAGTACATTGCTAACGAAATTATCATTCCTGTTTCCAAATTAGCCTCCAAAAGTTGTTTAATGTTGGCTTTTAATCCGAATAATGACTCGCAAGTTATTTAATTTTAAGACATTATTGGGGTAAAAACCGATATCACCCATGACTATAACATGCTTCCCCCCTACAACTCCAATCAAGCAGTTCAATGGCAGGGTTTACAATTTCAACCTTTTCATAACAAAAATATGATATTTAATCGCAAGTTATAGAATTCAATTGCAATTTATCCTAGTCTTAAGATCAGAATAAAATCAGTATTTATCCTCAAATACTCGCATTTAATTAATGCTATTTCAGGCACAATGACATATATTGCTGATGGATAAATGAATTAACCGAAGTGGACATGCCAGGACTATGTATTTTTACGCTGCACGCCAACCTATTTTAGATAAGGAAAAGAAACTTGTCGGCTACGAACTCCTTTTTAGGGATGGCGTAGATAACGTGTTTCCAGACATTGATGGCGATGAAGCAACATCACGACTCATTGAAGGTAGTCAGTTCAATTTTGGTTTAGAAGATTTAACGGATAACAAACCAGCTTACATTAATTTCACTTTAGATACACTCCAAAAAGGCTACCCTTTATTACTGGGTAAAGAACAAGTCGTTGTCGAAATTCTTGAAACTATTCAACCAGGTAAACGTTTACTTGCTCTGGTTAAAGATTTAAAAGAGCGTGGTTACACACTGGCCCTTGATGATTACATTCATCAACCTGTCTGGCGCCATTTTTATCCGTATATCGATATGATCAAAATTGACTTTTTAACCACAGACAAAGAGTCGATTGAAGCGGTTATTGAAGCGATAAAACCTCACCCGCACATCAAGTTGCTTGCCGAAAAAGTCGAAACTTACGAGAAATACCAACTTGCCCTAGAAATGGGTTTTAGTTACTTTCAAGGCTTTTTCTTTTCAAAACCGGAGATGGTACAAAGTAAAACTTTGCCACCTTCTGAGATGGCTCTTGCCGAGCTCCTATACGAAACATCAAGTATTGATTTAAACCTTAGAAAAATCACTGAGGTGTTTGAACGTGACGTTAACTTATCTTATAAGCTATTACGCTATTCAAACTCCGCAGCATTTAAACGCCGTGCCGAAATCAGCACAATCAAGCAAGCGCTTATCGTATTAGGAAGCGAAGAAATTAAACGTTTCTTGTCGCTGTTATTTGCAGCTCAAGTATCTGCAGATAAACCTGCTGAACTGATCCGCCTGTCGCTAACCCGAGCACGGTTTGCTGAATTACTGGCAATTAGTCATGGTAAGTTACGCGATACAGGTATGGCTTTCTTAACAGGCATGATGTCATTAATGGATGCTATCTTAGATGAAGATATGCCAAGCGTTATGAATAAGTTACCGCTGACCAACGAAATTAAAGACGCTCTACTTAAAGATGAAGGCTTACTCGCTACCTATCTAAACTTTGTAAAATTCTATGAGCAAGCAAATTGGGAAAAAGCGAAAGAAATCCAACAACAGTTGGGCCTTAAGCCAGAAGAAGTACCGGACGCTTACCACGACGCATTAAGTTGGTCTAATGACCAGATGAGTGTGTTTGGAGACTGATGAATATCAATCTATTAATGATATAAAAAATGCCAGCAATTGCTGGCATTTTTATTTGAATAATCTTAAAGATTCTCTAAGAAGTCTTCGTCAAAATCATCCGGCTCTTTTTCTACTGGCGGATTACCATCATGTAGCTCATATAATTGACGCTGGAAGTAAATATCCTTCACGAAAATATATGGGTCTAACGACTCGTTTAATAAGCTCTCTTGTGGCATTAATGAAGCACGGGCCTCAACCGCTTTCAGCGCGAACACTAGTATTGTCTGTGGTGTTGTTAACGTGATTTCAGGTAACACAAAGTTATCTACCACATCACCTGTTAGGTTTCGTGCTGTACTTGGCCCCATACCTGGGATCATCAAGTATGCGCCATCACCTACACCCCATACACCTAAGGTTTGACCAAAGTCTTCATCGACAATTTCTAAACCCAGCGATGAAGCGACATCAAAAAAGCCGAGTAAACCTACCGTAGAGTTCACTAAAAAGCGCGCTAGGCTAATACCCATATTACCAGGTTTACCTTGCAGGCCAGCATTGACCATATCCGTTGGTGCAGTGATGTTATCGGTAAAATTAACAATGCTACGTCTTACCGGTGTTGGCGTTACTGTAACGTAGCCAACGGCTGCTGGGCGAAGAATATAAGCATCAAGCACGTCCATATTAAAATCATACATAGGACGGTTGAACGACTGTAATGGGTCTCGCTCATCCGCTTTTTCTTCAGGTATTTGTGCGCATCCTGCAAGCACTACAAAAAAGATAAAAAATATACTGTGCCTAAACATCGGCTATCCTTAAGGTATTAACTCATTAATTAGCAACGAATATTCTTTTACGTTTGCACGCTCTAAAACATCCGACTTGCCTTCCAACTCGCCGCTAGAAGTTACCACAGTTGCATCTTTTGATAAACGCGCAGTTAAAATAATTTTATCGACACTTGATAGATTCAAGCCTTCAACCATGGCATTGCTATCACTCAACGTCACGGTTAACGGAAAGCTATATTCGGTCATTTTTACCACAGCTAATGGCATTTGTGGACCACTGGCTGCTTTTGCAAAAACAAATAACGTGCCGTTTTGTGGCAGCGAATCTGCAAGTGCAGAGTCTAAATCAACCGTGATGCTAATTTCACTGTTTGAAGCTTCTGCGAGTTTTGTATTTGTAACTTGCTGCTCGTTATTTAAATGGGCATCAATTTCAGCAATTCGCTCTGCAATCATGCTATAACGCGGGTCGTTTTGCTGCATACTTGCAAGCAGTACTTCAAACGCAGTTTTTGCTTGCAGCCAATCTTTACGCTCATAAGCAATTAGGGCTAGCAATGAGATAGCATCAATATTGGTCGGCTCTGCTTTTAACACTCTCGATAACATAGTCGCCGCACGAGACATATTCGCATCACTGCCTTCCATTAGCAGGACTTGCGAGTAGCTGATCAGCACTTGCTTGTTATCTGGGTTCATTTTAAGAACCTTATCAAATGACTGCATTGCCATATCAAATTCATTTAATGACATCGCAACACGACCTAGCAGCATCCACGCCACTTCATCATCACCACTTTGATCAAGCTTGGTACGCAATGCTAAAGCAAATGCTTGCAGCTCATTCGGTGTTAACGGCTCACCATCTTGCATTACGGCACGCTCACCATACGACTTAAGGTTTGCCATCGCGTCATGCCAGCCTTTAATTTGCTGCTGACTACCCGTGTAGCCATAAAAGATAGCCGTTAAAACAATTAAAAAGCCTGCGCCAGTAAGGGCAAAAATACGGTTGTTACCTTTACTATTTAGCGCTTTTTCTGGAGACAACTCATTGAGTAAACGACGCTTTTGTTCGATAACTGACTCATCGTGCATTTGTGCATCAATACGCTGGTTATCTAAGTCAGCTTTAAGCTCGTCTAAACGTTGATGATAAATTCGGATTAACTCCGAGTTTGCATTGTGATCAAGGCGTTGAATACGTTCGCGTTTAAAAAACGGAACGACAACAAATAGCAATGCAACCAGTGTGAGTAAAACAAAAGAAGCCCACATTAATGCCATCTAGCTTTGCTCCTGACGTTGATTTTGTTCAATTAACTTTGCAAGCAGTGCCTCGTCTTGCTCTGTCCATGTTTGTTTTACAGATGCCTTACGTTGGCGTAAAACAATAAAGCCAAAGCCAAGTACCACAATTAATACTGGCAATACCCATAACACTAAGGTTGCAGGTGTTACTGGTGGATCGTAATGTACGAAGTAACCGTAACGGTCAATCATATAATCGATGACTTCATCTTTGCTTTTGCCATCTTTTACCAGCGTTAACACTTTGTCACGTAAGTCTTTGGCTACAACGGCGTCTGAATCGGCAATGTTCTGGTTTTGACATTTAGGGCAACGCAGCTCTTTGGTTAGTTCACTAAAGCGAACAGCTTGCTCTTTATCATCAAATTGATACTTGTCTTGCTCTGCAAATGCGCTAAACGTGATGAGCAAACTTGCTAAAAAAATCACGAGTCTCATTACTGTAACTCCTGCATTAACGGTGCGAATTTGGCTCGCCACACACGCGGATTAATATCGCCGGTATGGTGTAGCAAAATAGTGCCTTGCTTATCGACTAAAAAGGTCTCTGGTGCGCCAGACACACCTAAATCAAGGGCTAATGTGCGTTTTAAATCTAAGATATTAAATTGATATGGGTCGCCAGCACGATTAAGCATGCTAGTGACATCTTCGCGTAGTGCGTTAATATCAAACTGACCATCAAAGTCAGGGTCATAGCCTTGCTCGTAGTATAAGCCAACAATCTTAACGCCCTGCTCTCTAAGCTCGGTTAAATAGCCTAACTCAGCTAAACAGGTCGGGCACCATGTGCCCCACACATTTAGTAAGTAAACTTCACCTTTTAAATCACTATCTGTCCAACGCTTTGACTCATCCATCAAATCTGGCAGATTAAAAGCTGGCATAGCCTGCCCAATACGCCCTGTTTGCAGCTCACGCGGGTTAGCAAACAAACCTTGATATAAAAACACACACAGTAAAACGAAAACCAGTAAAGGTGCTAGTGCGAGTAGTTTACGGTTCATGCTGAAGCCTCCTGCTTAGTCGATTTTTGGCGGTAGCGTTTATCACCAAGTACTAAAAAGCCTGCCAGTGAAATCAAGATACCACCGAGCCACATCCAACGAACATAAGGCTTATGGTAAATACGTAACGACCACGCACCTTGGCTTAATTGCTCACCAAGCGCTAGATATAAGTCACGTGTGAAGCCTGCATCAACAGCCGCTTCAGTCATAAACTGCATACCAATGTCATAACGGCGTTTTTCAGCATGTAAAACGGTTACTTGTTTATCGTTTTTCAGCACTGTGACAACCCCAGCATGGCCGCTATAGTTAGCACCGCGAATAGACTTAACACCATCAAAGCGGTACTGGTATTCATTTAAAGCCACAGTATCACCCGGCTTCATTGATACATCACGCTCTACTGAATAAGCAGAGGTTAACGTTACACCTGCAATTACGAACGCTAAACCAACGTGGCCTAAAACCATCGCCCAATAGCTTAGCCCTAAACGTTTAAAGCCTTCGCCTAAGGTTTTGTGAATAGTTACTTTTGCCGCTAAATCAACCACTGTAGTAACAACAATCCATACCGCTAGCGTAGTTGCAATAAAGGTAATAGGCGCAATTACATCGTAACTTGAATATAACCACGCTGCCGTAGCCACGAGACTAACTACAGCCGATAGTGCAAACTTGTTTTGCAACATCGACCACTTGTTTTGTTTCCAACGTAACAGCGGACCCATACCCATTAAAATGGCAAACGGTACCAGTAAAATAGCAAACATCTTATTGAAGAACGGCTCACCAATCGAAATGCTACCTAAGCCAAGTTCTTTGTGGATCATTGGCAGTAATGTACCTAGCAATACAATCAGCGTTGCCACAACTAAGAAAATATTATTTAGCCAAAGCGCAACTTCACGTGAGGCAAACTTATAACGGCCTTCACTTTTCACCTGTGAAACGCGTAATGCATAAAGCGATAAACCACCACCAACGACAATGGCTAAGAAAGCTAAAATAAACATACCGCGGTTAGGATCTGAGGCAAAAGCATGCACAGATACAATGATACCCGAGCGAACAATAAAGGTACCCAGTAAGCTTAACGAAAATGCTGCAATAGCCAACAATACGGTCCACGACTTAAACACACCACGCTTTTCGGTGGTTGATAATGAGTGCAGCAATGCTGTTGCCACAAGCCATGGCATTAATGATGCGTTTTCAACTGGATCCCAGAACCACCAGCCACCCCAGCCAAGTTCTGAGTATGCCCACCAACTACCAATGGTAATACCGAGTGTTAAAAAGCCCCATGCTGTCATAGTCCAAGGACGAGACCACTTAGCCCAAGTATTATCAAGCTTACCTGTAAGTAACGCTGCAATAGCAAATGAGAACGACACAGATAAACCCACATAGCCCATATAAAGCAATGGCGGGTGAATGATCATACCCGGGTCTTGCAATAACGGGTTTAAATCGCGACCTTCAACAGGGAAATAAGGCAATAAGCGCTCAAATGGGCTCGACATTAATAAGGTGTATAACATAAAGCCAACACCTAAAAAGCCTAGTACACCCAGTACACGAGCACGTAATACCCAAGGTAATGATTGCGAACGCATAGCAACTACAGCGGTCCAACCCGCTTGCATTACTAACCAGAGTAAAATTGCCCCTTCATGACCACCCCATGTCGAGGTTATCTTGTAGTACCAAGGTAAGGTGCTACTTGAGTGATAAGCAACATACGAAACAGTAAAGTCGTCGGTTAAACTGGCATAAACAAGTGCAGCAAAAGACAAAAGTACAAATACGAATTGTCCAATTGCCAGTGATGGGGCGGCACGCATTAAACGTAAATTGCCGGTATGCGCGCCCCACAAAGGAAAAATACACAATAGAACACTGAGCACCATGGCCAGTGTTAAAGAAAAATAACCGAGTTCTGGGATCATATTAATTGCCGTTATCTAAGTTATACGTCGGTTTTTCGTGCTTGATACCCTTCACAGCTTCAGCAACTTCTGCAGGCATGTACTCTTCATCATGCTTTGCAAGTACTTCAAAGGCATCAATTTCATTGGCTTTAACTAGCACGCCCTGCGCCACAATCCCTTGGCCTTCACGGAATAAGTCCGGCAAAATCCCTTGATAATTAATTGTCACCATAGGGCCTTTATCAATCAGTTTAAAGCTTACCTTTAAGCTTGATTCGTCACGAACAACTGAGCCAGGTACAACCATGCCGCCAATACGTAGCTTCTGACCAATATGCGGTTTTTCTTTGTTTGGTCCTTTACCCTCAACAAGTTCACTTGGGGTATAGAATAAATTGATGTTTTCTTGCAGTGCGTACAGCACTAAACCAATCGTTGCACCCACACCAAAAATAATGGCTACAACAGCTAATAAACGTTTTTTACGTCTTGGATTCATTGCCCTGCCTCTTGCTTCGCTTTCTTAATGCGCTCTTCACGTTGTGCTTGCTGCTTTACTGAAGAGAAAATACGTTTTGTATCGTTTAACGAACTAAATAAAATACCAAGTAAAATTAATGCACAGCTACCAAAAGACAACCATACATAAAAGCCATAGCCACCCATGGCAATAAAATCTGCAAAAGAATCAAACTGCATGATTAACCTCGCTCAACCATATCACGCACCCAAGGGCGATGCTTTTCACGTTGGAGAATTTCGTTTTTAAGACGGATTAACGTCACCACACCAACAAAACCTGCAAACGCAACAATGTTAACCATTAATGGCCAAAACATGCTTGGATCAATAGCTTTAGTATCAAACTTTGTAATGGTTGCACCTTGATGCAAGGTATTCCACCACTCCACCGAGAAGTGAATAATCGGTAAGTTGATAACCCCAACAATGGCTAAGATACAAGCAGCACGCCCCGCTGCTTTTTTATCTTCAAAAGCATGATAAAGCGATAACACACCAAGGTATAAAAATAACAGAATTAACTCAGAGGTAAGACGTGCATCCCACACCCACCATGCGCCCCACATAGGTTTACCCCATGCTGCACCGGTAATTAATGCTATCGCTGTCACACATGCCCCGACAGGTGCAATTGCAATCACTGCAAGTTCTGCATTACGTAATTGCCATACTAGTGCGATCACTGCTGCAATCGCCATAGAAGAGTAAGCGCCCATAGATAAAATAGCTGAAGGCACATGGATAAAAATAATTCGGTAGCTGTCTTTTTGTTGGTAATCGGCTGGGGCATAAGCAAGCCCCCAGACCCATCCAACAATCATACAAACCACCGTAACGACGGCGAAATAAGGCAGTAAGGTGTTACACAATTGGTAAGCACGATCTGCTTTTGCGTAGGGATGTAACCACTTCCACATATTAACTTACACTCACTTTCAATGCTGACGATATGGCAATTGGCGCCGCTATAATCGCTACGATTAGCATGGCACCAAGGATTGCAAGCTGTCCGCTATAGGCAAGCTCCATAGAGCTGGTATCAATAGCCGAGGTTGCAAAAATTAGTACAGGGATATACAAAGGCAAAACAAGCAAACTCATTAAAATGCCGCCTTTTTGTAGTCCCACAGTAAGTCCAGCGCCAATTGCACCAATGAAGCTAAGCAATGGCGTACCTAACAATAAGGTCAGAACGGTTGCTAAAAGCGCTGAACTTTCTAAATTCAATAACAAAGCAAATACCGGGGTCATTAACACTAAAGGCAACCCCGTGATCACCCAATGCGCTGCCACCTTTGCAAGGACAGTTAACGGTAATGGGTATGATGAAGCAATTAATTGCTCTAGTGTTCCGTCGTGATAATCATCACGAAATAGCTTATCTAAGCCCAACATAGTCGAGAGTAACGCAGCGACCCAAATAATGCCCGGTGCCATACGAGCAAGTAGACCGGGTTCAGGGCCAATTGCTAACGGAAAAAGTGTAATAACAATAAGAAAAAACAAGATAGGGTTAACGATTTCAGCACGCTGACGAAACGCTAATTTAAGATCTTTAGAAAAAACCGCAGTGAATAATTGCCAATACGAATGCTGTTTTACCATCAGTGGCGATACTCCAAAGTCACTGTTTGTAGGTCACTAAAATGTGTCGTTAAGTCTTGGTGGGTAGTTAAAAGAATCCCGCCACCAGCATTTAGGTGCTCAACAAAGCGTTCTTGTAAAAATGCCACACCGCTTTTATCAAGGGCCGTAAATGGCTCATCAAGGATCCATAGTTTGGCACTATTCAGCCACAGTCTTACTAAAGCGACACGGCGCTGTTGCCCTGCTGACAACATACGAACAGGCACATCCTCAAGACCTACTAAGCCTATTTTTGCTAGGATCGGATACAAGTCTTGTTTGCTATCGTAGCCATTAATTTTTAGCCAAAATGCGACATTCTCAAGGGCAGTAAGTTGTGTATTTACACCCGTTTTATGGCCGATGAATAATAACTCTTGTGCATATTCATCATAGTATTTTGTAATCGAGCGTTCTTGGAACAAAACATCGCCTTCATCCGCCATAGCGAAACCCGCGATAATACGCAATAATGATGTTTTACCAGCCCCATTCGGACCAGCTAATTGCATAATTTGTCCCGATTTCAAGCTGAAATTAAGATCCGCAAACAAACAACGATCTTGCTTGATGCAGGTGACGGCCTTAATGTGTAACAAGATGACGATTCTCTATACCCAAAATTAGGCGTTAGTCTACCATAATGATAGGGTAATACGAATATTGCTTTAAAACGATTAACTTATATTTGATCTAAAATAATGAATAAACAAAGCCAGTTGACTCTCAGCACTCAGCTTAATCTAGACCCAAAAGCAATCAGCAGTGCATCACAGCAATCACCTAATGATGCCTTAAAAATGCTGGCTGAGCAGAGCTTAACTGCCCGAAATATCGTAATTGGTAAGCAAAGCATGCAAATGGACGTGCTAATCAATAACTCATGGCAAACACTGCGCTTATCAACAGAGCAAGAAAATCTTAAAACTGAGCGCTTTTTAGCGGCCAATATTCAATTAAGTAGTGATGGTAAACAGCTGACTATCACACCAGCACCGCTGACGATTACACTTGGCAAAAGCCAGCAATTACAAGCACTACTGAACTTGCTAACGCAAGGGAGCGCAAATACAAATATGCCGCACCCTGCTCAGATTGCGCCAAGTAAACCTTTACTACAACTACCAACATTAAAAGCTGAGTTTGCTCTTAACAATAGCCTGGTTGCTCTTTTAAAAGCTGAAGCACCACTTAAAGCCATTTTGCTGCCTGCTACCAACCAACAAAATAGCTTTAATTTAAACATAATTAATCGCTTTGGGGATTCACTCCATCAGCAAAGTGTTAGCCAACAAAAAGTAGCCGAGTTGGTGGCTAAGCTAACCCCTGAAATGAATTTAAAATTAGCTGGGCAACAAGTACAGTTAAGCGTTGCAAACAAGCAAAGTAATGTACTAACTTTACCGCTACCTACAATATCGCCAAAACAAGCTAAGCAAATTCAAGCCCAGTGGCAATTTCATCCTCATGCATTAAAACTAATACCCCAGCAAGTTAAAAATACTATTGAACTTATAAATAAAGCACCTGTGCAACAAATACTGTTAAAGAACTCGTTGTCAGAGACATTCAATCAAGCATTAAAAAGCCAAGCTGTTGAACCTAAGAATACGTTGATAGCGCCATCGAGCAGCTCAAATTCCCCCATTAGCTCTTGGCTAAAAGACAGTTTTGCTGATTTAAAAACGCGTATTAGTGATGCTGTGCGCTATTTTGAAAAGCTCCCCGCTACCACCAAAGCGGCTGTTAACCAGTCAACGCATCAGCTGATTGAAAGCAAAAATACGATTAGCCAACTGGGCTTTAATGCTAATAAAATCAATATAGTAAAGTTTGCCGCTATTCAACAAAGCACGCCACAACACGCCGCCCCCCAAGTATCGCAAACAATCAGTGGGCCAGTTTCAGCAAATACGCCATTACCTGCGACTAAACAGACAGAACCATTAACCGAAAGTCAGTCTACAAAGCAAGTTAGCTTACCCGTGAGTTATAACAAGGCTCCACCTTTAATACAGTTACTGCAACGGATAAAAGTCAGTTTAGAGCCGCTTGTTAGCGCGCAGCGCCCTGCTACTCAAATAGCAATCAATAGTAAAGCGCAAACTCCTGCTTTGAATAAAGATACGGCTTTACAAAAAGCACCTGTAGACAACAAAGCGGTTAGCGGCGCTGTTACTGCCATGAAATCTGACAAACCAGCCTCAGAGCAGCTCGCTCAAGCTAAAAATAACCTTGCTAATTCAGTAGTTAAAAATCTGAGTGAGCAGATTACACAAACTAAACAAGCGACATTAAACTCAGCGCCCAACCCTACTGCACAAAATGCAAAGCCTGATTTAAAAGGGGCACCTGCTCCTTCGGAACAACAAGCTGATCGAGCAATAAAAACAGTGGCTAAAAACCTTGTAGCGGCAACGCCTAATGAACAAATAAAACAGAATAACTCAGCGACTCGAGCGCCAACTGAGCAAACCGCAGGATTACAAAAAGTTGCTCAGCAGCAAACTCAATTACATGCCCCCTACTTAGCTTTGAAAGAACCAAACTTGAGCCAGCCATTGTTGCCGATAAGACCGATTGAGGCCACGCTGATTGCTAAGCTATTACCGCTTCCTGAAAGCAAACCTTTAGCAAGCACACCTCTACCGGTGCAATTAACAGAAAAACTTGTAGCTCTGAGTGAGCAAAACACATCGTCTTCGGTAGATTTGAATCGACTCGTAAATCAAGCATTTAATCGCATGATCTCGAGTCAAAACATGCACCCTACTACGATTGAACGAGAGCTTTTAAGTATCCTCAGGCCAACAGCATTACCCAGCCAGACTCAGCAAGCGAGCTTTAGCCAAGGGTTAGAACAATTAGCAGTGGCTTCACTTGCCGCGCCAATTATTAATCAAGCACCAACCAACCTTAGTTTTAATAATCAGACTGGTCTTGATGCCTTACTGCAAGTGTTAGTGCCCAACTTTAAAGCCGTTAACGGTAATAAATTACTCGAGCAGCTACAGCAGCCTGCGATGCAAGCCATGGCGGCTGAAGCTTCACAACTAAAAAACACGTTGGCTCAGGTGCAAACAACACCTATCAATCAGCAACAAGATAACAGTGCTTTAGCGCAGTTTTTCTTACCGATGAAGTTACCTCCTGAAACAGGGCAAACAGAAATCAGCTTAGGACAGTATAAAAAGCCAAGTAAAAATAAACTCGAAGCGAAAAATGTCTGGTTTGTGCGATTAAACTTTGATTATGCTCAGCTTGGCAAGTTACAAATTACCGCAGAGGTGATGGATAAAGCGGTTGATTGCCAGTTGCTAGCGTCTTCACAAGAAGTGACAGCGCTTGCTCATCCGCATTTAGAAACGCTGCGTCATAAATTAGCAGGCCATGGCTTAAATGTAGGTGAGTTAAACTTGCAACAAGGGACGTCAAGCCACCAAGCTTTTTATAAATCCCATGCGATTATTAACATTAAGGTGTAATTCTTATGAGTGAACAAGCGGTGCATAAATCAGCAATTGGCTTACTCTACGAAGCTGGTAGCTCGCCACGAGTAACCAGTAAAGGCTTTGGTGAATTGGCTGAAGAAATCGTTAAACTTGCTGAACAAAAAGGTATTTTGATACACCAAGATGCTGATTTAGCACAAACCTTATCGCACCTTGAGTTAGGTGAAGAAATCCCGAAAGAGCTCTATTATGTCATTGCCGAGTTAATTGCTTTTTCGTACGTATTGCGTGGTAAATTTCCACCTGGTTGGCAAGATTTTCAGGGTAAGCTCAACATTCAAGCCTAGTGCTCAAATGTACTCAAATAAAAAGCGCCTTATTGGGCGCCTTTTTGTTTATGAAGTGACATGAGTAGCTCAGCTTCGGCTCTGGGTAATTCGCATTCACGAATTATTTCTTCTAAATCAGCGCC
This sequence comes from Pseudoalteromonas sp. 0802, assembly GCF_013350085.1. Classification (NCBI taxonomy): domain Bacteria; kingdom Pseudomonadati; phylum Pseudomonadota; class Gammaproteobacteria; order Alteromonadales; family Pseudoalteromonadaceae; genus Pseudoalteromonas; species Pseudoalteromonas sp. 0802. The sequence goes on along the minus strand of NZ_JABVXE010000003.1, from coordinate 223,337 downwards.
TAGCTCAACCATTTTAACCGCTCGCGAATAAATTTTCGCATTCGGATCATCATATTTTTGTGCATCTTGTAGCTGTTCAAGCTCTTTACTTTTTTCTTCAACAGCAACAACGCGTTTGCCAATACTCAGCATGCCGGCCCGCATCTCAGCCACTTCGCTACGTAAAATACTCAATTGCTGTTGAGCTTCTTGTAACTGTTTTTGCTTGGCTTGAATTGCCGCCGCTTGCTTATTGTTATTGACAAAAATAAGCCCCAAACACACTAATACAAGTAAGATTGAGGCACCAAACAAAGAGTATAACAGCATATAATTTCCAAACGCTTATAGTGCGCTTAGCTCGTCCCACTCATCGTCATTTAATAATTTATTAAGATCAACCAAGATCAGTAACTCACCATCACGGTTAGATACACCTTGGATAAACTTAGCACTTTCTTCTGTGCCAATATTTGGCGCACTGTCAATTTCAGAGCTACGTAGGTAAACCACTTCTGCGACACTGTCGACTAAAATACCAATCACTTGCTTTTCAGCTTCAATGATAACGATACGAGAGTTATCAGTGACCTCAGCACCCATTAAGCCAAAGCGTGCACGAGTGTCGATAACAGTAACAACATTACCACGTAGGTTAATAATACCTAATACATAAGAAGGCGCACCTGGTACAGGAGCAATTTCTGTATAGCGAAGTACTTCTTGTACTTGCATTACGTTAATACCGTACGTTTCTTCTTCAAGTTTAAAGGTTACCCACTGTAACACTTCATCGTTGCTATCAGCGTTTTTATTTGCTGACAGTAGTCTTTCTTCACTCATGCTATTACTCCGTAAAAATAGTTACTGCTCACGGCTGTCTAAGCCCTGCTCTAGCAATTGATTTAAATTTTCAACGTCAATCAAGGCGCACATTTTCTCTTTGATAACACCTGCAAGCCAAGGCCGCTTACCTGATTTTGCTCGCCATTTTACATCTTCTTTACGAAGCGTAATATTATTTACGAGCTTTTCAGCCAATAATCCCCATTGACTGTCACCTAAGGTGATTAAATACTGATAATCTAATGATTGTTCTAATTTTTCATCATACTTTTCTGGCATAACCCAACGTGCAGTATCAACAACATTTAGTTTTTCTTCACGGTTTAGCATTACACCTTTAAACCATTTAGGTTTACCAAATAATTGGTTAACCTCAGCCAGCTGATGAATTCCCCCTAATGCTTTTAACGGTACAGCAAGCGTTAACCCTGCAACCTCAAAGAATAATGCCTGAAATTCACCATCAAAATAGTCTTCTTGACGATCAGACGAGGTTTTTGCAACCAGTTCAGCTTTAGGTTCTGTGACTATATCTTTGATATTAGCTTGGTTCTCGGTTTTCTCAAGCTCTTTAGTCGGTTCTGGGGGTGGTAAAACAGGTTCTGGAGTAGGCTGAACGTCTGTCAGCTTTTCTTCCGTCTTAGTTTCAGGCTCTTTAACCTGCTCCAGCAGCTTTGCGACTGGCTCAAGATTTTGGTCTGTAGGCTCATCTTCACACAACAAAGCGCCCAAATATTGGGTCATCACTTTTTCATTGGCAAATAAATGCTTACTCATCTTTAACCTTGTGCAACTAAGTAATCAAGCAGCGCGCGATAGGCAAATACCCCACGCGAACGCGGGCAAAATTGAATCGGCACTTGTTGTGCTAAACTAGCATCTCTAAACTTTGTATCGACAGGCACCACGCCTGACCATACTTTATCTTTGTAATTATCCTGCAGAGTCTTGTAAGCTTCAAGTGATGCTTTAGTACGTTTATCGTACATTGTAGGAATAATTGTATATTGGTACTGTTTTGCTTGCGATGTTTGCATCAACTCCATCGTACGCATCATACGATCAAGCCCTTTTAAGGCCAGAAATTCTGTTTGTACTGGCACTAAAATTCGCTCACTAGCTGCAAGAGCATTGACCATCAAAACCCCTAAAACAGGCGGGCAATCAATAATTGCATAGTCATAATGGTCGCTAATTTTGGCCAGTGCTTTTTTTAGTATTAAGCCCATACCATTTTTATTGCCCATGCTTCTATCAAGCGTCGCGATTGCCATCGTCGCAGGTAAGATATCAAGGTTTTCAAGTGTTGATGGACATAGAGCCTGTAAAATTTCTTCACTGGCCATGTTATTGCCGCGCGCAAAGATATCATACACGCTAACTTCTAAGTCTTCTGAATCTATACCAAAATAATAAGTCAATGATGCATGCGGATCGGTGTCAATAAGTAACACGCGTTTTCCTTGTAAAGCGAGAATACCAGCAAGGCTAACGGCTGTTGTTGTTTTCCCTACCCCACCTTTTTGATTCGCTACGGTCCAAACTTTCACATCACACCTTATTATTGTTCATTGCGCGTGGTAATCCTAATGCCACCATGTGGTAATTGAATCACTTTAATGCTGTTATCATCGCTTGGCAACTCAATTTCTGTCGTCTGTTGCGGTTGGTTTTGTGACTCTTGTTCAGTATTTTCTGGCTCTTTTGGCGGTAAACCATATTTAGACAATGCAACAACCACTTTGCGGTTTTCTGCGCGGCCTTGCTCAGTGTCATTACTTGCGAAGGGCGAATACTGCCCGTAGCCTTCAATAGCCATACGTGCAGGGTTAATGCCTAAACTCTCAAGCTCAACCAGTACAGATGTAGCCCGCGCTACAGATAGCTCCCAGTTTGAGCGAAACATCTCATTACGAATACCTTCGTTATCGGTATAACCACGCACGCGAATGTAGTTATCAACCGGCGCGATAATATCTTTCACTAAACCAACAACTTGCTTGGCACGCTGCTGTGCAACAGCACTGCCCGATGAAAATAACATACCTGAACTTAATTCGATGATAAGCCAATCTTGGTGAAGCTCTAAACTCGCTTCGCCATCACGAATTTCATCAATAAGCGCAGACTGTAATTTAGTAAGTAAGCTGTCGAGAGGCTTGCCAAGATGTTTTTTCTCAATATTGCTGGTTTCGCTTTGTCCATCGAGTAATTCAGGACCCTGCTCATCTTTACGAATGCTCTCACCGTATAGAATGTCGTTCTCAGGACTAACTCTATCAGTTAATATGCCTGTACCGTTAACCCCAGTGCCAACCTGTTGTTGCTGACGAGCTGATTTTTCGAACACCTGCTCCAGTGAGTCTGAGAGAATCTGAAAGTCTTCATTTTTACTAATTGCGATAGCATACATGACCACAAAAAAAGCAAACATGATGGTCATGTAATCGGCATAAGAGACAAGCCAGCGTTCAGTATGTTGGTTTTTTGACGTGTTATGACGCAGACGACGGCGCATCATAATAAATTACTCGTCAACTAAGCTTGGGCGCTCTACACGGTACGCCTCAAGTTTTAGTTCGATATTTAGTGGGCTTTCACCTTGCGAAATAGCAATAATGCCTTCAGCAAGTAGTTCATGATACAGCATTTTTTGCTCAACTTGTTGCTTAAGTTTATTCGCCATCGGCAAGAATAATAAGTTAGCTAAACCAACACCGTAAATAGTAGCGATAAACGCAGTAGCCACACCGGCACCCAGCTTTTCAGGATCGGTGATAAATTGCATAGCCTGAATCAAACCGAGTACCGCACCTAGAATACCAATTGTAGGGCTATAACCGCCCATGGCTTCGTAAACTCGGCTTACCTCAAGTAAGCGCTCGCGTTCAAGCATTAAATCAATTTCAAGGGTATCTCTAAGCTTTTGCTCATCAACCCCATCAACAAGTAGACTCAAGCCTTTTGCCGCATACGGGTCTGAATGCGACAGCGCATCAGACTCAAGGGCTAAGTACCCTTCTTGGCGTGCTTTGTGTGACCAACGCTTTACTTGTTCAATGGCTGCATCAATATCGTGATACGGCGGAAAGAACACCCAATGACTGATCTTCAGTGTTTTAGTAAAAACACTTGCAGGGGTTTGAAGCATCACAGCCCCAAGCGTACCACCGAGTACGATGATAAGCGCAGGACCATTAAACAGTGCAGAAACAACCCCGCCCTCTAATGCATAACCAAAGGCGATGGCACTTATCGCGACAATTAAGCCAAGAAAAGATAGCTTATCCACAGCCAGTCTCACGCGTTAGGCGAGCTGCAACATCAGTGAGTGCTAAGCTCTCGCTCGCCAGCCCCGCATTTGCAACAGCTTGTGGCATACCATACACCACACTGGTTTTTTCATCTTGCGCCCAAATAGTAGCACCGACTTGCTTAAGCATACGCGCACCATCACGGCCATCTGCGCCCATGCCCGTTAAAACTACAGCTAGCACATCACCACCAAAGGTTTTTGCAGCACTAGCAAAGGTCACGTCAACGCTCGGTTTGTAAGTAATACGCGGACTGTCGTCTTCAAACACACGCAGTGTGCGAGAGCCGCCTCGTCCTTCTATTAGCATTTGTTGACCTCCTGGCGCTAAATAAGCGGTACCAGGCACTAAACGGTCACCATTTTGCGCTTCTTTCACATTGATTCTGCATAAGCCATTAAGGCGTGCAGCAAAAGCAGGTGTAAACGCAGCTGGCATATGCTGAATAAGCAAAATAGGATGCGGAAAGTTAGCTGGCAGCTGAGTTAAAATTGTTTGTAGCGCTACAGGCCCACCGGTTGATGTGCCAATAGCAACTAACTGATATTGCTTGCCCGAAGCGCGAATATTACTCGTACTCGAAGACGATGCGGCAGGCGAACTAGCAGGAGCTGGACGGCTAAAGCTGCGATCAGGTTGAACAATACCGCTACTCGTATTTGCAGTGCTACTGCTCCTTGATGCAGGAGCCGGAGTTGGTCGCGAAATAGGTGCTGGGCGCGAAAAACGAGAAAGGCGACGGCGACCAATTTCTTTTACTTTATTTTGCAAAAGTGCGATTGCATCTTCATTGTTGCGTGCAATGTCTTCAAATTTTTTCGGTAAAAAATCTAACGCCCCAGCATCCAGTGCATCTAGGGTTGCGGTTGCACCATCACGAGTGAGTGATGAGAACATTAAAATAGGAGTTGGTGTTGCTGCCATTATTTCTTTCACGGCACTAATGCCATCAAGAACCGGCATTTCAACATCCATAGTAATCACATCAGGTTTTAGTTCACGGGCTTTATCTACCGCTTCACGGCCGTTTACGGCAAAACCTATCACTTGAATATTGCTGTCTTGCTCTAAAATTTCGCTTACACGACGGCGAAAAAAGCTTGAATCATCAACAACTAATACTTTGACTGCCATTGGCACTCTCTTGTTTTATATCATTCAAAGTGCAGCTAAATACTGCACTTTATTATTTATTATTAGCCAACGTAGTGTTTAAGCATGCTAGGTACGTCGAGGATCAGTGCAATCCCACCATCAGAAGTAATTGTCGCACCTGCCATACCTGGTGTGCCTTGTAATAAGGCATCTAAAGGTTTAATAACAACTTCCTCTTGACCTATTAACGAGTCAACTACAAAGCCCACTTGCTTAGTACCTATTTGTACAATAACCACGTGACCTTCTGCTTTACGCTCTTGGCGGTTGGCACCTTTTACTAACCAATGTTGTAAATAGAAAAGCGGGATCGCTTTTTCACGTACAATAATTGTCAGTTGGCCATCAACTACGTTAGTTTTAGTTAAATCAAGGTGGAAAATTTCGCTAACACCAGCAAGTGGTAATGCGAAGGTTTGCTCACCCACAACAACCATTAAGGTCGGTAAGATAGCAAGTGTTAATGGCACCTTGATTTCAAGTGCAGTACCTACCCCCAGCTCAGACTGAATATTAACCGAGCCATTTAACTGAGTGATTTTAGTTTTAACAACATCCATGCCGACACCACGGCCTGAGATGTCAGAGATTTCTTCTTTGGTTGAGAAACCTGGTGCAAAGATTAAGTTGTACGCTTCGGTATCCGACAAGCGACTTGCTTGGTCGTGATCAATCACACCTTTGCTAATTGCGATTTTTTTCAGTTTCTCAGCATCCATACCTGCACCATCATCACGAATGGTTAGTAGGATGTGATCACCTTCTTGTGATGCCGAAAGCGTTACGGTACCTGTACGTGGTTTACCTGCGGCTTCACGCACGTCTGGCATTTCAATACCATGGTCAACAGAGTTACGCACTAAGTGCACCAATGGATCAGCAAGTGCTTCAACAAGGTTTTTATCTAAATCGGTTTCTTCACCAACTAGCTGCAGGTTAATATCTTTTTTCAAGCTACGGGCTAAGTCACGAACAACCCGTGGGAAACGGCCAAATACTTTCTTAATTGGCTGCATCCGGGTTTTCATCACCGCGCCTTGCAAGTCTGCGGTTACCACATCTAGGTTAGAGATGGCTTTACCCATTGACTCGCTATTGCTGTTATTAGCAAGGCTCACTAAGCGGTTTCGGACCAATACCAGCTCACCCACCATGTTCATGATTTCATCGAGACGTTTAGTATCAACACGTACCGTTGTTTCTGCCTGTGGTGGTGGCGCTTTTTTCGGTGCAGCAGAAGCAGCAGGCGATTTTTCTGGTGCTTTTGCAGGTGCTGGAGCCGGTTTAGGCGCTGCGGCAGCAGGTTTAGGCGCAGGTGCCGGTTTTGATACTGCAGGCTGTGCTGGTTTTGCAGGTTCTGCTTTTGGTGGTTCAGGCGCTTTTTCTGGCGCAGTCGTTTCTAAAGACTGAGGAGCAGTACCTTTACCATGTAATTCATCAAGCAGTGCTTCAAACTCGTCATCGCTAATTTCATCGTCTGAGTCATTGCTTGAAGGTTCTGCTGCAGACGCCTGAGGAGCAGCCTGTGCAGGCTTTGTAGCTTCAGGCTGAGCAGGAGTATCTTGTTTTACTTCACCAAAGTTACCAACGCCATGCAGTTCGTCTAATAAGCTGTCAAATTCATCATCGGTAATATCGTCACTGTCATTGCTTACAGTATCTGCAGCAGGTGCTGCTGGGCCTTGGCCTTTACCATGAAGTTCATCTAGTAGGCTTTCAAATTCGTCTTCGGTGATTTCGTCAATATTTTGTGACTCAGCGCTGCTATCTGCAAGACCGCCGCCATCAAATAACATATCGAACGCAAATGGGTCATCTTCATCGATGTTGTCTGTTGTTGTTTCTGCTGTGACTTCAGGCGTATCAACAACTGGCTCTTCAACTGCGGGTTCTTCAGGTGCAACTGCAACATCGTCTGCTACAGATAAATCTTCACCTGCAAGCTCTTCTGCAGTCGGTGGCTGACTTAATTTATGAAGGACTTCTAATAGGGCTGGGTCTGCAGGCTCTGGCTGTTCGCGATTTTGAATCGTAGCGAACATTTCGTTGATAGTGTCGAGAGCCTGTAAAATTACGTCCATTAGTTCTGGTGTTACACTGCGCAGACCTTGGCGTAATAAATCGAAAACATTCTCTGCACCATGACACGCATCTACAAGTTCAGTCATACTTAAGAAGCCTGCACCACCTTTAACAGTATGGAAGCCTCTAAAAATGGCGTTTAATAGATCTTTGTCTTCTGGGTTGTTTTCAAGCTCGACTAATTGCTCTGACAAAAGCTCTAAGATTTCTCCTGCTTCAACAAGGAAATCCTGTAATATATCTTCATCGACTTCAAAGCTCATGCAGCTACTCTCCTCTTAGAAGCCCAGACTTGATAATAGATCATCGACTTCATCTTGTCCTGAGACAACATCATCGCGAGACTCTTTATCAATAATTGGCCCTTCAGGACCTGCTAGTGTGTCACTTGTTGCAGGTGCTTTTTCTATGGCCTGTTTTTCTTGTTGTTGATGACCATCTTCTTGACTGCCAAACACAGTTAAGAGATTAATTAAACTGTCTTCTACCTCTCGCACCAACTCAATAACACGGCGAATAACTTGTCCGGTTAAATCCTGATAATCCTGCGCCATCAGCACATTAGTCATCAAACCTTGGAGCTCATCGGTTTTGGTATGCGAGTTATTCATGAACTTATCTAAGCTATGACATAACGATTTAAATTCACCGAGTTCAATTTCTCGGTTCATTAAACGATCCCACGTAGGTTTGATTGCGGCAATTTCATCAGCAAGTTGTTGCGCTATTGGTAAACTTGCTTCAACCGCATCCATGGTTTTATTGGCGGCGCTTTCTGTCATTTTCATAACATAATTTAAGCGCTGCTTAGCGTCTGGGATCGCTTCGGTAGTTAAATCAGTGAGACGAGTATCTAGGTCAAAGTTTTTTAATGCTTCATGAAGCTGACGCGTCAATTTGCCGACTTCAGCAAACAACTCTGATTGTTCTTTTGATGCAGCGTCAAGAATGAGCTTATCCGCTTTTTCTTGTTCACCATTTTCAAGATACTCAACAAGTTGACGAGCTTGCTCTAAACTTATTTGAGGCGCAGCAAGTGCTGACATAAGCCTCTCCCCTTAGATTAACCTAGACGTTCAAACACTTTTTCCAATTTGGTCTTAAGTGTCGCAGCAGTGAATGGTTTAACGATATAGCCATTTACACCTGCTTGAGCAGCAGCAACAATTTGTTCTTTTTTCGCTTCAGCTGTCACCATTAAAACAGGAATATGCTTAAGGCTATCATCAGCACGAATTGCACGTAACAAATCAATACCTTGCATACCAGGCATGTTCCAATCTGTTACAACAAAATCAAATTCTTGATTTTGTAGCATTGGCAATGCTGTTGAACCGTCGTCAGCTTCCTGCACATTGGTAAAACCTAAATCCCTTAATAGATTTTTAATGATACGTCTCATTGTAGAAAAATCATCAACAACAAGAATTTTCATGTTTTTATCCAAAACATCCTCCGGTGAGGTTTGAACCTTTATTTACTTACTACTAATTAATCCAGTCATTGATTTTTGCTTTGAGCTTAATCATCGCCTGACCATGTATTTGACTCACACGCGACTCGCTAACATCGAGTATGTGTCCTATTTCTTTTAAGTTCATTTCGTCGTTGTAGTACAAAGACAAAACGAGAGCATCTCTTTCTGGTAACGATTGGATAGCCGTTAATAGAGACTGGTTAAACCGCTCATTTTTAACGTTATTAAACGGTTTGTCTAGTCCTAAATCCTGACCTACTGGTGTGATAACGTCTTCATCTACACCTAAATCTTCAATACCTAATACTTTACTCGAATTTACATCATGTAGAATATGATGGTACTCATCTAGCGTAATATCAAGTTTTTCAGCGACTTCAGTATCTTTGGGCTCACGATTTAAAGAGCTTTCTAATTCGGAAATGGTTTCAGCCACAAGGCGGGCATTTCGGTGAACAGAGCGTGGCGCCCAGTCACCTCTACGAATTTCGTCTAACATCGCACCACGAATACGAATTCCAGCGAAGGTTTCGAAACTAGCACCTTTGCTAGCATCAAAGTTTTTTGACGCTTCAATTAGGCCTATCATGCCTGATTGAATTAAATCATCGAGTTGCACACTGGCAGGTAAACGAGCAATTAGATGGCATGCCACTTTTTTGACTAAAGAGGCATGTTTTTCGACAATCGCATTTAAATTCTGTGCTGATTGATATCCCATCGCTTTATTCACCGATGTTGTCATAGTTAGCCGTTTACTAGTTTTTCAATAAAAAATTCTAAATGGCCAGACGGTTGATTAGGGATCGGCCACTTAACTGCTTTTGTTGCTAATGTTTTAAACGCCACCGCTGCCGGAGAGTTCGGGAATAATTCAACAATCACCTTTTGACGTCGCGTAGATTTACGCATGTTCTCGTCATAAGGAATGGTTGCTACCAACTCCATTGAAACATCTAAAAAACGATCCGTTACTTTTGAAAGTTTAGCAAATAATTCTTGCCCTTCACGCAAACTGCGCACCATATTGGCAACAATTTTAAATTTATATACGCCATGCTCACGGCTAAGCACTTTAATAAGTGCGTAAGCATCAGTAATTGAGGTAGGTTCATCGCATACAACCACAACAACGTCTTGGGCTGCACGAGAAAAGCTTAATACCATGTCAGAAATACCTGCGGCGGTATCAACAATTAATATATCAAACTCGGTGTTTAACTCGCTAAAAGCGCGAATAAGGCCTGCATGCTCAGATGGCGTTAATTCAACCATACTTTGTGAACCAGACGTCGCTGGTACAATTTTGATGCCCGCAGGGCCTTCAACAAGAATTTCGTCAAGCTCACACTCGCCTGACAAAACATGAGATAAATTACGTTCAACACGAAGGCCAAGCATTACGTCACAGTTTGCCAAACCTAAATCGGCATCTAATACTAATACACGATTTCCTTGCTGACCTAATGCGATTGCGGTATTGAGTGAAACGTTGGTTTTACCCACTCCACCTTTACCGCCAGTAACAGCGATAACTTTAACGCCACTATTATTATTTTGATTCATTTTGCGCAGGCCGCTTGCTTGATCTAATACTGTGTTAATCATACATCCCTACTGTGTTCGACGCTACTGCTTGACGTCTTGAATGTTGTGCTTTTGCTCGTTTTAAATACAATTGTTCAGCTTTTTTCACTAGTTTTTCAGCATTCGCTACGCGAATATCCTCAGGAACGCGCTGACCGTTAGTAAGATACCCTATTGGCAGGCGATTTTGAATCGCTATGCTAATAATCTCACCTAAACTTAAAGATTCATCCAATTTAGTGAAGATACAGCCACTTAGGTGAACCTTTTTAAAGTGTCTTACGGTTTCTTGCAACACATTTATCTGTGCTGTAGCACTTAATACTAAATAACTACGAATATCAACACGCTGATTACGCATTAGGGTATTTAACTGCTCAGTTAAACGTAAATCACGTTGGCTCATACCCGCTGTGTCTATTAATACTAGACGCTTATTACGTAAATGGTATAACACTTCAGCTAATTCATTCGCATCTTTTACCTGCTTAACACCACAGCCAATAATTCGACCATAAGTAGCCAATTGTTCGTAGGCACCAATTCTGTAGGTATCAGTGGTGATCAACGCCACTTTATCAGCACCATATTTTTGTGCACCCAGTGCAGCTAATTTTGCAACTGTGGTTGTTTTACCAACGCCTGTTGGACCCACTAATGCGAATACACCACCTTGACGCAGGATTTCGTTATTCGTTGTATGCATTTGGTTTTCAACCATTTGCAGAAGTGCTTGCCACGCTTGTTGACGTGATACATCGTCAGGAATGAAACACGCCATTTGCTCAGCAACATCACGTTCAATGCCCATACCTGCTAAGCGGTCAATCATACATGCACGAGTCGGATCGCGGCGCGCCATATCTTGTTGCATTAGGCCAGATACTTGGTGTTCAAGTAATTGACGAATCGCATTCATTTCTTCGCGCATGGTCGTCATTTCTGATTGATTCGCAGGTGCTGAGTTTTTGTGCTCGGCTGGTGAATCTAAATCATCAAAACCAGAATCTAAGTCGTCATCAAAACCTAAGCTATGTGCTTGAGTTTGTACACGAGGTGCTGCTTGCTGTTGATAACGAGGAGCTTGCTTATATTCAGGCTGTTGCTGCTCAAAGCTTGGCTCTTTTGGTTGATAGTGTTCACTCGTATCAATACCAGATTGACTAAACATTGACGCAAGCTCTGGCGAACGAGGGCGTGGGGCTTGACGCTCAAGTAACGCTTGTAGGCTATCAGCAACTTTCGCTTGCGGCTCAGGTTTAGCACGCATTGGCTCAGGTTTAACAAAGTTATGCTCTGGAGCAGGTGCTGATTGTGCCACGGCTGGTTTAGCTTCGGCTTTCGGGGCTGCCTTGTCGTAATCAACAGCTGCAACGATTTCAACGCCGTTAGCAAGCTTTTTGTTCGACATAATAACCGCATCAACACCTAGTTCATCTTTCACTTCTTTCAGTGCTGTGCGCATATCTTTAGCAAAAAAACGTTTAATTTTCATGGTTCAACCCCTTTACTATCCTATTGTTGGCCTACTGAGCTGACAATCTTAATCTGTCTTTCGTCTGGTACCTCTTGGTAAGACATCACCCTTAAACCTGGGATGGTGTACTTAACGAAGCGAGATAACACAGTTCTTAACATTCCTGACGTTAACAGTATCGAAGGTTCACCGGCCATTTCTTGGTTTTGATGCGCTTCATTCAATGATTGTTGAAGTCGCTCTGCAAGGCTTGGCTCTATTCCGGCACCTTCGTCACCTGCATTCTGAAGTGACTGATGCAACATCTGTTCCAACTCAGGCGCCAAGGTTATGACAGGGATCTCAGAAGACATACCAACAGCGTCTTGAACGATTAGTCTGCGCAGTGAAATTCGCACTGCAGCCGTTAGTACATCTGGGTCTTGGCTACGTGGGCCATACTCAACAAGGGTTTGAACAATCGAGCGCATATCGCGAATTGCCACCCCTTCATTGAGTAAGTTTTGTAGCACTTTTACGATAGTAGTAAGTGGTAATACGTCAGGAACCAGTCCTTCAACAAGACGTGGATGACTCTTCGCTAACATATCTAGTAAGTTTTGAACTTCTTCATGACCAAGTAGTAAAGCAGCACTGTTAGTAAGTAACTGGCTGATATGAGTTGCAACCACAGTTGCAGAATCAACCACGGTATAGCCAAGTGATTGTGCTTCATCTTTTTGATCAGGTTTGATCCAAACCGCATCTAATCCAAATGCAGGGTCTTTTGTGGCAACTCCTTTGATTGGACCAAATACTTGGCCTGGATTAATCGCTAACTCATCACCATGCTTAAGCTCACCCTCACCGCTTGAAACACCCATCATAGTAATTCTGTAAGCGTTAGGGTCGAGCTCTAAGTTATCGCGAATGTGCACAGGAGGCACCAAGAAGCCAAGTTCCTGAGACAGTTTTTTACGCACACCTTTAATACGATTTAACAGTTCACCACCTTGAGATTGGTCAACAAGTGGAATTAAGCGATAACCCACTTCTAAACCAATAACATCAACTTGCTGAACGTCATCCCAACCCAGTTCTTTTTGTTCTTGTTTGTTGGCAACACCTGTACCTGGTGCACCACCATTTGCCTCTTGCTCTGCTTTTTCGGCTTCTGCTTTGGCTTTTTGTTGCTGTGTGAAATAAGCAAGGTAACCGAGTAATGCACCTAAGCTTAAAAATGCGATGTGCGGCATACCCGGCACAATACCCATGATAATCAAGATACCTGATGCGATATAAAGTGATTTTTCGTTACCTAGCTGTGTCTTAACTTGATCGCCCATATTGTGCGATTCATTTTGACGGGTAACAACGATTGCGGTACCGATTGACAGTAATAGTGAAGGAAGCTGTGCAACTAGACCATCACCAATGGTTAGCAAGGTGTACACTTCCATCGCACGGCTGAACGATAAATCATGTTGGATCATACCAACAAATAAACCACCAACGATATTAATCACGAGAATAACGATACCCGCTATCGCATCGCCTTTTACGAACTTACTTGCACCATCCATTGAACCATAGAAATCGGCTTCACGAGTAACTTCTTCACGACGTTCTCGGGCTTGTTCTGCACTGATGAAACCGGCGTTTAAGTCAGCATCAATCGCCATTTGTTTACCTGGCATTGCATCAAGAGTAAAGCGAGCTGATACTTCAGAAATACGGCCAGCACCTTTGGTGATAACCACAAAGTTAATAATGATTAAAATTAAGAAGACCACTAAACCAACTGCATAGTTACCGCCGATAACCACCGAGCCAAAGGCCTCGATAACTTTACCGGCTGCATCTCCACCGTTATGACCTTCTAGCAATACCACACGGGTACTGGCGACATTCAGTGCTAAGCGCATGATGGTTGCAATTAGTAGAACCGCAGGGAACATACCAAATTCAAGTGGTTTCATGGTGTAAACAGTAACTAGTAACACCACCAGTGCTAACGCGATATTAAACGAAAATAGAATATCTAAAAGAAATGGCGGCAGGGGTAAAATCACCATGCCCAGCGCAGCAAGTACCATTAACGGCGTGCCGATACCCTTCGCATACTCTTTTTTATCTCTGTTAAGTTGTTGTAATACCGCTTTAAATTCCATAATTCAACAATTTCAAAAAATTGACACTACACGGAATTTGCAATAACTATTCCAAGTTATAAATTTATACCAATTCGCTTAATAAAGTGAGCAATTTTGAGGCAATAAAACCTCGTTGATAGCAAGGCAAAAATTTCGTTATTTAGTTGTTCTAAATCAGAAATTTTTAACGCAGATAGCGACAGGTTTAATCCCTCAAAATGATTATAGTATTATTGCGGATTGGTATTACTAATATTTGTAAGCATCGGGTATTGGGAGCTTTTTATTGAGTGGTACAGGACGTTTACCGCGCCCTTTTTGGAAGCGTTTTAACTGGAAAACATAAGCTAGCACTTGCGCAACGGCAGTGAATAGCTGATCGGGTATTTGATTGCCCACATCGGTGGTGTGATACAGCGCACGTGTAAGCATTGGTGATTCAACAATTGGCACGTCATTACCCTTGCCTACTTTACGAATTTGCATAGCAAGCTCGTCCACGCCTTTGGCAAGAACAATAGGCGCACCCGCTTTAGCTGTATCGTATTTTAGTGCTACAGCATAATGGGTCGGGTTGGTTACGATCACATCGGCATCAGGCACGTCTTGCATCATACGCCTTTGCGACATTTCACGCTGAGTACGGCGAATGCGCGCTTTTATTTGCGGATCACCCTCAGAGTTTTTGTATTCGTCTTTCACCTCTTGTAGAGTCATTTTTAACTGTTTATGGTGCTTATGACTCTGATAAGGGGCATCAATTGCAGCAATGAGTATTAAAGTACAGGTTAAGCCTAAGAACATCCAAGAGAGGATTTCGAGTGCATGGATAAAATTTCCGGGCGCGCTTTCAATGCTTAGATGCAGTATTTCATCAAAGAAAGTATTAATTAAGAACACCGCAAAACCTGCAACCACTACAAATTTTAAAATAGACTTAACTAGCTCTACTCCTGCTTGAGGGCCAAGCATACGCTTAATACCTTTAGCGGGCGACATCTTACTAGCCTTTGGTGCTGCCGCTTGCCAACTAAAGTTATAGCCCCCCAGTAAAGTGTTTCCAACAAAAGCGGCTATCACGATGATCAACACAAACATAGCCATAGGGAATAACAACGCATCTGCAACAATTCCCCACACTGAAAACATTTTAGTGGTGTCGTAAGTTTCATTACGATTAAGGCTTAATAAGCGCCCCATCACATTATAAAGCCCTTTGCCAATTTCAGGTCCATAAAGTAATAGTGACACTGCCGAGAAGATAAGTACAAACATGGTGCCTAGCTCTTTAGAACGGGCAACCTGGCCTTTTTTCTTGGCGTCGTCTATTTTCTTCCCGGTGGGTTCTTCGGTTTTTTCTTGACCAGAATCTTCAGCCATGGCGTGCTCCTAAGGTGTACAACCAACAAGGCTGCACATTAACTCAACCATTTTTAACCACTGAAACTCAAATTGAGTCATGAAGTTACCTAACGTCGCCCATATGATTACAAGACCAGCTACTAAGGTAAACGGAAAACCAATCGAAAAAATATTTAACTGTGGTGCCGCACGAGTCATTACACCAAACGACATGTTAATAACCAGCATGGCTGTCAGTGGTGCTAAAGCAAGCACCAAGGCTGTAGTAAACATCCAGCCGCCCCAAGTAACGATATCCCAGTAATGATCAACCGCCCACCAATTGCCATCAATTGGTAGCACTTCAAAGCTATGAATGACCATTTGAATCATCATTAAATGACCATTGAAAACAAAAAATAGTAAGGTAGCCAGAATCAAATAAAACTGACCAACTGCGGGAACGTTTAAGCCATTTGACGGATCAACAACGGACGCAAAACCAAGGCCTGTTTGCATCGCGAGTATTTGCCCTGCAAGGACAAATGTATTGAGTAGTAAGGTTGATGCAAAGCCTATGGCCACACCAATAAGCATTTGTTGAATGACCACGAGAATCATTTCAAAGGAGAATAGGTTATTAAAAGTCGCAGGGGGCAGCATAGGCACAGCAACAAAGGTTACCACAATCGCTAAACCTAGCTTGATTCGGGTTGGTACGTTTCTCGCGCCAAGGCCTGCCATGATCATAATCATTGAGCTAATACGCACTAATGGCAGCAAAAAGTCGCTGAGCCATTGAATAATGACCGCAAATGGAAATTCCATTTAGCCTGCTATCTCCGGTATAGACATCACTAAACGGGTAAAATAGTCCATAAGCTCTTGAGTGAACCAATGGCCACCGACAATAAGTGCGCTTATGGTAATTAGCAAACGAGGTAAAAAGCTTAAGGTTTGCTCATTGATTGATGTTGCCGCTTGGAAAACAGCCACTACAAGACCGACTAATAAGCCAGGTACTACGATTGCAGACACTAACTTTATAACTAAAAATAGCGCGTCACTGAGTATATCGACAAAAATTTCTGGTTCCATTTTGTCTCTCCTACCTAATTATGTGTCTTGAATTGCATTGTTACACCCCGAGCCCAAAGCTCTTCGCCAGCGTGCCCATCACAAGGCTCCAACCATCTACTAATACAAACAGCATAATCTTAAACGGCAAAGATACAATCATCGGCGAAAGCATCATCATACCCATGGCCATTAATACGGAGGCCACTACTAAATCAACTATCAAAAAGGGAATGAAAAACATAAAACCAATGATAAAGGCCGTTTGCAATTCGCTGGTAACAAACGCTGGGATCAATACAATCAACGGCGTGTCTTCTGGCGAATCTAATTGCTCATAACCCGCTATTTTCGCAAAGGTCTCTAAATCTTTTATACGAACTTGCGAGAGCATAAACGCTTTCATTGGCTCTTTGGCAAGTTCTAATGCTTGCACTGAGGTAACTTGTTCATTCAAGTACGGCTCAATGGCACGCTCATTCACCTGCTGATAAATTGGCGCCATAATAAAAATACTCAAAAACAGCGACATGCCTAACAAAATTTGATTCGATGGTGTTTGTTGTAAGCCTATTGCTTGGCGTAATATCGCCAGAACCACAATAATCCGTGTAAATGAAGTCATCATAATGACCGCTGCCGGAATAAAACTCAGCGCCGTCATAATCGCTAACACTTGTAGCGTCACGGAGTAATCTTGAGAGCCATCAGGGTTGGTGGTAATGGTCAGTGCTTCTATGCCTTCAGCGTTAACCGACGGCAAAAACAACACACTTGCTAAAATAAGTATCCACTTGATCATAGCGTTAATTCTTTTTATTTGAAGGTGATTGTGGGTTCAGCAACTTACCAAATTTTTTGGCAAGTTCTGGCAGTTCTTTTTCTTGTAATGGTGTTTCTAGTTTATGCAGGTAGTTAATACTATGCGGGGTCACACCAATTAAGTGCTGAGCGTTATCGATTTCAATGACCATCAAGCGCTCACGAGAGCCTAAAGGCAAACTGCGCACTACTTTAAATTCATCACTATTAGCAAGATTTGGATTTAGTTTTTTAACCAAAAAAGCCAAAGCAATAATAACCACCAGCACTAAAAGCAAAGACATCACCATAGACAGTAAATCTGCCGTCGGTGATGCCGTAGGAAATGCAGTGCTCGACGCACTTGTTAAAGCGACTAAAGCATTCATCGTAACTTTTTAATACGCTCAACTTGGCTGATAACGTCCGTTAAACGAATACCGAACTTATCGTTTACGACAACCACCTCACCATGCGCAATCAGGGTGCCATTAACCAATACATCAAGTGGCTCACCAGCGACTCGGTCTAGTTCTACCACTGAACCTTGGTTAAGCTGTAATAAGTTACGAATGTTGATTTTTGAACGACCCACTTCCATCGAAATAGTAACTGGAATGTCCAAGATGGTATCAAGTTTACGTTTTTCGTCGCCAGACAGCTCATGTCTTTCATCTTTTAACTCATCAAGCTCCGCTACAGCAGCATCACCTGAGCCACCCTCAGCTTCTTCAGCTTCGGCTAGTGCCGCAGCCCATTCGTCCATTGTATCTTGATCATCACTCATTATGTTTAACCTTATAAATCGACTACCAGTCTAAATCTACACCTTCAGATAGATGTAGATCTTCTTCTAGTTCTGCTAATTCTGCATCTGAATCCAGTTTTTTGCCACCTTTTGTGAACACATGTAGTTCTGACTTAACTGATTCAGGGCGTTTAATTTTTTCGCTAATTTGTAGTGCCACATTGTCACGAGAGCGGCCCATTTTCGCTCTAAAGGTCGGCAATTCTTCTACAAATACGGTGATATGTTCTGGCATTTCAACAGGGATAATATCGCCAGCTTTAAGCTCCATAATCTGTTGTAGCGTTAGATCAACTTCAAGCAATTGAGTCGATAAATCGACCTCAACATCCATGATCTCATCACGTAATGCTTTACTCCAACGTAAGTCAGTGTCTTCGGTGTCTGATTGCACACCGGCATCGAGTAATTCACGGATTGGCTCAAGCATCGAATAAGGTAATGCGATATGGAAATCACCGCCACCACCATCTAGCTCAATATGGAAAGAGCTAATAACAACCACTTCAGTTGGACTTACGATGTTAGCCATCGCTGGGTTAACTTCTGAGTCAAGGTACTCAAAAGACACATCCATTACCGGCGCCCATGCTTCTTTATAATCTTCGAAGATGATTTTAAGCAGCATTTGAACAATACGGCGTTCTGTTGGGGTAAATTCACGGCCTTCTATTTTTGCATGATAGCGGCCATCACCACCAAAAAAGTTATCCACTAAAATGAATACTAATCGGGCTTCCATGGTAATTAGGCCGGTGCCCTTCAACGGACGAAAACGTACCATGTTCAAACTAGTTGGCACGAATAAGGTATGAATATATTCGCCAAATTTAATCATTTGTACGCCGTTAATCGACACCTCAGCGGTGCGGCGCATCATGTTAAATAGGCTAATTCGCATATGACGGGCAAAACGTTCATTCACGATCTCCAAGGTCGGCATACGACCCCGAACAATACGATCTTGTGATGAGAAGTCATACTGTAAGGTATTACTGTCTAAGTCATCACCTTCGTGAATATCTTCCTCTTCGACTTCATCAACGCCATGTAAGAGCGCATCAATTTCGTCTTGAGATAATAAATCGCTCACGCTGACCCCTTATTGCATCACAAAGCCGGTAAATAATACCCGCTCTATCACTTTGCTACCTTCAACATCACTTAATGCTGATTGTACTTTTTCAAGTGCAGCAACACGTACTGACTCTTTACCTTCACTGGTACCTAATTCATCTGCGGTCGTTGTTGAAAGAACGCCAAGTAAGGTACTTTCGATAAGTGGAATATGCTTTTTGGCAGTTTCTTCGTTCACTTCACCGCGAACAAGTAGCTGAACTTTTATTTGTACAATTCGGTCGCGACTAGCACCGGGTACATTAAATACAAATGGGCGTGGCATTGCGACATACAGAGCCGAACCAATCTGTGCAGAGCTAGATGGTGCAGCAGCCTCTGTCACTGTGGTTTCATCTGCTAGGCTTTCTTCAGGGGCATCATCGCCCATAAATAAAAAGTAACCCGCAGCAGCACCCGCAATCAACACTACAGCAGCAATGATGATAATCAGCTTCTTTTTGCCTTTACCCGTATCTTCTATTTCTAAATTTGCTTCTTCGGCCATTGTCACTTCCCTCAAAGTTACAGCAAGCTGTTTATCGCGCTGTAACTATTTTATTTCTTATAATAGCAGGACTTATGCATAGTAATCTATTGATGATGAAGATTGTTGTCGAGAAGTTTCTGCGCTTTGTGCTGTTACTTCTGGCTGCTGCTCTTCAGCTTGTTGATTTCCAGCAAGCTGACCTTGCCCAGACTGCTCTTGTTGTTGCTCAGGGTTACCCTGCTGAATACTACTTTCACCAAGTTCAATACCTTGCTGTGCAAGCATTTCTCGTAAACGTGGCATTGATTGCTCTAAAGCTTCTTTAGCCTGCTGATTTTGAACAACAAAATTAATTTGAGCTTGCTCCGCATCGCTACGTATACGAATTTGCATACTGCCCATTTCTGGCGGATCTAAGCGAATTTCAGCTTCTTTATTATTAATATTTAGTAACGCGCTAACTCGCTCTTGAAGCATCTTTGCAGCATCACTTTTTATGATATTAATCGCTTGCATTACACCAGGGTCAACATTCACCGATTTAGATTGAGTCTGAGTTTGCGCAGTTGTTTGTGTATGCATTGTTTGTACGTCTAGTGCTTGCTCATATTGCTGATGAGCCATCTCATAGGCACCTGGTTGTGTTGTTGCATTTGCTTGAGTCGTTAGCTGAGTAAATAATTGAGCTACACGCACAGTAACAGTTTCCTGTGTACGTTCTGTATTAATTTTTGTATCAAGCTCTGTGGTTACTTCTTCACTAGCAACTACTTTTGTCACATCGGCTGTAATTTGCGCGGTATTATTTGGTTTCGCTTTATTATTTTCAACATTAACTGTTGCTGCGGTTACTGGCATCGCAGTACTGGCTGTTGCAGGGGCATTTATAGCCTCTGTCAGCACAGTTTGAGCTGCAGCCAATTTTTCGTACTGAGCAGTGCCCGGCGTTAACGTTTGCAGCTGAGTGTTCACTTTGTTTAACAATGCTTGCTGCTCATCCTTAGTCAGCGCCGTGATTTGCTTTTCTACACCTGTAGGTAATTTGTTATCGAGAGCCTTATTGTCAGCTAATTTAGCATCTTGTTTTGCCTGGCTTTCTTCAGCAATGTCTTGCTCTACAGCAAGTTGTGATACAGGACTCTGTGCAGCTTGCGTTGTAGGCTTACTACTGTTCACATCAGTCAATAGCAACTTGATTGTTGCCACCTCATCAGCACCGAGCTTATTATCAGCTTTAAGTTGATTTATTTGTTGCTCAAGTTGCTTTTGTTGCTCAGAGGTTAGCGATAAACCTTTAGCGAACTCACTTACAGCCTGCCCATCGCCACTTTGTACTTTGGCCAGCAAGCTAACGATTGACTTATCTGTTACTGGTTTATCTAAAACTGGTTTTTCTGTTACGGCTTGATCAATTTTGGCAGCTGCGTCAGCTGGTTTATCTGCCATTTTTGCCGTGCCAGCTTCAATGTTTTTAGCAATGCTTTGCTCAGCACTGAAATTTGCTGCCGTTTTGTCAGTGTAGCTTTGTGTTTGTTTTGAATTAACTTCAGCTGTTTTTGTATCTACTTGAGCATCGCTATTTAAATCTGCAACCACCTTATTTAAAACAGTTTTACTTGTCTCATTTGCCCCAAGTTCTTTGCCTTCAGATGTTTTTGTAGCGTCTGAATTCACAGCCTGTTTCTGAGCGCTATTTAACAGAGCGTCTACATCAACTGTGGTTTCTTTGTTGTCAGTTGCTTGTGTTGAACTGGCAAAGTTAGCTACTTGAGGCTTTGTATCCGGTGTATTAACAGCTGAAACACCCTGCTTTTCTTTGTCTGTTAATGGACCATCAACAATCGGAGTCACGCTATCTTTTGGTGGTAAATCGCCAATCGCTTTTAGCTGGCTATCTACCGCTGTCGCAACTTTAGACTTATGTAATAAGCTTGCTATTGAATTGTCGCCTTCCGCGTCGGCTTTTGAATCATCGGTTTGTGCAACGTCTGTCATCGGTGAAGGTATAACAGGTGTAATGGTATCGATTGGGGTTGGTTTTTTATCAACAACTACTGGGCTAAAGTCATTATTTTCAATCAATTTATTAACACGTGTACTCATAGCTTGAGCTGCATTAATTTGCGAAAGCAGTGAGTTTTCTTCATCTTCTACAAGTGCAAGTTCATCGCTTGGCTCTTTAGTTACAGCTTCATTACGAATATCTGGGCTTGTTTTAGATTGCTGCTGTGTAGACGTGGTAGCAGTTGCAACTTTAGCATCAGCAGTTGTGTTTTCATCACCTAATTTGGCATCTGATTTAGGCTCTTCAGAAATACTGATAGCTTTAGTTTCATCAACAGAATGAGTATCTGCATCACTTTTTGTTTGAGGGGTGGTATTTGCTTGCGCGTTTGCCGCTTCACTTGCTTCTGTAAGTGAAGTTAAAAAACTTAAGCCCGATGCTTTGTCGCTAGACTCTGAGTCTTTGCCTGAAAAACCAGTACCTTGCTCAGTTTTAACCTGCAAATTGATATCACTGATCGCCATAATTCACCTAAAACTAAAGAGGCAATTTGCCGCCGCAAGTGCCAAAATTAATGCTACTGGTTAGGTAAATGCAATTAACATGCCTAAAAAAGATAGTATTTTAGAGAAGTGCGTTTTTAAGTTGACGTTGATAAAACTGATTTGAAGCGAACTCATCCAGCATTTTTTGCTCCGCTTTAGCTACTTGCATCGCTTGTTTTTCAGCTTGCTTTTCGATTAATTTCGCTACTGCTTTTGCTTTCACTTGCTGTTTTAACCACAATGCTTTGCGCTGCGTAACAACTTGTTTTGCAGTATTCACTGTGCTTGCTTGCTGGCGTATCGCTTCTTCAATTTTTGCGATAAAGGCATGATATTGACTAAACCCAGCACTAGACAAACCAGAGCGACCTTTCAAATGCAACTGCTGAGAATACTCCATGCGAAAGTTATTCAGCCCTTGCAGTTTTTGTTGATTACTTTGTAAGTGCTGCTGGGCTTTTAAATAATCCATGCGTAAAGATTCTTCTTTATCGCTCTCAAGCTTTAACAATAAATCAAGTTTACTTTGAGCCATTAACCTTGTCCTAATAACTGCGCAAGACCTTGTAGACCATCATCATAACTGATCACATCTTTCATGCCTTGCTGAAGGAATTGATTCACACGTGGCATCATATTAATTGCTTGGTCAAGCATAGGGTCGGTGCCTTTTTGGTACGCACCTAGTGTGATCATATCTTTGTTCTGTTGATACATTGAATACACTTGTTTTAGCACACGAGCTTGTTGCATATGTGCTTCAGATACAACCTGTGGCATAACACGAGAAATCGATTTTTCAATATCAATAGCCGGATAATGACCACTGTCAGCTAAATCTCGAGATAAAACAATGTGGCCATCTAATATAGCACGAGCAGAGTCAGCAATTGGATCTTGCATATCATCCCCTTCACTAAGCACAGTGAAAAACGCGGTGATTGAACCTTGCCCTTCACCACCATTACCGGCACGTTCCACCAGCGCAGGCAGTTTAGCAAATACTGAAGGCGGATACCCCTTAGTCGCAGGAGGCTCGCCAACTGCTAAGGCAATTTCACGTTGCGCCATGGCATAACGGGTAACGGAGTCAAGTAATAACAATACGTTAAGACCTTGATCGCGAAAGTATTCCGCAATGGTCACTGCACTTTCACAGCCTTTTAAACGCATTAATGGTGAAGCATCCGCAGGAGCTGCGACCACCACTGAGCGCTTACGCCCTTCAACACCTAAAATTTCTTCAATGAACTCTTTTACCTCACGACCACGTTCACCCACAAGACCTACCACAATTACATCTGCTTCAGAGCCGCGAGTCATCATACCCAGTAATACTGATTTACCGACACCAGAGCCTGCAAACAGACCCATACGCTGGCCTTGACCTACGGTAATAACGGAGTTGATGGCTCGTACACCTACATCCATAGGCTGACTAATTGGTCGTCTTGCAAGAGGGTTAATTGAGTTTTGCGCAAACTTTAAGTGATGCTCAGCATTAATGGCACCTAAGCCATCAAGTGGCCGACCAAGGCCATCCACTACACGGCCAAGTAAACTCATGCCGACAGGCAACCCAGTTTCATTTAGCTTTGGGATAACTCGGGCACCAGGCAGTACGCCAGAGATGTGATCATTTGGCATCAAGTAAAGTGTTTGGTCATTAAAACCAACGACTTCAGCATCAACAAAGCCGTTAATGGTTTCAATTTTACATTGACTGCCAACAGGTGCTCTAAGCCCTTTTGCTTCTAGCGTTAAACCAACGACACGCGTCAGAATACCGGCAACAGCTGGTTTTGGGGCCTTGATATTTTTTTCATAGCGCTGTAAGCGTTCGCTTAGAGTCATTGATTGAACACTCATAATGAGCCTAAAAAGTATTAGATACCACTGCTATGCAAAAAGTTTTCCAACGTTTCTTTGACGCGGGTTTTGATTGTCATGTCGAGGGATGATTGCGGGGTTTTAATTTCGCAGCCACCACGTTCTAAAGTCGGTTCTGCAACTAACTGCCAATGGTTATCTGCGATAGCTTGTTCGCCATAACTTTCGGTAATTAAAGTAATATCATCAGGATGTAAGTGAATACGTACTTTAGCTTGCTCTTCACCTAACGCATCAATAGCTTGCTTCAAAGCATGTAAAATGACTTCAGGTGAGGTTTTAATTTCTTGGTAAACTAAAACTTCAGTTAACATCACAGCTAACTGCACTAACTGCTTTTCGGCACTTTCATCGACTTTAGATAATGGTTGAGAAAGGCTATCAAGTAAGCTTCTTAAGTTGGTCAGCTGCTCTTCTAAAATTGGCTTTATTTCTTCTTGGCCTTGCTCCTTACCAAGCTCAATACCTTCTTTAAAGCCAGCTTCTTTTCCCTCATGTGCGCCTTTTTCAAAACCATCTATATAGCCTTGCTCATGGCCTTGCTTTAGTCCTTCTTCGTAGGCATCTTGACGGATCTTTTCAAGCTCAGCCATTGTTAGCGACGGAATTTCAGGCTCTTCTGGCTGCTCTTCGGCCTGCTGCTTTTGCTGCTCTTTGCGATATAAGTCAGCTAAAGGCGTGCCATACGCCGTTGAGCGTCCAGCGAGTTTTGTTGTATCTTGCGTCACTTCAGGAATTGGCCAGTTTTCCAATAATTCATCAGCAGCTTCACTGGCATGTACTGGGCGTCCTGTATGAAATGAAGACTTACTCATGGCTTACAGGAACTCCTCACCACCACCGCCACCAAGCATAATTTCACCTGAGTCAGCTAAACGACGTGCCGTAGAAAGAATTTCTTTCTGTGCCGCTTCTACTTCACTAATACGAACAGGGCCCATTGCCTCAAGATCATCAGCGAGTAATTCAGCAGCACGTTTTGACATATTGCCCAAAATCTTCTCTTTTAATGCTTCGTCAGTACCTTTAATAGCTTTCATTAATACATCTTGCTGTACTTCACGTAGGATCGCTTGAATACCACGGTCTTCAACATCCATTAAGTTCTCAAAGACAAACATAAGGTCTTGGATTTGCTGTGACATCTCTTCATCGTGTTCACGGATTGAATCCATTAACTGACCTTCAACATTGGTATCTAGGTAGTTCATGATATCAGCAGCCGCTTTCAAGCCACCCATTTTCGCAGCTTGCGCACCAGCTTGACCTGCGAACTGTTTCTCCATGATTTCATTCAACTCTTGCAATGCTGCTGGTTGAACTTCTTCAAGGTTAGCAATACGCATGGTTAAATCTAAGCGCACTTTTTCTGGGAATTGCGACAAGATTTCCGCTGATTGCTCTGGCTCTAAATACGATAAAACAATGGTTTGAATTTGCGGATGCTCGTTGCGAATAATATTCGCCACTTGCTTTGAGTCCATCCACTTCAATGAATCAAGACCTTTCGCCCCTGAGCCCATAACAATTTGGTCAATAAGGCTGGCTGCCTTGTCTTCACCAAGCGCTGCTGTAAGGGCTTTTTTGATAAAGTCTTCAGACTGGAAGCCAATGGTACTGAAGCTTTGAATTTGCTCAATAAACAAATTATGGACTGCGCTAATTTTCGCTTGCGATAAATCATCTAGCGCAGCCATTGCCATACCCACTTTTTGCACTTGCTTTGGCTCTAAGTGCTTAAGGATTTGCGCAGCATCTTCTTCTGATAAGCTCAGCAATAAGATTGCCGCCTTATCCACACCGTCTAATTTATCAACATCAAACGCCGGTGGTAGTTGTTTTTGTTCTTGATCAGTCATCTTCTGTTAACCACGCTTTCACTACTTGAGAAGACAGTTCTGGTTCATTTGCAACCAATGCACGAACTGCTTTGAGTAAATCTTCATCGCCATGTAAGTCTGGCAGCTGTAGTGTACCATCACTTGAGAATCCTACAGCAGCAGAGTCAAAGTCTTTATTTAGCATATCTAGCGTGCTATCACCAATATCTACACCTGCACTTAATGCGTCTTCATCGTATTCTTCTAGTGTATCGTCTGGGTAAATTAGACGTTTCAGCATAGGTCTTACTACAAAGACAATCAGTACGATAATAACCAGTGCACCTAATGCTAAGCGTAGCATCTTCATGAACCAATCTTGCTCCCAAAGTGGAACTTCAATCGCTTCACCAGCATCTTCACGAACAAATGGCACTGTAACAACCTCAAGCGCATCACCACGCTGCATATCAAAACCAACACCGCCTTGTAATAAACGACGAATATTTGACAATGCTTCTACAGAGCGAGGAACCATGGTTGTTTCACCATTTTCACCCACCTGCGGTACATAATCAACGGCAACTGAAACACTGATACGACGAATAACACCGGTTTGCTGACGCTTATGCGAAATTGTTGTATCAAGCTCGTAGTTACGTGTTGCTTCTTTATGCGAGCGACTTGGGTTCGTTGCTGAGCCTGCTCCACCTTGGCCTGCAATTTCTGGAATATTAGAGTTAACTGGCGGCTGATTCGTTAGCGCACCTGGAATGCCCACTGCAAGACCACCGATGTTGTTTTCTTCGAACGTGGTTTCACTGCGCACTGCTGGTAAGTCTGGGTTATAACGTTTTTGTGTTTCTTCGACTGCACTAAAGTCCATGTTTAAATCGACTTGCGCGGTATAGTTACCTAATCCTACAACTGGAATAAGGATGCTATCGATTTTATTTAAGTACTCTTCTTCACGCTTACGTTCAATCTCATACTCTTTACGAGAGCGAGCAGCAAGTGAGTTTTGTGAACCTGAATTAAGTAAGCGACCATTTTGATCGGTAACAGTAACACGCTCTGGCGATAACCCTTGGACTGCTGAGGCAACAATATCAACTACTGAGTCAACTTCTTCACCGTCAAGTGTACGACCGCGTTTTAAGGTGAGCACTACCGTCGCTGAAGGTTGTTTTTCACGACGAGCAAATACGTTTTCTTTTGGAATAGCTAAAAGTACTTTGGCGCGAGTAACATTTTTTAGCTCTTCGATGGTACGTGCAAGCTGTTGCTCACGACCATGTTTTAAACGTTCACGTTCAAGGCGTTGGCTAACACCAAACCCCATGTCTTGCATGATGATGTCAGTACCTGAGCTTGGCGCTTGCTCTAGGCCTTCACGAGCCATCAATAATTTAATGTTTTGGTATTCACCTTCTTCAACAGAGATGACGTTACCATCAAGTTCGTAATCAATCTTTTGAGCGTCTAAAAAGTCCAGCGTTTGAATAAGCTCTTCCGTTGGCATTTTGCCAAGCGGACGCATATCTGGTTGACGAGCCCAAATAATAATAAAAATTGCGATAGCCAAACAGATTGCCAAAGCGATCACTAAAGTAACCTGGCGTAAAACATCTACACCGTTTAAGGCACTTAGGTAGCCTGACTTTTGCTCTTGTTGATCATCAGTATCGGTTGAGTCGATACCGCCGCCTGCTAAGGCTAGATCAGTTGATTGATTAGATTGCGCCACAATAATTCTCCACTACCTAGTTACACAGGCATGTTCATGATTTCTTTATAAGCTTCAACAAGTTTATTTCGAACTTGCACCGTAGCTTCAAAAGCGACTGATGATTTTTGCGAAGCAATCATTACGTCTGCTAAAGAAACACTGCGGTCGCCCATTTCCATTGCTGTTACTTTTTGCTTAGCGTCTTGTTGTAAGCCATTCACTGTATCAAGTGCATTGGTAAGTAAATCACCAAACTGTGCCGACGATGTTGGCTGAGTTTGAGTTGGTAAATTATTAATTGAGTTACTACGGCCTACTTCTGAAGCCATAGCTTGCATTTCTTGAAATAATGCGCTGTTTTGAACTTTCATAATACTCTCTGACAATGCAGTTTACTTATGCACTGATAAAGCACAAACCGTGCCACAAAATAAAACCAACAAATTCAATAGTTTGAATCATTAATTTTGCATGTCAGAGTTTTGACAGCAAACAAGCTCACAAAAATGTGAGCTTGTTTGAGTAACTTTTTGGAAGGAGTTTATGCAGGTAAGGCTATACCCAAGTCTCGCATTTGCGCCAGTTTATAACGTAACGTGCGCGGACTAATACCTAAGGTTTCTGCAACCTCTTTGCGCTTACCATTACAGCGCGCTAAGGTTTCTAAAATAATACGATGCTCTTTGTCTTTCAGCTCGTCTTTGTAATTACCTTGCTCACTCACTTGTGGCACGGTATCTAAATTAACTTCAACAGGTTGTTCTTGATATACCGGTGCGTTGTGTGGTGGCGTAGCGACTGGCTTGATATCCACCGTAAGCAACTCCTCAATAAAGACATCATCTTGATGAATACTATTACCATCGCATAATATCAACGCCCGTTGAATAACGTTATCAAGCTCTCGTACGTTACCTGGCCAAGCATGCGATAGCAGCTTTTGTTTCGCCCCCTCACTTAGTTGAGCAATAGGCTCTTTACTGTTCAGGCAATGACGCTCTATTAAATGCTCAGCCAATACAATAATGTCGCCAGGACGCTCTGCTAATGGTTTCCACATTAGCGGGAATACATTTAAGCGATAATATAAATCTTCTCTAAATAGGTTTTCGCTCACCGCTTCTTTCAAATCTCGGTTACTTGTAGCAAGTACGCGAACATCAAGCTCTATGGTTTTACGACCGCCTAAGCGCTCTACTTCGCGCTCTTGAAGTACACGCAGTAATTTAGCTTGCAAGCCTAAATCCATCTCAGTAATTTCATCAAGTAAGATGGTACCACCTTGAGCTTGCTCAAATTTACCCGGACAGGCTTGAATCGCGCCGGTAAACGCCCCTTTTTCGTAACCGAATAAGGTTGCTTCAAGCATGTTTTCAGGAATAGCAGCGCAGTTAATAGCCACAAAGGGGGCATCGCTACGATTTGATTTATCATGGATAAAACGAGCCAACACTTCTTTACCCGAGCCACTTGGGCCGAGTACCATGACACTGGCATCTGAACGGGCAACTTTGCTCGCGAGCTCTAATAGCTTAATACTTGATGGATCGGCAACGATTGGGCCATCGGTTTCTTTTTCCTTTTCAGGCAAATAACGACTCACCATGTTAAGAAGAACTTCTGGAGCAAACGGCTTTGCCATGTAATCAATCGCGCCTAAACGCATTGCTTCTACAGCATCATCAATAGTGGCATAGGCCGTCATCATTAATACCGGCAGCTCAGGATAATTAAGTTTAATGCTACGTAGTAGGTCAAGGCCGCTCATAGCGCCCATTTGCACATCACTAACAACCAATGAATAGCTATTTTGCTTAAGCAAGATCATCGCTTGTTCGGCGCTATCTGCAGCAACGCAATCAATACCCGACATTTCAAGGGTATCAATCAGTGCTTCTCGTAAGCCTGCGTCGTCTTCAACGACTAAAATAGAGTTAGTATTCATTTTGCCTCCGCTGACATTGGTTCTGCACTAATTGGCAAGATCAAACTAAAACATGCTCCCCCATGAGCATTATTAGTCACTTCAACCCGTCCTTGGTGCGCATTGGCGACTGAACTTACAACAGCAAGTCCAAGCCCCGTGCCTTGGCTTTTGGTAGTGTAAAAAGGTTCGAATAATTTGTTGGCATGACGTAAATCAACACCTGGGCCATTATCACTGACACTGATGCGAACACAGTTTTCGCTCGTTTCGTCACGTTCGGCACTCAGGGTTACCACAGCCTCAGAGCCAATAATTTGAATACTATTGTGGATCAGGTTTTGAATAGCACTCGCCAGAGCAGTTTTATTACCCATAATTTCAATATCAGGTTCTGGTAAGTTCACGCTAAGTTCACTGTTATTTTGTGCAACCATAGCATCAGCACCGGCTTTTACTTCATTAAGTAACTGTTGCATTGAAACGCTTTCGACAACTTGTTGCTCACCACTTTTGGCAAATAACAGCATATCGTTCACTTGGGTTTCTAAATCTTTTAAACGCGACATTAGCTTCGTATGAAAGTTGCCACGCGAGCTTTCTGGCAATCGCTTTGAGCCTAAATTTGCGGCATAAAGCATGGCAGCTGATAACGGTGTTCTGACCTGATGAGCAAGCGAAGCAACCATTTTGCCAAGCGCACTCAAGCGCTGCATATGTGCTACTCGCTTTTGTAAGCGTCTGGTTTCAGTTAAATCTGTCATTAAAATTAACTGCCCTGGCTCTGGAGCAAGCGCAGTGATATCAAGCTTAATTAATCGGCCATCTTTAAGTGATACTTCATGTCCATCATCTTGCTTTGGTCGAAATGAACGTTGAATAACGCTAAACCACTTTTCACCTTCAAGCGGCTCACCTAGCATATCAATGGCAATTTGATTGGCTTTTGCGATCATGCCTCGGCCATCTAAAACCACCACACCCGCAGGCATGGTATCAACCAAGTGGCCTAACCAACTGGCTTGTTGGCGCAGCTCACTCAACTCACCCACATACTCTTCTTGTTGTAAGCATGGGTTATATTGTTTGGCTGTGATAAATTGTGGTTTTAGGACATTTGCTAAGGCCATAATCGATACTCAAAAAATCGTGTCTACCTAGCTAAATGCACAATCCGTACCAAATTTATTTTTGTTTTATTTCAATAAATTAAAGACAAAACAACACTGACAAAAAAATGACAATCGCGAGTGAATAATGCAAAAAGAACACCATTGTCGTTGCCCATGGCTCGATACCAGCAAAGAAGATTATGTGGCCTATCATGACCAAGAATGGGGGGTCCCATTATATGATGATCACCGCTTATTTGAATTTATAACCTTAGAGTCAGCACAAGCGGGACTGAGTTGGTATACCATACTTAAAAAGCGTGATGGCTATCGCAGTGCCTTCAAAAACTTTGTTGTCGAAGAGGTTGCCAAAATGACCGAAGACGACGTCGAAAGGTTAATGCAGTTTGAAGGTATTATTCGTAATCGCGCTAAAATCGCCGCCACTATCAATAACGCGCAACGGTTTATTGAGATTCAAAAAGAGTTTGGCAGTTTCTCAAATTACCAATGGCAGTTTGTTGGTGGCAAACCATTGGTAAACGATCTTGATAAATTAGAGGATTACCCGGCTATTACTGAAGCCTCAACAGCATTCGCCAAAGATTTAAAAAAGCGCGGTTTTAAGTTTTTAGGCCCTACGACGGTGTATGCCCACATGCAGGCCTGTGGCATGGTAAATGACCATAGCAATGATTGCTTTAGAAAAGCTGAGATAATTAGTGAATATTAAAGAGATAAAACCGAGGAAGAAACCTAACGCGGCTTAGTCGCGCGTTAGGTTGTATTTCTTCATTTTTTCGACCAGTGTGGTGCGCCTAACACCTAAAATTTCTGCTGCACGTGCAACAACGTAATCATAGCGCTCTAATGCTTGGCTGATTAAGCTGATTTCAAGCTCAGCAAGATACTCTTTGAGCTCAATTCCTTCATCTGGTAATAAACCTGAGTCAGCCGTTGTTGCTGGTACATCAAGCTCTTCCTCATCATAATCACTAAAGCCGGTACTGAAAATATCGTTGAAAGCATCTCGCTCCATCAACTCTTCTGGGTACTCAGGCTCATAAGCCTCAACTTCAATATAACGATATTTAGCTGGAAGGTCTGGCACATCAACCACTTTATCTGGAAACATGATCACCATGCGCTCAACTAAGTTAGCAAGCTCACGAATATTCCCCGGCCACGCATGCTCTTTTAAGCTTTGAATCGCACGCTCAGTGAATTTGGCCGTTGTGCCACTTTGCTCGTTCACACGACGCATTAATTCTTTTAAAAGCAGAGGAATGTCGTCAGCACGCTCACTAAGCGAAGGATTTTCAATTGGAAACACGTTTAAACGATAAAAAAGGTCTTCTCGGAAGTCGCCCTTTTCAATCATTTCTTCAAGGTTGCGGTGAGTCGCAGCAATAATGCGTACATCTGCTTGAATAGGCTTAGTACCCCCTACTCGCTCATAGCTACGCTCTTGCAACACACGCAGTAGTTTAACCTGCATTTGCAAAGGCATATCACCAATTTCATCTAGAAACAGCGTGCCGCCTTGCGCTAATTCAAAACGCCCTTTTCGCGCTGATATTGCGCCCGTAAAGGCACCCTTTTCATGGCCAAATAGCTCACTTTCAAGTAGTTCGCCCGGGATAGCACCACAGTTTACCGGCACAAATGGCCCGGTATTGCGTTTAGAGAGTAAATGAACGTTGCGTGCAACAACTTCTTTACCTGTGCCTGACTCACCTAAGATCAGCACATTGGCATCGGTTTTTGCTACTTGCTCAATTAAAAAGCGCACATCTTTAACAGCTTCGGTTTCACCTACTAAACCATCAAATGATTTGTTAGATTTAGCTTGTTTATGGTCACCCGGTAGCATGCGCTGATATTGCTGACAATCATGCAATAGCTGAGTAGTTACATCATGGTTAAATGGCTCACAAATTAAACCAACTACATTTGCAATGCTTAGTAACGGTTTGAGTGTTTCACCAATTAATAAAAACGGAATGGCAGGAAACTGTTTGATCACAGCCTCGTGATTTAGCTGCTGTAAAGCACCAAGAATGACCATACATTCTTGCTGTTGATGTTTTTCACAAAAAGACTGTAATGTAGTCTCATCAACTAATTGTGCAGATTCACCAATGAAGGTAAGTGCTGCATGTAAACCTATCGCACGATTATTATTATTGTCTAAAATTAAGATCATTATTGGCGAACCACAGTTACCACGAGGTTAGTTAATTTCTAAATTGTAAGCGAGTTTAGGAGGGATGCAAGCGCTAAGCGGCAATTTATTGACATCAACGCCAAAAAATAGTCACTTAGCACTAAAATTTAATACTAAAGAATTAAAGTAAACCTAATATAGATTCGGCTGAACGATTTGCCTGACCACGTAAGGCAATCGATGCTTGCGATAAAATATCATTAGCTACTTGATCAGACACAGCTTTTGCATAGTCAGTATCTTCTATTCGGCTTTGGCTCGCAGCAATGTTCTCTCGCTGGTTGCCTAAACCTTTTATCGTACTCGCCAAGGTGTTTTGAAAAGCGCCTAGCTCAGCTCTTTGGGTGTTAATTTCCTCAGCAGCTTGGTCGCTAATATCAATCGCAGCTTGAGCTCCTGCTTGGGTTGAAATATCGATTCCTGCAATAACTGAAGCAATACTGCCATCAGATGGCGTCACTGATTGTGTGGTGTTAGCATCAGGACCAACTTGAAACGACACTTGCTCACCATCAAATAAAGGTTTGCCACCGAATGTTCCATTTTCAAAGGTTTCTGAAATTTGCGTTTGCAATTGCGACACTTCTTCTTGAAGTGCAGCCCTATCACTGTCTGTGAGCGCACCATTACCCGCTTGAATAGACAGCTCTCGTATGCGAGAAACGGCATCATTCACACCTGATAGATTTGACTCTGTTACTTGCGAGTAAGAAATGCCGTCGTAAGCATTGTTAATTGCTTGACTGTAGCCATCTTGCTGCGATGTTAATCGATCAATAATTTGCAGTGCAGCGGCATCATCTGCCGCTGAGTTTACTTTTTTACCTGATGCTAGTTGCTCAGTAAGCTTATTACCCGTTTGCTGAGTTTGGTTTAAAAACCCGGTATTGGGTGATTGAATTTTCATGGCGGCCTCCGACAAACCGATTGCTTAAATTATAGCTTAATTTGCCAAATTTTGTACTTTGTACCATGGTTTAGATAAATTAACTTGGCATCTGACTTGCTAGTGTATTAGTTAATAGTTAAATTACTGAGAATTGTGTCAAAATTCTCACTTTGCGTATCAAACGCCAATGAAAAATAACTCGGGTAACACTATGTTCGACAATAAAACAATTTTAATTACCGGTGGTACCGGTTCATTCGGTAAAAAATACGTCAAAACGCTTCTAGAACGCTATAAGCCAAAAAAGATCATTATCTTTTCGCGTGACGAACTCAAACAGTTTGAAATGCAGCAAGAGTTTGACCAACCGTGTATGCGGTATTTTATTGGTGATGTACGCGATAAAGAAAGGCTTCGCCGTGCTATGCGCGGCGTGAACTATGTGATTCACGCAGCAGCATTAAAACAAGTTCCAGCCGCTGAATACAACCCAATGGAGTGCATCAAAACTAATATCAATGGCGCAGAGAATGTAATTGACGCCGCCCTTGATAATAACGTAGAAAAAGTCATTGCACTGTCGACTGATAAAGCCGCGAATCCAATCAACTTATATGGTGCGACAAAACTTGCATCAGACAAGTTATTTGTTGCTGCTAATAATATTGCTGGCGGCCATAAAACAACTTTTTCAGTAGTAAGATACGGTAACGTAGTGTGTTCGCGTGGCTCTGTTGTGCCTATTTTCCAAAAGTTTATCGACCAAGGCCGCGACCATATACCAATTACTCATGAAGAAATGACTCGCTTTTGGATTAGCCTGCAACAAGGTGTTGATTTTGTTTTAACTAACTTTGAGCGTATGTTAGGTGGCGAAATTTTCGTTCCGAAGATCCCTTCAATTCGTATTACTGATCTTGCCAAAGCAATGGCACCTGACTTACCAATTAAGGTTATAGGTATTCGCCCAGGTGAAAAGTTACATGAGGTCATGTGCCCGGCCGACTTATGCTTTGAAACGTACGAATATAGCGACCACTTTGTTATCGCTCCGGGTATAAAATTCAGTAGTCGTAGCAATGATTTTACTGTGAATGCTATTGGTGAAAAAGGCAAAAAAGTTACCCAAGGTTTCGAGTATAACTCGCTTGATAACCCTGAATATATGAGTATTGAAGAAATTAAAAACTTCAATGTTCAAGCATTATTGTAAAATTTATTATGGCGAATAAGGTAATTCCTTACGGCAAACAAAGTATTTCGCAAGAAGACATCAATGCCGTAATTGATGTATTAAAGTCTGACTGGTTAACACAGGGTCCTGCTGTTCCAGCATTTGAAAGTGCCATTGCAGAATATTGTGATGCTCACTATGCCTGTGCCACTAACAGTGCGACTTCAGCGTTACATATTGCTTGCCTTGCTTTAGGCGTAGGTAAAGGTGACATTGTATGGACGTCGCCAATCTCCTTTGTCGCATCGAGTAACTGCGCCCTGTATTGTGGCGCAGACATCGATTTTGTTGATATCGACCTTGAAACAGGCAATATGTCTGTTGCAGCGCTTCAAGAAAAGCTAACGTTAGCCAAACAAAGCCAGCAACTTCCTAAAGTCGTGATCCCTGTTCATTTAGCTGGTCAGTCATGCGATATGGCAGCAATCAATGCACTTGCCAAAGAGTATGGTTTTAAGGTTATTGAAGATGCCTCGCATGCTATTGGCGCGAAGTACAAAGATAAGCCTGTTGGCAGCTGTATTTATTCAGATATTACTGTGTTTAGCTTTCATCCAGTCAAGATAATTACATCTGCTGAAGGGGGGATGGCGGTTACCAACTGTGCTGAGCTCAACAAAAAAATGAGCCGCTTGCGAAGCCATGGTATTACTAATATTCCTGAAGAAATGACCGAGCCAAGTCACGGCCCTTGGTATTATCAACAGTTAGAGCTTGGTTTTAATTATAGAATGACTGATATGCAAGCCGCTTTAGGACTGAGTCAGTTAAAGCAGCTAGACAACTTTGTATCAGTGAGAAACGACATTGCAACAACATATAACCATGCGTTTGCAAATTCAACGCTAGCTCATTTAACACAATCGGATGATTGTTACTCTAGCTACCATTTATATATTGTTCGTTTAACGCAATGTAACGTAGAAAAACACAAGTCAGTCATTACAGGTATGCGCGAGCAAGGAGTTATTGCTCACTTGCATTATATACCGATCCATTTACAGCCTTATTATCAAGCTTTAGGCTTTTCGGAAGGTGATTATCCAAATGCAGAAACTTACTACAAACAGGCTGTTACCATTCCTCTGCACCCAACTATGACAGCAAATGAGCAGCAATTCGTTATCGATAAATTGATTGATTTATTATGAAGCTCGCTTTAGGCACAGTGCAATTTGGCTTGAATTACGGTGTGAGTAACCGTTCAGGGAAAACTAAGACCGATGAAGTTAAGCGGATCTTAAAGCTAGCAAAAAGTGCTTCGTTAAATACGATTGATACTGCTGCAGCCTACGGTGATGCTGAAGCTGTTTTAGGCAATTGCGCTATTGATGATTTCAACATCGTGAGTAAAGTAAAACCTTTACCTAATTCATGTAATGAAGAAGAGTGGGTTCACTCTTGCCTTGAGCATACACTTACCGACTTACATTTAAACGCTATTTATGGGCTACTTTTACATAACGCTGACGATTTAAAGAAATACCCAAGCCTTTTAAATGTTTTATACAATCTTAAAGCTGACAATAAAGTAGCCAAAGTAGGCTTATCGGTTTACTCACCTAACCAGATTAGCGAACCTATTTTAGAGCAAATTGATTTAATCCAGCTACCTGCAAATATATTTGATCAACGTTTTTTAACAGCAGATTTATTGAAAAAGTTTAAAAAAAATAAAGTTGAAGTTCACACTCGTTCAGCTTTTTTGCAAGGCTTACTATTGATGTCTGAAGGTGAGTGGCCTGAATATTTTAACCCAATAAAACAGTCCCTTGAGATTTTTCATCATATGGCTAAGCGTTTAAACATGACACCTTTAGCACTGGCTATTAACTACGTTGTTGGTATTGAATCAATTGATAAAGTTGTCATAGGTGTTAACAGCGAAGCCCAGCTGGAAGAGATTTTACAAGCGTTAGACAGCAAGTTAGAACCAAATGTATTTTTTAACGAACTTGCTATCGAAGACGAAAGTTTTATAAATCCTGCCAAATGGCAGCTCAGTTAGTAAAAATCACTGTAGTGAAGCGCTTGCTTTGTAGAGTTTTTTATTAGCTCTGCAGTCTTATTTGGGCCGACATTAAACAAACTGTCAATCGCGCTTAAATGCGACTCAAAACTACCATTTCTTTGAATGTATTCAGGGTGCTCAAAGTTTTGATAGTAAACATCTATATTATTTTTTACCAGTTGCCCACCAGGCGTAAATTCTTCAATATAATTTTTTGCTCCCATCGGCGACAAGTAAACGTTACAGTCTAATATGTTACATAAGGAAACTAACCGGCTATCTTTTACGCCTTCAACATTAGATAGTTTTGAAGATATGTAAGTTGGCGTGCTAATACCGATATAATCCATTAGAGCCTTAATAAGAGCTATATTAAACTGAGCTACAGTATTTAAGTTATCTTTTTCAAACACCGATGAAAGGATTGGGAATAGCTCTTCAAAATAGTCAGTTTTATTATAGTTTTCATAAATACTTTTTAAGTGCTTTTTCTTCCAAACTGTTTCTTTTACAAATGAGGTGTTTTCAATAGTGGCCGCTGATCTCCCATTCGGTGTTGATACATGACAACTAAGCATCAAGGGTTGATTTTTAGCCTTTATTCTATTTCTGATATGCCAATCACTTTTCTCTAATTTTACATCATCAAGAAACACAAACTTATCTGCGCTTTGTATCAATGCAAAGTAACCTAGCCATGGTAAATAAGTCGGCTGCATTACACTTAAAATCATACACTGAAGCCCTCTTTGTATAGGCTCAAAGTAAACTCGTAAGGATACCCACCAATTTTTGTGACATAGTCATGCTTTAAATTCACAAAGGGGGTCATTTCTTGCTTGCACATGTCAAAAATAACCATGGGATCTATATAAAATAAAGTAGGATCTTCATACTCTACATAAGTTGATAACGCATTAAAAATAATGGACTTTTCACATGCAGCAAAACTTTTAGTAAGAGCGTTTTTCATAAACGAAAAATTATCAGTTGTTTTGTTATTAAAAACACCACTGATTAAAACGTGATCATAGCCAAGTGGCATAGCATCACTGTAGATATCAAACAGTTTAAATTTAGACTTTCTATCGTCCGAAAATTTTTTTTCGGCAGAATGAATAAACTCCGGGACAAAGTCTAAACCCAAATAATCCCCTGTAAATCCATTATCACGGAAAAATGCCAACATATCTCCAAGTCCACAACCTAGATCAACAACCCGGCTTTTGTTTGATATTTGCTCAAGAAAAATTTTAAACCTAACATTTTGAGCTTCTTTTGAAACATGCTGAACAGATTGGTGACTATTCCCAAATTTAGCATATAAACCTTGATAATAACTTTTTAGGCTTTCACTCTTACCTGTAGTCATTTATAAATCTCACCATGTTAGTTAATTGAGTTTTAGGCGTAGCAGGCTGAACAAACAAATTTACAATTTTATTTCCGATTTCTTCCGCATTCGGGTAAAAACCTTGAGTTTGTAGAAGACCTAAAGAGCGGTAGTGGCTAGTGAACAATATGTTTTGTTGCTTTGCTGCATTTAAAAATCGCTCTCTATTTTCAATAAATAAAGGGTATCGCCAATACGTTATTTCAGGATTGTACTTAAGCCTTTTAAATTTTTCATTAGAAACAGTTTGCTCTACAAAAGCAATGTTCGACTTTCTGATGGCTGTTAATTTATCTAGCTTTTTTAAACCTTCTAATACATGAGTTATTTGGATAAGTTCAGAAAATTGAGCCATTTTATTATCATCTAAGAAGTCTCTAGCCTTGTCAGCAAAAGTCTGACAATTTGTCATTAATGCTCCACCATAGTTTTGGCTAATAGGCTTATCATAGCCAAAACTAATTACTGAGAAATCACCAAAGCTCCCTATTGGACGGCCTTTAAATTTGCCGCCATACGCAAGGCAAGCATCTTCAATTAAAATGACACCTTTTCGCTTAGCATAATCAGTAATTTCATCAATTGCGCAAAAGTGGCCATACCCATGAACAGCAAGAATGGCCGAAATATCATCATCCATTACTGATTCAATTTGTTCAACTTCCATAGAAAGAGTGCTTAGTGAAACATCAGCTAGCACAACTGAATAACCAGCCATTTGAATAGAGAATAAAACGATAGGACAACAACTTGCAGGCATGACTACCTTACTACCTTGCTCTAAACCTGCGCATTTAAGAGCTGTGATAATTGCAAAACTGCCTGAGCGGGTTAAGATGGCATGATTTCGAACAAAGTAACCCGCTAACTCTTTTTCTAACTCGTCTAAACCCAAATTCTAATATCCTTTCGGTATGTAGCAAGCACGAAGGTTTCTGGCTGAGTCAATACTTCTACTTTTGTTGTATATGCTGCTAAATCATCGATTAATTTTTTAAAGTTATAAAAGCGCCACTGCGAATAACGGTGTATCAGAGGTATCGTTTTTTCATATTCTAAGTCACTATTTCCTTTAATTTCTGACTCAAAGTTCGCATCAAGAATATCTCCTAATAGAATCAAGCCGCCAGGCTTTGTGACTCGAATCATTTCTAATATCACTTCTAGAGCATAGTCATATGAAGGAAAGTAGTGAAAAATGCTGTAGCAAAGCACTCTATCAAAATAATTATTCTTGAATCTTAAACTATTTGCTTCTGACTGAGTGAATGCTCCATCTGGCAACAACATTTTTGCTTTGTTTACCATAGATTCAGAGTAATCAACCCCCACTAATTCGTTAAAATTATTAGCTATCTTAGAGAGCAACAAACCATTACCACAGCCTACATCCAAAACATTACCTTTAGAGGCTGAGTTTAACTCTAGCTTACTTAATACATCTGCACTCAGTGCAAGCCAAGCACTATCTTCGAATGGGCGTCCAACCTGTTCTTTGAAGTCAGCACTTGCATTTGCTATTGAATCCCATTCAGCTTGTTTCGATTCAAATTCGTTCATTTCAAACCTTCATAATTTCAAGTGCTAAGTTTCGCGTTGAATAAGTATTATAAGTTTCAACAAATGAATTTACTTGTTTTGTTTTTTGCTTGATGAAACTGGTTATCCCTTGATTTAACTTATCAACACTTGCATCTTCAGCCAGACCTAAATCGTAAGTTAAATTATTTTTGGCTAATTCTAAAGTATCTTGATGTTGTTCGCGTGTTTGCGAAATAGAACAATTAGGTATTAAACAAAATCCAGCTTCATATTTAGTTAACCCTCCACCACTAATAATTAAATCACTATCAGCAAAGTAACTCGAAATATCTTCAGTAAACCCTACTATTTCTACCTTATTATTTTCAACATTGAGTTGCGGCTTTTCTTTATCTATAAGAGTAAAGTCGATACCAGTAAAAACTTGGTCCAAAGCCGCAATAACTTTTACACCAACACCAAAAGCGTCGTAACCCCCTATAAAAATAAGCACTTTTTCAATTTCATTTTTATATGGTAATGCTAATTTTTCTCCCCTTAAGGCAACTAGCTCGGGTGAAAATGAAAAATAATTCACACCTAAGCAGCTAGGATTAGTAGTTTGATAAAATGAATCAGCATTCAAACGAAAATTAATAAGAAGGTTAACAAAATCAAAGTTGTATTGATTAAAGTCATCAATAACACATAACTTAAAACCAGCACGCTTTAAATTGAGCAGATGTTGTTGAGAAAAATCGTAGCTATCACAAATAATAGTTGTGTTTTCAGCATCGCGCAGTTCCTTTAGTACTTTAAAAGAGTAAAAACAAATTTTTTGCTCAGCAAATAAGTCGTAGTTACCATAAAAATAAACTTTAGGACTGTTCGATAGAACACTTATTTGTCTGGCAATGTTTAGACTCCTTGATAAATGCCCTAAACCAGTACTTTTCGATGCGTTGCAATAAAAAATATACTTAGCTTTAGTTCGCATAGTTATTGATATCTTCATATGCAAACCTAAGAACGTCATGTAAAAGCCAACAACGCCCGCTAAATCTACCAGAAACAAGTATATTACTGTATGCAGACGTTAGAGTCTGATAATTAACTTCAGTCGCTTCTGCAAATTCCTTTGTAGGTACAGGGAAAGTATTTTCAATTTGCTGGACAAAGCCACTTTGTATAGAAGCATCTTCAGCAACCAACCCCATATTCCTTAGATCTTCTACACCTTCATTTAAAGTAAACTCAGCTTCACTTTTATCTCTAAGAACCTCAGCAGATACAGAGTGAGTTTTCTCTGTTCGTAAATTATCATAAAGAGTGATTCTAAAAATTTCAGAGCTTGGATCCCAGTTCCATAAATAGTGAGATTTATTATTATTGAGGGGTTTATCAAATGTTGCATGCAAGATATAAGCAGTTCGGAACGTAGGCCGATAGCTATGAATAGGTAATTCTCCCGCATGTAATGCAAAAACAGGAGGTGCGCTCCAAAAAACAAGTTCAGTGTTAATTACATCACTGTTACTTAGTTCTACAGAGTCGATTTTACCATTTGATTCAAATATTTTTTTTACTTGAGTGTTAGTGATAATTTCAACGCCTAAAGCCTGTGCTTTATTCACGAGCTCTGATATCCATAACTGAACTCCATCAGTATTTGGATAAAAGTAATATGGCATCGAAAAATTATTTTCTTTTAAATATGTGTCATATTCACTACTTTTATGAAAGCCTAACTTTTTATCTATTTCAGGATGTTGTTTTAATATTCTCGTTAAGTTTTCATCAAATGCTTTTACCCTATTAGCACCAAAGTAATTGATACTAGTGTTTGTTGATAAACGTTTCTTATCGACATCCTTACCGTACAGCTTACTAATAACTGGCTTTGCCAAGTTTTCATAAAACGTTGGCCCTAGAGTTTCTTCCAAATATGTTTCTATATCTATTGCAGAACTTGGCAGAACAGAAGATAAAAACTCACCAATACCTATGTGATAAACATCTTTATTTAACTTTCTGGCATCAATAGTTTGTGTTTCTAAGTCCCAAGAACCAGCGAAATAGTTTCCTGTTTCAAGGCGTTGAAAATGATGCCACTGTATTTCATTATTCTCAAAGTTAAAGAGAATATCATCAACCTCCTGTATTCCAGTTGTAACTGGAATATGAGTTCCCTGATCATAAATATTACCTTTGTCATCTTTGACTGAACTTAGCAAACCTCCGACTGCAGTACCTTGCTCAACCAACAAAACTCGATCATATCTTTTTTTTAGTAATATACTCGCGGTGAGGCCACAGACGCCACCACCTACAACAATACATGTTTTCATAACTAATCACCGATATTATCTAGTACATCAAAGCTTACACGGTCACCAATTTCGACTTTTCTACTAATTTGTTTACCAATAACTTGATCGTAATATTTAGTATGAAGCCCAAACCCTGGCCTAACTGACTTTATGTCATCAGCAGTAATAACATCACCTTCGTCAAGTGGTTTAGCAAAGTACAAAGAACGTCGAGCTAAAATATTTTTTTGTGCTGACTCAGTTATTGAATAATCAACATTACCAAGCGCCTTCTCAGCATCTCTTACAGCACATACCAATTGACTAAATTCATTTTTATCTAACGAGAAAAAGGCATCTACTGAATCATCACTTTTATCTAAAATGAAGTGCTTTTCGATGATTTTAGCCCCAAGAGTTACACTCACAACAGGAGAGATTATCCCTTGTGTATGATCAGAAAGTCCTGCAAGGCAATTAAAGCGCTCCTTTATATCTGCAATTGTCGCTAAATTACACTCATCTAAAGGCGTAGGGTAAGCTGTAGTACACTTTAAGATTGCGAGCTCTTTACAACCATTCTCCCTCAACACTTCAACTGCAAGTTCAATATCTTCAAGATTTGCTATTCCTGTTGATAAAATTACTGGCTTTCCAGTTTTTGCTACATATTGTAAAAGAGGGATATCTGTAATTTCTGGAGAGGCTATTTTATAAACAGGTGCACCTAATTCTTCTAGAAGATCAACTGCAGAAAAGTCAAAGGGTGAAGAAAAAATATCAATATTACAACGCTTTGCTTCAGCAAATAACTCTTTATGCCACTCCCAAGGCGTATATGCTTTTTGATATAAAGAATGCAATGAAACATGCGATTGCCATGGATTATCGCTAGGTAAGCAGAAATCAGGTTTATCGCAATCAAGAGTGATTGTATCTGCTGTATAGGTCTGCAGCTTGATAGCATCTGCGCCAGATTGTTTGGCTTCTCTTATTATTTCTTTTGCTTTTTCTAAACTTCCGCCGTGGTTCGCCGACATTTCAGCAATAATATAACAAGGACTAGTGGAATCTATTTTTTTTCCATTAATTTTCATATTATTCTCTATCTTGTTGTTCGTTTTTAAGGGAAATTAGAAGCCCCTCATTACGAACTATTTGAGCATTGATGGCTTTCACTTCAGGGTGGCTGTCTAGAAATGCTTTTATCTGTTGATAGGTTACATTTAGAGTATCATCATTCGCATCAGCAATCGCATTTATAACTTGCCAATCTTCTGGTGTATCTAAAGTAAACCGATAATGACTATCATCAGTGTCATTATTCAATTCAATAACTCGATATTGCTGTTCTTTATTTTCATAGAGATGCAAGGTGACATGTTCTAATTCAGATGGCCTCAGTGCTTCTAAAACAAGCCCTTTTAACGCCTTTGTTTCTACAACTTCACAGTCAACGCCTTCTGCAAACATTTCACTTAAAAAACCATACTGAGCATTTTCATCTATTACTTTAGTACACAACCGCTCACAAATATCAGCATCAACAAAAGGCGTATCACCTGTAATACGAATTACGAATTCACAGGGGTAAAGCTCGGTCGCGAGCTGAAACCTTTGTAATACGTTCTCTTCTGGCCCTCTAAAGTATTTAATCCCATGCTCTTTAGCAACAAGGCATAATTCA
Organism: Pseudoalteromonas sp. 0802; assembly: GCF_013350085.1. Lineage (NCBI taxonomy): Bacteria > Pseudomonadati > Pseudomonadota > Gammaproteobacteria > Alteromonadales > Pseudoalteromonadaceae > Pseudoalteromonas > Pseudoalteromonas sp. 0802. Next base: position 179,359 of record NZ_JABVXE010000003.1, on the reverse strand, counting down.
TCGTTCTCTTGATTAGTCGATGTAAGTAAAACAGTATCATCAATACAAGCAGCCTTTTTTAGCCGCTCAACAACTTGAACGATCACAGGCCTACCATTAATATTTTTAAGAACCTTGTTTGGTAGTCTCGAAGACCCCATTCGAGCTTGTATGAATGCTATTACTTTAGCCATCTAATTTAACCTTTGAAAACCACTATGGCAAACAGGTCCATCTATTAAGCTGGCAATATCTTGGTTACTATCAAGTGCACCTTGCAATAGGTTAAAAACTTCAGAGATAGCAGAAATATACTTTTCACATATCTCTTCACTATGGGCAATGGAAAGATAAATTACATTACTGGCTAAGAAGCCTCTTTTTAGCATCTCTTGAGTGAACAAAGTTTTAAGTGCTAATGCTTGATCTGTCGGAAAAATAAATATCGGCACGCTATCAATACCAATAATTTTTAAATCAAAACCAGCTTTAGCTGATGCATCTAATATTTGTTTTTTGAGTTTTTTACCAATTTCATTAAGCTTAAGAGGTACATTGTCACGTTTAAAAATTTCCAATGTTTTAAGCGCAGCAACAAAACCAACTCTTTCAGTCCAGTAAGAGCTACTAATAAAAGATTGCTGTGCAGCATCCATTACTTCTGAGCGACCTATAATTGCCCCAATAGGGTGCCCGTTACCTAGCGCTTTACCTAGTACACAAATATCTGGTTCTACCTCAGTTAAAAGGTGTGATGCGCCTGTATTTAATCTAAATCCTGAGGAAATTTCGTCGAAAACAACCACTATATTATTTTCATGTGCAATTGCTTTAACTTCTTTTAAAAATTCAACATTTGGTTGGCCATGCCTGAACACTTCCATCATCACAACACCTAATCTATCACGATGCTTTTCGACAATAGCTTTGAAACCTTCAATATCACCTTCTTTAAAAGGAATAGCAGTGTTGTGTAATTGCTTTGGCACACCTGCAGGTTTTAGTCCTGGTAATAGTTGCTCATCTAAATTTTCACTATCACTAATATTTGTAGCTAAATACCAATCATGCCAACCATGGTAACCACAAAATGCCACGGTTTCTTTCTTACTAAAAGCACGAGCGATTCGAATTGCTAAAGTACAAGATTCACCACCAGTACGTGTGAAGCGAACAGCTCCTGACCAAGGATGCAGGTCAATCAATTGCCTTGCTAGTTCAACTTCTTCAAAACAGTTTAAACTACTCATCGAACCATCTTGAATAGCAGAAATAACAGCGTCATTAATCTCATCGTTAGCATAGCCAAGAGAGCTAGTTCCAATTCCCATAATAGAAAAATCGTAGTAATGATTGTTGTCTAAATCCCAAACTTCACAACCTTTTGATTTTTTATAGTAAGCAGGCCATTGCTCCGGGAGAAACATTTCAGCGCGCTTTGATAATAGCTGATTACCTCCAGGGATAATTTTTTTTGCTTGTTGCCAAAGCTTTGCACCAGAGTTATTTTTTAAGGTCATGAAATACCCCTAGAAGAATATGATTAGATAATATCGATTTGTTTAGGAATATTATAGAGATAATAAATTCCCATATATAGGTTATCGGCAAGGTATCTACAAAATAAAGTAGTAATTTATGAAAGCAACCAACGCATGTAAATACCTTGATCTTTCTTATCAAAAGTACGAAAACCTAATTTTTCATAACTCTTGATCGCGGGAATATTGTTAGCATCAACACCTAAAATGATTTCACTAATAGATAGCTGTTCCATCAAGCAGCGTGCAGTTGCAGTTATGACTTCAGCTGCAACTCCTTTACCTCGCCAAGCTGGCTCACCGATTAGTATCCCCATTGTGGCTTGTCCACTTTTTTGGTCTATTGGCTCGTATTTAATATTACCGATATGATTGCCCTCAAAAAATATCCCCCAAAGAATACAATCAGAAGCCGTATTTTTTGAGTTTATATACTCTCTTAATGAGCTTATTGAGGAAGATGAGTAAGCAATGTATTGCTTACTCATCTTGTCTTCAAACCAACTTAAGTAGCGTTCAGATGCATCTGATTCATTTAACAATCTCAAATTGAAGCGGTTGGTAGAGATTGATGTATTCATTAAACTGAAGGCTTAGAGTAGTCGAAGCTATAGTCACTCAATACATTCCATCTTGTTCTGTATTGATTAGGGGCTTCAAGAATGAAGTCTTTCCACAGTTCCTTGGCTTCTTGATAATAAGGGATAATTTCTTTGTCATCACCGAAGTTGTAAAGTAATGAAATTAATACCGAAGTTACATACAAAGACTCACCTTCTAAAAGAAGGTAAAGATGAGTAAAGCGAGGGTGGTTTTTAAATGAAAATAAGTAACGCAGGCTCTTTAATAATTGTTGTAATGCATCTGCTCGATTATTAATTTCAGAGTCTAAGATTTCAGCTATAACATTACATAACTGTTCAAACTCATCGAAGTCTAGGAACTCTTCTAGATTAATATTCTGCTCTAGTGATTTGAACGGTTCTGCTTTGATAAAACTTATAACCTCATGCTTACTGACGTTCGTAGACTCAATAAAGATGTCTTCTGATAATAATGGCATACTTCCTTTTATGGCAGTACCATCACTACAGTTATAGCAATTTAAACCTGTTCCTAACTTTGACTCTAAAAAACGCTCCATTTGAACTTTACCGGTGTGCATAAAATGATCAGTAATAACTTCACCACCAAAATTACCAGGAACGACCAACTCTCCACCCATTTTTAATGGAGCATGAATAGTTTTACCTTCTCCAGAATAGTAATAACTCCCTTTTGAATGGTGATGGTTAGGATCTTTATAACCATTATCTGCACCAAAAAGATAAATGTTCTTAAACTCCATGCTGCCAAAAAAGCTTAACGCAGTGTTACCAACAAGCGGGTTACTAAATCCTATCGTTGTTGTTATGCGGTTATTTTTTAAATATTCAGTAATATGAAACAACGATGTACCAGCTTCGTTCCCTTTTAAAGCTACGCCACACCAACCAAAAAGGTCCAAAACACCTGGGTACATTACATTTAAAACAAGTAAGTTTATTTCTTGTCGAGTTTGTTCAGGCACAAATGCGACTAAAAAGTCTTCTGTTGCTTTTGTTCTTTCAAGAGCAACGTGAAAATCAGGAACAATACCGTGATTTAGTAAAGAAGTGGTCGCTGAATTACATGCAACAACAATGACATCTTTTTGATATTTTTTTATCACCTCAATGTCTTTATCAAGAGAAGGCCCGTTCGCAACTATAAAGATAGGAAATTGATTAAAATCAGGTGATATTTTATTTTCTGGCTTTAATAAGTTAACAGGCTTATGACTGTTTTCAACGGTATGAGCAATACTTAACAAGGCATCATCAAAAAAGCCCCACCCCATAAAAAACTGATGAAAGTTTCCTTTAAATTCAGCTATGAGTCTATTAACAGCTTCTGAGGGATAATGTTGAAAGAAAAGTGCAGAGGCAACACTAAACGCACCTATCTGGTTTGCTCTATCATGTAACGCTTCGTACATTTCACTTTCAGATACTCCAATAGCAAAATACAGAAAGCTGCCTGAGTCATCGACTTTTTGGAGGAATGACTGCCAATCAAAGGTGAATAAACTTGCGAAAAAATAGTCTTCATTTGGCTCAAAAATACTGATGTAATCAGCAATAAACTTGTCAAAAAAGTTATTTAGATAATAGCCTAAGCCAACACCAAATATAATTGCGCTAGGCACTCGCTCATCAACAGCCTTATTTTCTCCTAAATTTTGGCTAGCATTGTTGTAAACTCGTCCTATAGATTTCATTAAATCAATATGAACAAAGTTTGTTTCATTCTTTAAAAACTCAACTCGGCTATGATCGACTTTTCCCATAATAGGATTTTTAAACATTTGCTCAATTTGGGAGTTGGACTGTGCTAAAGGATCTTCACCGTAAAGAGGTACACCAGTGTCATAATCAACAAAGTTAGCAGTACCATTTTCATTAAGAAATAAATTAAACTTCTCTGAAGGTTGATGTGATAAGAATTTCGTTGCGATATCTGGAAAATACTTTTTGAAGGCATTGATATTATTTTCAAATCTTTTATTTGCTTCTTCTGCAAAAAGTGCATCTCTTTTATCTTTTTCTGAAATGCCTTTTAGCTGCGCTTCAATTTCTTCAATTTGTTGCTGTTGAGATGGTTCAGACATTTTGGTACTTCTTCAAGTTTTTCTGATTTTTTTGGAACTGAGCTAACTGCTTAACAGTTGATTTTTTTTTAGCAATAACTTGCTCGATTAGTGCTTTATGTTGCTCTACTACATTTAAAATATCTTCATCACTTTTGAAGTGCTCTCTATCTATAGAGTTAGAAAATAAAGTTTTTATCTCTTCATCAATCTTAAGTGATTTTTCAACCTCGTTTGATTCAATTGCAGAAGCAAATTCAGAGAACAACTTTTCAAAATCAGCCGACATTGGCATCAACACCATTTTCGTTTAATGTTTGTTCTCTTATATCATGTGGGATTGCGTCCCAAGCTGACTTGATCTCTTTTAGCAAGTTAGAAACTTCTATCACTATTTCAGGATCATTTTTAATACTTGCATCTAGTAAACGGTCAATCATATAAGAATACAATGCATAAAGATTTTCAGTGACTTCACCGCCAACTTCAAAATCTAAACACCCTCTTAATGCCTCTAAAATAGCTGACGCTTTTGATAAATGCTCACTTTTAGCTTCAAGGTGCTTTTTTTCAATTGCCACTTTCGCAAGCACCATTTTTTCAATGGCACCAGCCATTAACATTTGAATGATTTCGTAACGGTCAGCACCAGCTACTCGGGTTTTAAGAGCCTCTTTTTGATAATTCTTAACTTTAGCGTTGTACATACTTTCTACCTTTTTATCGCTGAAAATTAACTGCTAGACTTAGTGAAACCAGGTAAACTAGCAAGTTGCGAACTCAGATAAGTTTGCGTTGATTGCATTTGCGCAAGCAAAACATCTAACCCTGAATATTGCTGCCTTAATCGAGTTTCGAGCTCTTCCATTCTATATTGGTGATTTAAAACATCATCTTCTAGCTCATCTAATTGGCCATTCAAGCTCTCTTCACGCTGCTTTATGATACCATCAGAGTCTACGTAATTATTAAGTAAGGCCTCGAACTGTTTAGCAACGCCGTTTTCACCTGCAAAAGCTTTGCCAATGTTGTCAAAGTTATCATCCATCGCTTCATTTAAACTACGAACTAAGCTCGACTTTTCAAGGTAACCTTCTTTATCAACACCTAAACCTATATCAAAAATACTGGTAAATGGGCCTGCATCAGACAAATTAGTTGAGAGTGTATTTACTAATTGTGAACTTAAAGACCTGATTGTAGCATCGCTATTTAAAGGTTTACCTACTCTTGATTGAAAACCTAGTTGACCTACTACATTGTTGTAATTTGCAATTAACTCATCAACCAGTGTAGTAATACTCTCCCTGTCATACTCGACAGACAATTTGGCAGTTTCACCGTCAACACTTTGGCGTTTAGCCGTAATTGTCATGTCTTGAACGGCATCTTTGAATGTGTTGGTGTCATTGGTGATAGTGATACCATCAACCTTTATTGTCGCGTCTTTGGCTTCATTACCAGAAGCTATAGCTATCCCACCAGCACTAACACCATCGTTTGCTAAAGTAGAAACATTATCTAGCTCAGCATTGTCGTTAGTAATAACTAGATCATTACCAGTGCCTGTCACATTCGAAGTAAAAACAAGCTTAGACTCTGTGCCTGTATTAATAATATTAGCAGTGACGCCAAAGTTAAGATCAGAATCGTTAATAGCATCACGTAAGTCAGCAAGAGTTGCACCAGCATCAAGTGTTATATCAAAGCTCTTATCGCCAGCAGCAAAAGATAAAGTACCGCCAGAAGCTGTGACAACATCATCTGTTGAGGTAAATAGACCATCATTGGAAGTTGCGCGACTACCCTGTGCAAGCTCAACAACTTCTATGTTGAAGTCCCCTGGGGTAATATCTGAAGTTGGAGTTACCGAGATTAAATCACCATCATCACTAGTAGGCTGCTTGATGTTAGCAATTCGTTTATCAAAGTTATCAGGGTCAGCAAGCTTCTCGACTGTATCTTGCAGTTTCGATAACGCTGATTTCACTTCACCTAAAGCCGATAACTCAACCTGAAGCGATTCTTCTTTTTTAACAAAAGCATTCATTTTTGGAGTATTTTCAGCTGATAGTGTCGCACTGATGATGCTTTCTAGATCAAGACCAGAGCCTACTCCTGCAGATGTAATTAATGCCATTATAATACTCCTAAATGCTAACTTTATGCGGTTCTATCGAACAACAAACCTCTATTGCTTAATTTATCGGCAAACTCTTCTAAAGCTTTAGCCACTTCGCGAAACTCTTCGGTTGGAATTTCTCGAATTACCTCATCATTTTCTTTATCAAGAACTTTGATAATAGGCGGTTCCCCCATCTCATCAAATTCAAAAATTAAATTTGTTGATGTGACTGGGATATAGCTATTAAGCTTTTCTAAGTTTTGTTTTACTTCAGCAATTAGATCGTTTTTATCTCTCTGCTCATTTTGTTTAGAAACTTGCTCAATATCCACAGGCTCTCTACCAGCAATTTCTGTGCCTTTACTTGCTTTAATATCATCAATTTCAGCTTTTAAAGTTGCAGAATTTCCACTAGTAGTAAGGTTATCATTAGACCTTTGCGTTGAATTAAGATCTATCATAGTAATACCTCTTAATATCTTACCTATTAAGTATAAGCCACTTCAGAGTAAATTTCCTAGCAACCCAAAGTGGCTTATAAAACAAATATTAGCCTAGTAGTGAAAGCGCTACTTGAGGACGTTGATTTGCTTGGCTAAGAATTGAGCTACTTGCTTGTTGCAAGATTTGCATCTTAGTTAAATTAGCTGTTTCAGTTGCGAAATCTGTATCTTGTATACGCGAACGTGCAGCAGATAAGTTTTCAGCAATATTTGATTGGTTACGAATAGTAGATTGGAAACGGTTTTGAACCGCACCAAGCTCCGCACGCTTTTTATCAACTACTGCAATAAGTGAATCCATACCAGCTAAAGTCACTTGTGCGTTTACTTGGCTTGATACACTTATTGCTGTCGCGATGTATGCTGCAGCAAATGTATCTGTGGTTAATGCTGCACCACCAATATCTGACGCACCTTCAGCTAGGCCAGATAAACGGTCACCAGTTACTGCACTTGCAATACCCGCAATACCAGAAAGAGTGAAGCCAGCATTCGCAGAAAGAGAACCAGTTGCAGAACCACCAACGTTTTGCATACTAAAGCCGATTGTTTGAACTGCATCAGCACCGACTTGGAAATTAGCATCAAAAGAACCGTCAAGAAGATTTTGACCACCGAAAGTAGTATCTTCGGCGACACGATTCACTTCAGACATTAATGAACGAATTTCTTCTTGAAGTGCTAAACGGTCTTCATCAGTATTCGAACCATTAGATGCTTGTTGAGCAAGAGTTCTCACTCGTTGGAACATTGATGTTACTTCGTCCAGCGCACCCTCAGCTGTTTGTGCTAAAGAGATACCGTCATTCGCATTTCGGTTACCTTGATTTAAACCATTAACTTGACCAGTTAAACGGTTAGAAATTTGCATACCTGCCGCATCGTCTTTTGCGCTGTTAATGCGTAAACCTGACGAAAGGCGCTGAAATGAAGTGTCTAAAGAGTTGCCAGATTTCATTAGCTGGCGCTGTGCGTTCAAAGAACTCACATTAGTATTTACATAGATAGCCATAATAGCCTCCGCTTTATCATTTTATAGCTAAACAGCGGGATACCCCTACCCTGCTATTTAACCGACTTAGAGTCCTAGATTTATAGTTCTCTAAATCAGTTATCGTCTGATAAAGCGAAAGCTTTAGCTTTATTTGTAAATTTTTTAACTAATTTTTAAATTTTATCCTTGTAATAAGCTTAGAGCCGCTTGAGGTCGTTGATTTGCTTGACCTAAAATTGTTTGGCTTGCTTGTTGTAAAATTTGGTTCTTAGTTAATGCAGCCGTTTCTGCAGCGAAATCAGCATCTTTAATTCGTGATTTTGCAGCTGATAAGTTTTCCGAGATGTTCGCCTGGTTTCGAATCGTAGATTGAAAGCGGTTTTGCACAGCACCTAACTCTGCACGCTTTTTATCTACAACAGCGATTAGCGCGTCCATTCCAGCAAAAACCAATTGAGCATTTACTTGAGTTGAAACAGAAACTGAAGAGGCTCTAAAAACAGCGTCAAAGCTATCAGTCGCTAATGCTGCACCACCAATATCTGATGCACCTTCAGCTAAAGCTGAAAGCTGCTGCCCTCCAACGGCACTTGCAATACCTGCAATACCTGAAAGAGTGAAGCCTCCATCAGCTGATAAACTATTTATTGCAGCAGTTCCACCTACACTTTGCATACTAAAGCCAATGGTTTGAACTGCATCCGCACCAATTTGGAAACTAGCAGAATAACTACCATCTAATAAGTTTTGACCACCAAATGTTGTATCTGTAGCTATGCGATTTACTTCATCTGATAATTGACGGATCTCTTCTTGGATTGCTAAGCGGTCTTCATCAGTATTCGAGCCGTTTGCAGCCTGTTGAGATAGTGTTCTAATACGTTGGAATGTTGATGTAATTTCATCCATCGCACCTTCAGCAGTTTGCGCAAGTGAAATACCATCATTAGCATTTCGATTTCCCTGATTAAGACCTAGAATTTGCGATTGTAAACGGTCAGATATTTGTAAACCGGCAGCATCATCAGCTGCACTATTAATACGTAGGCCTGATGATAAACGTTTAAATGAATTATCTAGATCTGTACCTGTTCTATCCAACTGTCTTTGTGCATTTAATGCACTAACATTAGTATTTACATATAAAGCCATAATAAACTCTCTTCTTATCTGTCAAAGTAAAGTCACTTTTAAAAAGTGAATTTGACAAAGTGACCCTTACAGCGGCAAATCTAAGTCGCCTGGGGCAAAATACTGCCACTTTGCTTATTAGTTAATTAACTTGAAGTAAACAGAGCAATTAATAGGCCAACAATTAATTTAGTTTAAAAAAGGAATGAAAAAAGGCTCCATGTAGGAGCCTTAAGAGAGATAAGTTTAAGAGTGGGTTTAATAACACAAATTATGGCATAATCTGTGCTTTATATTTTATGTTCTTACAAATGTTAGAACACTACTGTCAGGATTTTGAGCGCCTCCGCTTTATAATCCTATCTTAGCGCCTTTGTTAATACCCCATTAGACAAAGGCGCTTTTCTTTTAAGTCAAAGTTTTGACTTCACCTTAACTTAAATCCCTCAACTATTAACCTAGTAGGCTTAACGCCGCTTGAGGTCGTTGGTTAGCTTGACTCAAGATTGTTTGGCTAGCTTGTTGTAAGATTTGCATCTTAGTTAAGTTAGCTGTTTCTTGAGCAAAGTCAGTGTCTTTGATACGTGACTTAGCTGCACTTAAGTTTTCAGAGATATTCGATTGGTTACGAATAGTAGATTGGAAACGGTTTTGTACCGCACCAAGCTCAGCACGTTTTTTATCAACTACTGCTATAAGCGCGTCCATACCTGCTAAAGTCACTTGCGCATTTACTTGGCTTGATACACTTATAGCTGTTGCAATATAAGCAGCAGCAAATGTATCTGTTGCTAATGCTGCACCACCAATATCTGATGCACCTTCAGCTAGTCCAGATAAACGGTCGCCAGTTACTGCACTTGCGATACCCGCAATGCCTGAAAGAGTAAAACCACCATTTGCAGACATAGAACCCGTAGCTGAACCGCCTACATTTTGCATACTGAAACCAATTGTTTGTACAGCATCTGCACCCACTTGGAACTCTGCATCGTATGAACCGTCAAGTAGATTTTGACCACCAAAAGTTGTATCTTCAGCAACACGATTCACCTCAGACATCAGTGAACGAATCTCTTCTTGAATCGCTAAGCGGTCTTCATCGGTATTTGAACCATTTGCTGCTTGTTGAGAAAGCGTACGCACACGTTGGAACATTGCTGTTACTTCGTCTAGCGCACCTTCAGCTGTTTGCGCTAAAGAGATACCGTCGTTCGCATTACGGTTACCTTGGTTAAGACCGTTAATTTGCGATGTTAAACGGTCTGAAATTTGTAGACCTGCCGCATCGTCAGCTGCGCTGTTGATACGAAGACCTGATGATAAACGCTTGAATGAAGTATCAAGTGAGTTACCTGAATTCATTAATTGTCTTTGAGCGTTTAATGAACTAACATTTGTATTTACATAAAGTGCCATGATATTTCTCCCGAAGTAAACTTATCATTTACTCTCAAACTTACTCTAATTAAGCGGTAACTGTTATTTGTTACTCTGCTTGGTTAATTAAGTTATCGGTCCGCTCAAAAAATCCTTTAGTGAATTTTTAAACAATTTTTCATTTTTCATTTAACGCACTGTATTTAAAGTAAAAATATTTAACACTTTTAACTAAACATAGCTTCTGGTTGTCAATAAAATCGTTGCTGTGAAGTATTGCTGAAGATCAAAACGCGACAAAGAGTGCGTTAAAACCGCTTTTAAAGTGTGAAGCTTAAGGAAGGTTTTGTAGGTTAAGCTTATTAAATAAGCTTAACCTACAAAAATTATAAGTAATCAAATAATGAGAGGTTAGCCAAACGGCCAAATGTTGCCTGTGCAGCTTGAAGTGATGTTTCCTGTTTGGTGAGTTCAGTAATCGCTTCAGCCATATCAAGCTCAACAAGCTCAGCTTTTGCAGCTTTATTGCTAGTATCTAAGTCACCGTTTGATTGTTCAATTTTCTTGGCTGTATTTAAGCGACCACCCAAACCGGCCTGAACAAGTGAAACCTGATTTTTGGCATTATCGAGTTGTACAATGGCATCAGCTAAAACTTGATCAAACTCTTCTTGAGTTAAATCAGGATTGGTTAGTCCTGCAATCAGATCGTCCAAAGTATTTAACGCATTCTCTTTTTGTGGTGCTTCAAGGTCAACATCAACTTGGCCGTTAGCCACAGGATCAATGGTAACCTTCATCCCCTTATAAATAATTTTGCCGTCTTCAAAGCTGCCACTATCAATCGTTACACCAGCTTGCTGCACAACAAATGTATTAGGTGTGCCTGTGGTAGTAATAAAGCTTAGTGTATTGGCATTTGCGGCTGCGGCAGGATCAGCGTTGTAATTTGCCTGATGGAATTTATCGAAATCAGCTTGCTCAGTAACATAAATTTTTGAGCTTGTAATACCGCCGGACACAGTGCCGTCGTTTGATGCCACATTTAGTCGAGCATTTACTTTTTCGAATGTATCAAAACCATTGTCACTTGATTTGATTTCTACACCTTCAGCCACTTTGATCTTGTGTTGCCCCTGATCGCCGCCATATTCATAGCGACCAGACGTACTATTGTAGCTATAAGATGGGGTATTATCTTGGTAACCCGAAAAGATAAATTTACCGTCTTCGGTCTTTGCATTCATCAAATCAAGTACCGTACTTTGCAATGCTTTAACTTCTTCAGCAATACCTTCACGGTCGATATCACTATAGGCACCGTTACCAGCTTGAATCGATAACGTATAGGCGGACTCAAGTGCGCCTTTAATATTTTGCAGCACACTTTCTTCTGTCGTTAGGCGGCTATTCAGCATAGTAATGTTTTTTGTGAACTGTTCATTACCCTGAATGCGATCTGTATAAAGTAACGCGCGAGCCGTTGCGGAAGGATCGTCAGCAGCAGTTAATACACGCTTTTGGGTATTAACCTGCTCTTGCGCTTTGTTTACATTTTGTTGTGAGTTAAGAATAGAATTAAGGTTATTCTTATACATCATGTTATTTGAAATACGCATAATTACCTCGCCGCACTTAATAAGGTGTCAAAAATAGTACGTGCTGTTGAAAGTACCTGTGCTGATGCAGCATACGATTGCTGGAAGCGCAGTAAGTTTGCCGCTTCTTCATCAAGGTTTACACCTGATAGCGATTCATACCAAGCTTCAGACTGATCAGCCAATGCTGTAAAGGCCGCACCATTGGTTTGGGCTTGACTAGTCACTACACCAATATCAGTGACAATGCCTGAATAGGCTTGATTAAACGTTTTATGATTATCGGCTGTACTACTTGCTTCAACATTTTGACGCACTAGCTCACCATTTTGTAAATCGGCCAATAGCAAACCATTACGGTTATCATCAAATCCACCAGTGTTAAACTCTACTGTGAAGGTGTCACCTGTTGCAGGTGATCCTTCAATATTGAAGTCAAATCCGTAGGTATCATATGGCGCCCCTGCTTGAGCAAGAATATTTTCAGCAGGTGGTGTAATGGTAAAGGTCGATGTACCGTTACCATCTGTAATTTGATACTCGTTAGCATTCGCCGTTTTCACTAACGTGATATCGCCATTCGCCAAACTCGGTGGAGGACCCACGGTAATACCCGTTGAGTTGTCAATATCGGACACTGTGCCAGCAGAAATACTTGCATCACTGGTATTATTGATATCGTTCGCAGTTCGAATAGGTGATGCTAACGCTAAATCTTCAGGACGTTCAGTTGCAAGCTCTAAGCTAGTTGCAGCCTGAGAGTTCAACTTAACCATAAATTGGTCACCAGTATTTGCAGCTCCTGATACGTTGAGTTGTAAACCAAACGCTTCACCACCCGTAATAGTTGATGAGTCAATCACACCGGCAGTCACATTTGCTGTAGATGCGGTGCCAATAGGCTCACCTTTATTATCGATTGCCTGAATCTCAACAGTGGTTGCACTGGTATAAGTAACGATAAAGTCACTTGCTGGCAATTCGCTGCCTTTACCAGGTTCAAGGGTTGCCGTCATTGTTGATGTGCCCGTATTCGCTTGATAACCAAACGCATCTACCGTTGGAATAGCAAAAATATCGCCGCCAATTTCACCATTAGCGTCCATACCTAAGCTATTTTGTTGGTTAAAGGCATCGGCTAATGCTAAACCCATTTGACCAAGCTGGTTTTGCGCTGGCACTAAAATATCGTCACGAAATGCCAGTAAGCCACCAATTTTGCCTTTCAATTTACTCACATCAACTTCAAGCGGCACGGCTTTGCCACCGTTTACATCAAGTTTTAATTCTTTAAAGTTCGGATCAGGATCGCCACTGAATGAGAACAGATTAAATGTGCCACTTTGCATGACAAGTGCTTGACCAGAGCCTAAATACACTTGTTTCTCGCCGTTATTACCATCGAGTGTTTCAATATCAATCAGCTCAGATAAGTCACGAATTGCTTTATCACGTTCATTATATAAACCACTTGATACTGACTCACGATCAGTACCATGAACCGAAGCAATCTTGGTATTTAAATCACTGATATTTTGGATCAGGTTATTTGCTTCATCTGAAAAGATTTCTAGTTGCTCATTTACTACTGCTTTTTGGTCAACCACAATGCTCGATAATCTGTCCATTTGATCAATCAAATTTTGTGCATCCGTCATGACCAGTGAACGAGCTACTGTTGATGACGGTTGGTTTAAGCTTTCTTGTACATTGTTAAAAAACGAATTTACGCTCGTTGATAAGCTGTTTGACTCTTCTGAAAACAAGCTATCTACACGGCTTGCTTCAGTTACAAACTGATCAAAGAACGCTTTATTAGAGGTATCTCTATTTAATTGCTTTTGTGCAAATTCATTTAGTAAGCGATACGTTTCACCACGGCCGACTTGGTTATCGATCATGGTTGTGAACTCAGTACGCTCACGCACATACCCCTCGGTATTAACGTTGGCGATGTTTTTACTGGTGGTTTGTAAAAGCTCAGAGTTAGCTCTTACACCGGCATTTGCTATGTCATATAAGCTAAATGACATGAGGGTCTACTCCTTAACGTACCAATGAAGCAGCGACGCTTTGAAGCTCAACGCGCTTCAATACCTGCTTAATTTTATCGGCATAATTTGGATCTGTTGCATAGCCTGCTTTTTGTAACGAATCTAAAAAGGCTGCAGGTTCTGCGGTATTATTAAGTGCTTCTTGATAACGTGGGTTTTCATTTAAAAAATCCACAAAGTCGTTCACACTGTCTTTAATCGATTGATAAGAGCGAAAACTTGCTTGCTTTTTAACTGGCACACCTTGTTCAAACTCAAGCGTGACTTTGCTTGCTTTATCACCTTGCCAGCTCCTATCCGATTTAATATTGAATAAGTTGTTACTACTTGTGCCATCAGCTTTACTGATGATGTGTTTACCCCAGCCCGTTTCAAGTGCTGCTTGAGCAACCATCACAGCTGGGTTTAAGCCAATTTTCTCAGCCGCATTTTTAGCGTGCTCCCAAACAGAGCTAATGAAAGACTCAGCATCTTCAAAGCGGTTTTCTGTTTGCTCGTTCGCTGATGTATCCTCGACAGCTTGTGGTTTAGCCTTAGCCTCAGTAGTGCTATCAAGGACACCGCTTGCGCGTTTATCACTAGCAAAATCAGCCGTCGTTCTAAGTACAGAACCTGGTGTAAACTCTTTACCGTCTGGCGAGAGTTGCTGAACAATCAAGTCAGCTAGACCCAGCGAACCATTTGATGAAAGCTCAACCGACATTTGTTGGTCATGCATCTCTTCAAAAAATTTAACGCCGCTTGAATTAAATGGGCTGTCTTTATCTTCAAATGCTTCATTTGCTTTACGCATGCTTTTAAGCAGCATCTGAGTGAAGATAGATTCAAATTGTGCCGCCGCTTTTTTCAGCGCCTCTTTTGACGCATCGCTAGAGGCATCACTTTTTAAGGCATTTTGACGTAATGAGTCTAAGTTGCCTAAATCAAAAAAGTTTTGCTTGTCGAGATGATTAGTATCCATCAGCTTTTTGACACAATAGTTAATAATGAAAATTAAAATGCAAAAATTGCGCCAATAAAAAACTTTATAAATGAATGGCTAATAACTGATACAGGAATGGAGTAACTTCAGAGCCAAGATTTTGGCTGATGTTTATACACTGAACGATTAAGGTATAGAAACAAAAAACGCGCTCGAAAGCGCGTTTTAATTTAAATGATAACCAGTTGCCCGTTTATCGCCCCCGCTTCTTTTAAAGCTTCAAGGATTGCCATTAAATCACCCGGCGCAGCCCCAACTTCATTGATTGCACGCACGAGATCATCAAGATTAACACCCGGGTTAAATACAAAAGCACGTGAATCATCTTCGTTCACATCAATAATACTTTGATTGGTAACCGTGGTTTCACCATCACTTAAAGCATTTGGCTGTGACACATTTTGCTGCTCAGCAATGGTGACCGTTAAACCACCATGTGTAATCGCCGCTGGCTGTAGCTTCACGTTTTTGCCAATCACTATTGTGCCTGTGCGAGAGTTCACAATAATTTTTGCTGCTGTGTCTGCTGGCTTAAACTCTAAGTTTTCAAGTGTCGACAAATAAGCAACACGTTGAGATGCATCACGCGGTGCTAATACACGTACTGACGCTGCATCGATTGCCTGGGCGCTGTCAGGACCCACTAAATCATTAATCGTTTGCTCTAAGCGTTTAGCCGTTGTGAAATCAGGACGATTTAAATTAAAGGTAATGTAGTCACCTTGCATAAACGGGCTCTTAATAGCACGCTCTACAATGGCACCGTTTGGAATACGGCCCACTGTGGGTGTGTTAATAATTACACGGCTACCGTCTGCCCCTTCAGCACCTAGACCTCCTACAACTAAGCTGCCTTGTGCAATTGCATAAGTATTGCCATCAACCCCTTTTAGGAAGGTTTGTAATAAGGTACCACCACGTAAACTACCCGCACTACCGATAGACGAAACCGTAATATCAATGGTTTGACCGGGTTTTCTAAATGCCGGTAACTCTGCATGTACAGCCACAGCGGCAACATTTTTAATCTTAGGTTTTAAACTGTCAGGTAAAGTGATACCAAAGCCATTCAGCATGGCTTTAAAGCTTTGTTGAGTAAATCGGCTTTGTTCACCTGTGCCAGGCAAACCGACAACCAAACCATAACCCACTAATTGGTTTGAACGCACGCCCTCAACCATAGATACATCTTTGACTCGCTCAGCCTGGGCAGAAAACTGCAGGCTAATTAAGCAAAGAGCGATGATGTATTTAAACCCATTCATGACTTTATTCCTCTAAAATGGGAAAAGCGAACTACTAAAGAAACGAGACAGCCAACCTGCACTTTGTGTTTCTTGAATTTGCCCTTTACCTGAGTATTGAATTCGCGCATTAGCAATTCGGTTTGATGTGACCGTGTTATCTGCTTGAACATCTTCAGGACGAACTAAGCCTTCAAGGCGAATAAATTCTTCACCGGTATTCAAAGTGAGCCATTTTTCACCGCGAATAACCAAGTTTCCATTAGGTAAAACACGCATCACATTGACAGAAATATCACCAAATAAGCTATTTGATTGATTAGACTTTGAATCACCTTTAAACGATGCCCCTGAACCAATACCAAACTGAATGCTATCACCACCAATATTCACAGGATTGCCACCAAGCCCAATAACAGGGTCTAAACTAGCGTCCGTTTCTTTATCGGTTTCGGTTTTAGCGGCTTTGGTGGCTTGCGTTGATTCTTGCAATTTAACCGTGATGATATCACCAGCACGCAGTGCCTTTTTATCTGAGTACAAGTCATCTGCTGAATAACTATCAAACAACGAACCCGTTGGTACCATTGGCTCTGTTGTTGGCTCCGGATACATAGGCGCATAGTAAGGGTCATCCTGAACCACATGATGATTTTGCGTTGTCATACAACCACCCAGCATTAATGCTGCCGATGTGACTAAGATAATATTACGCATGCTGCCTCCTACCCATTAAAGCTGTTGATTGATGTAACTAAGCATTTCATCAACCGCTGAAATCACTTTTGAATTCATTTCATAAATTCGTTGTGTTTCGATCAAGTTAACAAGCTCTTCAGTTACATTCACATTAGACGTTTCTAGAGAACCTTGAACCACCGTACCTAAACCATCGATACCTGGGTTACCTTGCACAGGCGCACCACTCACAGCGGTTTCGGTGTATAAGTTTTGTCCCATAGGCTCAAGACCCGATGGATTAATAAAATCACTAATCGTTAGCTGACCAATGACCACGTTGTCTGCTTGCCCTGAAATACGCACTGACACTTCACCATCTTGTGAAACAGTGATTGATTGCGCATCGTCTGGAACATTCATTTCCGGCTGTAAAGGAAAACCTGCGCCCGACGTTACAATGCGGCCATCTTCGTCAGTCGTGAATTGACCGTTACGCGAATAGGCAATGTTGCCATCTGGCAATTGCACTTCAAAAAAACCTGGTCCTGAAATCATCCAGTCCAATGAATTTTCAGTGGTAAGCATGTTACCTTGTGAAAAGTTCTTTTGGTTAGCTACCACTTTGGCACCGGCACCAAGCATTAAACCCGATGGCATTTCAGTGTCTTGAGATGAACGACCACCTGGTTGATTGATGTTTTGATATAGTAAATCTTCAAATACGGCGCGGCTTTTTTTATAGCCTACCGTGCTGGCATTCGCGAGATTATTTGAGATCACCGAAATATCGGTTTGCTGGGCGTCAAGCCCGGTTTTACTGATCCATAATGCAGGATTCATAACTCTACCCTCTCAGTCATCTTAAACAATGCGTAACAGCTGATCTTGACGCTCGTCGAGCTCTTCGGCTGTTTTCATTAATTTAACTTGTAATTCAAATTGGCGTTGATTGCTGATCATGTCGACCATTTCATGCACTGGGTTTACGTTCGACATTTCAAGCGTACCCGACAGTACTTTTACGTTTGGTGAAATATCACAAAAACCACAAAGGTCATTGACCAACATGTCTTCTTTTGGTCGAAATAAACCGTCATTACCTTTTTCAAGCTGAGTGTTATCAGCCTCAATCACTTTTAAGCGATCAACCACTTCCAAAAAGTTTGCTGGCGCTCCTTGTGGGCGAACCTGAATAGCACCGTCTTCACTAAACTCAACTTTCTCGATAGGTAATGGCAAAATGATTGGACCACCTTCGCCAATTACTTGACGGCCATGGCTAGTGATCAACGCGCCATCTGGAGTAATGTTTAATGTGCCAGTTTTGGTGTACGCCTCATTGCCTGATGCATCTTGTACACTCAACCAACCACGGTCACTCATCGCGATATCAAGCTCGCGGCCAGTTTCAACAAAACCACCCGATTCCATATTAGATCCAGGGCGTTCTTGCATTGCAAACACCCTAGATGGCAGACCTTCACCGAAGGCTTGCATAGAGCGAGCTTGTGCAAAATCAGCTTTAAAGCCAGTAGTGTTAGCATTAGCAAGGTTGTTGGCCTTGAGTTCAAGACCTCGCAAACTTTGCTTAGCACCCGACATGGCAATGTAGACCATTTTGTCCATAACATTGACTCACTAAAAATACGATAACTAAGAAATGCAATAAAAGTGCCAAAGTAAAATTGACGCTAAAATAGGAAAGAAAAATAGGCTGCTAGAATGAAAAAAGGCTGCCAATAGAGGGAGCAGCCTTCGTGTCGGATTAAGCTTAGAGCCGTTAAAATTAACGGATCTGTAGGATGTTTTGCTGTAGTGTTGAGTTAACCTCAAGCGCACGTGAATTTGCTTGGAAGTTACGCTGCGCACTAATCAAGTCAACAAGTTCGTTAGTTAGGTTTACGTTTGATTGTTCAAGCGCAGATGAGTTAATTGAACCCAAGGTACCTGAACCTGGTTCGCCAGCAATAGGCTCACCTGACGTTAAACTCTTCTTCCAAGAAGTATCACCCACTTGTTGTAAACCCTGTGAGTTCGAAAAGCGTACCATGGCAACTTGACCTAAGAATGAAGTGTCACCATTACTGTATGAAGCAACAATTTTACCGTCAGAACCGATATCGATACCTGATAGACGACCTACAGTCGCACCATCTTGTTCCAGTGCTTTTACTTCAAAGTTACTAGCATATTGAGTAGGTACTTTATTCGCTGTTGCCGCTTCATCACGCCAGTTCATCGTTACATCATCAGGGAAACTAGCACCATTAGATAGTAAGTCAGATAAACCTGTCGCAGCGCCTGCGCCATTTGGTAAAGTTAATGGGTTAAATGATGCATCAGTATTAGCAACACCATCCGTGTTAAGTGGTAAACCACTTGAATCAAATTGGAATGTAGTTAGTGGTGTATAAGGCGTTGTTGTTTGCTCTACACCACTTGCATCAAATGGTTTTTCATCCAGTGTGGCGTATACTTGCCACTCATTGTCATTACCTGTCACAGCTGCATCAGTTTTAACGAAGAAGAACTGTAAAATATGTGGCTCACCTAATGAATCATACACAGTTGTTGATGTTGAACTATTATATGTAGCACTTGATTCAGGATCAAACGGTGTCACTGTTGGCGCAGAGGCACGTGAATCAAGGTTAAATGATGAATAAACATTCGTGGTTGCACGCGGTGAACCTGATGCATCAGGAATTTGTAACGCCGAAGATGTACTTAAGCTAACAGAAGTGGTATCACCAGTTGCTTCATCAACAGGGAAACCTTGTAAGTAGTTACCGCTTGCATCAACAATAAAGTTATCCTGATTTAATTTAAACGCACCTGCACGAGTATATGTGAAGTCTTGCGCACCTAGGTCATTCGCCATTGCGAAATAACCTTCACCAGTGATCGCTAAGTCAAGAGAGTTATTTGTGAAAGATAACGAACCTTGGTGGAATTGCTGTGCCACCATTGTCGTTCTTACACCGTCACCATTTTTTGTTTTACCAGAACTAAATACTGATGATGCGTATACATCAGCGAACTCTGCACGAGACTCTTTAAAGCCCGTAGTATTAACGTTAGCAATATTATTTGCTGTAACGTCTAAATCTTTTTGCGCGGCTGCTAAGCCTGTTAATGCTATATTGAAGCTCATAACTCACCTCTAACCTATCTCTTAGCCTAAGCTAACCCAAACTTTTTTTACTTATGCGATTTCAGCTATATCAGTTAGCCTAACCGCACCCTCTTTTGTATTTACGATAATGCCGCTTGCGCCATTAATATTGACACTTTCAATATTCTTAAAGGTCGCCATTGGCATACTGCTGTAGTCTCCATTTACAAAGCCTTCAGCACTGATGTCATATTCACCTTCAGGTAGCACATTGCCATCATTGTCTTTACCATCCCATTCAAAACGAAGTGCACCCGCTGACTGAGAACCTAATTCAATGGTACGCACTAACTGGCCTGATGAATCCGTTATTCTTAGCGTTAAAGATTCAACAGCGGTTTCTGCAACCACCGACCCTTTAGCTAGATTTTCGCCATCAAAATCAATGGTGTCAGACTCAAGTAACGCTTGCTTACCAACGAGCGTTGAAGCCTGTAACGCAGAGTTAGATGTCATTGATGCAGTCAGTGATTCAAACTTCTCATTTAAGTTTGAAATACCCTCAGCCATAGTGAAATTCGTCATCTGCGCAATCATTTGATCGTTGTCAGCAGGCTTGCTTGGGTCTTGAAACGACAACTGTTGTGTTAAAAGTGAGAAGAAGTCTTCTTGCGTTAAAGTATCATCTTTCTCTTCTGTTTTATTTTGATTGTCTTGCCAACGTAAATTATCTAAATACGTTGATGACGCACTGCTGATGTCGTTACTCATAACTTATCCTCGGTTACCGCTGCCCAAGCAACAGTGTTTTACTTAACATTTGCTTAGCTGCATCAGCAACTTGCACATTTGTTTGGTAAGAGCGAGAGGCTGAAATCATATTTGCCATTTCTTCTACAACATTAACGTTAGGTTTGTAGATATAACCATTTTCATCCGCACTTGGGTGGTTCGGGTTATATTCAATTTGTAGAGGTTTATCGCTCTCTACAACACCTAATACTTTAACGCCAACAGAAGAGCCCTGAGGATTGCTTTGTGATGATGACGCTTTAGTCAACTCTGCAGCAAAAACAGGATGGCGCGCTCGGTATGTCTGATCTTGGCTAGAACTAATCGTATTCGCATTCGAGATATTACTGGCAGTAGTATTTAAGCGAACATTTTGCGCGCTCATACCGGTTGCTGAAATATCAAAAACATTATACAAACTCATGATTAAGCTCCTTGACTACCGAGGGCTTTTTTAAGGCCTTTAATTTTACTACTCATAAATTGCAGGCTTGCCTGATACTCTAATGAGTTCTGTACATACAAGTTTCGTTCCACTTGTATATCAACTGAGTTACCATCACCTGTATCTGCTTGATTTGGCGTACGAAACATTTCTGCACTGCCAACAAAACGACTGCCCCCGGCAATATGTTTAGCATCGGTTCTTACCATGCTATTGCCGCCTTGTTGGTTGCTTTTTGCCGCTTTTAATGCCGAAGCAAAATCGATATCTTTCGCTTTGTAGCCCGGCGTATCAGCATTAGCGATATTTGTCGCTAATAACTCAGCGCGTTGTGAACGGATCAACATCGCATGAGGATGAACACCAAATGCTTTATCAAAACTGATAGCCATAACCATCTCCAAAAAATTGACTCTGCAGTGGTTAATGCAAAAGCTAAGCCAAGAATAAAGAAGTGATTTTATTTATATAAGAGACTGAAAAATAGATAAATTTAGCAACCTAAGGACTAGGTTGCTAAGGAGAGTTTACTTTTTCTGATAGATGATACCCGGGTTACAACGAACCATATCAAAGCTATCACTTAAGCCCGCCATTGATTCTGACGCACCTAAAAACAGGTAACCTTTCGGGTTTAAAGCTTGAGCAAATTGCGAAATGATTTTAGCTTTTACTTCTGGTGAAAAGTAAATCAACACATTACGGCAAAATATGATGTCAAACTTGCCCATTAGGGCATATGAATCGAGTAAGTTTAAATGTCTAAAGCTGACCATTTTACGTATAGGGTCAACTACCTGAGCCATTCCATTACCGCTGTCCTTGAAGAACTTTTGACGACGCTCCATCGACAAGCCACGAGCAAGGGCTAGTGAGTCATACTCAGCATTCTTGCACATATCAAGCATGGTATTAGAGATATCAGTGCCAATAATTTGCGCCCCCATCTTTAATACGCCTGGATTTTTAGATTGGAACTCGGCAACAGACATGGCAATTGAGTACGGCTCTTGTCCTGATGAACTTGCCGCTGACCATATTTTTAGTGGCCTACGCACATCTTTAAGCTCAGGAAATAGTTTTGTTTTCAATAACTCAAACGGATATTGATCACGAAACCAAAGCGTTTCATTGGTTGTCATCGCATCAACGACAGCGGCACGAAGCTGCCTCTCATGAGGGCTTAGTGTTTTACTTACCAACTGTGATAAAGACTCAACATTAAAACGCGCCATAAGCGGCGCAAGGCGGCTTTTAACTAAATAAAGTTTATTATCGCCAAGCACAATGCCACATTGTTGCTCTAAAAAAGAGCGGAATTGATCGTATTCGCTTTGTTGTAAATGCTTATTTTCCAAAGTAATACCACCTATAAATAATTAATCACAATGAACCCACTTCTTCACAGCTGTCGCTAATTCATCTGGGTTAAATTTTGCAATAAAATCATCAGCACCCACTTTTTCGATCATTGCTTGGTTAAACACCCCACTTAAAGAGGTATGCAAGATCACATGCAAAGGTGATAATTTTGGATCAGCCTTAATTTCAGCGGTTAAGGTATAACCGTCCATTTCTGGCATTTCTACATCAGATATTAATAGACCAACACGTTCAGTAATATCATTTTGACAATCGAGCTGAGCAATCTCTCTTAAACGTAAAAGCGCTTCTTTTCCGTTTTTAGCTAGTTCAGTTTGTACACCTAGAGGTTCAAGCGCACGCTTAACTTGGTTTCGAGCTACTGCAGAGTCATCAGCAATAAAGACAATACGCTCACCTAAGTCACGCTGAATCTCACCTTCACCAACTACTTCAGCGCTTACTTCAGTGTTAACTGGGCAAATTTCGTTTAATATCTTTTCTACATCGAGAATTTCAACTAATTCGTTTTCAATCTCAGTGACCGCAGTTAGGTAAGAATAACGTCCGGCTCCCGAAGGCGGCGGCATTATTTTTTCCCAGTTCATATTCACGATTCGTTCAACGCCACCAACTAAAAACCCTTGCACTGAACGGTTGTACTCAGCAATGATGATAAAACTGTCTTTGATATTTTCAATTGCAGGGCCACCTACAGCCATCGATAAATCAATAACAGAGATAGTTTGACCACGGATATGCGCAACACCGCGAATGTACGCATTTGATTTGGGCATGTTAGTAAGTGGTGGACATTGCAGAACCTCTCTTACTTTAAACACGTTTATACCAAAGCGTTGTCGCCCTCTGAGTTTGAATAATAGTAATTCAAGGCGGTTTTGCCCAACCAACTGAGTACGCTGGTTAACTGAGTCTAAAATGCCTGCCATTTCAATCTCCTAAAGATAAACAATCAGAGCTGGAACAATAATTGCCTTCTTTGTGTTAAAGCTACATAAGGTTACAAAGCGTCTGTTTTTTGACGCAAAATATTTATACCTTGTTTTCAACCATAAGCATAGTCGAAACAATATGAGTTTGTTAAAAAAAAGCCGAAGATACAGTGTTTTTTATTTTCTTACTAGCCTGTTGTTTACAACACAACTACAGGCAGAAGTTTATAATACCGAGCAACTTCAACAAATCGCCATCGATTTTGTTAGCGAGCAGCTCCCTGATCTGGACACCACACCTCAAATTAGTGCTTTACCATTAGATAGTCGCATTCCTGAGAGGTTATGTGAGTCACCAATTAACAAAGAGTTACCAACTGAGCCTCCTTTTAATCGGCAGGTAACTGTACAACTTAAGTGCCAAGATTTAAATAGTTGGACTCAATACGTTCACGTGCGCATTATTGAGCTCGAACCTGTGGTTGTTGTTACCACTAATTTAGCCCGTGGAGAGGTCATTCGCCCTGAACATTTACGCCTCGAAATGAAACCTAAACAATTTGTTAGAACACAATATGTTCAAGATGAGGCTATACTTATTGGCAGTCGCAGTAAGCGCAATTTACGTGACGGCACACCTATTGTTATGAGCCAGGTTTGTATGGTTTGTAAAGGCGATAATGTAACTATCTATGCTTCATTACGCGGCTTAAGAATTAAAACCACCGGAATTGCTCTAGAAGATGGCACGTTAGACGAATTAGTACGTGTAAAAAACAAAAAATCAGGTAAAGTATTAAATGCACGTGTGGATGGGGTCGAGTCTGTACAAGTAAATATTTAATTTTTTATATTTATGCTAAAGTATCCGCTGTGCCCGCCGATATAAAGGCATATGTTGGGTAATGTATAGGTCAAAATTATGGTAAGCAATGTCAATAATGGTCAACAACAGCCTTCTGTGTTGACAAATACCAAGCAAAAAAAGCTTGATTTACAAAAAGATAATGCTAATGCAGCCGCTGCAAAATCGGCCGCACCAAAAGCAAGTGCAGATTCTGTTAGCTTAACTCCTCAAGCTAAACAGCTAAAATCTTTGCAAGAAAAAGCAGAGCAATCATCTGGCTTTGATAGCAATAAAGTGGCTGAGCTGAAAAAGGCAATCAGTGAAGGTAAATACCAAATTGATGCTGAAAAGCTAGCAAAGAACATCGCTGCATTCGAGTTTGATGTCTATGGCTGATCATAATCATTTAATAGCTAGCAAATTAACACAACAAGTTTCTTGCTTGGAGTCTATTGCTGCGCTGTTAGATGATGAGTTGACAGCCATTGCTGCAAAGCGTGGTGACGGATTAAAGAGTATTGCCCAACAAAAAATCTCTTTGCTCCAACAAATTCAAACCATTGATAAAGAAGTTCAAAAGCTTGTTGCGCACAACGAATCGCAAGATGACGAAGTAAGTGCACTCATTAAGCAAGTAAATACTCTCCTAGCAAGCTGCAAGAAGAAAAATGATGTAAACGCTCACGCGGCCCATCAAGCACAGTTGAGTGTTAAGCAACTTAAAGATATTTTAATCGGTGCACCATCATCGATGACCTACGACCAAGGCGGCAGCGTGATTCAAGGCGATAAGAAAATCGTTCACAACTTGAAAGCATAAATACTATTTCATTAAAAAAGCGCGATAACTAAGTTATCGCGCTTTTTTAATGCTTGCAGAATTTGCTGGACTTATGCGGCAAGCCAATAGGTTACAACTAGACTAAGTTGCACCTAATAATATGTTACTTTTTTCACTTGGCGCGGTTTTACTTCGCCGATGTATAAATCGTGCACTCGCTTCATATCAAGCTGTAATTCAGTTGCGTAGGTATCCCCTACCGCATAGGTTTTAATAACCTGTGCACCTTTGATCACACCTTGTACTTGGCTTTGTAATTGATCATTATGAGCAATGCTGTTTTGCACTGTAGTGCCTGCGGAAATTCTTTGCCCGTAAACTTGCTCAGCAAGCTCGCGGTAAGCTTCAAGCTTTGAGGCTTTAATCGCAAGTAGAGTACGCTGCGATTCATTGCTACTTGGTTGAGCACTAATTGGCGCATAACCCACGGCTTTTAGCACTGGGTAGCTATCTGGCTCAATGTAAGTGTATTCTACATGTTTATCAAAAATACTACTGCAGCCGGTTAATGCTGCGCAGGCAACCAGCCCACCGAATAGAAGTGCTCGCATAATTTGCTTCCGCTTAAAACTCTTTGGCTACAAATATGCACGTTTAATGCCACTGTGGTACAGTCCTTGCTCATTTAGGTTATTCATTGGTTTTAATGCTAGGTGTCAGCATGAAAAATAAAACAATAGCCAGCTTAAAAGGCCTTGGCTTAGCCTTTACAATTTTGTTTTCTAACAATAGCTTAGCTCAGTGGTTTGAATCTACAGGCCATGCAGTTGTAAAAAATGGCGATACGAGCCAAGCCAAATCTGCCGCCATTAAAGACGCCATAACTCAGGCTTTAGTGTTTTCTGGCGCTCGAGTAACCTCTGTACAGACCTTAGTTGACGGGGTTTTGACGCAAGATCAGCTGAAAATAAGCAGCCATGGTGAAATCCAGAAAATAGAATTGATCAGCGAAGACCGCCACAACGACACCTATGCCATCACGCTTCGCCTCGATATTTTTGCCCAAGCAGAAGAATGCCCTGCAAACCAATACACCAAATTTATTGCCGTGACACAAAGCCAACTCGCCAATCGCGAGCAAGCGCGTATGGGCCAAATTTTTGACGTAAACAAAGCCATTAGTGAACACTTATATGCCAGCTTAAGTAATACGCAAATGGCAGCTAAACCGACAGCCTATTACAATATGCCGTTGCGAGTAGATCATTTTTTCACTCAGCAATACGATTACAGTAATGCACTACTTGAAGAGGTCACTAGCCGCAGTAACTCGCAATATGTATTACTGAGCCGTATTCGTGATTTATCGGTTAACCATAAGATCAACAACGATTATGCATTTTGGCAAGATGATAGTTTCAAGCGTGCATACAAAGTAGATTACGTCTTATTTGATGGCACCACTTACGAAAAGCTCTGGCAAAAAAGCTACCAAACAGAAGGTATTTGGCCGTATAAAAAGACTGAGATCATCGATGTATATAGCGACCGATTTTGGGCAACTGACTATGGCCAAGCTATTAGCGATATAAACCAAACCCTAACCTATGACTTACAAGCAGCCATGGCCTGCTTACCCACGCAAGGTAAAATACTGCATATCGAAAACGACAGACTAATCATCAACTTGGGTAAGGCGCATGGGCTTGAGCAAGGGCAAATTTTAAATATAGCCCATCATAATTACCTAACGGATGCACAGGGTAATAAGCTTCCGCACAAAATCACCACACTTAACCAGGTAAAAGTGACTCAGCTTTATCAGCAATCAGCGGTTGCCATGAGTATAGATAAGCAACCACTACCTAACATTCAAATTAACGATATTGTTGAATTAGCTGCTAGCGAGTAAATGAGCTTGTAGGCCTTGATGAGCATTTAGCCAACTAGCTAATTGCTCAACACCAGCTATATGTGGGTAGTGCTTACGAGTTGCAATGACAACTTGGCGTTGCTGATTAGGTGTTATAGCTAAGTACTTCACTCCTTCACGTGGTGTACATGCAAGCTTAGGAACAAAGGTTACCCCATCATCCATTGCTACCAAGGCGAGTAAGGTTTCAATACTGTTACCTTTATATTGGTTCGAGACTTCAACCCCAGCTGAAAAACAAAATTGCTCTGCTTGCTCTTTAAAGCAATGCCCTTCGTTTAACATTAATAAGTCACATTCATGTAATTGAGCTAAGGCAACTTCAGTATGTTGTGCTAAAGCGTGTTGCTCAGAAACCGCAACTAAGAAGTCTTCTTTATAAAGCGGTGACACATGATAAGGCGCTAAATCAGCCACATCAGCAACAATTGCAATATCAATCTCACCATTATCAAGGGCCACCAGCGTTTGCGCTGTTTGCATTTCTATAAATGAAAACTGGGTTTCACTAAAGGCCTGCTTCATAGAAGTTAAAAGTGTTGGCAGTAAATAAGGTGCAATGGTAGGAATAATACCGACATTGATTTTACCCTTTAGTGGGTCATGTGAGCTGGCGGCTATTTCTTTAAGCACTTGGGTTTGATCTAGGATCAGTGTGATCTGTTTAAGAAGTTGTTCACCTTGCACAGTCAACGTGACCTGCTTTGTTGAACGGTCAAAAATAACAACCCCCAGCTCTTGTTCAAGCTTTTTAACTTGCCCGCTTAATGTCGGTTGGCTGACATAGCAAGCATCAGCTGCTTTTCTGAAGTGCTTGTATTGCGCAACCGCTTTTACGTATTCAAAGTCTTTTAAATTCATATCACACCACCAATAGCTTTTACCTATCATACTAATACAAACAAACGATTGGAGCTATCGAAAATTTAATCGCATAATGGCACTCAACAAATCAAGAGGAATCAAAACAATGTTAAACAATATCGAAGGCCAAAAAGTACCAAACGTTACATTCGCAACACGTGTAGACGAGCAGTGGAAATCAATGACCACTGACGAAATTTTTAAAGGTAAAACAGTTGTGCTATTTGCATTACCAGGTGCATTTACACCAACATGTTCATCAACTCACTTGCCACGTTATAACGAGCTTGCGGCTGTATTTAAACAAAACGGTGTTGATGACATTGTATGTATTTCTGTAAACGATACCTTCGTAATGAATGCATGGGCACAAAACCAAGAAGCGCAAAATATCACTTTATTGCCAGACGGCAACGGCGAATTTACCGACGGCATGGGTATGCTAGTCGATAAAAACGACTTAGGTTTTGGTAAGCGCAGTTGGCGTTATTCTATGCTGGTAAAAGACGGCGTTATCGAAAAAATGTTTATCGAGCCACAAAAGCCTGGCGACCCGTTTGAAGTATCTGATGCAGATACCATGCTTGAGTACATTAACCCAGCACAGGTAAAACCAGAATCAGTGAGCATTATCACCAAGCCTAATTGCCCGTTCTGTACAAAAGCTAAAGCGTTACTAGAGGCGAAAGGTTATGTGTACGAAGAAATCGTATTAGGTCAACACGCTTCACTAACTAGTTTAAAAGCGATTTCTGGTCGTGAGACAGTGCCGCAAGTATTCATAGGCGGTGAGCACATTGGTGGCTCTGACGATTTAGAAAAACACTTTGCATAACTTTCAAGTTGGGGCTGCTAATTGCAGCCCTTTATTATTTTAAAACCACAACACATTGATTAAATTATAAATTACACAACTGGTCTGCTCTCGCCATCACCCGTATTTATATTCAAAATACCAACATCTTAGTTACCAATTTGTTACATAAAGCAAAGAATGAATCTAAAATGTCTGCAGCTACATTTACTTAAACCGTAACGAAATTAAGATGATTTAATTGGAATATACAATGAAAAAACTAACACAAGGATTGCTCCTTTCCTTGCTATGTTTCGGTGGCCAAGCTCATGCTGCGTCAACTGGTACTATCGATTTACTCACCCACCCTGTTGGCATTATCTGCCTTGTTATATTTATCTTTGCTTATGTGCTCGTCATACTCGAAGAAAAAATTCACTTACGCAAATCAAAACCCGTATTGGTTGCAGCCGGGATTATTTGGACCCTTATTGCTTGGCAGTACAGTGCACAAAACTTATCTGATCTTAGCACCGACGCATTTCGTCATGCCTTGTTAGAATTTTCGGAGTTAATGCTATTTTTGCTCGTTGCGATGACCTACATCAACGCCCTAGAAGAGCGTCGTTTATTTGATGGCCTAAGAAGCTGGCTGGTTGCGAGGGGCTTTAGCTACAAACAATTATTTTGGATAAGCGGTGTACTAGCATTTTGTATTTCACCTGTAGCCGATAACTTAACTACCGCCCTACTTTTATGTGCAGTGGTAATGAAGGTAGCAGCAAATGATAACCGCTTCATTGCTATGTCGTGCGTCAATATTGTAATAGCCGCAAATGCCGGTGGCGCATTCAGCCCATTTGGTGACATCACGACACTGATGGTTTGGCAAGCCGATGTTGTTGCCTTTACCGAGTTCTTTGTTTTATTTCTACCAGCTTTAGTCAGCTATATTATCCCTGCATTTGTTATGTCTTTATTTATCAATAACCGTCACCCGGATACGGCCGATGAAGATATTGAACTTAAACGCGGTGCGCTTCGCATATTGTGTTTATTCTTACTGACAATACTCACCGCGGTGGTGCTAAAAACCGCCTTTGGTTTACCGCCGGTTGTGGGCATGATGATGGGTCTTGGCTATTTACAGTTTTTTGGTTACTTCTTACGCGTGACACTCCCCGGCTCTCTTGCCAGAAAGCGCGCCATGGCAGAGCGCGAAGGTGATAAAGAACGCTTATCTCGCTTAGGTAATGTTGTTCCTTTTGATGTATTTAGCCGTGTATCGAGAGCCGAGTGGGACACGCTCTTGTTCTTCTATGGCATCGTTATTTGTGTTGGCGGCTTAGGGTTTATCGGCTACTTAGCTCTGCTTTCTGACTTACTTTATAACAACTGGTCTGCTACCGGTGCGAACATTATTCTTGGTTTAATGTCAGCGGTAGTCGATAACATTCCAGTGATGTTTGCAGTATTACAAATGATGCCTGATATGTCGCACGGTCAATGGCTGCTTATTACGCTAACAGCAGGAATTGGTGGCAGCCTGTTATCAATTGGCTCTGCGGCAGGAGTTGCACTAATGGGTCAAGCGCGAGGGATATACACCTTTAATAGCCACTTAAAATGGTCGCCGGTCATTTTACTAGGTTACTTTGCTGGTGTTTTAACTCACTTATACCTCAATACAGCCTACTTCGGCTAAGACTTAATAAAGTAAAAACCCTTATCACTTTAAGGGTTTTTACTTTAAAGATTCCACAATGAGCAGTTTATAAACAGCCATGTCGTAATAAGCTGTGTTTTTGTCGTAAAAAGTCAAGATTAAGGCAGGCGCTTTACTTTAGTCTAATAATTCACAAATAAGGTGAATTGAGGACACACATATGAGCCAAATGAATTCTGTTGCCATGCAAAATGGCAAGCTGCATGTAAAACAAATTGATATTCCAACTCCTGGACCCGGCCAAGTACTGGTAAAAAGCCTTGCTTGCGGTATTTGCGGTTCTGATATTCATATTACCCGCCACACCAGCGATGTATTCGATATCTATAAAAACCTTGGCATCATGGCTAAAGATGCAGGCGATGACCAAGAAGTATTATTAGGCCATGAGTATGCGGCAGAAGTTGTTAGCTACGGTCCAAATACTAAAGGCGAATTAGCTAAAGGCACCCGTGTAACCTCAGTGCCAATTTTACTTTCTGCCGGCGGCGCTGGCGTAGGTGTAACCCCAGGGCTATATGGTGCCTATTCTGAATACTTTATTGTTGATGAAGCCTTGCTATTACCTATTCCTGATACTGTTCCATCAGAAGCGGCAGCCATTACAGAACCACTTGCTGTTGGCCTGCACGCAGTGAACCGCGCACAAATGAATAATGATGATGTTGCCATTGTGGTTGGCTGTGGCCCAATTGGCCTTGCCGCGATTGCCGCGTTAAAGCTTCAAGGCGTAAAACACATCATTGCCTCTGATCCACAAGAGAGCAAAAAACAAATTGCCCTTGAATTTGGCGCTACAGAATATGTTAACCCTATGGCGGATGATGAAGTTGCTACAGCCGCAGCACTTGCGAGTAACAACAAGGTCGTTATTTTTGAATGTGCCGGTGTAAGCCGCTTATTGAACGACTACATTTTACGTGCACCAGCAAAAGCAAAAATCGTTGTAACGGGTGTACATACCGCGCCACTAAACGTTAACTTTGCCTATGCTACAGTGAAAGAGTTAGACCTTATTTTCTCTTATTACTACCAGCCAGAAGAGTTTGCACAATCACTTGAGAACATCGCGTCAGGCAAAATTGCATGGCAAAAAATGCGCACAGGTAAAGTCGGCATAGACGGCGTACAAGGTGCGTTTGATACCTTATTTAAACCAAACGACCATATCAAAATCATCATTGAACCATGGCGCACAGGCGAGCTTGAAAAAGTAACGGGTTAATTTAGTTTATAGCTCGATAGCAGGAATTACATTTGCCTGCTCAAGAAAATGATCACAACGAGCATTAACTATATCAAAGTAATGCTTTAAATATGACACTTGTGATTCTGAAGGGCTATCAACAAGCGATATTGCCTGTTGTAAATTATTTTTAATACTTGTCGCTATTTTAGTTAGATGGCTTTGTAATAACTTTTTTGAAATTCCATTTTCATCTGCAAAGTCAACTAACTGATAGGCATTAATTGCATCAGGGTTAAACTCATCTCCTATACTCATAGCTAGATCCTGTTCAAACTCTGGATACATTTTAACGTTTACTAAATCATAGAATGGCGCTGGGGTTAGACCTGATTTTTGCACAAAAAAGCTAAAGTTTTTGCCATGTGCATCTGAGTTGTAGATACAAAGATTAAATAACGCCCACTTTAAAATTTCAATTTTTGCTGCTATTGGGTTTTCGCAGAGTTCAGATAGCGCAAACAATTTTTCAAAGCTTGCACCATCGCGAATGTGACGAACATCTCGCTGCTTACCTAAATTTCTTTCGTACTTTTTATCAACTCCTAGATTACAAGCTTGGCATGCATCAATCATATGCCTGCGCTTTACACTTTCAGGGCTAAACAATTTTCTATCAAACCTTTCTACAAGTAACGCAGGGTGGTGATCAAAATATTTAAGTTCAACCTCTGCAACACTTAACCCAGCTAGTTTTGCAAGTTTCATTGTTACAAATTCATTTATAACAAGATGCTGCTGATTATTCTTTTCAAACTTAATAATATGGGTAGAGCAAAGGTCTCCTTCACCAAAACCTAACTTGCTATCAACTGACAATACATTTAATTTTGATTGAACACCTGCTACTGACAATCTTGGTTTGCCGTCCCAGACTTCCAAATGCCATAGTTGAGGATCAGATAACCTTTTGATCAGTTCAGCATCACTAATAGCGATAAAGTTACTTTTTACTTTATCGTTTAAAGCACCTTCAGGTAAAAACATCATAGCCCCAGAGGTATCTTTACCAATTCCACCGATCTGAGCAAATACATTCGTCCGTGATACCCCTAAGTAATCTATTAAATAATCTAGGCCCTTATTTTCGGGTAGTAAGTTTTGTAAAAAACGTCTGATATTGACAGAAGGTATATCGTGCCCAAAAGGTAAATGAGGAGATATTGGAAAGCCTTCATCCACCCACTCTTGTTGATAACTCAATGATAAATTATCGCTTTCTCTAGAAAGATGTAATTTACCAACCAGCTTTTGGCTATAAATTATGTCGAGTGTATATCTATCAAACCCAGACGTCATTCTCATCCTCCAAAGGTGAGTTAGCTGTGCTACCACTTTGCCATGGCTCAATTGATATCTTTACGCCTAATGCCGAGACAACTTTCATTAACGAGGCCACTTTTACATCAGCACTACCTTGTTCAATATTTATGTATGTCTGTTTTGATATACCCGAAAGTAATGCAGCGTCAGTTTGCGTGATATTGCTTTGTGTTCTTTTCGCTTTAATAACGTCACCAAGTAAAGAAGGTGTGAACGCCCTACTTAAATCTGGGGATTTACTCGCTTTAACTTTCTTTGCCATCACAATCTCGATTTGAACAATGCTTCTATTAAAGTCTAACCTATCAGACTTTAATTTCAACCTACACCATAAAACCAAATAAAGTCTAGCAAAAAAGACTTTTACAATTTAATTACTTAAAAAACCAAATAAAGTCTAAGTAAGTAGACTTTATATGCAAAAAATTACAATACCTTTATTAAAGTCTATTAAAATAGACTTTAATAATTTTCACTATTACTTTGTCAATAGTGATTATATTTTGGTTGAAATTATTAGGGGGTGATATTCAAAAAGTGAGATTTGGTAGCCCCTACAGGAATCGAACCCGTAACTGCCCCTTAGGAGGGGGCCGTTATATCCATTTAACTAAGAGGCCACTCAAAAGCTGAGTTAAAGCTTACAGCTTACAGCTTACAGCTTACAGCTTACAGCTTACAGCTTACAGCTTACAGCTTACAGCTTACAGAAAATTATAACGGTCTAAGGCTTTGGTAATCAAGAGAATAAACCAATCGACTTGTTAGTAAGTCGATTGGCAAAATAATGAGGTTAGTTAACGCTAGCCGTTGCTGATTTGATTGACTCATTTTTTAGCACAAAATAAGGGATCACTTTTTGTGCGCTGGCAATAACCAGCTTTGAGTTTAAGTTAATTACTCGAGCATTCACTTCAACACCATTTGGACGGTATATAAGCGTGCCTGTAAGTACATGGCTCGCGATGCGACGCTCGGCTAACTCTTCTACATCTCGCGACATCACAAAATCACCACGTGAGGTCACACTAATGATATCCATCGCTTTAAAATCAACAACGCCAAAGCCAAATTTTTGCAGCTGGTGCATCATTGTTTCAGAGAGTTGATTACCAAGTTGAGAGCTATTTTTTAGGCTCGCATCTAAATCAACAAAGCTAGTTATGGCTATTCCTAACTCGCTTTCTTGCTGCATGGTATCCACTAACTCAAGGGCCATTTGCTCGACATAATTAACAACGGTTTTATGATGTTGATAAGGCACAAATAAACGATGGTTAGCGTTATCCTGCTGCATATCATTTTGTTCAAGCGCTTGAAGCATAGCAACGTAATCGACTTGAGTATTTGCTGATGCAGGTACATTTTGAGCTGTATTTTGCGGCTCTGCTGATTGCTCTGGCAGCAATTGGCAGCCAGATAGTGCGAGCGTTAACGATGCTAAGATAAAACCTTTCATAGCTTACTCACTTGCTTGTTTTAGTGTAATACCATCACTGCGGTTGGTACTATCAAGGGCATCAACCACTGATTGCGGGATAAAACCTTGCGCTGACCCTACAACTGCTTTGCTTGCTAAACCAACAATTCGGGCATTAACGAGCACACCACTTTGATGATTAACCAAAGTACCTGCCAATACATAATTGAAGTTTTGATCTTGGCTTAGCTCTAAATAATCACGACTGAAAACATAATCACCACTTGGCGTAACACGCATATAATCTGTGGTTTTAAAATCAATGACAGGCACACCAAACGCATGAAGTTCATGAATAAAACTTTCGGCAATTTGATTACCTAGCAAATTCGTTGAGTTGTAATCTGCATCAAGGTATATGAAGCTTGAAACAGCAACCGGCGTGCTATCGCTAACATATTGCAAGTTTTCAACAAGATCCTGCATGATGCCACGCACATAGTGATTAATATTTTTACGCGTTGGTGCTGCTGTAAAGGTGCTGTTATTCATCACCGCCTGATTGGTTTGAAACACACTGTCGTTACTATGTGGCGCGGCGACTTCTCTTTGCGCAGCTAACTGAGGATCATTATCGTGTTGTGTTACATCACCAGTTAACATTGACGAGCAACCAAAGCCAAAAGGCAAACATAAAGTTAAAATTAAACGTTTCATTAAATGAGTTCCTCTTAATATTCGCTTCGATACAACTGGCCATCACGTTGCTGAACTTTTTCAGCGCCCCACATTACATTGATAGGGATCTCAGTGCTTGCTGCTGACACAATTCGCAGATCTTTGGTATTCACTAATCGGGCATTTACTATGTAGGCATGTTGTTGCCGCGTCAGTGTGCCGGTAATAACAAAGTCAATATTCTGACGTTGACGTAAGGTATTTACATCACGACTTAGTACACTATCGGCCGATTGCTGCACATTTAAAGTATTTTCTAATCGATACTCAATGGTATGAAAACCAAGCTGAGTAAATTGCGTTAATAAACTTTCTTGAATTTGCTGACTCAAGCCACTGCCCTGATCTTCAGCTAAATCAGTACCTAAGCCATCAGCCATATAAAAACTGGTTACAGCAATACGTGCATTGCCTTTGTAAGGGCCTTGAATACGGCTCAGCTGACTACTTAAATCAGCAACGTATTGATGCACCGTATAAGGTGCCATCGGCGATTTTGGGGTTTCTCTAGGGGGCGTTTTTTGTGGCTCTTCAGTTAAGCTACAACCCACCAACACTAAAAAAACGGAATAAAATAACAGACGCATAATTGCCATCCTCACTAAACTTAGTAAGTACAAAGCAATAATTATGCCTAAGTATTATTGTTGATGAGATAAATCAAGCGGATTCTGTACATAATGTGATACCAAGCATGCCACCCCGACTGATGCTAACTTTTTACAGTCATTAGCTGCTTGCTGCTTTTGTTGATATGCACCAATTTTCAAACGATGAAAAGTGCTGCCATTCACTGTTACTGACTCTACATTAGCAATAAACTGGCCATTAAATAGCGCCGGCGCTTGTTTTTTAATTTCAGCAAGGCGAGCTGTTAGTCGAGGTAATTCTGTTACGGAAGCAAGTTGTAGTGCAAATTTGGCTGTAGGCTCAGCTATAAACTGAGGTGCGGTTACGGATGACTTTTTAGTCTTTTCAGGCTCAGTTTGCTGCGCATTTAGCAAAGTAAGTTGTTCAGTGAGTAAGGTTAACTCACTTTCTATTGTCAGCAAGCGCTCAAGCTCTGGCTTCATCGCTTGGAATTGCTGATGCGACTGCCTCAGCTCTATAAGCTCTTGCTGGCTAATTTTTACTAAGTTTTCTTCACTCACTTGTGGCTCTGACATGCTTTGGCAACCAATGATAGGAGTAACCAGTAAGACTAACCATACTTTCTTCAGATTTTGAAAAGTAGTAAAAACCATAATTTGCTCCTTGCTAGTGTTGAACATGCTGTTCTGTTACATGGCATTTAATTGCTTGTGATATTAGCTGCACACATTGCTGCTCAAGCTCGTTTGCAGACTGTGGGTCAAAGCCAATCGCAAGCGTGTAGTGTGCATTTGCTTTATCGTGTATATAAAAAGCGTTATGTAACCCTTGCTGTAACAAACGCTGTTTCACCAATGAGTAATACACTTTTAAAATTTTCAGTGAATTAAACTTGCCAATACTCGCTATATATCCTTGGCGCTTTTCGAGTGGTCGCAAAGTAATATCAACCCCCACCAGCACATCACCTTTAGGCGATAATTGTATTTTGTGTGTTTGAGCACTGGTCAGTGATTTTTGCTCTTGGTATTGCTTATCAACAACCGCTTTATACTTACCGGGTTTAATATCAGTAAACAAGTAATAGCCATCATAAGCCGCTTGCGTAGTAGCTACATCATTACCTTGTTCATCCACTAAAGTAATTTGGGCATAAGGTTGAACATTAGAGCCTTGCTCTGTTTGCTGATAAACAGTACCTTCTATTTCGCTGGCATTATTTACTGGGTAATCCATGTACTCAACAAAACCTGCTCGTGGTGTTATGGAGAAACCATCGTGGGCGGGGATCATAAAAGGGTCAGAAAAGCTGTCACGATCGAGCACTATATCTGTTGTGCGATTAGCTGGCATAGCTGAAAGAATCGCAATACCTTGTTCATCGGTAATAGCTTGGCGATAATTTTGTAAGCCTTTTACTTTAACACCCGCCAAGCCTTTTTCATTGTAGTCTTTAAGGCCATTATCATTTTCATCTAAAAACACATTAACCATCAAGCTACCAGTATTGGTCAATGTTCGATTACTCATAAATGGCTGATTATATTGACTATCAAAACCAAAACTAAATCGACTATTTAAGCGAATTTGCCATTGATCATTGCTGTCGTAATTAACATTACTGCTTAAGTTAATCCTGTCATTTTGCCACGTTAATCCTAATTCGGCAGACTGAACATCGTAATCTAGAGAATCCCTTAAAGTTAGTTCTGTTTGTAAGCTTGGGCCTAAACTTCTGCTAAACTCAGCTTCATAACTCACTATTTCACTAACCGGAGAGAGTCGATAATTAACCCCAAATCGACTATACACTCTACCTAGGCGTGTTTGTAAACGCGTCGTGCCATCAACACTTTCTTGCCCAACACTTAAGTCTTGCCACTGCAATAAATTATTTATAGAGACGTTTGCATAGTTGTAATTTAAACGGTTATAAATTTGCTTTAAATCACCACTTTGTGCGTGTTGAATCAGAAAGTTATTCTGATAATTGAGCCGCCCAAAATCATTTTTCATCAGCTCACCAGACATATCAAACTGATAGCTTTTCAGCGTTATATCTCGACCATTCTGATTATCAGTACGGTTCGTTGCGCTGAATAGCAAAGACTGATCAGCCAATTTAGTTCTTGTTGTTAATTCAAATTCTCTTTGTTGTTGATTGTTTTCTTCATATTCCAGATTAACCAAAAACCTGTCTAACAAGCTAAGGTTCGTTCCTAGAGCAACATGATATAGCTCATCTTGCTCTCGTTTTTGCGCCATGAAGCCTGAATACATGGCAATGTTATCACTCACACCATATTGGTATCGCCCTGCAGCAACCCAGCCCTTGTTGGCACTGTAGTTACTGCTGCCAAGTAACTGCTCACCTTGCTCTGAAACAGAAAACTCATAAACAGCTTCCCCTTGCTCAAGCTGCGTGCCATCAATGTAGTAATATTCAGTTTTTCGCTCTACTTGTCCTTGTGGGCCATAAAAGATCAACTCAAAGCTGTTTTCACCAAACAGTAAATCAATATCAGCAAAAACATAGCGACCATCAGTCAAGCTCAGCTGCTGATCAATTAAAATGCCATTACGATATAATTCAACATCCCAACCTGGCTGTACTGCACCAGTTAGATTCACCCGATTATTATCAATAGCTTGCCCTAGTTGATAATTCGAAATTTTAACCCCGCGACCGTATTGGTTGTTATAACGGCTGCCAACTTGCGTAGCTGTGACATCACCTACTTCAATAAGACTTGCAGCAAGTGGACCTAATAATTGATTATTCACATCTTGCTTGGAGAAAGTTAGCCTTGAGTTATTCAATAAATCACTTTCACGACCCGATAAAAAGTATTCCATCGTTAAATATGCAAAATCTTGCGAGCCAAGTAATGAGTAACTAGCCTGACTGCCATCATTATCTTGGGTGTAATTCAATTGTAAGTCAGCCACAGGGACAGATAAGGCCTGATATGGGCTTGGTTTCCAAGGTAAGGTTGCTTGTTTTTGAGTACTATAGCTTTGCAGTTGTTTTTTGTGACGCTGCGCTTGGGCGACAACCGGATAAACAGACTCAGTTTCAATATGTAGCTCTAAGCTTGCGTAGTCAGAGCGGTGCTTAAA
Organism: Pseudoalteromonas sp. 0802; assembly: GCF_013350085.1. Classification (NCBI taxonomy): domain Bacteria; kingdom Pseudomonadati; phylum Pseudomonadota; class Gammaproteobacteria; order Alteromonadales; family Pseudoalteromonadaceae; genus Pseudoalteromonas; species Pseudoalteromonas sp. 0802. The sequence continues at coordinate 140,427 of NZ_JABVXE010000003.1, read as the reverse complement.
TTCTAAAGCCTCTGCCAGTACTGCTGCCTCAATATAAATATCATCGTCAACACTAATTTGTTGCTCAGTAAGCTGCCACTTTTTGTTATCTGTAATCAGCTCTTTTTGAGCTGTTAATTGAAAGGTTTTATTAATGTTGATGAACCAACCTTCTGCACTCTCGGCTGATAAATCGACATTGATTGCTAATTGTAATATATCAACTAGCCCTGAAAGCCCTAGCAATATGTCTTGATCAGACTTAAGGGCAAAAATCTCACCGAGGTAATTTTCATTTAAATAAATTGAAAATAGCAAAAACTCCCCAGTCGCAATTCGCTGCTGGGTGTCTGCAGAATGATTGACAGCAGGTGTATGCTTTGATTGTGGAGCATGAAGCTGCTCGCCATTTAGCTTAGCCTTTATGGCATTGAGTCTAGCTAGTACATCCTCTGTACTCACAGTCGAATTAGCAAAGCTAATAGGGCTTAATAGCATAAGCCCTAACGCAAATAAGCGATTCATAAGTTTTTTCGCATTAATCCCTAATGTCGAATAGCAAATGAATATGAGTCAAAAACTATACCTTCATACTCATCAGCACCTTCATATTTAATCTCAATAGGCCCTTTCTTCGGTAGTTTTTTATCGGTAAATAGAGCTAGGTAAGCTGTTGTTTCATTGACTTCAGGGTACAAACTCAAGTTACCAATTTCAGCGATTTTCTCTTGTTTACCCGCTGTATTAGTTGCATACGCACTGAGCCTCCCATAACTACTAAAGCCTTGGCTTTCGGTTAACTTAACTGCAAGACTAAGTTTTTTATTAATAGAGTCTTCAACCAGCTTAACGTCCCTAATTTTAACATTCGGTTGTTCGCCTTGCTCACGATATACAACTGGAATACTAAAACTCATTATCATGTTCACTTTAATACCTGGTTTAGTGCTTTTCACTTCATTGGGTAATGCTTGAAACAATAAGTGAGAACGATACTCCCCTTTAGCCAAATTCTTAGGCTTTCTAATCGCTATTTTAACCGTTTGCCTTTCGCCCGGTGCTAAGCGAATTTGCTTTGGGGATAAACGCGTCATTGGTGAAAGGCTCCTTGCTACAGGCTCACTCAATGTTTGATACCCCCCACTAGGAAGCGCTAATTTTTCGCTCCATACCACGCGATATGTTCTATATTCATCAGAGCTATTAATGACGGTGACTTTTGCGCTACGTTGGCGCTCATCAAATGAAACTCGAGTTGGTGAAATAAGTAAATTTGCCGTTGCGTATTGACTGAATAAAACAAAAAAGAGTCCACATAAAAGACGTTTTGCGAACATATCTATCCTTAGTAATCGACTGATATTTCTAAATAAGTTGAAGAAGAGTAATGACCATCTGCGTATGCTTTAGCGCTACGATCTGTTGTTAAAATACCGCCAATAAATACTTTTGCCTCACCAAACTCATTGGTGATCACATATTTAGGAAAACCATTAAGGCGCACAGAAAACTCAGCACTCGTGTTGCCGTCTACATCATGTATTAAGTCAACTGGAGCAACTAGATTCATAGTTAGTTGGGTTCTGGCAGGAAAGTCAGTAAGTAATAATTCTGCAGGGTGGCCATTTTCAAGTACATAAACTGAGCCCTGAGTATTGATACTGCCATCATCTTTGACAATTACAGAGCTGGTATTTGTATTAGCTAAAATAACAAGAGTGCCAAAATCAAGCGCTTGTTGCTCTGTGCTCGCTGCTTGTAGAGGCAAAGAGAAGACAGAAAATAGCACACTGGCTAAAAGCAAAAAGCGCATAAAAATTACCTAAAATAATTAATAAGCGACTTCGATTTGAAAAGTCCCCGCATAAACACCATCAGCATAAGGCTTTGTGGTAGTACGATCCGATGTATCTAAGCTTGCGCCAATATTGAATGACACAGTACCGTCTTGCGCAACCTGTAAGTTAGGTGTACCAGAATTGTAGTTCGCATTTGCGTTTGGCCCGCTAGTAATAACGAATAACCAATTACCAATTTCAAAGTCAGGACGGTCAGTATCTTGTCCATCTTCAAATTCTAATTGAGTCTGAGTAGGCTCAGTAATCGATAAAATAGCATTTGGAACAGCTTCAGACACAGTAAACGCTGCAGGCTCGCCATCTTCAATAACAGCAAATAAAGCGTTTTCTGTATTATTGGTACTTACTGATATTGGACTAGCATTTGGTGTCGCATTAACTGTAAGCCTTGCTCGATCGTTTCCAGATGGGTCTGCAACAGCACGAATAGTCCCAAAATTAAGGTCACTATCTTTGGTCAAAACAACAGTGTTTTGAACTGTAACTTCAGCACGAAAAGTTTCAGTAGCAGAAAAGGCAGTTGATGAGGCGAAAATAACACTAAGAGAAAGTAAAGAAAGAGGTAATTTCATATTAAGTCCTTATAATTAAATGGCTAAGCCATTTTTCTGTATCTTAAGCTTTATCGACCTCTAGAACAAATACTTTAAGATTAATTACCTAATTTTTAAGAGGAAAGATGCTTAAAGCATCTCTCCAATAAATGGTGCCGTCATACAGGTTTGCCCCATTCTTTTGGCTATCTCACAAAATGCAGTAGCCTGAGTATAATTTGCAAATGGACCAGCCCTCAACCCATACAAGGTTACACCTTTTTGCTCTCGTGTTTTAAAACGAAAATCAAGGCCATTTAAAACAGCAGGATAATCACGTTTGAGCTTTAAGACCTGATAACTAACTTTTTTCGGCGTTAAATATAAACCTAATTGCACACCCGCTTCAGCCGCTTTGTTTGCTGCAATAATCGCCTCAAGTGAGTCTGTTGATGATGCTTTCAGTACTTGCGTTTGTTCGCTTTGATGAATAATCACATCATTTTGTGGCTCTGCTGATTGCAGCGCAGTTAAATCACTATTAGCTGATAGCACTTCGATTAACAACGCAAGGTCTTTTTCCATGGCTGAAAGGCGCTCAATGCTCGGCTGTTGATTTTGCCACTCGGCAGCAAATTGCTGTACTTGCTGCTCAGTATAAGCTGGCTGAGTTTGCTCTTGGCTCATCATACATGCTGTCAAAGCAGTTAAGCTGATGGTTATCAGTAGATATTTAGAGAAAATAGAAAAATGCATGGTGACGTCAATTCTAAAAAACAGACTTAAATCTAAGCAATAAAAATGCCACCTTTAGAGTGAATATTTGACGCTAAAAATAAATTCGGTTGTCAGTGTAGTTGCTTACCCAGCAATCAATGCCTTGTCGTTTAATCGCTTCACAATCAGCTTTCGCGTTTTTCAAATACTTATAGCCACCAAACTTAAGTCGATAGTAGGTATGCTCATTTACATCAGCGACTTCAACATTAAGTATCGGCTTTCCTTGAAAAATACTGGGTGCTCGTTTAGCCATTTTCTTTAATGTATAAGCAAGACCTTGTTCCGTATTAACAGACGCTAATTGCAAAGCAAATGCATAGTCAGGTTTAACAGAGTCTTTAGAGTCGCTTGATACTGCTTGAGAAGTATCAGCCTGTTCTAGCACTGTACTGACAGGTTCACTTTGGGTTTGCGCCAACAAAAATGAGTTTTGCATTAGCGTTATATCACTAAGGTACTGAACAACATTGAAAACAGGAAGCTTGTTAAAAGAGATATCAGGAAATGCCTTATTACTGCAACCAGACACAGTCAATAACACCAACAGGTATATACTGTAACGCAAAGGTTTTAAGCAATATTTCATAAGTAGGATTCTTAAACGTACCATTAAAAATTTGCTTCTTTTTAAAGAAGTCTATCTGTTAGCACTTACCTATACAAAAACCATAAAAGTGATTTACGACATTGCATAAGAAAACTCTAACACATTATTTGTTATTATAATATTTTCAGTACAGTGCTTAACTAACTGCAATAAAAACTTAATGACACCCTAATACTTAAGTTTTCATATTAGACAACCTAAAGCAATAAAAATCCGTCTTTACATAGGTATTTTTATAAGTATAGCTGAGTTTAACTATCCTACAGGGGTAAATAAGCATCTCACTGATCTTTAATCTTAACAATGCGTTAAGACTTAGGTATATCAGAAAAATCCTTTATTGGGTAATAATCGACAATTGGAAGGAACATGTAAATAACAAAAAAGTGCCATATAGACACTTTTTTTACATAATTTTCAACTAGGTAATTTGAATTGCTTATTTAACCAGCGACTTTATGAAGTCTGTAAGCTCACCTTTGAATTCATCACGACGCAGTGCAAACTCAACTATGGCTTTTAAATAACCAATTTTGCTACCGCAATCATGGCTTTTACCCTTCATTGAGTAAGCATCAACAATCTCTTTTTCCATTAGCATGGCAATGGCATCTGTTAATTGGATTTCATCGCCTGCACCGGCTGGGGTTTTTGCAAGTAATGGCCAAATATTTTTGCTCAATACATAGCGACCCACAACAGCAAGATTTGATGGTGCTTGATCAACTGGAGGCTTTTCAACCATATTTAAAATAGCTGCGCTTTCACCTTGATTGATTTTTACATCACCTAAGTCGACAACACCGAACTTGTCTACTTCGTTTTTCGGCACAGGCTCAACCATAATTTGGCTCTCGCCGGTGGTTTCAAAACGCTGGATCATTTCAGCTAAGTTATCTTTTTTAAGGTCGCTTGCTACATCATCGATGATCACATCCGGTAAGATAACAACAAACGGTTCATCACCTATGATAGGTGCAGCACAGTTAATCGCATGACCAAGACCTTTCGCTTCCCCCTGACGAACATGAATAATTGTTACATCTTTCGGGCAGATTGATTGTACTTCTGCGAGTAACTGACGTTTAACACGCTTTTCTAGCGTTGCTTCTAACTCAAAACTGGTATCAAAGTGGTTTTCAATTGAGTTTTTACTTGAATGCGTTACTAAAACAATTTCTTTAATTCCTGCTGAAATTGCTTCATTCACAACGTACTGAATCAACGGGCGGTCAACAATAGGAAGCATTTCTTTAGGGATTGCTTTTGTTGCAGGTAACATACGTGTGCCAAGACCAGCAACTGGGATCACTGCTTTCATTGATTTCTCCTTAAATTTTATTGTTCTTAAACTGAAAACGGATACTTAATTGCATCGTGACACTGATAACCTACTACTTCAAAATCGTCTTTTGTAACCCAGGTTTCAATGTCTTCTAGTGATTTAATATTTGGGTTTATTTTTAATTCTGGCGACGCGAATGGCTCACGCTTAAGCTGCACATCACGCATCAACTCAAGTTGGTTTTCATAAATATGCGCATTCGCTATTTTATGATACGCCTTACCCGGTTTGTGGCCGGTGATTTGTGCAACTAAAGCAAGTAACACAAAACATTGAATTTGATTAAAGTTCAAACCCAGCGGCACATCGCAGCTACGTTGGTATGATGTTAAGTATAGGGTATCGCCCAATAAAGAAAAGGTGTGCGTATGCATACAAGGGCGTAAACAACCTAACTCAAACTCACCTGGGTTATAAAAAGTGACGATTTCACCGCGATCATCAATCCCTTTTGATAAGTTATCGATAACTTTTTTAAGTTGATCAAGGTGGCTGCCATCCGGACGTTGCCAACTGCGGCCTTGCACACCATACACTCGACCCATATCATCTTCACCACGGCGATGTGGGTTTTCTAGCCAAGCTTTGTTTTCGTTTGCGTTAGCATTCCAAGTCATACAGCCGATATCACGAAACTGTGCAGCGCTGTCGTAACCACGTAAATAACCAAGTAACTCCGCTATCGCCGCTTTGTAAAAGCTCTTGCGCGTTGTTATTAGCGGAAACTTATTATTTGCCACATCATATTCAAGATCGGCATTAATAACGGTTAAACACTTGGTACCTGTGCGTTTGTTCTCAACCCACACACCTTCGTCAACAATACGCTGACATAAATCTAAATACTGTTTCATTGATTTGCTCTTGTTATGCTTTGCTTGCCACGCTGTGTTGCGGCTTTTTATAGGCCCATATTAACAAACCAAGGCCACCAATTACCATCGGCAATGACAGTATTTGCCCCATCGAGATAAAGCCTGCGAATAAACCTAAATGAGCATCTGGTTCACGGAAATATTCAACAATAAATCTAAACACGCCATAGCCAAGTAAGAACACCCCTGCAACACTACCCGCTGGACGAGGCTTTTTGATAAACCATTGTAAGATTAAGAACAGCACCAAACCTTCTAAAAAGGCTTCATATAATTGTGATGGATGACGAGGCTCTGGGCCACCTGATGGGAAAATAAACGCCCAAGGTACATCAGTCACTCGGCCCCATAGTTCGCCATTAATAAAGTTACCAATACGTCCGGCTAGTAAACCAAGCGGCACCAGTGGCACTACAAAATCGCCCACTTCAAATAATGATTTTTTACGTGTCCAGGCAAAAATAGCAATGGCTGTAATCACACCTAGCGTACCGCCATGGAACGACATACCACCTTGGTCAATTCTGAATAAGTACAGTGGGTTTTCAATAAAGTAGCTGAACTGATAAAACAATACATAACCAATACGGCCACCGAGTATTACCCCGAGCATGCCGTAAAATAATAAGTCACTAACTTGTTCTTTTGTCCAACCTGAGTTTGGTTTTTCTGCTTGACGATTAGCAAGCCACATCGCCAAAGCAAAACCTATTAAATACATTAAACCGTACCAACGTACGCTGAGCGGGCCTACCGAAAAAATAACCGGATCGATATCTGGAAATTGAAGAGCCATAAAAATAAAAACCTTTAACTAAACACCATTTTAAGCGCAATTATGACAAGTAATAGCGCGAATACTTTTTTTATTGTTGCCACAGGCAAGTAATGCGTGGCCTTGGCACCTATTGGCGCAATGAGCGACGAGGTAACCACAATCCCGACTAACGCAGGTAAATACACAAATCCGGCAAATCCATCACTGAAAGATGTTAATTGCCACCCAGCAGATACGTAACCCACCGAGCCGAACAGCGCAATGACAATACCACATGCAGCAGCACAACCAATGGCCTTTTTAATATCAACGGAAAAATAATGCAGTAGCGGCACAATAAGCGCTCCACCACCAATACCAATTAGCCCTGACAGCGCTCCCATTATGGCACATAAAAAGCCAAGAATAGGCCCTGATGGCAGCGGCTTTTCACTGGCGGCTTTTTTACGTGTCGATAACACCATTCTAAGTGCGATAAACACCACGCTACCGGCAAAAACAAAGCGCAGTAGCTGCTCTGGGATAAAGCTTGCTGCAAAGCCACTGATCAATGCGCCAAGGCCAACGCCAGTCATAACCCAAGGAGCAATTTCCCAAGGCACGTTAGCATTACGATGATGAGCAAAGGCTGAAGAAGTCGAGGTAAAAATAATGGATGCTAACGAGGTTGCTATCGCGATAACTAATACATGGCTTGGGTCGGCAACATTAAACGACACTAATAGCGCACTAAGTACTGGCACGATTATAAGACCGCCACCAATACCTAATAATCCTGCTAAAAATCCAACCACGCTGCCCAAAATTGCGCAGTACACCATTAAAAGTATTACGTCATGCATAGCACACTCATATATTCAATTTGTTATATACATATACTAAACTAATATATATACCCAAACCACCTCAAGATGCGAGTTTCAGTTGGAATTAAAAGCGATTTAGGCAAGGCATTGATTGCAAGTAATAGTGGTTCACAGCACAATTTTCCCTCATGATTGACCTTGGCTTGGGGTGTAAAAAAGCTCACCGAGTTGATGTTCGATCATAAAGTTACGTGTCAACCTAAGTACATGCTTTGCCGTTGGTTGTAATAAGCACTCTGCAAGTAACTTTTCCATATCACTGACATTTAATCGCCTAAGCACAAACTTAATTTTACTAATCGAAGCGTAGTTCATGCTCAAGCTTCGATAACCCATCGCAATGAGCAGTAAAGCGCCTTCTGGGTCGCCCCCTAACTCACCACATAAACTAAATGGCAACTCATGTTGCTGACACTCTTGTGCTATTTTTAACAGCACTCTAAGTACACTTGGGTGATAAGGGTTAAATAGCTCAGCAACGCGGGCATTAGAGCGATCAACTGCCAGCATATACTGGGTTAAATCGTTGCTACCTACAGAGCAAAAATCGACTTTTTGCGACCACTCTTCAAGCATAAATACACTTGAAGGTACTTCTAACATCACACCAATTTCAGGGCGCTCAATGGCTTGTTCAGGGTATTGCTCACTTAACTCAAAATAGGCTTGTTCGAGCAATTTTAACGATTCATCCACTTCTTCTGAGCCACTGATCATCGGCAGCATGATTTTTAAATTACCCAACCCAATATTGGCTTTTAACATTGCCTTGAGCTGATCTAAAAATAGCTCAGGATGATCTAAGGTCACGCGAATACCACGCCAACCTAAAAATGGATTTTCTTCTGTTATATTGAAGTAATCTAAAACTTTATCGCCACCAATATCGAGTGTACGCATCACCACAGGATTAGGATGGTAACTAGTGAGCACTTCACGATACCAGCTTTCTTGTTCTGACTGTGAAGGAAATTGGCCTTTTTGCATAAACCAGGCTTCGGTGCGATAAAGACCTACCCCATCGCAAAATGGCTTATTGTCATGCTCGGTATTTAATTCAAGACCCGCGTTTAGTAGCAAGCTAATGTGTTCGCCATCTTTAGTGATGGCATCTAGGTTTTGCTCTGCTACAAAACGGTCGTTCAATAAGGCTTCTTGATATTTGAGCTGACTGTATTCCTCTTGCAGCATTTGTGAAGGCGAGATATATAAACGCCCTGCATAGGCGTCTAATATCATTTGCTTGCCTTCAAACTGCAATAACGGCACATCTTCAATGCCCCAAATTGCAGGGATCCCCATAGCACGAGTTAAAATTGAAGCATGACTATTTGCCGCACCATTAACACTCACAACCCCAGCAAGGTGCCCTTTCGGTACTTCAGCAAGCATTGCGGGGGTTAATGTACCGGCAATTAAAATAGTGTCTTTAGGGTAAGGTTTTGCCGCATGCTCAGTATTAACTAAGTGATGTAAAACCCGTAAACCAATATCTTTAACATCAACAGCACGCTCTTTAATGTAAGGGTCTTGCATGGCATTGAATTGAGTCACTAATTTCTCAATAACAATTTTCAGGGCGCTTTTAGCATTCCAGCCTTGTTGTAATTGTGCTTCAACATTTTGACCAAGACTTTTGGCATCAAGTAACTGCTGATAAACATCAAATACCGCCAGTGCCTCTTGCGGAATAGAGTCGCTCAGAGTCATAGATAAGGTATTAAATTCGTTACGCGTCGCAGCAACTGCTTGGGTAAATAGCTTACGCTGGGTGCTCACATCGTCGTCTTTTTGCAGTTCAATGGAGCTGAAGTCAAGTTTAGGGATCACCACAAAGGCTTCACCTATGGCAATACCTGGTGCACTTGATACCCCTTTTAATACTGAGGTTTGGTGTGAAAACTCATCGACGCGTAATATTTCTTTTATTTCTGCATGAGCTAACTGAGAAGCTAGCTGGGCCGAGAGCGTAATTAAGAATGACTCTTCGTCAGGGCTAAAAACACGGGCTAGTTTTTGTTGAACAACAATAACGCCTAAAACCTTTTTCTGGTGCACGACTGGCACAGATAAGAACGCGTTATAGCCTTCTTCATTGACTTCAGGTGAGAGTTTAAAGCGAGGGTGAGACTTTGCAAAAGCAATATTGATAGGCTCTTCACGCTGAGCAACAAGACCAACGAGACCTTCAGTAAAGCCTATACGAAACTTACCCACTGCATCTGGGTTGAGGCCTTGGGTGGCCATCAATACAAAGTTATCTTGACTATAATCTGCAAAATAAATCGAGCAGCACTGTGTTTGCATGGCATCTTTTACCATTTGCACAAAACACCCCAGCGCACTATTTAAGTCCGCCTGTTGCGACACTGCCTCAGCAATTGATCTGAGCGTGGCTAACATGATGCTGCTCCTTTGATTTAAATAAGGTTGCCCTTATCGTTTATGTCGCCAATGATCTTTGTGTTGCTCTCGTTTATTAAACGGCATTGCAAACGGAGCAAACTCTTTCATTACTCGACGATATACATCGCGCTTAAACGAAACAACTTGCCTAACCGGATACCAATAACTCACCCATCGCCAATCATCAAACTCGGGGTGATGAGTTTTAAGTAAATCTACATCTTCATCTTTACAACGAAGTTTCAGTAAAAACCATTTTTGTTTTTGCCCAATACACACAGGACTTGAGTCTCTGCGAATTAAACGCTTGGGTAATTTATAGCGTAACCAATGTTTAGAACTTGCGACGATCTCAACGTCTTCAGGAAGCAAGCCCACTTCTTCGTGTAATTCTCTGTACATGGTTTGCTCTGCTGTTTCGCCGTCATCAACACCACCTTGGGGAAATTGCCAAGAGTGCTGACCATAGCGACGAGCCCAAAATACTTGTCCCTGATTATTGCAAATTACAATTCCGACATTGGCACGAAAACCTTCGGCATCAATCACCTTAGTGCCTCATTTGTAAGTCGATTTTTATTGATTGTTCCACATAACCTGCGATACAGCAAACACTTTACACCTAAGCCTAAATTAGATTGAAAAATTATTTTTTAACAAACATGTTTAATCAAGGTGTTACGAAGTAATTATTATAAAAATGTGCTGTTTGATTAAAATAACTATTTACAACCGTATTTTTATCACCTTACCCACAGCTTGTGCATAACTTTTATAAATCATGCCTAAATTGCAAACAAATCCACAATCCACAGTTGAAATATCCACTTTCTCCACAGAAACTGTGGATAAACATGTTTATATATCTGTATTTATACAAACAACTGTTTAATTAATGAAATAGAAACACCGCACAAAAACAGTAAAACAATTAAATATCAGTTAGTTAGACCAGAACATCCAAAAGTAAAACTGATTATTTTTAGCCCACTCTTAACGTGCACAAAAAACACACAAACACAAAGATATCCACTAAGGCACGCATTTGCTATCATGAACCGGTTAATTAGACAATCAAATAAACGCCTTATGCGACCAATAAAACCCGCTTCTATAAACGAATTAATGCAACGCGTTGATGCTATTGCTGGCCTCACCCTAGGGCAGCTAGCCGAGCAATATAAGTTCAAAACCCCTGACGATTTACTACGTGAAAAAGGCTGGACCGGGCAACTTATCGAATATGTACTTGGTGCAACAGCAGGCTCAAAGCCAACACCTGATTTTGAAGAGTTAGGCATTGAGCTAAAAACCCTACCTATTTCATTTAAAGGAAAGCCCCTCGAAACAACCTTTGTTTCGGTAACACCGCTATTAAATGTAACCGGAATGACTTGGCAGCAAAGTACGGTTCGTAAAAAGTTGAATCATGTTTTGTGGTTACCGATTTTAGGCGAGCGCGAGATACTACCTTTTCACCGTACCATAGGCAGTGGCTTTTTATGGCAGCCAAGTGCAGAGCAAGATGCCCTTTTACAGCGTGATTGGGAAGAACAAATGGAGCTAATCGCCCTTGGCCGCGTAGATGAAATTTCGGGGCATTTAGGCGATGTTATGCAAATAAGGCCAAAAGCAGCCAACAGTAAGGCGCTAACAGATGCAATTGGCCCAAATGGCCAGATAGTACAAACTTTACCTCGCGGCTTTTATCTAAAAACCAGCTTTACTGGCGAAATCCTAAAACAACAATTTCAGCTATAAAAAAACCTCCCGAAGGAGGTTTTTTAAAGTCTTGATGAGCTAAGCCAGATTACTGACCTTTAACCTCTTTAAGACCGTTGTAAGGTGCTTTTTCACCTAATACTTCTTCAATGCGAAGTAGTTGGTTGTACTTAGCAATACGGTCAGAACGGCTTAATGAACCCGTTTTGATTTGACCAGCTGCAGTACCTACTGCTAAATCAGCAATTGTCGCATCTTCAGTTTCACCTGAACGGTGTGAGATAACAGCTGTGAAACCAGCGTCTTTAGCCATTTTGATAGCAGCAAGCGTTTCAGTTAATGAACCGATTTGGTTGAACTTGATTAGGATTGAGTTAGCAATACCGTTATCAATACCACGCTTTAAGATCTTCGTGTTAGTTACGAAAAGGTCATCACCTACTAATTGTACTTTGTCGCCAATTAGTTGTGTTTGGTGTGCGAAACCATCCCAATCAGACTCATCTAAGCCGTCTTCAATTGAAACAATTGGGTATTGCTCAGTAAGGCCTTTAAGGAAGTGGTTGAATTCTTCAGAAGTGAATTTTTTACCTTCGCCTTTAAGGTCGTAGATATTCGCTTCTTTGTCGTAGAACTCAGATGCAGCACAATCTAGAGCTAGAGTGATATCTTTACCAAGCTCATAACCTGCATTTGCAACAGCTACCTTGATTGCAGCAAGTGCCGCTTCGTTTGATTCAAGGTTAGGAGCAAAACCACCTTCATCACCTACTGATGTAGAGTGACCTTCAGCTTTAAGTACTTTTGCTAAGCTGTGGAAAACTTCAGCGCCCATACGTAACGCTTCACGGAAGTTTGAAGCACCAACTGGTTGGATCATGAACTCTTGAATATCAACAGAGTTATCAGCGTGCTCACCACCATTGATGATGTTCATCATAGGTAATGGCATTGAGTAAACACCTGGCGTGCCGTTTAGGTCTGCGATGTGCTCATAAAGCTCAACGCCTTTTGAGTTTGCAGCCGCTTTAGCTGTTGCTAAAGACACAGCTAAGATAGCGTTAGCACCTAGTTTTTCTTTGTTTTCAGTACCATCTAAGTCAAGCATTACTTGGTCAACCGCTTTTTGATCAACTGCGTTTTGACCTTTAAGCGCTTCAGCGATTTCGTTGTTGATATAACCTACTGCTTTTAAAACACCTTTACCTAGGTAACGTGCTTTATCACCATCACGTAATTCAAGCGCTTCGCGAGTACCTGTTGATGCACCAGATGGTGCTGCAGCACGGCCCCATGAACCATCAGCTAAATGTACATCAGCTTCAACAGTTGGGTTACCACGCGAGTCCATGATTTCGCGACCAATCACTTTTACGATTTCTGACATCTTGATTCCTCTTTTCCCGAAAATGGTGAGTTTGTGCCAATTTTATTAATTATCCTTAATGCCATTGGCTTATTAAAACAAATAAGCCGTGCATAAAGCACGGCCTATTTAAATTACGATGACGCTTTTTGGTGAGTGTGCGCAGCTGCAACAAACCCTTCAAACAGCGGGTGACCATCACGTGGTGTTGACGTGAATTCCGGGTGGAATTGCGCGGCAATAAACCAAGGGTGATCTTTATTCTCAATAATTTCGACTAGTTTCTTATCTTCAGATAAACCAGTGAAACTTAAACCTGCTTTTTCAAGCTGCTCTACGTAGTGATTATTCACTTCGTAACGGTGACGGTGACGCTCAACAATCTCGTCGCTACCGTACACTTCGCTTACTTTAGAACCCGGTGTTAAATGACACTTCTGTGCACCTAAACGCATAGTACCACCTAGGTCAGATTGCTCATCACGCACTTCAACGTTACCGTCAGCATCTTGCCATTCTGTGATCAAACCAACAACTGGGTGTGCTGATTTAGCGTTAAACTCAGTTGAGTTTGCATCTTCAAGGCCTGCAACGTTACGCGCATATTCAATAAGCGCTACTTGCATACCTAAACAAATGCCTAAGTAAGGAACTTTATTTTCACGTGCATATTTAGCCGCTAAGATCTTACCTTCAACACCACGGCCGCCGAAGCCACCTGGAACTAAGATAGCATCAAGATGAGAGAGTAACTCAGTACCTTTACTTTCTAAGTCTTGTGAATCAACGTATTCGATGTTCACAGTTAAACGGTTTTTCAGACCCGCATGCTTTAATGCTTCGTTTACTGATTTATATGCATCTGGTAGTTCGATGTACTTACCAACCATACCAATTGTCACTTCACCTGTTGGGTTAGACTCTTGGTATAACACTTGCTCCCACTCTGATAAATCTGCTTCTGGGCACTCAAGATAGAAACGACGACATACGAAGTTATCTAATTCTTGTGACTTAAGTAACGCAGGGATCTTATAGATGCTTTCTACGTCTGGTAATGAAATAACAGCTTTCTCTTCAACGTTAGTGAAAAGTGCGATCTTCGCGCGCTCGTTATTTGGTAATTTACGATCAGAACGACAGATCAAGATATCTGGTTGAATACCAATCGAACGTAATTCTTTTACTGAATGTTGTGTTGGCTTAGTTTTAACTTCACCTGCAGGGCCTAAGAATGGCACTAGCGTTAGGTGGATAAACAATGCGCGCTCACGGCCAATTTCAGTGCCAAGCTGACGAATTGCTTCTAAAAATGGTTGTGACTCGATGTCACCAACTGTACCGCCAATTTCAACGATTGCTACATCGCGACCTTCAGCACCGTCGTATACACGTTGCTTAATGTCGTTTGTGATGTGTGGAATAACCTGAATTGTTGCACCAAGGTACTCACCACGACGCTCACGTCGTAATACATCTTCATAAACACGACCTTGTGTGAAGTTGTTGCGGCTAGTCATCTTGGTACGGATGAAACGCTCATAGTGACCTAAGTCAAGGTCAGTCTCTGCACCGTCTTCAGTTACAAATACTTCACCGTGCTGAATTGGGCTCATAGTGCCTGGGTCAACGTTAATGTAAGGATCCAGCTTTAAAATAGTCACGTTAAGACCACGTGCTTCTAAAATAGCGGCTAATGACGCTGCTGCAATACCCTTACCCAACGAAGAAACAACCCCGCCAGTTACGAAGATAAATTTTGTACTCATGCGAACCCTAGAATATCAGGAATTAAAAGGAATAATATAGAATCAAGACGGGGCGATATTATAGCAAAGGGGCTGCTATCAATCCAGATAAAATTAGCAAATAAGTGCACAAAAAACGAGCTTGGTTACACTGTACCCAAACTGCTCTACAATGCACTTACCTGGCTTGTTTTTTTATGGCTTCCCATGCGTTGTCCATTTCTTCAAGGCTAGCCGTTTCTAAACTCTGGCCACGTTCACCTAAGTAAGCAGCCACTTTTTCAAAGCGTGACGCGAACTTAGCATTGGCACTTCGTAATAATTGCTCAGGATCGCGCTTAATATGACGGGCAACATTCACCGTTGCAAACAGTAAATCGCCAAGCTCTTCTGCACTGTGCTCTGAATAAGGGTCGTGAGCCAGCGCTTCTTTGACTTCGTCTACTTCTTCAGCAACTTTATCAAGTGCACCATGATAACTTGGCCAATCAAACCCTAGGCTTGCTACACGCTGTTGAATCTTCTTCGCTTTTGATAACCCCGGCATAGCATTGGGAATATCTTGCCACAGGCTCATTTGTGGTGAAGCTGCTTTCTCTGCTCGCTCTTGTGCTTTAATAGCCTGCCACTGCGCCGAAAGCTCAGCGTCAGTCAGCTCACTTTGTTCTGCAAAGACATGGGGATGACGACGCACTAACTTATCATTGAGCGTATTAGCCACATCGGCAAAATCAAATAAGCCCTGCTCTTTGGCAAGTTGAGCATAAAAGATGACTTGAAACAGTAAATCGCCAAGCTCACTTTTAAGCTCAGTAAGCTCACCTTTTTCAATGCAGTCTGCTACTTCGTAAGCTTCTTCAAGGGTATGCGGCACTATTGATTTAAAGTCTTGTTTTAAATCCCACGGACACCCAGATTCTGGGTCCCGTAGTTTAGCCATAATTGCAAGCGACTGCTCAATTGCCTGTTTATCATCCATTACGAATGACCACGCTTTGCATCATGTACACCTTCGATTTGGTGTAACTTAGACAATAAGCGGTTGGTGCTTGATAAGTCATGTACTTCAACCTGCATTGAAAACAGCGCAAGCTGCTTATCTTCTACCGTGTTGACGTTCATGTTCAGCACATTCACTTTTTCGTTTGCAAGTACTGAGCTGATATCTCGAATAAGGCCTGAGCGATCGGTCGCTTCAACTTTAATCGTTAATGAGTAAGAGCCATTGACATCGTCTGACCAACTTACTGATATCACCCGCTCAGGATGCTTTTCACGAAGTTTCTCAAACGAATCGCAATCTTCACGGTGAACTGCAATCCCTCGGCCTTGCGTAATGTAGCCAATAATTTCATCGCCCGGCACAGGTCGGCAGCATTTAGCAACATGGCTCATTAAGCTACCTACCCCATCAACAACAATACCGTTCTTATCGCCGGTGACACTTTTTGGCTTTTTAAACTTAATTTGTGGTTCGTCATGCTCACGGTCACTAATAAAGTTTAATAACTGGTTTAAGCGAACATCTCCAGCACCTACCGCAACCATAAGGTCGTCAAGGCCTTTAAGGTTAAAGCGCTCGATTGCTGGCGCTAGATCTTTGGTTGTTAAATCTAGCTTTTGCAGCTCAGTTTCGAGTATTTCTTTACCGGCACTTAAGTTTTTATCGCGATCAAGCTGCTTAAACCAATGATGGATTTTAGAGCGTGCTCGTGAAGACTTAATATAACCTAGCGATGGGTTTAACCAATCACGGCTTGGGTTAGGTTGCTTTTGAGTTAAAATTTCAACCTGATCGCCGGTGCTTAATTGGTGAGTAAATGGCACAATTTTGCCAAACACTTTTGCGCCAATACAACGATGCCCTACATTTGAGTGAATGTAATAAGCAAAATCAAGTGGTGTTGCACCCAGCGGCAAATCGAAAATATCCCCTTTAGGCGTAAACACATAAACACGGTCTTCTACTACTTGGTTTTTAAGCTCTTCCGCTAAGTCACTGCCATCAACAACTTCTTCTTGCCATTGCAGTAACTTACGTAACCAGCTAATTTTTTGCTCGTAGCCTGAACCACGTCCTGGCAATGCACCTTCTTTGTACATCCAGTGCGCAGCAACACCTAGCTCAGCATCTTGGTGCATTTCGCTCGTACGAATTTGAATTTCAACGGTTTTACCTTCTGGGCCAAATACCACGGTATGAATTGACTGATAACCGTTTTGCTTAGGTGTTGCGATGTAATCATCAAATTCTTTATTTAAATGGCGCCAGTTAGTATGCACAATACCTAATGCCGCGTAACAATCTTGCAGGCGCTCTACCACTATGCGCATAGCGCGAATATCAAAAAGCTGGTCGAACTCGTAGTTCTTCTGTGCCATTTTTTTGTAGATGCTGTAGATATGCTTAGGGCGGCCATACACCTCACCTTCAATACCTGCTTCAGCCAAGCGTGCTTTTACTAAAGCAACCATGTTCTCCATGTAAGCTTCACGGGCAAGGCGCTTATCATCCAGCTGTTTGGCGATATTTTTATAGGTATCTGGGTGCAAATAACGGAACGAAAGATCTTCAAGTTCCCATTTAAGCTGACCAATCCCTAAACGATTAGCTAGGGGCGCAAAAATGTCGCGTGTTTCTTTAGCGGCAATGACGCGCTCTTCTTCACTGGCATCTTTCACATCACGCAGGTGGCACACTTGCTCTGCAAGTTTAATCACTACGGCGCGCACATCTTCAACCATGGCTAACAGCATACGGCGAATATTATCGATTTGTACTGTGCCTTTTCCTTGATGAGCTAAGGTGCTGATAGTAGCCATTTGGCTTACGCCTGTTAGTAATAACGCAACGTGATTACCCAGCTTTTCGGTGACTGTCTCAATTGAGATTTTTTCGGCTAAAAAATAAGGCGTTAAAAAAGCAGTGGCAAGAGAGTCTGCATCTAAATTTAGCTCAGCTAAAATCTCTACCATTTCAATGGCTGTGTTTTCACGTTTTGCATCATCGCAATGCAGGCACAGTTGGTGGGCCTGCTCTAATAAGGTATGTTTGTCTTCTGTTAGCGCTAACAGCTCGATACGGCTGGCAAAATCACTCGGCTTAGTTAGCTGATGTGACTGTCTAGTGGCTACCATGTGCGCTTTACCTCCTGTGAAATAACGCCATCGTTTCAATATGCCCGGTATGCGGGAACATATTCATTAGCCCAATTTTTTCAATGCTAAAGCCTGCTTGTAAAATAATTGCACTGTCACGGGCTAAAGTAACAGGATCACAAGAGACGTATAAAATCGTTTTAAATTGAGTAAGTGGTAACTGCTCTAAAATAGCCATTGCGCCAGTACGTGATGGATCAAGAACTAACACGTCAAGTTCGGCACTAAACCAAGCAGCTGATTGCATTGATTTTGTTAAATCAAAACAATAAAAATCGGTATTCGACAATGAGTTAGTTTGCGCATTTTGCTTTGCTAATGCAACCGCAGAATCGACCCCTTCAACACCAATAACATATTTAGCATACTTTGCAATCAATAATGAAAAGTTACCAATACCACAAAATAAATCCAATACCTGTTCATGACCTTGTAAATCAAGCCACTGTCTTGCTTGATGTAGCATAGCTTGGTTAACTTGTGGGTTAACTTGAATAAAGTTTTCAAGGCCAAACTCAAAGCGTAAATCATAAGCTGGTATCTGGTAGTACGGCATTGGATGGTCACTGTGATCAATTTCACCACTTTGTGATTGCCACACAACACGCCAGCTATATTCATCACACGCCGCTACGACTATGGCTTTTAACTCTGCATTAATAGCTTTGGTATGCCTAATAACCACAAAGGCCGCGTTATCAGCTTCACATAATTGTAAGTGACTAATACTACTCAGACCTGAATGGCTGTTGATAAGAACATCAAAAACTGAAAAAACGTCTTTAAATGTGCTGCTCAGCACATCACAGCTTTCAATACTCACCAACTGTTTAGAGCCCTGAGCTCGATACCCTACGCGCATTTTCTTTGCGGATTTGTCATGCATTACAGCAATACGCGCAGAGCGACGGTAATGGCGCTTTTCACTAAGCAGAGGTGCTTGCCAATTTAAGTCATCAGCTTTGGCAAACTTGCTAAACAGCTGACTAACCGCAGCTTGCTTCTCAACCAATTGTTGCTCTGCATTAAGGTGCTGTAGCTGACAACCACCACAAACCTGATAATGCTGACAAAAAGGAGTAACCCTATGCGCTGAGGCTGATAGTACTTTTTTACAATCAGCACTGGCAAAACGCGCCTTATCTTCAATCAATAACGCTTTTACTTCTTCACCCGGCAAAGCACCATTAACAAAACAGACTTTATTTCCCTGCTTAGCAACGCCCCGCCCTTGGTGATCCATAGCAGTGACATTGAGGGTTAGCATTTTTTGCGAAACGGATTTCTTTTTGGCTTTGAAAATCTGTGCCATCGGGCAACACCTTAATTATTGATAAAGCGGAAGTAAGTATATACTCTTAAACAACGATAATAATGATAACAACATTTTTTATGACTAAATTTGGCTTACGTGACTCAGTCTTAACCCTTACACTTATACCGACTGTGATCATAGGCTTGTTGCTGGGCGGTTATTTTACAATAAATCGTTACATTGAGCTCGATGAAATTTTGTATCAACAGGGCGTGACTATTATTGAGCCCCTCGCCATTGCTGTTGAGCAACCATTAATAAAGCGTGATAAAGCCTTATTAACTCGCTTAGTTAGTCATACACATAACAAACACTCCCCTGCTATCCAATCAATTGCTATTTTTGATGAAAACAATGAGTTAGTGATTTTTAGTAAATACCAAAGTGAATTCAAAGAAATTGTTAGCAGCAATGCAAACAGCATGGATGGCATTCAAGTACAAAATTCTGAGCACTATCTAACATTCTCTACTGCCATAATTAATCATAGCCGCCAAGACATGATTTGGAATCATCACAGCTACCAAGCATCGCTAGGCACTGTGGTGATCATGCTCAACAAACAACAAGCCATTATTGGCCAGCAACGGGCATTATTAGTCAGTGGCGTGGTAATTTTACTCGCACTCATACTTGCCACCGTATTAGCGTTTAGATTAACTCGCATGTTTATTCAGCCTCTTAATAAGTTAGTACTAGCTACCGACAAACTCATTGAAGGTAAAGTAGACACAGGGCTTGATCAAAAAATGTTTGGCGAATTTGAGCTATTACGCACAGGTTTAAATACCATTTCAGAAACCATGGTTGTACAACGTGATGAGATGCAAAAACACATAGACCAAGCAACCTCTGATTACCGCGAAACACTCGAACAATACGAAACCCAAAATATTCAGTTAAGTATTGCTAAAAAAGACGCGCAAGATGCGAACCGAGTTAAATCTGATTTCTTAGCTAAAATGAGTCACGAATTACGTACACCATTAAATGGTGTAATAGGTTTTACGCGCCAGCTTTATAAAACCCCGCTCAATAAGCATCAAAAAGATTATCTAGATACCATTGAACTGTCGGCAAATAGCTTACTTACAATTATCAGTGATATTTTAGACTTTTCGAAATTAGAAGCCGGTGCCATGGAACTTGAGTCAATGCAATTCCAGCTCCGTGACAATATTAATGAAGTTATGACCTTGTTGGCACCAAGTGCCCACGAAAAGCAACTTGAGCTTTCAATATTTATCCATCCGCAAGTGCCAGACAACCTAACTGGCGACCCGACCCGCTTTAAACAAATTTTGATAAACCTATTAAGTAATGCCATTAAATTTACTGAAAAAGGCTCAATCAAGGTTGATGTTGGCTACCGTTTACTGGATGAAGAGCGCGCCTCGATTTTGGTGTCTGTCACCGACACCGGTGTGGGTATCCCTATGGATAAACAAGATGCGTTGTTTACACCATTTGGCCAAGCAGACTCTAGTATCACACGTAAATTTGGTGGCACAGGTCTTGGGTTAATCATCACTAAACATATTGTTGAAGCGATGAATGGCCGCATTACTCTAAACTCAGCACCTGGTAATGGTACCTGCTTTACGTTCAACGCCGTATTCAGAACGCCAAGTAACTCAATTACCAGTGACTTACCAACACAATCACTGATCAATAAACGTATTTTGTATCTTGAGCCTCATGAGCATACCCATCAAGCAACGTTATCGCTACTGCATGAATGGCAAACTCGCGTTACCGCCTGCATGGATGAAGAAAGCTTCTTAAATGAGATCAACAAAGACTTCAGCTACGATATTTGTATTATTGGCCATACCGCTACTATTGACGATATGCAGCAACTTAAGAGTTATGTAAAAGCAGTGCGTCCTGTCACTGATTATTTATACATCATGCTCAATACAGTTTCGCATAATATGCGTGAAGCCTTTGTCGGTAGCGGCGCAGATGCTTGCTTAAGTAAACCGCTTAACCACCGTAAATTATGTGAGGTACTTGCTGCGCCTTACCGTCTTGACCACCCGGTGCATAACATTGAGCAAGGTGATGAAAAATTATTACCACTTAAAGTACTGGTTGTTGACGATAACGATGCCAACCTAAAACTCATTTGCACCTTGCTTGAAGAACAAATTGAGCTCATAGATACCGCACATAATGGCTCACAAGCTTACAGCTTAAGTAAAAGTCATAAATATGACTTGATCTTTATGGACATCCAAATGCCAATTATGGATGGTATTACCGCATGTAAACTTATTCGCGAGTCATCTCTTAATGAAGATACCCCTATCATTGCAGTGACTGCTCACGCCCTCGCAGGTGAAAAAGAGCAACTGCTTAAAGATGGCTTTAAAGGCTACTTAACTAAGCCTATTGATGAGGACATGCTAAAACAAATAATTAGCGATCATAGCCCGCAATCGCCAATTAATCGTGAACGTAGCAAAACTGCCGCAGTTGACTCAGAACCTCCATTTGAAAGTGCCCGCCTCGATTGGCAACTGGCACTTCAACGCGCAGGCGGTAAAGAAGAACTAGCGCTTGAAATGCTTAATATGTTGTTACTCAGCGTGCCTGAAACCTTGCGCCTACTCAATGAAGCTATAGAAAAAGAAGATTGTGAACATGTACTTAGCATAGTGCACAAGTTCCACGGAGCATGTTGTTACACAGGCGTACCAAAACTAAAATCACTTGCTGAAACACTCGAGACAGCTTTAAAAGGCGATTGCGATTTAAATTACATTGAGCCTGAACTATTTGAGCTTGTTGATGAGCTGAATAATTTGTTGAGCGATGCCGGTATGGTTGAGCAACAACGATAAAAGAACACCCAATAAATTATATAAAGGAATATATTAATGAAAAACTCTTTAATACTAGCTAGCAGTTTGTTTGTCTTTGGTTGCGCATCAACCTCAGACAAACCAGTAAAATTAGAATATGCGGATTTAGCTGTTAGCTCTAATGAAATGGAGTCAGCAAAATGGCAGCAGCTTGAACGCTTTCCTGCCAGATACCCAAAAAAAGCTGTTATCCAAGCAAAAGAAGGTTGCGCAACTATTGAGTATGTCATTACGCCACAAAATGAGATTAGAGATATTCAGGTTGTTGCCTCAACTAACTCTGTATTTGCCGACGCAGCAAAAGATGTAATCACTAATTGGCACTGGAATGAGCTGGCGAAAAATATTACTGATAAAGCGGTGAAAACCCAAACTCGCTTTGACTTTTGTTTTGACACACCTGAGCAATCTTGCAAAGAGCTAAAACCTAACTATTCATGCCCTAGTTCAGATATTATTTATTCCACGGGTACACGCGTAGTGAAGTATTAAAGGGAGCTTGCTTTGTATTTTATCTTACTTATCGTCTTTAGTGCTATTTCACTCACTTGGTTTTTCCTCCGCTATAAAAAACTAAGTATAGAAGCTAATAATTACGTAAAAACCAATTACACAGAGCAGTGGCAAACATACGAAAGCCAAGCCCGTTTGATGAAGGCCAAACCTAACTCAATTGTGTTTCATTCAATTAAGAAAGGCGAATTGTCGGCAATAAATGACAATGTCTTAAAAAGCTTTAAGAAAAAACATCAATATTTAGTGGCCCTACTCTGCCTATCGCCACTGTTATCATCCTACCTCTCAGAATTTATTGTTTACCTAAACAAATAAAAAACGCGGTGGATATTATCTCCACCGCGTTCAGTATTCAAATTTGCTGGCTCTTATTAAAGACGTCAGCTAAAGTCTTGCTTCAATCATTAAGCGTTTCATATCGCTTACTGCTTTTTCTAAACCATCAATCGCTGCACGGGCAATAATCGCATGACCAATGTTTAACTCATAAATTTCTGGCATTGCCGCAATAGGTTTTACATTGTGATAATGAAGACCATGGCCGGCATTAACGATTAAACCTAAGCTATCAGCATATTGTACGCCGCTACGAATACGCTCAAGCTCAGTGTGAAGCTCTTCGTCATTTTCAGCATCAGCATAAGCACCGGTGTGAATTTCAACGTATGGAGCATTACACGCTTTTGCAGCGTCAAGTTGTGCGTTGTCGGCATCAATGAATAACGAGACCTTAATTCCCGCAGCTGTTAGCTTTTCTGTTGCTGCTTTTACTTTTTCAAAGTTACCAACAACATCAAGGCCACCCTCGGTGGTGAGCTCTTCACGCTTTTCAGGCACTAAACAAACATAAGCAGGTTTCACTTCAAGGGCGATGTCGATCATTTCATCGGTGACTGCAATTTCAAGATTCATACGTGTTTGAATCGTTTTTGCCATCACATATACGTCGCGGTCTTGAATATGACGACGGTCTTCACGCAAATGAATGGTGATACCATCTGCACCAGCATGCTCTGCAACAGCTGCAGCATGCGCAGGATCTGGGTAACTCGTGCCACGCGCTTGGCGTAAAGTGGCAATGTGATCAACGTTTACACCAAGAAGAATATCTTTCATTTTTTTACCTGTTTAAAACAACGATTCAAGGCTGAATAACAGCCTACTTAATAAATAACTCACGGCTTTTTAATGGCTTTTTGCCAAGTAAAGGCTTGAGTAGGTATCGACTTAATTGCTTTGCCATATATAACACATCAGGGGCGCTAAAGTCATGAGCCGCTATGGCATTTAATTGCTTTCCTGAAAAGCCACTATGGGGGTCGTCATGCAGCAAGAAACCGTATTCAGCAAAATACTGGTAATTTGCTGCATCGTTAATTTCATCACCTTCGGCATCAACACTAAAATCAACGCCATAACCCAGCATCTCAAGTAACTGAAACTCATAAGAGCGCAGCACAGCTTGTAGGTTTTTAGTGGTTGATAATTCATCTAGATGCTGCTTATAAAGATGATAAACACTTTCCATCGGCTCATTAATAGGTACGATACGATTGGTTAATTCGTTCATATAGAAGCCGCAATAAAGCTCGGTACCCTGCAACATAGTTTGCCGGCCATGGGGTTCAAAACGATTAATGTATTTTAAATCAGACTTGCCGCTATATTGTACGAGCAGAGATTGGAAAGGTTGTAATTGTGCTTTGTGTTTAGTGGCCTGGCGACCACTAACACGGGCCAGCATTCTCAGCTGACCTACGCCTTCTACCAGCATATCGAGCATGACTTGCGAGTCGCTAAATGGACGTCGGTGCAGCAAGTATGCTGTGTAGAATTCGCTATCCATGGCGTGTAAGACTTTACTTAGTCTTCACCATAGCCAAGGCTACGTAGCGCACGCTCATCGTCAGCCCAGCCAGACTTCACTTTTACCCAAAGTTCTAAAAACACTTTGTTATCAAGCATATCTTCAAGGTCTTTACGAGCTTCACGGCCAATCACTTTGAGCTTTTCGCCTTTATTGCCGATCACCATACGCTTTTGTGTTTCACGCTCAACGAGGATCAAACCATTAATTTGCCAGACACCGTTTTCTTGCCATTTAAACTGCTCGATCTCAACGGTGACCGAATATGGTAGCTCATCACCCATAAAGCGCATCAGCTTTTCACGGATCACTTCAGCTGCCATAAAGCGCATTGAACGGTCTGTTACGTAGTCTTCAGGGAAGTAAAACTCACAAAGCGGTAAACGCTTTTTCACTTCATCTTTGATTAAATCAATATTTTTACCCTGCTTCGCAGAGACCGGCATAATAGCCACAAAATCAAATTTACCACCTAAAAACTGCATGTGCGGAAGCACTAAATCACGGTCTTTAACTTGGTCAATTTTATTCATCACTAATAATACTGGACGACCGCTCTGACGTACTTTATTTAGTACCATCTCATCGTCTTCGTTCCAGTGTGTGCCTTCAACCACAAAGATGATAAGTTCCACATCGCCAATTGAGCTTGATGCAGCACGGTTCATTAAACGGTTAATAGCGCGTTTTTCTTCGACGTGTAAGCCTGGTGTATCAACATAAACAGCTTGGTATTTACCTTCGGTATGAATACCCATGATACGGTGGCGTGTGGTTTGTGGCTTACGTGAGGTAATAGACACCTTTTGCTCAACAATATAGTTAAGTAAGGTTGATTTACCTACATTTGGGCGGCCAACAATGGCAACCATACCGCAGTGCGTATCTAGCTCTGCAGGTTCTTTGCTAATTAAATCATCAAGATTCATTTTTAAGTATCTTTAAGGCTTTTTCAGCGGCTTTTTGCTCAGCTTTACGACGTGAGCTACCTACTGAGATAATGCTATCCATCCCTTCAACAATACATTCAACCGTGAATGTTTGATTGTGCGCTTGGCCTTTTGTATCAATTACAGTGTAGCCAGGTAACGATAATTTGCGCGCTTGTAAGTATTCTTGAAGTAATGTTTTCGGATCTTTTTGATTTAAGCCCGGCGAAATTGCGTCAAGACGCGACTCGTACCAACTTAAAATTAACTCACCACATTGTTCAATGTTTGAGTCTAAGAACACCGCACCAATAATCGCCTCTACGGCATCAGCAAGGGTTGATTCACGGCGAAAACCACCGCTTTTAAGCTCACCCGGACCTAAGCGTAAGTAATCGCCTAAGCCAAACTCTAGGCCAAACTCAGCCAACGTTTGACCACGAACTAGGGTCGAACGCATGCGGCTTAAATCACCTTCGCGTGCTTTTGGAAATTTAGTGTAAAGTGCATTCGCAATCACAAAGCTCAAAATCGAATCACCTAAAAACTCTAAGCGCTCGTTATGTTGGCCTTTATGACTGCGGTGCGTCATTGCCTGCTCAAGCAAAGCTTGATCAGTAAATGTATAACCTATTTTGTTGTATAACTCTGTTACGTTTTTTTTCATCGTTACTGAATATTACCTAGGCGTTCAAAACGAACACCAGTTGGAACCCAGCCTGGTAAAAAGTCATCTGGGCCATTCTCAAATTCAAAACTCATCCATATAAAGACGGCTTTACCTACCAAGTTTTCTTTAGGTACAAAGCCCCAAAAGCGACTGTCTTGGCTATTATCACGGTTATCACCCATCATGAAATAATGATCGGCAGGAACAACCCACTCGTCTGAGCGTGTACCTGGTTGTTGATAATAACGGCCTTTCATTTCAGGAGCTTGCGGGTTAATTAAAATATTATGATTCACTGTGCTTAGGTTTTCTTCTAAGCGCACTAAATTCATCGAACCCTGCTTGAACTCGTCACTATTGAGGATTTCCATATCAATTTTGTTGTATTCATTACACAGCAAATCACCTTGCTGTGTTACACCTTCGGCACATTTTGGCTGAATATAAAGGTGCTTATTGCGATATACAATTTTATCGCCCGGTAAACCAATCGTGCGTTTAATGTAATCCACGCGCTCGTCTAATGGGTATTTAAATACCACAATATCACCACGTTCAGGTTCATCAACATCAACTAACTGGCTGCGCCAAATTGGGTCTTTGATGCCATATGAGTACTTCTGCACTAAAATGAAGTCACCCACTAATAGGGTTGGCATCATTGAGCCTGATGGAATTTGAAACGGTTCAAAAATGAAAGAGCGAAAAATAGTGATCGCTGCAATCATCGGAAAAATTGACTTAGCCGTTTCAGTGATACTTGGCTCAGGTGCAATTAATGCAGCGGTTTCTTCGTCTAATTCGCCGCCTGCTGCGTTTTGAGCAAGGGCAATGCGTTGCTGACGTTTTGGCGCAAACATAAAGTGGTCAATTAACCAAATTAATCCTGAGCCTAGCGTTAACAACACTAAGAAAATAGAAAAGTAACCCGCCATGCATTAATTCCTTTATTTACTTCTAATTATTTACCAACTTTAAGGATAGCTAAGAATGCATCTTGAGGTACTTCAACGTTACCTAGTTGCTTCATTCGCTTTTTACCTTCTTTTTGTTTTTGTAGTAGTTTCTTCTTACGACTCACGTCACCACCGTAACATTTCGCGATTACGTTTTTACGTAATTGCTTAACTGTTGTACGGGCAATAACATGCTGACCAATCGCTGCTTGAATCGCAATATCAAACTGCTGACGTGGAATTAAGTCTTTCAGTGCTTCAGCTAACTGACGACCACGTGATTGTGCAATATCGCGGTGTACAATAATCGCTAACGCATCAACACGCTCACCATTAATTAATACGTCAACACGTACCATGTCTGAAGCTTGGAAATGCTTAAAGTTATAATCAAGCGATGCAAAACCACGACTTGTTGATTTTAACTTATCAAAGAAGTCCATGACTACTTCAGCCATCGGTAATTCGTATGTCACAGCAACTTGCTTACCATGGTAGCTCATTTTAGTTTGTACACCACGCTTTTCAACACAAAGCGTAATTACGTTACCTAAAAACTCTTGCGGAACTAGTATGTTAGCTTCAACAATTGGCTCACGGATTTCAAGAATATTATTCACCGGCGGTAAGTCAGACGGGTTATCTATCTGTTTAGTTCCGTCTTTAGTCTCTACTTCGTAGATTACTGTTGGCGCAGTGGTAATAAGATCAATGTCGTATTCACGCTCAAGACGCTCTTGAATGATTTCCATGTGTAGCATGCCTAAGAAGCCACAACGGAAACCAAAGCCTAGTGCTGTTGAGTTTTCTGGCTCGAAGAATAACGACGCATCGTTCAAGCTTAATTTATCAAGCGCATCACGGAATGACTCATAGTCATCTGATGAAATTGGGAACATACCTGCATAAACCTGCGGTTTAATGCGTTGGAAGCCCGGTAAACGCTCTGGAGCAGAGTTACGTTGTAGAGTGATGGTATCACCTACAGGTGCACCATGGATTTCTTTAATACCCGCAATAACAAAGCCTACTTCACCGGTTTTTAAGATACCCGTGTTGGTTTGTTTTGGTGTGAAAATACCCACTTTATCTGCGATATGAACTTGATCATTCGACATGATCTTAATTTTATCGCCCGCGCGCAATTCACCGTGCTTAATACGTACTAATGATACAACGCCTTGGTATGGGTCAAACCATGAGTCAATGATAAGCGCCTGTAGTGGCTCATCTTTGTCACCTTCTGGTGGCGGAATATCTTTAACAATGATTTCTAATACTTCTTCAATACCAATACCAGTTTTAGCACTACATTGCACAGCATCTAGGGCATCGATACCAATGATGTCTTCAATTTCTTCTGCTACACGAAGTGGATCGGCTTGTGGTAAGTCGATTTTATTTAGAACTGGAATAACTTCTAAGTCCATTTCGATTGCAGTGTAGCAGTTAGCTAAGGTTTGTGCTTCTACACCTTGACCCGCATCAACAACTAAAAGTGCACCTTCACAGGCCGCAAGTGAACGCGATACTTCGTATGTGAAGTCAACGTGTCCTGGCGTGTCGATAAAGTTTAACTGGTATGTTTCGCCGTCTTTAGCTTTATAATTTAGCGTTACACTTTGCGCTTTGATGGTAATACCACGCTCACGCTCAATGTCCATTGAGTCTAACACCTGCTGCTGCATTTCACGGTCTGTTAAACCACCACAAACTTGGATAAGACGGTCAGAGAGAGTCGATTTACCATGGTCAATATGGGCGATGATCGAAAAATTACGGATATGCTTCATAAACTGGATTCTAAACTTCTATATAAAATGGACTAAGTGTATAAAGCGACAATTTTACATTTAATTGGCTTTAATCACCATCTATTTGAGTGAAAGGAATAGTAATTGGGTGAATTTTTATTACTTTAATATCATGCTTAAGGCTCTTAACCCTTGATTTTGCTATCGCATAGCCCGTTAAGCCACCAATCACGGCGGCTAAAATTTGCCAGCCTTCTGCAAGTGAAAAAGCCGAAAATGCGATTAAAGCAAACCCTAAACTAAACAAAAGGGGTAGCATGTAAACAGCCATAGCATGTTTAACTAAGTGGCTATCATCAAGTGCTAAAGTTACTTTTTGCCCTACTTGGAGCTCTTTTTCGAAGGTATAAGGAAAGGTTTTTTTAGCTGTTCCAAACAACTTTGCAAAAACTTGCGAACCACAACGACCATTACAGCCGGCACAGGCTTGCTTTTGTTCTGCTTCTAAATTCGCTGTCGTGCCTTTAACCGACACGACAGTGAGTGTTTGTTCAATCATGATTTAAAGAGGTCGCGCTACCGACTCAGCTATAGCTTTGGCTGTCATAGCAGGAATATTACCAACAACCGATACATCAAAGCTACCACCATTGTGCACATACACAGTCGTTGCACCTGAGGTTAAAGCGCCGCTTGCGCGCTTACCCGGTAAAGGTCTTTGAATAAAAACAGACACTTCAACAAACCCATCTGAATATAAATAATAGTCAGCAAGTTCATTATTTAAATCAAGTTTATGACGATCTGACTTTAATAGCTTAAAGCCATCTGGCAACCAACCAATTTTCCAATCATTCGCTGCGCTGTCTTCATTATTGGCTAAATCGTTAGTCGCAAGTACTGCTGGAAAATCACGATTTTGCATTTCAACTAACATAGGAGCAGGCTGCTCTGTTACGCTGATATGAGTTAACTGTAACTGCTCAAGCATCTCACCTTTGTGATTCACATAGGCAGATTTAAGTAACAACGAAGACTCAGTATCTAGCCAAATCCAATAGTTATATTTGTATTCATCTTTTGACTCGATACGCACTAACTGTGCTGAGCGCCCTGCAATACGTCCTTTTCCGCCAAGCACAAAATCATAGTGAGCGCTTAGTCGGTTAATATCTTTAAAAAGTACTTCAGGAATTGGCCCGGCAATAGAGTCTGTTTTAACTGAATAAGGCTCTGAATGAGGCTCAAAATAGGTCACCTGATCGTCAACGCGCACCATTTCTAGGCCAGCGCCGTTGAGTAAACTTAGATGCTCAAGTTCAATATCACCTTGTTTTGCATGTAACCAGCGATAAGGTTCCATAGCTTGGCCTTTTACAACCACAAATGATGCGTCAAAGTTGCGAGTATGAACGGCCGTAGCCATATCATTTAATAAAGTCTTGGCGGGATTTTCGTCGCTGGCAATGGCTGGAGACGTTAATACCAGCGACAAAATAAAAGTAAAAACTTTCATTTAATTAGTTTTTTTCCTCGTCTGCATTTTCTGCAGTTTGCGATTTTTCTAGCGAATATGCAACACGTGCTTGACGTTGGTGCTCAAGAACTAATGCGCCAATACGCTGCTGTTGTAACTCACGTAAACCTTGCTCTGCATTTTCTAATGCAGGCTGCTCAGATGAGTAACTTACAGGAGAAGCCATACCTGTTAATGGTACTGTTTGTAATGTTGGAATGTCACTTTGCGGAGACTCGGTGTTTTGTGGCAATGTTTGTACGCCCACAATCGCAAACATAGCAACACTAGCAGCAATGGCCACTTGTGCAAATGGACGACGCCAATTAAATGCTACCACGTTATCAGTGCCTGTTGCCGCCACGATCTCTTCGCTTTTTGGTGCCGTTGTTTTATTCGCGAAATCTGCGTAAACAGGTTCTTGCTCAAGTGATTCTGCCACTGCATCTGCAATGTCAAAATTAAAAGCGTTGTTATTTGCCTCAGCACGCATTACATCACCAATCATTGCGTAACGACCAAATGTAGACACATCGTCGTTTGTGATCGCTTGATCAGTTAACTGCTGCTCGCCGTCAAGTAACGCGGACAACTGCTCATTATCCAACTTGTTAACGTCTGCTTTTGTCATACTAAGACTCACCTATTAATGGATTCAATTTATTATCAATCGCCTCACGGGCACGGAAAATACGTGAACGCACCGTTCCCACAGGGCAATCCATAACCACGGCTATTTCTTCATAGCTCATACCTTCAATTTCACGAAGGGTAATCGCGGTTTTTAGATCTTCAGGCAAACTATCAATCGTATTAAAAATTACAGCACGTACTTCGTCACTTAATAACAGGTTTTCTGGCGATGCGTTTGAACGCATTGCATCTGCACTGTCATAAAATTCTGCTTCTTCGGCGTCAACATCGTTAGCTGGGGGTTTACGACCCTGCGCAACTAAGTAATTTTTAGCACAATTTACGGCGATACGGTACAACCAAGTATAAAAGGCGCTATCACCTCTAAAGTTAGGTAAAGCACGGTAAGCTTTAATAAAAGCTTCTTGTGCGACATCAGCAACATCACCTTGGTTCGATACATAACGTGAAATCAAACCTGCAATTTTATTCTGATATTTTCTAACTAATAGGTTGAAGGCGTTTTTATCTCCTTGCTGGACCCTTTTAACTAGCGCTAAATCCAAATCCTGCTCGCTCATTCGAGCCGGTACTCCTCTGTTTGATTCTTGCTTGCTATTCATATACTCGCCATTGTTTACACAAACTCTGACTGCACCATGAATATAAAAGTTCAGTTTAAAATGATTTTTTTATAAAATAGCACGCAAATAAATTGAGTCATACCAATCTTATTACACGACAACCTCAATAACTGCTTAAGAATCAACGGTTATCTAAATTAAATTCACAATTTAAAACAGCTAACAATAAACTGTTTATGTGACGATAAAACTAATAAGATTGGTATAACGTATTAAAATGACTAATAGTGTTAAAGCAAATATGGTACATATACGTATACCACATAAAAATTTATTTGCTCAAACTTTTGGCACTACTAGCCGAGCATTGTAACCGCAAAGACCACAGACATGAACCAAAATAAACATCACATTACTGATGTCGCTATCATTGGCAGCGGCGCCGCTGGCCTTTCTCTTGCTTTATCGCTTGCTAATCACTGTAAGGTGACAGTACTTAGTAAAGGCGCATTAACTGAAGGTTCTACCTTATATGCTCAAGGTGGTATTGCAGCGGTATTTGATAAAAAGAATGACAGCATTGAATCTCATGTTGAAGACACTCTAGATGCAGGCGGCGGATTATGTGACCGTGATGCGGTTCACTACACAGCAAGCAATGCTAAAAAATGTTTAAAGTGGCTAATTGAGCAAGGCGTACCTTTTGACATGGAGTTCGATTCAAAAGGTAAAGAGCGTTTTCATTTAACTCGCGAAGGTGGTCATAGTCATCGCCGTATTTTACATGCCGCCGATGCAACTGGCCGAGCAGTGCAAACCACCTTAATTAGCCAAGTACAAGCACACCCTAACATCACCCTGTTAGAAAATTACAATGCCATCGATTTAATCACAGATAAAAGCTTAGCCAAAAAAGGCAAGCATGTTCACGGCTTGTACGTCTGGAACTGTGTTGATAAAAAAGTTGAAACCATTGCAGCTAAATTCGTATCACTGGCAACAGGTGGCGCAAGTAAAGTGTATTTATATACTTCTAACCCTGATGTATCGAGTGGTGATGGTATAGCAATGGCATGGCGTGCAGGGTGCCGTGTTGCCAATATGGAGTTTAACCAATTCCACCCAACAAGTTTGTACCACCCAGAGCTGCAAAACTTTTTGATCACCGAAGCAATGCGCGGTGAAGGTGCTTATTTAAAACGCCCTGATGGCACTCGCTTTATGAAAGACTTTGATGAGCGCGAAGAACTTGCCCCTCGCGATATTGTTGCTCGCGCTATCGATTTTGAAATGAAACGCCTTGGTGCGAACTGTGTGTACCTTGATATTAGTCACAAAGATAAAGATTTTATCATTGAGCACTTCCCAACTATCTACGCTAAATGTTTAAGTGTTGGCCTAGACATTACTAAAGAAGCCATTCCAGTGGTGCCTGCTGCACACTATACCTGCGGCGGTGTCATGACTGACTTTAATGGCCGTACAGATTTAGATAACTTATACGCTGTTGGCGAAGTGGCTTACACTGGTTTACATGGCGCTAATCGTATGGCGAGTAACTCGCTACTCGAATGTATCGTGTTTGCCCATGCTGCCGCGAAAGATATTTTAAGCAAAATCGATGCAAGCCCTGCCCTTGAAGCCTTACCACTTTGGGATGAAAGTCGCGTAACTAACTCAGACGAAGAAATCGTTATTACCCACAACTGGCATGAGCTAAGGTTATTTATGTGGGATTATGTGGGCATCGTACGCTCAACAAAACGTTTAGAACGTGCGCTTCACCGCGTAGAATTACTGCAGCAAGAAATTCACGACTATTACGCAAACTTTAGGGTTACAAATAACTTATTAGAACTTCGAAACCTAGTGCAGGTTGCAGAGCTTATTATTCGCAGCGCCCTTGAGCGTAAAGAAAGTCGTGGTCTTCATTACACGATTGATTACCCAGAGCAAAACGAAAATCCAACGCCGACAATTTTAACGCCTAAGTCGGTCGCTGCACTGCAATAATCGCACGCTTTAAACGCGAGAAACTTTCTTCATCAACACTGGCTGAGCTTATAATCAGCCAGTGTGATTGATAAAACCCAGCCAACCTCAGCACTACAAAATTAGCAAACACATAACTTTTAGCTGTTATCTGGCCTTGAATTTTAAGTTTGTCGTTAACAAACCTGAGCTCTGCTTGCTCTAAAATTATAAAACCCTTTTCAGGCTGTGCTTGTTGGACTTTTTTAAAACTAAGAATGGCTAAGAAGAAGCACGCTAAACAAGCCAAAAGTTGAGCGAAAACATGCTGGTAAACAAAGCATAAAGTGATGGCTGTTAAGCAAAAAAAGACCACAAAGGGTTTGTGGTCTGTGGTGTTGTTTGTAACGGTAAATCTATACACGAACTCGGTCTAAAATTAACGCGACCATACCGTTCAGTTCTGGGTCCTTACACTCTTCATGACCCATGAACCAGGCGAATAAATCAGGATCATCGCACTCAAGTAAGCGTTGAAAAACGGCTTGCTGTTCTTTTGATAGTGAGTCAAACGCTTCTTCAACGAATGGCATAAATAAAACATCTAGTTCTAACATACCGCGACGGCATGCCCAACGAATACGTTCTTTACTGTGAATTTCAGTCATTTTAAACCTCGTACTTATTTGTCTGCAGTTTACCAAATTGCTATCGAATAAACAGCTATTTAAATTGCTACCCTAACTAAGTTATCATTAGCGCTCATTCATATCGTAAAGAAGGTTTTTATGTCGACTGTTTACGCATGTCCTTTATCTTATTCACTTATCAGCCTAACTGGCAAAGATAAGTTGTCTTACCTTCACGGACAAATTACGCAAGATATCAACAAATTAACGGATGATAACTTCCTTTGGGCTGGCCACTGTAATGCAAAAGGCAAGCTTTGGGGTGTGTTTAGGTTGTTTTCACACCTTGATAGCTATTACCTTGCGGGCTCAAAACCTGAGGTAGAGCAATCGCTAGTCGAGTTAAAAAAATATGCGGTATTTTCGCAAGTAGACATTCAGCAATCTGAAAAACCGCTAATTGGCTTACTAGGTGATGACCTAACAGCGACTCTAGAAACCTTAGCAATTAATTTTGACGACGAGCACAGCGCAGTCGATTTTGCTGGCGGTAAAGCGTTAAAGCTTGCTGATAACCGCGTATTGCTTATGGTCAACGACGAATTTAGCTTACCTGATGACATAACAGCCCTTGATGATGACGCGTTATGGCAACAGGCAGCTATTGCCGCTGGCGAGCCGTCATTAAACAGCGACGCTATTGGCGAATATGTACCGCAAATGGTTAACTTACAAGCGCTTGGTGGTATCAGTTTCAGAAAAGGCTGCTACACAGGGCAAGAAACCGTCGCCCGTATGAAATACCTAGGCAAAAATAAACGTGCTATGTATATAGTTTCGGGCAAAGCTGAAGGCTTACTTGATGAGCTTGAGCTCGAAACGCAACTGGGCGAAAACTGGCGCCGTGCTGGCAAGCTTATTAGCCAAAGTTATAATCAACAAACGCAAACCTTAATGGGTCTGGTTGTGCTTCCTAACGACAATGAAGCAGGCCAAATTTTGCGAGCAAAACACCTCCCTCAGGTAGAGTTATCAATTCAAGCTCTGCCTTACTCTCTCGAAGATGAATAAATAGGAATGACTATGATCGTAGCAGCAAACAAAGTGGTAAAAATGCATTATTCAGTATTGGATAATAACAAAAACACCATCGACAACTCTTTCGATGGTGAGCCACTAGTGTTTATCGTTGGCACGGGTTTCTTAATTCCAGGCCTCGAAAATGCGCTATTAGGTAAAGAAGCGGGCGACACATTCAGCGTAACAGTTGAGCCAGAGCAAGGCTATGGTGAGCGTCACGATGACCTAATGCAAGCAGTGCCAAAATCAATGTTTGAAGGTATGGAAATTGAAGTTGGTATGCAGTTCCGCGCTACGACAGACGCTGGCGACCAATCAGTAATGATCATTGAAATTCAAGACGAAGACGTTATTGTAGATGGTAACCACCCTCTTTCAGGTATTACCCTTCATTTTGATGTTGAAGTACTTGAAGTACGCGATGCAACTGAAGAAGAATTAGCACATGGTCATGTGCACGGTGAAGGTGGTTGTGGTCACAGCCACTAAACCATTACTATAAAAAAAAAGCGCCATTGGCGCTTTTTTTATATCTGTTCAGCTGCTTTCTGTGCATCCAGTGCTGGCTCTGGTTCAGCAATATGCTCTCTAAGCGCAGCAAGTAAGCCTTCTTGGTCATTGGTTCCTAAGCGATAGTGCGTGCCATCTTTCATTGCCAATTCTACAGCACTAAATCCAGATACACTGTAAACCCAGCCATCATGCGTGATACGCAGACCAATACCATGTCGAAATGAATTACTTACCGCTCGAACAGATTCAATCTCATCAAAAGTCACTGTTTTACCAAATACCCCCGGACCAAATGCCCAGCTTACTGTTTTATCGCTCACCTTAATCGTTAAGCCATGAAACAAAAAGGCCACCAGCACTAAGATAGCGCTAAACACCATAAGAGGAATATCTGCACCAATTAAGTTCCAAGCTAAGGCAATGAAGGCGCCAATCCAGCCTAAGATAACAAAAATAAAAATAGCGTACTGTTTATGTTGATACATTCTGAAGTATTCTCTTAAAAGCTATAAACAAAGGTTGCACTCAGCTCAGAATCGTACTTGAGCTTATCTTCCTCTGGTTTTGAGTTATAGCGATACATGTAAGTAAATTTGAGTGATACATCACCCATAATTTTGCTGATCAGGGATGTTTCTGACTTTAAACGCGAGTTTAACCCTGACAATGATTGTTCATAACTGACATCTTGATTAAAGCGAGTACGAGCAGAGACTGTACGCTCCCACTGCAGCGCTAAACGAAGCAGGTAACCTGTTTTTGTTTCATCTTCTTCTGTTGCAGTCTCTTGATCAGCCACCGAGCGGTATAAACCCGGCCCCACATCGATATCGACTTTATTCTTGCTGCCTTGGTAAATGCGGTTACCGTACCCCGTCGCTATGGTGCTCTTAAACTCAAGACCACTAAACTTATCTCGCTCGTAGTCACCATAAATGAAAAATGACTCATTTTTCACATTTAGCTTATAGTTACCTTGGCCCGATACAAAAATACGGTCTGCAGAGACTTCTTCATCACCAGTTTCTTCATTACGGTCACGTTTGTATAAAGTATCGAGCTTAAATTGGTTACGCCACTTTTCGAAATCTTGGTATAGGTTACCTTTAAGTTTGAAGCTGGTTGAGTTGGTATTGCCACGGCTTACCATAAAACCAAACTCCATATCTCCGTACAGCAACTCGCCTTTATGAATTTTATGGATTTCTTCTTCTGATAATTGCCCGTACTCATGAAAGTCTTCAAACGGATCAACAGCAAAAGCCTGCCAACTGCAAACTAGCAGGGCGGGCAAAATAATTCGTTTTATTGAATTAAAACAACTAAAAGTAGAGTCAAACATCGGCTGGAGAGTTATTCGCTATCTTTCCAAAGAATGTGGCAAAACGGTGCATCTTTGTCTCGGCTAATTAAAATTTTCGCAAACAAGATATCTTGATTGTCGAATTCAAGTCCTACTAAGACTTGTAC
Organism: Pseudoalteromonas sp. 0802; assembly: GCF_013350085.1. Lineage (NCBI taxonomy): Bacteria > Pseudomonadati > Pseudomonadota > Gammaproteobacteria > Alteromonadales > Pseudoalteromonadaceae > Pseudoalteromonas > Pseudoalteromonas sp. 0802. The sequence continues at coordinate 103,134 of NZ_JABVXE010000003.1, read as the reverse complement.
AAACAGCTCAGGTTCAATTTCTAGTGCAACAAAATCTTGCCACTGCTCGTCAGGCTCACCTTCTTCAATAAAGCCAAGCTCTTCTCTGTGCTCGTTAAAATCAGCAATATCTTGCTCGCTTAAATTATCAGGTGCTAACTCTAAAAAGATATCATAAGCCTGATGAGTTACTTCTTCTTCACTGTATAAGCGTGGACCAGCCATTCCTTAAACCTCTGCACATGTGTATCGCTTTGAATCTGGCTATGATAACAAACCTCTTTTGAGTTTTACCAAAAAAAAAGCCAGGTTGCCCTGACTTTTTTGTAATTAATAACAGATTTTACTCAGCACTTGCTGTGCCTTTTATTTTTTCGCGCATTGATTGCACGAGCGTATAAAATAGCGGAACAAGTAAGGTGCCAAAAATGGTTGCAGCTAACATCCCGAATAACACGGTAATACCGAGCGATATTCGACTGCCTGCCCCTGCACCACTTGCAAACACCAGCGGTAATACGCCAAGTACAAACGACAGTGCCGTCATCAACACCGCTCTAAAGCGTAATCTTGCCGCGTTAAGAGCCGCTTCAAAAATACTTTTGCCTGCAGCGCGTTCTTCCATAGCAAATTCAACAATCAAAATGGCGGTTTTGGTGGACAGGCCAATCAGTAGCACTAAACCTACCTGTGCATAGATGTTGTTTTCCATGCCAATCACATACAGCGCAAGCATGGCACCAAATAATGCCAGCGGCACCGCTGCAATGACCGAAAACGGAATTGTCCAACTTTCGTATTGAGCAACCAAGAATAGATACACAAATACTACCGCTAAGCCAAACAAGATTGGCGCAGTGTTACCCGCTTCAATCTCTTGTTTAGACTGCCCAGCCCACTCATACACATAGCCTGTAGGTAATTGCTCGGCCAACTCTTGCATTGCTTTAATGGCATCACCACTAGCATACCCCGCCGCAGGTTGTCCGCTAATGCTTGCACTGCGGTATAAATTAAAGTGCGTTAAGCTTGTAGGACCCAGAATTGGCTCAAGTTTAGCTAATGTAGTGAGCGGCACCATTGCTCCCTCATCATTACGTACATAGTAGTACTGTAAGTCAGCTGGGTTTTGGCGAAAACGGCTTTCCGCCTGCATGATAACGCGGTAAGTACGGCTAAATTGGTTAAAGTCATTAATGTATAACGAGCCTAGCTGCGCCTGCAAGGTTAAGAAAATATCGCTAAGCGCGACCCCTTGAGCTTTTGCCTTATTACGGTCAATTTCAAGGAAATACTGTGGCACATTCGCTCTAAATGTACTGTAAACATTTGATAGCTCTGGGCGTTGGTTCGCTTCATAAATCAGGCCATTTAATACTTGCGCAAGCTCAGCAGGCTCGCGCCCTTCACTGTCTTGTAACCTAAATTCAAAGCCAGCACTTGTACCAAGTCCAGGTATTGAAGGCGGGTTAAAGGCCATGATTTGCGCATCTGGCATTGCCCAAAACTGCCCCATCAAGCGCGTTAGTACCGCACGTAAACCAAGTTCAGGGCTAGTTCGTTCTTCCCAGTCTTTAAGTACTACGATACCAAGCGCATTATTAGAACCCGCACCACCGAGTAATGAAAAACCAGAAACCGCAATAAAATCGGTTGCCGCTGGTTCATTTTTAACAATATCCCCCAGCTTATGCATTACATCTTGGGTACGACCGCTTGCTGCCGCATCAGGTAATTGCACATCAACAAAAAGAAAGCCTTGGTCTTCTGCTGGTACAAAGCCTGTAGGCACCGTTTTTACCAACCAACCTGCAGCAGCAAAAATAACCACTGCAAACAATGCCATTCTCGCTGTACGTTTGAGGATAAAGTTAATCACTTTACTGTAACCATTGGTTGAGCGGGTAATGATGTTTTCAAACGGGGCTAGCCATTTAATCGGCTTCATGGCTTTTTCACTTAACAATAAAGCACACAAAGCAGGGCTTAATGTCAGTGCATTTAAAGATGAAATGAGTACTGCAAATGAAATCGTCACCGAGAACTGTTTATAAAGCTCCCCGGTTATTCCCGGCATAAAGCCTACTGGCACAAACACCGCAAGCAATACTAAGGTCGTTGCCACGATTGGCCCCGATACCTGCTCCATCGCTTTGGTAACCGCTTCTTTAATTGGCAGCTTTTCTTCTTTTAGTATTCGCTCAACGTTTTCAATAACGATAATGGCATCATCTACTACGATACCTATCGCAAGCACTAAACCAAACAAGGTGATTAAGTTGATGGAGTAATCCATCATCATCATAAACGCGAAAGTCCCCACCAAAGATACCGGAATAGCCACCGTTGGAATGAGCGTAGCGCGCCAATTTTGTAAGAATAAAAATACCACTAAAATAACCAAGCCAACCGCTTGGACAAGGGTGACGACCACTTCATCAATCGAGCGATTGATGAACTCTGTGGTGTCATAAGGAATAGAGTACTCAACGCCATCAGGTAGCTGTTTAGCAAGCTCAGCCATACGTGCTTTTACATCGTTGGCAACTTGCGTCGCATTCGCTTCTGTTAGCTGATAAATAACAATAAAGGCAGTGTCTTGCTGGTTTAACTTTGCTGTTGTGCTGTAGCTTGCTGCACCTAATTCAATTCGGGCAATATCGTGCAGGCGCACAAAGTTACCATCTTTGCTCGAGCGAATAATGGTTTGACCAAACTCTTCAGGGGTTTTTAAACGCCCTTTTGCCTGAATCGAATATTCAAATTGCTGGCTCGGTGCAGAGGGTGCAGCCCCCAGTTTACCTGCTGCTACGATAGTATTTTGTTCTTGCAGCGCAGCTTGAACTTCTGACACAGTTAAACCCAATGATGCCATTCGATCTGGGCGCAACCACAAGCGCATTGAATAGGTTTGTTCACCCATAACCTCAGCTGATGCAACCCCATTAATACGGCCAAGAGGCTCGGTTAAGTAGTTGGTTGCATAGTTGCTTAAGAAAATAGCGTCGATATTTTCTTGATTCGAGTATAAGTTGATACCAAGTAACATCGAGCTCGATTTTTTCTTAACCGACACACCTTGGCGTTTAACCTCTTCAGGTAAGCCTGCTTCAGCAAGTGCCACACGGTTTTGCACATTAACTTGGGCAATATCTGTATCTGTGCCGACTTTAAAATAAACAGTTATGTTGGCCGTGCCGTTATTAGACGATGTTGATTCGATATACATCATATCTTCAACGCCATTAACTTGCTCTTCTATGGGCCGGATCACCGACTCTTCGACAATTTGCGCACTTGCACCTGGGTAACTAGCACTAATTTGAACTTGCGGAGGGGTAATTTGCGGATACATATTCACTGGCAGCAAGGCCATTGAAATTAAACCCGCAATGGTAATAACAATCGAAATTACCAAGGCAAACTTTGGGCGAGATATAAAAGTTTTACTGATCATATCTCACTCCTAAGAGTTAGCTTTGCTAGAAATAGTGCCGGTTGTTTCATCGACATTTTTTTCAACTGCTTTCACTTCAGCGCCTTGGCGTACCTTTTGTAAACCTTCAATAATGACTTTTTCACCGGCCTCTAAGCCTGACTCAACCACCCACATCGCATTAATACGTCGACCCAGTTTAACAATCCGCATAGCCACTTTGTTTTCATCATCAACAACGAGCACAAACTTACCTTGCTGGTTTTCTTGTACCGCTACTTGAGGAATGAGTGCCAAGTCTTGTTTATTGGTGCTTTCAACGATCAAGGTGACAAATAAGCCCGGCATGACAATGCCATCAGGGTTATCAAAAGCGGCTCTAAGCTCAACCGTGCCTGTATTGCGGTTAATTTTGGTATCAGCAAAATCAAGTACGCCTTTATCAGCGAAGGTCGAATTATTCGGTAAGCGTAAAGTTAAATCGATAGGCACATCACGAGGGTCTTTATCTGACGGTGCTTGATGATTTTGACGATAAGAGATGTAGTCAGCTTCTTCAACCTGAAAACTTACATAAATTGGATCAACATCGGTCAGCTCCGCAAGCTCATTGGATGATGGCCCAACAATATTACCCACGTCATAGTTCACTTTACCAATACGCCCTGCAAACGGCGCACGAATTTCGGTATAACTTAGGTTGAGTTTTGCTTTTTCAAGTTCAGCTTCTGCGGCTTTAACAGCTGCAGTGGTTTGCTCAAAATTGGTGGTTAGTTTATCGAGGTCTGATTGTGAAATGAAACCTTGCGCAGCCACATCTTTACCACGTTTTAAATCGCGTTCAGCGGCGCCTGCTGCGGCAATTTTACTTTTTAAATCAGCCTCAGCTTCTGACACAGTCGAGCGGTACTCAGATGGGTCAATACGCAGTAAGAGCTGATCTTTTTCAACCGATGAGCCTTCATTAAAGTGACGTTCAATGAGTTCACCCTCAACACGGGCCCTAATCGCAACCTCTTGGAATGCTTCAGTGCGTGCAACAAATTCTCGGTAATTACCAACTTCTTGTGTAACGACATTAAATACTGATACAGCCGGTGGCGGCGTAGCTTGTTGTTGTGCTTTATCATCTGAACAGCCAACCAATGTGGTTGTTAATGCGACAGAAATTGCAACAAAAACCAAAGAACGAGATGATTGTTTTGTTATGCGAGCTGTTTTGCGCATCAGCATATATTTACTCCTTGTAGCGCGACTTAAAGCTAAGTCTAGTCGTGTCATGGGATTTTGCGAAAGTATCTAACTAATCACAAAATCAAACTAGCGATGAACTAGCATCTTTGTTTTAAAAATATACACCAATTTGTAACTAAATATATGACAAGGTTACCCATTTTTGGAAAATATAATGATTCCTTGCGACACATCAGCAATTCTTTACTTAGTTGTAATTAACTCGTAAGCTCTAACAAACAGGTCAGAGGAGTTACCATGATAAAACTAGAAATAAAACAACAAGTCGCATGGGTTAGCCTTGCTCGTCCCGAGAAACAAAATGCACTCAGTTTTGCCATGTTTGTCGAGCTTTCAAACGTAATCAAAAAAATTAAACGTGATCGCAGTTTGCGTGCGGTGGTTATCTCTGGCGAAGGCGAACACTTTTGCTCTGGACTGGATGTTGCTGCGGTGATGAAAAAGCCAAGCAATATCATCAAGCTTTTATTCAAGTGGTTACCAGGAAACCAAAACTTAGCGCAAAAAGTAGTGCTAGGTTGGCAAGACTTAAGTATTCCGGTGATTGCAAAAGTGACCGGGCACTGCTTTGGTGGCGGTATGCAAATCGCACTTGGTGCTGATTACCGCATCGTCGATAAAAACGCTAAATTAGCGATCATGGAAGCTCGTTGGGGCTTATGCCCTGATATGGGGGCTAACGTGGTGCTTGCAGGTTTAATGAAGCGTGACCAAGCACTTTGGTTAGCAAGTCATGCAGGGCCAGTCTCTGCTGAAGATGCTAAGGAGTATGGCTTAGTTACACAACTCACTGATGACGTTGATAAACAAACCGATGCTGTACTAGAAACCCTCATGGCGCGTTCGCCAGATACCTTGGCAGCAATTAAACGAATTACTCAGCAAAGCTACCGTTCACAGCAGCGTAAAATTCTCGCTAAAGAAACCTGGAGTCAAATTCGCTTACTTATGAACCCTAATACTAAAAAGGCGATTGCAAAGGCGAAAGGTGCAGAGGATATTCAATTTAATAATGCCAAATCATGGTAAGCTAAAGTCGCATAGTACAACTGACAAGGGTATGATGTAGTTGTACTTTATTCGCAATTATCCTGACTTATGAAATACCTTATCAGTAGTGTCATTATTCTTACCTGCTTAGCCGTTGCCAAGTTTTTAACGGCTTTGCTTGAAAGCTCTTTCCCTGCCCCATTACTCGGTATGGTGTTACTGCTCGTGCTACTATTAACGGGCCTCGTAAAAGAACAACATTTAAAACCAACAGCCAGCCCTTTACTTAATTACATGCCGTTGTTCTTCATCCCTGCAGGGGTTGGCATTATTGAGCACCTAGGTTTAATTTCGCAGAACTGGCCTTTATTACTAACTATTTTTATTGTCGTGCCGCTGAGTAGTGTTGTACTCATAGGCGCTGTTATCGCTTATTTTAAGGGCCGCGAAAATGACAGTTAGTTTATGGTGGCTCTGCGTTCCGTGCATTATTGCGCTTTTCTTAGTACTGCGTTTTTTAAACGCGAAAACCCAGCATGCCACTGCCAAAGCGCTTAGTAATCCTGTGTGCTGGGCAATTATATTAACTGCAGCCTTGTTAGTAGCATTAAAGCTTCCTTATGAGCCTTTTGCCGAGCACAGTAAAGTTTTAAGCTGGTTGCTTGAGCCTGCCATTGTGGCATTGGCTTTACCGCTTTATCAGCAATTTATCCATGTCAAAAAGAACCTGCTGCTAATCCTCATAAGTTGTAGCTTAGGGGTGATCAATGCCACCTTGGTCGCCTCGCTAATATGTTATTTTTTTGCAGCCCCTGCTCAGCTAAGCGCATCCCTAGCAAGTTTATCTGTAACAACACCCATCACCTTGTTAGTAACAGAGTCACTAGGCGGCATCCCTTCTTTAGCAGCAGCCATGGTGATTTTTATTGGCGTACTTGGGGCTATATTTGGTAATTTGATTTTCTCGCTTATCAATATCCGCAATGCCCAAGCAAAAGGTGTTGCCATTGGTACCGCTTGCCATGCCATTGGCACAGCATCACTGATTAGTGATCAGCCAAAAGCAGGTGCCTTTGCCTCTGTGGCGATGGCATTAAGTGCGCTTCTCAGCGCTATAATAGTGCCGATACTCTATCCTGTTATTCAGCATGTTCTGGTATAGTCAGAATTCGCAGTAACCTTGTTAGGAAAACACATGATTGACTCAGAAATTCAGCAAGTCGAAAAATACTACAATCTGATTATGGAATATTTGGTCACCTACAGTATGCAAATTTTAGGTGCCATCTTAATTCTATTTATTGGTTTATGGATTGCGCAAAAAGTATCGAATATGGTTGCTGGCCTCATGCAGCGTCACAATATCGATATCACCCTCACCAACTTTGTCAGTAATGTCATCAAAGTATTGCTGATCATTATGTTCTTGGTTATTGCCCTTGGCAAAATTGGCATTAGCGTGACCCCATTTGTCGCTGCCATTGGTGCTGCATCACTCGGTGCTGGTTTAGCAATGCAAGGCATGCTTTCAAACTACGGTGCGGGCCTTGCCATCATTGCAACAAGGCCATTTGTTGTTGGCGATACGATTGAAGTAAAAGGCGTGAGTGGGCAAGTTAAAACCATTGAGCTTGGTCACACAATTCTGATTAACGAAGAAAAAGTCGAAATCACCATTCCTAACAAACATATTGTTGGTGAAATTTTACATAACTCGTTTAGCTATTCATTAGTTAAAGGTGAAATAGACATCGCTTATGATGCCAATGCAGATCTCGCTATTGAGCTTATCGAAAAAGTGTTAGACGAGCATGAACTAGTTAGTGACTCTCCTCATGCACAAGTCGGTATTGAGCGTTTTGCTGAGAGCGGTGTTACCTTGAGCTATCGCTTTTGGGTGCCAACCACCAAAATTATTGAGACCAAATTAGCGGTGAACCGCAATGTATTTAAAGCAATTCAAGGGGCGGATATCGAAATTCCTTTCCCACAACGAATTGTTACCCTCAATCAAACTAATGATAAAGGCGCTTAATAGCGCCTTTTTTGCAGCTCGTCGACAGAGATTGTGTTTGTTCAAAAGACTGTAGTACAATTTAAATGATAACAATTACTATCATCAATTAACGTCGGGCTATTTTTACCATGAGTAAACGTCTTTGGTTCCAACTACATGGTTGGTTTTCGCTCCCAGTATGGGTGCTATTTTGCTTTATTTGCGTCACAGGTACTGTGTCGGTTATTAGCCATGAGCTTACTTGGCTGACCAACAGTGAAGCACGAGCAAACAACCCAAATGATTTACCAGCACTTGGTGTTGATCAAGTTATTAATAGCGTTGAAAAAGCCTACCCGACTGCCGATGTAATGAGTGTACTTACTTATGAGCCTTACTTGGTTAATGCGGTTATTTTCACTGATACCGACAAACCTTATGCTGTAGCTTACGTCAATCAATACACCGGCGAAGTACAAGCGGTTAATGACACTATCTCATTCATTGAATTTATGCGTACCCTACACGGCTGGCTATTCTTCCCTTGGCAAGAAGGTTACAGCGTAGGTTACTACCTCGTCAGCGCCATGGCTTTTGTCCTTTTAGGTGCACTAGTAACAGGCTTAGTGATTTATAAAAACTTTTGGCGTGCATTTAGCCAGCCAAAACTACGTTTTAATCAAGGTAAAAAAACCTTTCTAAAAGATTTACATACCTTAAGTGGCGTTTGGTCAATTTGGTTTATGGCAGTAATGGCACTAACAGGCCTGTGGTATTTAGTGCAAGCCATCATGTGGCATAACGAAATAGACATAGAAGAGCACGCACCGCTCGTGGCGGTTTCAACTTTACCTGCGGATAAACAAACACCGCCAACCGATTTAAAAGCGGCACTGGCTATTACCAAAGAGAAATACCCAGATTTCAAACCTAGCTATGTGATGCTGCCAGAGCATAACCGTGGCATGTTTAATATCATGGGCAGTGGCGATACTATTTTCTACGATAACTACGCTTACTCAACCTCAATCAATCCTTGGACAGGTGAAATTGCAGCAAGTAAAAGCCCAGAAGCTATGTCGGGACTACTCACCCTTTCACATATCGCCGATCCGCTGCATTACGGTAATATTGGCGGTCTGTGGACAAAGGTTATTTGGTTTATCTTTGGTTTAATTTTAAGTGGTATGTCAATCACTGGCTTTATGATGTACGCCGCAAAATTAGTAAATAACAAACCTGTAAAAGCGCGCCAATCAGCGCCAGTAAATAACGTTCAGGAGGCAAACTAATGGCTCGTTTACAAGCAACTTGGTGGCAGCGTAAAAAGTATCTTTTACATGCTGTGGTACTGGCTTTGCCTGTGTGGTTTATTTATCAGTCATTAAACCCTCAGTTTCCTGCACTTTGGCAAGAGCAACAAGCGGGCGAATTTAAAATCGCCCCGATGCCGCTAAATGAAGATGCCCCGTACTCACACCACAATGAGTATGTGAAAGATTTCTTTATCGCCTTTAATCAAGGTGACATAAGCAATGTTCGTCAGGCGTATTTAAACATTGGCCAAGCGCCTTTAGCACTAACGGAGTTTGCTAAAGATGAAGAAGGCATAATGCATGGCACCAATCATGGTCAGCACGCCCACGCGATAGCTCCTAAAACCATCTCAGCAGATGATAAACTGTGGATCACAATACAAACTTGGCAAGGCCAACTGCATACCCTCAAATGGGATATTCCCAGCCAGTTTATTACTCAATAACATCCGAAAAGCCACTCACTGAGTGGCTTTTTTGTATCTCAGCTAAACACTAAAGTCCCTTCCAAAACAGTCAAAGGTAAAATTTTTGTTAATTATCTTACCGATCACCTTTACAAATGTAATAATATAATAAAGTATTATAAATAGTTTTCATTTGCACCATTACTCTTTATTAATTGGTGTTGATCAAAACTCATCCAAGGAGCAGAACACACAAGGAAAGCTCAATAACAATGATTTGGAGACACAATGATACTTTCAAAAAAAGCCCTAGCTGCACTCAGCTTGGCAACAACACTCATACTGCCCAATGCTTATGCGATTGATAATGGCGTATACACCATTAAATCAAAGTACAGTGCTAAGTTTGTTGAAGTAGCCAGCGCGCAAACCAACGATGGTGCGAATGTTAGTCAATGGGCTGACACGAATCACGACACCCAGCGCTGGTTAATTACTAATATAGGTGGCAGCAACTATTCGGTTATTAACTTAAATAGTGGTAAAGCCCTAGAGGTGTTTGACTTCTCGACTGCCGATGGCGGCAATGTGGTGCAATATGAGTACGCTAATCTTGCCAGCCAACACTGGCAAATTAATGATGAAGGTAGCGGCTATTACAGCTTCATTAACGATCACAGTGGTAAGGCACTCGACCTTTATGCTTTTGATGGCAACGATGGCGCGAATATTAGCCAGTGGAGCTACAACGGCAGCGATGCACAGCAGTGGCAGCTAACCAAGCTTGCTAATGTTGAATCAACCCCTTGGGATCCATCCACAACCAATGGCGCTGCAGATCACTGGCCACTTACTGGTAATTTAGTCACCCACGATCCAACCCTTGGCTATGAAAATGGCACTTGGTGGGTTTTTCAAACAGGCCCTGGTATCTACGGTAAATATTCAAGTAACGGTGTAGATTGGAATGATGCGCAGCCAATTTTCTCAAATGGTTTAAGCTGGTGGAGTAACTATGTACCAGATCATGATGGAATTGATGTCTGGGCGCCTGAATTAAAAAGCTACAATGGTCGTAGCTGGCTTTATTATTCGATTTCGACCTTTGGTTCACGTGTTAGCGCTATTGGCCTTACCTCAGCAAGTAGTGTGGCAGCCGGTGATTGGCGTGATGATGGTTTAGTAATTAACACGACCAATAGCAATAATTATAACGCCATTGACCCCGATCTCGTGGTAGCAAAAGATGGTGCACCTTGGCTTGCCTTTGGCTCATGGAATTCGGGTATTAAACTAACGCGTATTAACCCAATGACCATGAAACCATTTGGTCAAATCTACTCTTTAGCAAGTCGCTCTGGTGGCATCGAAGCACCTACCATAGTGTATCGCCAAGGCTATTACTATTTGTTTGTTTCAGTAGGCAAATGCTGTGATGGCACGAATAGTACTTACCGTATTGCGTATGGTCGCTCTAGTGACATCCGCGGTCCATACCTAGATAAAAATGGCACCGACATGCTAGCTAGCGGCGGGAGCATTCTTGATGCGGGTAATAGCCAATGGGTAGGTCCAGGTGGACAAGACATTTTAAATACCGATGTGATTGTTCGTCATGCTTATGATGCAGGTGATAATGGTACCCCTAAATTGCTCATCAGCACCCTGAATTGGGATGCTAATGGTTGGCCTAAATACTAGTTCTCCCCACTAAGCGCGTGCAAGCGCGCTTTTTACAATCTATCTAATATACTGCGAACAAATTCAGAATTAAGAATCTGAGTTACTGCCCCACTACACCACAAATAGGCACGTTGAATCGGGTAACCTTTAAAAATCCAACGCTTACGCACATGATTAAAGTCGTGCAAATAATCAGCCTTTGCTTGCGGTAACGAGTCTTTGGCTAACTTATGCCATGCTTTATAAACCCCACTCATATCGGCACCACGCATAAAACGCTGTAACCAGCGCGGAAAGCGTGCAAAGCGAATCGCTGACTGAAAATCAATAATGTAAGGCTTGCCGTCTTTTGAACAAATAACATTACCTAAATTACGTAAGTCGAGGTGCACCACGCCGCGGCGATGCATTTTTGCTACCAAACGTTCAAATTCTTTAAAGAACTCACTCGGTAAATGCTGCTGTTGCAAGGCAAGCTGGCGAAGTGGCGTGCCTTCAATAAAGTCATAAGCAATGGCAATCGATGACAAGCGGCAAAAGTTATCAACCACTCCGTCTACGTCTTGCAGGCGTGCCAGCCCCTTGTACTCTTGATTGATAAAAAGCGGCGCGATTGTTTTTCTCACCCACCATGGGCTGTGCTGAAAATCTTTAATAATTAAATCAAATTTCGCGTCTTTATAACGATAAACAATGGCATTGGCAAAGCGGCCTGTGTGAACAACCGACAAACCTTCTGGGCTAAATTGATGAGCTGGAAATTGAGCGTGAAGCTCTGCAAGCAAAGATGATTCAAACATAACAACCCGGACTTGTTAAAATTAAATGCCTAGGCAACTATATTATCAAAATGCGTCTACAGCGACAATGTACCGCTTAGAGAAATTTATGCTTTTAAATTATGAATTGCTCTAAACAATAAGCTTGCGAGTTGCTCTTGCTCATCATCAGAGAAGCCTGTAAGTGCTTTGCGATAGATATCATTTACAGTGGGTAAAATTTCTGGGTAAAGCTGTTGGCCTTTTTCTGTGAGGCATAAAAGAGTTGAACGGCGATCTTCAACTGACTGCTTTTTTGCAACTAAGCCCTTGTCTTCTAAACGAGAAAGTAATCGACTCATGGCACCGCGGTCATACATCATGTGCTCACAAAGCTCAGCTAAGGTATTTACTTTACCACGCGCAAGTAGCACAACCACAATGTACTGAGCCGAGGTTAGCTCTTTATCCTCTAAAGCATTATCAAGATGAGTCACTAGGTTTGAACGTAAGTAAGAGACTAAGCGACCTAAGTCTTGCACTGGATCTAAATCTTCAATGCAGCACTGGCCAATTGATGCAGGTTCTTTCATATTTCCTCTAAAGCGATGAATAGCAATTCATAGACAGTTAATAGGCAAAATAATTCAATCCTATTAGATTGCTTCAACGGCTATGAATAGTGTAGCGTGAACAAGCGTACTAACTGTCGGGGGCGTTATGCTAACTAAACAACATATTATCAAGTATTTATCTCTTACAATACTGCTACTTCTTTGTTGGCTAGAGCATTATAACCATTTCATTATGCGCTTTATCGACAGCGCCCTTGTGCAATCAACCCTAGTGTATGCTTCATCTCGTACAGTTAATGCTGCTATATCGCTATTGCAATCAGCCGAAGTGGGCATTGGTATTGCGAGTATTCAACCTGCACAACTACTCGACCCAGTCAATGACTTAGCTGAATACATGTCGGATGCTATGCGCCTCGCTATAGGCTCGTTATTTTTACAGCGCATTTTATACACCATTTCTTCTGGGGTTATTTTTAGTGGTGTTTTTACTGTTTCGGTCGTCGCTTACTTTATATGTGAATGGCGTAACTATTTTCCTAACTTACGTCATAAGATTATGGCGAGCTTAATTTTAATTCGCTTTTTAGTGCCTGCTGTGGTGCTTACAACAGGCCTCGTGAGCCAAATATTCTTAGATGAGCAAATAAACCAGCAAAGTGAAATCGTGAGCGAAAAAGTCGAGACGGTGAATAGTAGTGCAAATAACACCTCTGCCCTATCAGCCAAGCTAAAAGCTGAGGTCGATAGTGAAAAACAAACCATCTTCGACAAGCTCTCTCTATTAAATGAGCAGCAGATTAAAAACCACCAGCGAGCCACTGAGCTCAAAGGTGATTTAGCAGAGCTCGAAGCCCAAATAGAAGCGATTCAAGCAACCCGCAGCTTGTCTGAGCGACTGACCTTTACTGAGCTTGAACAAGCAAAGCCATTACTTGATAAAAAGCAGCAATTAACAGCGCAGTTTAATGCGGTACTAAACCAGCAAAGACAGCTGAACTTAGACAAAGACGCCTTAAACGAACAACTAGAAAACCTTAACGCATCACTCAATCAAGACCAATCGTCGCAGGTGAGTAAAATTATCGACACCGTCACCTCTGGCATTAGCAACATGGTGGCAGCCGTCGAAGACTTATTTATCGACTTTTTGAATATCTTGTCACTGCTGATTTTAAAACTGTTATTAATGCCGTTGATTTTTTTATACCTATTTAACAAAGCCTTTAAGGCCATTTGGCATCGCCGCTTTATGGACGTAGTAATACAAACAAAGCAACTGGCTGTTAATCGCTGATATTTCAGCTAAAGTTATAAACCTAACTCGTTTTTAAAGGATATAAGTATGACTGAGCAACGCCATAACCACATTCCCCAAGAAGCTTTCGATTGGTACGATGAATACGCCCATGGCTTGATGGACCGCCGTACCTTTATGAAAAAGCTGGGTGGCTTAGTCGCCCTTGGTTATTCAATGGCAATGCTAAGTAGCGCTTTACTGCCAAACTACGCATTAGCTGAGCAAGTATCCTTTAATGACCCTGATATTAAAGCCAGTTATAAAGCCTTTGATTCGTTTAAAGGTCACGGCGAAGGTAAAGGCTATTTAGTCGAACCCGCTAATTTAACGGGCAAGCTCCCAATAGTATTAGTGATCCATGAAAACAGGGGCTTAAACCCTTATATTAAAGATGTTGCTCGCCGCCTTACCAAAGCAGGATTTATTGCCTTTGCGCCAGATGCATTACACCCTCTTGGTGGCTACCCTGGCAATGACGATGAAGGCCGCGCCATGCAGCGCTCTATGGATAAACAAAAAATCCAACAAGACTTTATCGCCGCAGCAGAATACATAAAAAGACACCCAAATAGTAACGGCAAACTTGGTGCGGTAGGCTTTTGCTTTGGTGGATATATGGTTAACTACCTAGCAGCAGTTGATAGCAAACTGATTGATGCGGGCGTGCCTTATTACGGCACTCCGGCCGTTAAAGAACTCAGACAAAACATCAAAGCCCCACTACTTGTACACTTAGCCGAGTTTGATAAACGCGTTAATGCAACATGGCCAGAATACGAGAGCGACTTAAAAGCGCATCAAGTTCCTTACACGATGCACATGTATGAGCAAGCAAATCATGGTTTTCATAACGACTCTACATCTCGTTATGATGAAAAACAGGCGGAGCTTTCATGGCAACGCACATTGGCCTTTTTCAATGAGCAATTGATTTGAACAGAGCAATTTCATACACTCTCGAAAAAATTTTAGGCTAGAAAAGAGATGGAATCGCAAGTCAGTTATCGCTTTGACTCACAGCAAACCGCCAATCGGTTTTTAAACAAGCTTAAACACTGGTCGGTGGCTAAAGTCACTGCGAGTCTTTGCCAAGGTGGTTATGGCGTAAAAATACGCTACGAAGTCGATACCAGTGGTTTTGATTACACTCTTGCAGAGCTTGATGATTTAGCAATGCAACACGAAGGCGAAGAAATTTAATTCTTATATTCTAGGCATAAAAAACGGCTAAACAAGGTTAGCCGTTTCATTTTAAAGCCGAGATTATAACGCTCTATTTATAAATCAAAGCTACGTGAAATAGACGCGACAATTCGCTCATCTGCGGTATCCCAGTCAAGGCTGGTATTTTCGCCAGCAAGCTCAAAATCAAAACCTGCAAAGCTTGTTTGATAGGCTAAACGATAATGGTTGTACGACTTATCATTACCATCCCAAGCAAACTTATTACCATCGAGTGAGTTAGAAATATCAAAGCTGGCACGAATTGCATGATTTGGCGCAATTTCAAAGGTATGGGCAACCATAGAAATCACATGCCCTGCATCGGTACCAAAGTAATCCCAAGCGTACCAGAAGTTAAGTTCTGTGAAACCTAGGCTATTGGTATAGCCAAACTTTGCATAAGTCTCAAAATAATTACCATCGCTTGAGTAATCTTCACCATGGTATGAGTAGTAAGCAATACCATAATCAACACTAAGGGTGTCAGTTAACTCAGCATAGTTACCAAAATACGCATCCCACTCGATGTCTGTGCCATCGCCAAAATCTACATTTGAAGCCCAAGTACCTACATACATACCTGAATCTGCAAAGGCATAATCTAAGCTGCCCTGAATCGCTGGGTCATTCATAGTTTGGCTTACACCATTGAAGGTGTAATCTGATGCCAATGTAACCGTAGTCGATAAGTCAGCCATGGCTGATGTCGATAGTAATGCCAATGGCAACGCTGCTGCTAATACTGTTTGTCTTGTTGTCATGTTGGTTTCCCTTAGCTAACTGTTTCTATTTTTGTGTAATCTAATTTATTGTCTTTTGGTGAACCTTCGATATTTTTCACTGTTTTTAACTTGCTGTAGCCAATAAACGCAGCACAGCCGAAAAATAACGCAATAACGAGCGCACCAACCCATTGGATCTGTAAAAAGTCGAACTTAAACAGCAGGGTTAACAATGAAAGCGCCACCACATTTAAGGCAATATAATTAAATTTACCTAAACGTTTCACCGTTAAGTTTAGGTTATCTGTGTATAAACGGATCAAAGAATCAAGTGAGTTGATCACAAACACCACACCAACAAACACCATAGCGATGTTTTTCAGGCCTGCTGTTGCAATACCCGCTTCATGATATTGATACAAAACACTAAACCAGATAGCGATTGGAATAGACGGGAAAATCAACATAGCCGCCAGCACTTGGTAAGTTTTTAAACCACCCACAAAACGTGAGGTAAATTGACCAATCATGATGCTCCAAGCAAACCACCAAAACAGGTAGAAGGCATGGTAATCATTCAGCGGTAATATAAATTCATTGATATTGCCAAAGTAACCGCCGATCAACGCAAGGTTATCAACAAATGCTGATGTTTGTGCATCAGAACCAACAAAGGCACCGAACCACATAAATGCAATTAAAGCGATAAACAACCAAGTAGTAGAAATACTTAAAAAGCGTACATACTTAATGTCTGTGCTCGAATACACAGCAAAACAAATCGCTGCAAACACCATTAAGTAGAATGTCGGAATAATTGACTCACCATCACCAAGTGACGGCAAATACCAAGGTAAATTCGACAGCAGTAAAAATGCAGTAAATGCGCATGTACCAATAATAACGATGTTATTAATTAGTTTTACCCAAGCAATTTCAAAGAACTTTACTTTGGGTTCTATTACACAGAAATAAAAGCACGTAAGGAAATAAAATCCCCAGATCAAGAAGCCCCAATAACCAAATTCAATGGCTAGAGGATTGGCAAACGCATACTCTGGGCTTGCTTTTATGTCTGCATAACCTGCAAACTCTGTCAGTGGAAACATAATCAAGCCAACATCTAGGCCCGATGTAAATAAAATTGCAATGAACGTAAACGTTCTAACCGGTGTGACGCCAACACACCTAACCGTACCCCATTTAAATAAAATAACCGCAATTGCTAACAGGGTAAAAATGATGCCAGCACTAAGCCAAAAGGTCATAGTTCCCCCCCCCAAAATAAGTAATAATACTTCATTGTTTCTCCAGTTTTATTCCTCGCATTAACGCACCACAAACAACTCGTGATGCGCGCCACTGCAAGCCCCACAGCCGAAACTGCGGGTGGCCTTATTAGATCTCCGAACTACGCTGCGTTGATTGCCATTGTTTTTCCATGGCAACATCTGCAGTTGATGCCGATAACACAGGCTTACCTAAAATGTGGTCCGCCGCTTTTTCTGCCACCATAATGGTTGGCGCATTTAAATTACCGTTTGGAACGGTTGGGAAGATAGATGAATCCACAACCCGCAAACCTTCGATACCGTGTACTTGAGTTTGCGAGTTAACCACGGCCATCTCGTCCTCACCCATCTTGCACGAACATGACGGATGGTAAGCACTCTCAACCGCCTGACGAACAAAAGCATCGATTTCTTCATCGCTTTGAACATCTTTACCGGGTTGAATTTCACCATCGCGATACTCATCAAACGCACTTTGCTCAATAATCTCGCGAGTTAGACGTACGCAAGCTCTAAAGCCTTCAATGTCATCTTGATGCTGTAAGTAGTTAAATTGGATCTTAGGCGCAACCTGAGGATCCGCTGACTTAATCGTTACTGCACCACGGCTTTTTGGTTTGTTATGCCCAACATGAACTTGGAAACCATGACCATCAAAGGCACTCTTACCGTCATAACGAATGGCTGCTGGTAAAAAGTGATACTGAATATCTGGCCATTCAACACCCGGTTTTGAGCGAATAAATGCACATGATTCAAAATGGTTAGTCGCCCCTAAACCTGAGCGATTTAATAACCAACGAGCACCAATTAGCCCTTTTGAAACAAGGCCTAATTTGCCGTTTAAAGTAATTGGTTGCTTACACTTATATTGGAAGTAAAACTCCAAGTGATCTTGTAAGTTTTGGCCAACACCTGGTAAGTGATGTTTAACCTCAACACCCGCTTCGCTCAGGATGTCTTTATCACCAATACCCGATAATTGCAGAATATGCGGTGAACCAATTGGGCCCGCACTTAAAATAACGTCTTTTGCTGCAAATGCTTGCTGCTTAGAGCCAGATACTGAATACTCAACGCCCACGGCTTTTTTGCCTTCTAGCAAAACTTTTTCAGCTAAAGCACCGGTGACTAGCGTTAAGTTTTTACGTGACTTAACTGGGTCTAAATACTCACGGCTAGCAGAGCTTCTTACGCCATCTTTAACTGTCATATGCATTGGCCCAAAACCTTCTTGCTGGGCTGCATTGTAGTCATCAGTGTGCGCATAACCTGCTTGCTGGCCCGCTTTGATAAAGGCTTTATAAAGCGGATTAGCCATTTCATTACCGTTATTAACCCCTAATGGGCCGTTATCGCCACGGTAACTGTTACCACCTAAGTAGAATGATTCCGCACGCTTAAAGTACGGTAAACATGCTTGGTAATCCCAACCATTAGCGCCGTGTTGCTGCCATTCATCAAAATCTTTGGCATGACCACGTACATAGACCATGCCGTTAATCGATGATGAGCCACCTAACACCTTACCTCGTGGGCAGTGCATTTGACGGTTATCTAAATATGGCTCTGGCTCGGTATGAAATTGCCATGCATATTTGTCAGTATTCATTGGGATTGATAGCGCGGTAGGCATCTTTATAAAAATGCTTTTATCACTACCGCCCGTTTCAAGTAATAACACCTTATTAGAAGGGTCTGCTGATAGTCGGTTTGCCAACACGCAGCCTGCTGAGCCAGCACCGACTATGATGTAATCATAGTTCTGTGTACTCATTAAAATGGACTCTCTATATTGCTCATACCCACATAAATCGATTTAGTTTGGGTATAGTGATCTAAAGTTTCGATACCGTTTTCACGGCCGATACCTGATTGCTTGTAACCACCTACTGGCATTTCTGCAGGTGAATTACCATAGCTGTTTATCCAACAAATACCGGCTTGTAACTGGTGGATCACGCGGTGTGCACGCTGAATATCTTTAGTAAACACGCCTGCGGCTAAGCCTAGGTGGGTATCGTTTGCACGCTGAATAACGTCATCTTCATCATCAAACACCAACACGCTCATTACCGGACCAAAGATCTCTTCTTTAACTATGGTCATGTCGTCTTTACAGTCGACAAAAACGGTCGGTTCCACAAAGTAGCCGTTTGGCGCAGATGCAGGTGATAGTGCCTTACCGCCGGTTAATAAGGTTGCGCCTTCTTGAATACCTTTATCGATATAGCCAAGTACTAGCTCTTGGTGTTTTTTAGAGATAAGCGCCCCTAAATTCACCTCAGGATCCATTGGGTCGCCAGCAATAATATTTTGCTCAGTGCGTGTTTTCAGCTCATCAATAAACTGCTGATAAACATTTTTATGCACATAAATGCGCGTACAGTTAGTGCAGATTTCACCTTGCGTATAAAAATTACCTAACATTGCCGCACTAACAGCTTGTGATACATCGGCATCATCAAATACTAATAACGGTGACTTACCGCCAAGCTCCATGGTCACATCTTTAAGTGAACCAGCAGCACTTGCCATTACTTTTTTGCCTGTGCCTACTTCACCAGTGAAAGACACTTTTTCAATATTTGGGTTTGCTGTTAACCATTGCCCGACTTCAGCAGCGCCTTGCACAACGTTGAATACGCCAGCAGGTACACCCGCTTCGATGAAAATCTCTGCAAGTTTGATTGCTCCAAGTGGTGTTTCTTCAGAAGGTTTGAAAATAACCGCATTACCCGCAGCCAGTGCTGGGCCTGATTTCCAACAAGCAATTTGTAGTGGGTAGTTCCATGCACCAATACCGGCACAGATACCTAAAGGCTCTTTACGTGTGTAGTAAAAGTCATTGCCAACCATTTGTTGCTGACCCACTTGTGCAGGCGCAAGACCAGCAAAATATTCGATAACATCAGCGCCTGTTTCAACATCGACACACTCGGCTTCTTGCCATGGCTTACCCGTATCAAGTACTTCTACTTTTGCCAGTTCATCGTTACGTTCGCGTAAGATTGCCACGGCTTTTAATAAAATACGGCTACGCTCAATTGGCGTCATTGCAGACCATGCTGCAAACCCTTGTTTTGCGCTTTCGATTGCCGCGTTTTGAATAAACTCATCAGCGATTTCAACGTGATAAATCACTTCATCCGTTGCAGGGTTCTTAACTGCAAAGGTATCGCCAGTTTGATTCTTTAAAAAATGGCCATTAATAAAATTTTCGTAAACAGGTGTGGTCATTTTAGGCTCCATACTGTTTTATCAGTGAACGAATGTAGTCTTTAGCTAATCGCTCACAATTTTCGAATTGATCTTGGTCTGACTTACTTAATACGGCTCTTAGCCATAAACCATCGATCATGGCTGCACTTAGCTCAGCAGCTAAATTGGCATCGCTATCGCTCATTAACTGTTTGAATGAGCTTAATAAGTTACTAAATAAACGTTTACTATTTACGTTTTGTAAGCGATGCAACTGGGCGTCGTGCATTGAATGCGCCCAAAAGCTCAACCAAGTTTTGGTGTTGTTGCTTTGCTGCTGAATACGCGAAAAGTTTGCTTCAACGATAAACATTAATCGTTGCTCTGGACTAGTCTGTGGCGTTACTTGATTCAAAAGTGCTTGCTTTAAGCTGGTCAATAAATAACGCACAGTGGCTTCAATTAAGCCCTGCTTACCACCAAAATAATGACTGATAATGCCAGACGATAAGCCTGCCTTTTTACTAATGCTATTTATGGTGGTGCCTTGCAAACCAAGCTCTGCAACCGACTCTATTGTGGCGTCAATTAACTGCTGACGACGAACAGGTTCCATTCCAACTTTCGGCATAATTTTTTATTGATTGAACGTTCAATTAAAATAAAGGTTAAGGTAATGAGCATGGCAATTCAAGGTTGACAAATTGTAAACAACCGCAAAGCTACACACGTAAGTTAAGCTAACCCACTGTTCTTACGTTTATTATCAGAAATATAAAAAAGTTTTAAATTTATTCAAAATAAAGCCTAAAAAGTATGAATTTAGGCTGAAATGCGGAAAAAAGAGAAAATTTATTGCAGGCGTATTATTAATAAAAAAGCGCTTATAAAAGCGCTCATGTTAGGCTAAAAGTTAAGCTAAGCTCATTCGTGGTATTTACGAATAACCGCTATCTTGCCATCTTCTATTTCGAGCACATCCATAATGGTTTGCGTGTATTCAATTTCTTGCTGGTTTTGTGGGTGTATACCTTTAGCGTGATGGGTATAACGCAAGGCAATGGCTGAATCATTAAAAATAAAGGTATCGAGTAAGTTTGCTTGGTATTCGGTATGCGCACCAAGGTAAAAAGTCATACCTTTACGCATCATTGCTTTGCCATCTGGCTCTCTTGCATCATCTGTTTGATAAGGCAAGTGTTGGTTTGCTACATCGTCAGTTAATAAAGCTAAAAAGGCTTCTAGCTCTTTGTTGGTGGCATTGGGTGCTTGTGTTGCAACCATGGTATTAAAGTACTGCTGTGCTAATGCTGTGAGCTCTGGGTTAACTTGCTTTGCTTGGCTGCTAAATGTGATTAACAGGCAAATAGCTAGAAAATAAAGGTGCTTCATCGTTATTCCTTGTGGTTTTAGTTATTCACTAATAATCAAACTGCGCACCTAAAATAACGACAAAGCATCGAACTATCAACAATTTAGTTTTAAGCTGTTTGTGGCTTTGGGATCTCGCGTTTATCTAAATAGCCGCTGTATCGTGTTGCAATTAACGCCGCTAAACTGATGATAGCGCCAATCCAAGCAGTGTCTTGCAATGAGTAGTTTTCAACGACAACACCACCTAACACTGAACCTAGCGCAATCCCGATATTAAACGCTGCAATGTTCAACCCTGAGGCCACATCGACGGCATTGGGGGTGAACTTTTCGGCAAGTTTAACCACATAGACTTGCAGCCCAGGCACATTACCAAACGCAAATGCCCCCCATACAAGTATGGTCAGTACCGCAGCGACTTTAGATTGCATGGTAAAGGTCAGCACTAACAGCACAATACTTAAAGCACTAAAGATAATAGTCAGCGCACTAATGGGGCCTTTTTTATCGGCTAACTTACCGCCGTAAATATTGCCAACAGCAACCGATACCCCATATACCAGCATGATTAAGCTAATAGTGGCTGATGCAAAACCAGTTTGCTGCTCTAAAATAGGCGCTAAATAGGTAAAGGCAGTAAATGTGCCGCCATAACCAAGTATGGTCATCAAGTACACGAGTAAAAGCCTAGGTTGCACCATTACTTTCAGCTGCTCACTCAAAGTCGCCGGTTTACTTTGCTTTAAGTTGCTCGGAATTAAAAACGCGCTACCAACAAGTGCAATTAAGCCCAGTAAAGACACTACTAAAAAGGTCGCTCGCCAACCAAAGTGCTGACCAATCCAAGTCCCTAATGGCACACCGGTTACTAATGCAACCGTTAAACCGGTAAACATAATCGCAATGGCACTAGCTTCTTTATCTTTACTGACAAGCCCAGTAGCTATCGTTGAACCAATTGAGAAAAACACCCCATGGGCAAGGCCTGTTAGAATCCTTGCGGTGATCAAGCTACCATAACTAGGTGCTTGCCAAGCCAGTAAATTACCAATTACAAATAGGCTCATTAAGCTAAGTAATACATGTTTTCGATTCCAGCGTCCGGTAAGCGCGGTTAATACTGGCGCCCCCACCGCAACCCCTAATGCGTACAAGCTAACAAGTAGCCCGGCACTCGGTAACGAAACCGCTAAATCATCAGCGATGGTTGGCACTAAGCCGACAATCACAAACTCAGTGGTGCCTATGGCAAACGCACTGAGAGTTAACGCAAGTAATGCTATTGGCATCACATATCCTCTGTTTAATTTTGAAAGTGCGGCTATTGTGGCTAAAATTAAATTTGCAAAAAATAGCAGTAGTGACAAAATACTTTTGTCAAAAATGAAAAGGTAAAACCATGAGCGTGATCTCCAACACCCAAGATTTAGAAGCATTTATTAGCGTGGTTGATACCGGCGGGTTCTCAAGTGCAGCCAATGCATTAGATGAGCAAGTAGCAAAAATATCACGGGCGGTAACTCGGCTCGAAAAATCCTTAAACGTTACCTTATTCAACCGCACTACAAGACGCATTGAGCTGACCGAAGAAGGTCAGTTATTTTTAGGCTATGCTAGAGAAGCACTCAGTCAGCTCGCACAAGGCGAAGAGGCCTTAAAGCTTTTGCACTGTGCGCCATCAGGAAAATTAAGAGTCGATGCTGCAAGCCCCTTTGTGTTTCATCAATTAGCGCCACATTTAAAAGCCTTTAACCAAGCTTACCCTGACATAAAACTTGAGATCACCAGCCACGACAACATTATCGATTTACTTGAGCATAAAACCGATATTGCTATTCGTATTGGCGAACTTGCTGACTCAAACTTGCATGCGCGCACTTTGGGAGTTAGCAAACTACAGCTCGTTGCCAGCCCTGATTATTTAAAAACGGCACCGCCATTAAATGAGCTAACCGATTTAGCCTCGCACCAGCTTATTGGTTTTACCGATGCGCCGCATTTAAATCACTGGCCGCTAACCACGCCTTTAGACCTTAAGTTTTCAATCAGTGCATCAAGTGGTGAAACTGTGCGCCAGCTTTGTATACAGGGTCATGGTATTACCTTGCTGTCGGAATTTATGATCAACGAAGATTTAAAAGCAGGCCGTTTAGTAAAAGTGCTTGAAGGCGAGGTGCTGAGCCCTAATCGCCGCGAAAAAGTGCATGCGGTGTATTATCAAAACAGCGGTGTGTCATCACGAGTATTAGCGTTTTTAGACTTTATAGCACCAAGGTTAACGCTGTAGTTTTTGCATTTTTAACAAAAGTGTTTTGTGATTAGTGGCATTAATTTCATAAATAATTTTCGTTATGCTGAAAGCATATTCGCTTTCAAGGAGCCGTAATGAACAAATTATTCGATACCGTACAACTTGCCGGTCATACATTAAAAAACCGCATTGTTATGCCACCGATGACCCGCTCTCGCTCATCACAACCGGGTGATATCGCCAATGAGTTAATGGCCGACTACTATGCACAACGTGCGAGCGCTGGCTTAATTATCAGCGAAGGCACACAAATATCAGCCCTAGGAAAGGGTTATGCTTGGACACCGGGTATTTACACTGTCGAGCAAATTGCCGGTTGGAAGAAAGTAACCGACAAAGTTCATCAAGCTGGTGGCATTATGTTCGCTCAGCTTTGGCATGTTGGCCGAGTGTCTCACCCAAGTAACACAGGTGGCGAGCAACCAATTGCGCCATCTTCTATTGCAGCTAAAGACGTTAAAGTTTTTATTGATGAAGATGACAAACCCGACTTTGTTGCCACAGCACAGCCACGCGCAATGAGCCATGACGACATCAAACAGGTTATAAACGAATACCGCCAAGCTGCCCGTAATGCTGTAGATGCAGGGTTTGATGGTATTGAACTTCACGCTGCCAATGGTTATTTAATTAATCAATTTATTGATTCAGAGTCGAACCAACGCACTGATGAATACGGCGGCAGTTTAGAAAACCGCTTACGCTTTTTACAACAAGTGGCACAAGCGGTATGTGATGAAATTGGCGCTGAGCGTGTTGGCGTTCGTCTTGCTCCACTCACAACACTCAATGGGACGGTCGATGATAACCCGTTCGAAACCTATATTGGCGCAGCAAAAGTACTCAATGACCTTAACGTTGCTTATCTGCACATTGCAGAAGCTGATTGGGATGATGCGCCTTTAATGGAGCAAAGTTTTAAGCAAGCTCTGCGTGAAAACTATGCCGGATTAATGATTTATGCAGGCAAATACACTGGCGAGAAAGCAGAGCAAGCATTGGCCGCAGGCTGGGCTGATTTAATTGGTTTTGGTCGCCCGTTTGTTGCCAACCCAGATCTGCCAGCGCGCATTGAACAAGGCATTGAACTGGCTCAGCATGATCCAGACACCCTATTTGGAGGCGGTGCTAAAGGCTACACTGACTACCCCTTAGCAACGCAATAACGCACTAAAAAAGGTGGCTCGTCAACCAAAAGCTCAATACAATAAAGCTGATGTTGGCGAGCGCTCTTAACCACCAAGGAGCAGAGCTAAACTGGAGTTGGCTGTACTTGCTTACTAATACCAACACGCCCATCACAGTAAACCAAGGAGTAAAAAAGAATATTGGCTTTAACTTCACTAAACCCACAGCTAAATCGTGCAGCGCTCCACTGACAGCAAAAGTAACAACAACCGCACACCAAACCGGCATAATGTCATTGCAAGGCTTCATGACATACCGAGATAAGTAATAGCTCCAGACCGGATTCCAATATCGCCAAAATAAATAAAACGAGCTAGCACCTAGAGAACGTGTCAGCATATTGCGCAAAGAATCTTTATGGCCAAGAGGCACACCTGTGCGTTTTTTAACGTATTGAGCAAGGGTAATAGCTGCAGACACCGACTTTCTCTTTTTTACTAATGACTAATTCAGACTACTAAACAACCAACAAAAGAGAAACCCAAACAAGGCTTGAAATTGTAACGGTTTATGAAGCGTGCAGATCTAAGGCAAGTGATGAAGCTGAGCTAAGCACTCAGCTTCATTAAAATCACATCTTACTTTTTACTTTATTAGTCGCTTGGCTGGTGGCAGGGTTGTCTGGCCAAAAATGTTTTGGGTAACGCCCTTTCATTTCTTTTTGCACATCGCGGTAACTTGTTTGCCAAAAGTTAGCTAAGTCTTGAGTTAACTGCAGCGGCCGCCTCGCTGGTGATAATAGCTCCATTAATAATGGCAGTTTACCTTGGGCCAGCAAAGGCGTGCTGGTCATGCCATACACTTCTTGCATGCGCACACTTAGCTTCGCAGGACCATCTAGCTGATAGGTCACTTTTACATTTGAACCACTTGGCACCGTTAATCGCAAGGGGAGCAATTCATTCAATAAGCTTTGCTGCTGCCAATCAAAACAGCTTTTAATTGCTTCGCTGTAATTGAACTTTTTTAATTGCTCAAGGTTTTTAATATCATCAAGATAAGGTGCAAGCCACTGGTTATCGGCAATTAATTCATCATGATTTAAAAGCGGGAATGACTCTGGTAACAGCTTACTTGCCAAATTCATTCGAATAAGTAACTGCTCACTGTCGGGCTGTTCATTAAATAACGAAAAGCCCTGCTTACTAAATAAGTTTAACCACGCTTTAGTACGCTCGCTCTTACCTAGGGGCTGCTTACTTGGCTGACTCGCTATGGTGATGGCACCCAGCTTTAGCTCATCTTGATGAATAAAACGCCCTGCTTTTTCATCGTATTCGCAGCGAGTTTGCTCAGTAAATAAATGCGAAAGCTCATCTTCAAGCTCACTTGGCATAAAGGCAACAGCAGCAAAAACACGGTTTCCCTTATGGCCGCCCATATGCGCAATGGCAATATAGTCATCGTTATGCCAAAACTCCTCACTTAAATCGGCGCCTGCACCATTGGCAAGTAAATAACCATTACCGCGTTTTTTGGCTAAACGGTCAGGAAAGGCAAGTGCCACCAGCAGCGACAAGTACTCTGTTTTAAGCTCATTAACCGGCTTGAGTTGCAAGCGCGATAGCCAATAATTTAATTGCTGCTTAAATACTGGGTGCGGTTTGCTGTGCTGACTATGCAATGCCAAATTAAGATCCGCTGGCATACTAATGCGGCTTTCAAGCAGTGCAGTTAAATACCCCGCTAATACATAAATACCAGACATGTGCTGCTCTAGTTGCTTTGCCTTAATGAGCATATGCGAGAGGCGAATATCGGCTCCATAGCTCAGCATTTGGCTGCCAAGAGGTGTCAGCTTTTCATTTTCATCAATGGCTTCGAGCATTTTTAAAAGTGCCGTTGCTTGTTTAATCTGCTGGCTACTAGGTGGGTCGAGTAAGCTAAGCTCAGCAAGTGATGCCCCCCACTGCTTTGCCTCTAATAACAACTGACTAATATCACTGGTCAAAATTTCTGGCGCATCATGGCTGTTACGGCGCTCAAAAGTTTGTTTAGAACCTAATCGATACACAACCCCCGGCTCAATTCGCCCAGCACGACCAGCGCGCTGAATGGCAGAAGAACGAGAGATGCTTTGCGTAACAAGCTCTGTAACACCGGTTTTTAAATTGAAATTGGCAGCACGGCGTTTGCCGCTATCTACCACAATGCGTATTCCTTCAATGGTCAAACTGGTTTCAGCTACATTGGTAGTTAATACCACTTTGCGTTTACCATTTTTAGTAGGCGCGATAGCAGCTTGTTGCTCGTTTTTATTTTGCTCACCATACAAGCTAAATACTTCGACGCTATCACCTAAATCATTTAAAGACTGCTGAACGCGCATGATTTCACGCTGCCCTGGCAAAAATACTAAAGCACTGCCCGTTTGCTCACTAAGCGCCTGTTTTATTGCTGCAGGTATGTCATCAAGCCAGCGGCTTTCGTCTTTAAGTGGAATATACACTTCATCAATGGGGTAGCTTCGTCCTTGTGATGAGATGATAGGACAGCTGAAAAACTCACTGTAACGTTCGCCGTCTAAGGTTGCCGACATCAGTAAGATTTTTAAATCATCGCGAAGTGCAGCCTGTGTTTCGAGGGCAAATGCCAAAGCCGTATCTGCGGCAATTGAGCG
The DNA here is from genome assembly GCF_013350085.1 of Pseudoalteromonas sp. 0802. Taxonomy (NCBI): domain Bacteria; kingdom Pseudomonadati; phylum Pseudomonadota; class Gammaproteobacteria; order Alteromonadales; family Pseudoalteromonadaceae; genus Pseudoalteromonas; species Pseudoalteromonas sp. 0802. The sequence continues at coordinate 75,508 of NZ_JABVXE010000003.1, read as the reverse complement.
CTCGTGAAACTCATCAAAAATAAGTAAGTCTACATCACTAAGCTCTGGGTCATTTTGCAACATACGCGTCAGCATGCCTTCAGTGACAATTTCGAGTTTAGTTGTAGAACTTACTTTTGATTCGCCACGAATGCGTAAGCCGACACTGTCACCGACTTTTTCATTCTGCTGACTTGCCAAATACTGGGCAATATTGCGTGCGGCCAGTCGTCTTGGCTCTAACATAACAATGCGTTTAAAGTGACCTTCGCGCATTAGGGTAAGAGGCAGCCATGTCGATTTACCCGCTCCCGGTGGCGCTTGCAATAAAGCCATTGGGTTACTCTGTAATGTGGTTAACAGGGATTGATAAATATCTTGAACTGGCAGCACGTTAGGTATCTCTTACTTTCTTTTCGCGCATTGTATCAAAAAACTAAAAATTGCGATGGCTATAGGCTTATTTTCTATCTCGGGCTTTAGAAGTGAAAACATTGCATTCTGCCAGTTTAGACTTATTCTTGATTAAACGACCAAACAAAAATCAGAATAAGGAATTAACTTGTTCAGGATTTACACCCGTATTTTAATCACCTTGCTACTTTTAGTTTTCCCGTTTCAAAAAGCATTTAGTCAGCAAAAAATTACGGTTGCACTTGGCAATACACTACCACCTTGGGTGATGGTTGAAGACAACACAGGCATTATTCCTGACTTACTTCGTGCAACACTCGGTGTTCACGGTTATCAAATACACTTTGTCTACGTTCCCTATGCAAGGCGGATCCCTTTGTATACAGAGAACTTAGTTGATGTTGTGTCTGATATTAATGAGAAAGTTATCGAAACCCATCAAATGAGCGGTTACTTTTCAGATATTGCTTACAGCTACGAGAACTTCGCTTTTAGTCTGGCCAAGCAAAACCTGCAGCTTAGCTCTATTGCACAATTAAAACACTTTAGTGTTCTTTCATGGCAAGGTGCAAAAGAATTACTCACACCAGAATATCAAGCGATGGCCAGAGAAAACCCACAATACGCAGAAACCTATGATCAGCTTGCACAAGTACAGCTTTTGTATCGAGAGCGCTACGAGGTGATCCAGATGGACGGTAAAATTTTTGATTATTATCGAGCGTTAATTAATATCAATGACGAAATTGATGTCTCTAAACCTGTGCAACGATTTGCGTTATTTGGCAAAAACCCCAGTGGCTTTTTATTTCGAGACGAAGCCTTAAGAGACCTGTTTAACGAGAACTTGCGTAAACTAAAATCAACTGAAGAATACACGCGGATAATCAATCGCTATACATCTAAGAGCCACTAAGTATCTAAAAACTAGCGCAACAGAAAATATTACAGGCTGATGCTAAAAACTACGTAGTAATTGCAAACTTTTAAATTCCACTCATTATATGTAAAGACACAAAAAACTATAAATCAATGAGTTAACAAGTTACACCAAATTGGTACAGCGATTGCTCTTACTAAGATGAATGTTTAACAAAGTAAGGAGATTATGATGAACAGCGATCGTTTAGAAGGCAATTGGAAAGAGCTTAAAGGTAAAGCACAACGTAAATGGGGTGACCTTACCGATGATGATTTAGATAAAATTGAAGGTAGCCGTAAAGAGCTGGTTGGTAAACTTCAGCAAAAATACGGTAAATCTAAGGAAGAAGCTGAGCGTGAAGTCAGCGACTTTGAAAAAAGCCATTAATTTGAGCAATCAATAAAGCCGCTAATTGCGGCTTTATTTATCAAGCAGGCTCATGCTTTGCTAAATCTACCTCAGCAACCGTTTGATTTTTACCTTGCGATTTAGCGCGGTAAAGCCGTTTATCGGCAATGTTCAAACAATGATCCACGCTCTCATCAGCAACGCGCACGTACAAGCCAATACTTAAGGTGACATTAAAACGATGCTGGCCGCTCGTAAATGGCTTATCAGCAAGCTTCTTATGGATTTTTTCAGCGACTTTTCTGGCTCTAAGCTCATACCCTGTAGGGATCACTATTAAAAACTCTTCGCCGCCCCAACGGGAAATAACATCGTCTTCTGTGCACACGTTCTTAAATACATCAGCAAAGAATATCAGCACCTCATCACCCACTTGATGACCGTAGGTGTCGTTGATTTGCTTAAAGTTATCAACATCCATCAGCAAGAATACAGCCCCTTCGCCAAAGCGCTTATCTTGCAAGCATTCAGTTGTGTAGCGACGGTTAGCGAGTTCTGTCATTGCGTCAGTGCGAGCAAGCTTTTGATTAAGCTTAAGTTGCTCCATTAACTGCAAACTGTATTTGTTACGGTAATATTCATAGAAGCCAGCCAAAATACATAAAATCGAGAAACACAGCATGACACGTGTAGGAAAGTAATGACTCGGATAACTGTAATAACCAAATTGATCGGTAAAATAGAAAAGCACCGAGATAATAATGGCAAGCAAGATAAGATCGAACGCTCCGCGCTTTAAACCACGAATAAAAAAGGTCACAGGAGATACGATAAACAGCCATAACGGCCCAGTGCCATTACTACCTCCTGAGACGATTAAAAAACACATCATCGAATAGAGGGCGTACAGCATAAGTACTGCGATGGTTTCGTCACGATTTTTAATAACGAAAGGTGAGGCAAACACAAAGCCGCCAATAATCAATAAATAGCTAAGGGCATGGTAACCATCTTGATAGCTGGTGATCGCCATTAAAAACGAGGTAATCGAACCAATAAATGCAAAAACACGTAAAAATCGTGCTTTATCTTTGTCACTTGCATTCACTGTATCAATCACAATTTCACCTTAGATTTCTTGATCAATCTCAACAATACCAATCCGCAATAATACTTAATCATTTTGAGGGATTAAACCTGTCGCTACCTGCGTTAAAAATTTCTGATTTAGAACAACTAAATAACGAAATTTTTGCCTTGTTATCAACGAGGTTTTATTGCCTCAAAATAGACCACTTTATTAAGCGAATTGGTATAACTTTAACACAAATATTTAAAATAGAAGGAATTTGCCAGTATTAAAACAATTAAAAAGAAAAAAGTATGATAAAAAATGAGCATAAAAAACGAGCCATTTGGGGCTCGTTTTTAATTTAAACAAAAGCTAATAACTAAAGGTTATTATTCTGGTTCATAGCCCAAATTAGGCGACAACCAACGCTCAGCGTCTGCAAGAGTCATGTTGGTACGCTTAGCGTAATCTTCAACCTGATCTTTTTGAATTTGCGCCACTGCATAGTACTTAGCTTCAGGGTGAGAGAAATACCAACCAGAAACCGCCGCCCCCGGCCACATTGCATATGAACTGGTTAGCTTCATGCCGATACGCTGTTCGGTATCAAGTAACTGCCAGATTTTCTTCTTCTCTGTATGTTCAGGACAAGCAGGATAACCTGGCGCTGGGCGAATACCTTGGTAGTTTTCACGAATAAGTTCATCGTTCGATAGATTTTCATCTACCGCATAGCCCCAATACTCTTTACGCACTTGCTCATGTAAGTACTCTGCAAATGCTTCTGCTAAACGGTCTGCAACGGCTTTAACCATGATCTTATTATAATCATCTTGCTTAGCATCGAAGGCATCGGCAAGGTCGTCTTCTTCAAGACCACCAGTAACCGCAAAAGCACCAAAGTAATCAGGAGTGCCTTTTGGCGCAATATAATCAGCTAAACAATAGTTAGCAAAGTCGGTTTTTTCAGTTTGCTGACGTAAATGACACGATGTAGTTAAAAGCGTTGTACGCGACTCATCGGTGTAAATCTCAATGTCATCTCCTACTCGGTTTGCAGGGAATAAACCAATGACACCTAAAGGTTGCAGCGCACCTGATTGCTCAAGCTCATCAAGCATTGCGTTGGCATCAGCGAATAAGCTTTTAGCCTGTTCACCTACAATTTCATCTTCAAGAATACGTGGGTACTTACCAGCGATTGACCACGTCATGAAATAAGGTGTCCAGTCGATGTACTGTCTTAACGTCGCAATCGAAACATCTTTAAACTCAGTCACACCCAGCTTTTTCGGCACAGGTGGCGTGTAGTTATCCCAATCGAGTTTTACTGCGTTGTCGCGAGCACGCTGTAAAGTAACGGGTTTTGAGCGTGGCTTTTTACGTGCTTGTTGTTCACGTACTTTTTCATACTCAGCCTTGGTTTTCTCTAAAAATGCCGGCTTTAACTCTTTCGACAATAAATTAGAAACCACACCCACAGCGCGGCTGGCGTTATTTACGTAAACCACACCTTTATCATACTGAGGCTCAATTTTAACCGCGGTATGCGCTTTAGAGGTTGTTGCACCACCAATCAGTAACGGTAATTCAAAACCACGACGAGTCATTTCTTTCGCAACATGTACCATTTCATCAAGTGATGGGGTAATCAGCCCTGATAAACCAATAATGTCGGCTTTTTCGTCTATGGCGGTTTGCAAGATTTTCTCTGCCGGCACCATCACACCAAGGTCGATAACCTCGTAGTTATTACATTGCAGTACCACGCCTACAATATTCTTACCAATGTCGTGTACGTCGCCCTTAACGGTTGCCATAACCACTTTACCATTGGTTGCGCCCTCTTCTTTTTCAGCTTCAATGAAAGGGTCAAGATAGGCAACGGCGCGCTTCATCACACGAGCTGACTTAACAACCTGAGGTAAGAACATTTTACCCGCACCGAATAAGTCACCTACTACGTTCATGCCGTCCATAAGCGGGCCTTCGATCACTTCGATAGGCTTAGCTTTGCTCTTGCGGCACTCTTCGGTATCTTCGTCGATGTACTCGGTAATGCCTTTTACTAACGCATGTTCAAGGCGCTTTTCGACAGGCCAAGTACGCCACTCTAAATCTTCTACTTTCTCTGCTTGCGCCATACCTGAGTATTTTGGTGCAAGTTCAACAAGTCGCTCACCAGCACCTGGGTCGGTATTGAGGATCACATCTTCTACAGCTTTGCGCAGCTCTTCGGGGATATCGTCGTAAACCGCTAACTGACCCGCATTAACAATGCCCATGTCCATACCCGCTTTAATCGCGTGGTATAAAAACACAGAGTGAATAGCTTCACGAACTGGGTTATTACCACGGAACGAGAACGACACATTCGATACACCGCCCGACACTTTACAGTGCGGTAAGCCTTGCTTAATTCGACGCGTACCTTCGATAAACTCAACAGCGTAGTTATCGTGCTCTTCAATGCCCGTTGCGACGGCAAAAATGTTCGGGTCAAAAATAATGTCTTCTGGCGGAAAGCCAATATCATCAACGAGTATTTTGTAACTACGCTGACAAATCTCGAACTTACGATCAGCAGTTTCAGCTTGCCCGGTTTCATCAAACGCCATTACAACCGCAGCAGCACCAAAGCGTTTAATTAACTTAGCTTGGCGGATGAACGGCTCTTCACCTTCTTTAAGTGAAATTGAGTTAACAATGGCCTTACCTTGAATACACTTTAAGCCTGCTTCAATCACGTCCCATTTAGATGAGTCGACCATGATAGGTACTTTTGAGATATCAGGCTCTGAGGCAATTAAGTTTAAAAACTTTACCATCGCCGCTTTCGAGTCCAACATGGCTTCATCCATGTTGATATCAATCACTTGCGCGCCATTTTCTACTTGTTCACGGGCAACATCGAGAGCGGTCTCGTAATCTTCTTCCATGATCAAGCGCTTAAACTTAGCCGAGCCTGTTACATTGGTACGCTCACCGACGTTAGTAAATACAGCAATTTGGTCAGTCATGTCGGTTTCCTAGTTTAAGTTACACGCTTCAAGGCCCGATAAGCGCATACGCACTTCAAGCTCAGGTAATTGGCGAGGTTTAACACCTTCAAGGCCTTTCGCAAACGCCTTAATATGAGCCGGTGTGGTGCCGCAACAACCACCTACAATATTGATAAAGCCAGACTTGCCCCAATCAATAATTTCTTGGGCCATTTCAGGAGCTTCTAAATCATATTCGCCAAACTCGTTCGGTAAACCTGCATTTGGATGCACCGAGGTAAAGGTTTCACAAACGCGCGATAACTCTTCAACATACTGGCGCAGTAAGTCAGGGCCAAGGGCGCAGTTAAGGCCGATTGATAGCGGTTTAATATGGCGAATTGAGTTATAAAATGCTTCTGTGGTTTGCCCTGATAAAGTACGGCCTGAGGCATCGGTAATGGTGCCTGAGATCATCACAGGTAAACTACGACCAGCTTGTTCAAATGCTTCTTCTACAGCAAACGAAGCCGCTTTTGCATTAAGGGTATCAAAGATGGTTTCTATTAAAATAAGGTCAGCACCACCTTCCATCAGTGCCAGTGTTGACTCAACATACGCCGCCACCAGCTTATCAAAGTTGATATTACGATAACCTGGGTCATTTACATCTGGTGAAATAGAACAGGTTTTTGACGTTGGCCCAAGTACACCGGCTACATAACGCGGTTTGCTAGGATCTTTTGCTTCAAGTTCATCACACACGCTGCGTGCAAGCTTCGCTGACTCGAGGTTGATTTCGCGGCTAAGGCTCGCCATATCGTAATCTTCCATCGAAATAGTCGTGGCATTAAAGGTATTCGTTTCGATGATATCAGCACCGGCTTCTAAATAAGCACGGTGAATATCAGCAATGACTTTTGGCTGAGTTAGGCTTAATAAATCGTTATTGCCTTTAATAAGTACATGCCAGTCTTTAAAGCGCTCACCGCGATAATCCTGTTCTTCTAACTTATATTCTTGGATCATGGTGCCCATCGCGCCATCGAGGATTAAAATTCGCTGTTTTAGCGCCTCGGTTAATTGTTCGCGTTTATTCACTGCATTACTCGGCATAGTTGTTAGTCCTTACATCTTGGCTAACTAAGTTAATATCATACGGTGTAGTTTGGTACACATAATAGTTTAACCAATTCGAAAACAATAAAAAGGCATGACTTTGCCACGTTTTCGACGGTTCGTTGTCTGGGTTATCGTCAGGGAAGTAATTTTCTGGCTTAGGTGCATCCGCTGATTTTTCTTGGTCGCGTAAATACTCCCCTTTTAAGGTATGAGCATCGTACTCTGGATGGCCAGTAATATACACTTGGCTACCTGATTTATTTTTAATTAAGTAGGCACCTACTCGCTCTGATCCGGCTAACACCACCAGCTCTTCGCAGGCATTGATCTTATCGATATCAATATGACCATAACGAGAATGTGGCACTAAAAAGGTATCATCAAAGCCACGCGTTAGCGCTGCGTGGTCAAAATAGCTTTTATGGGTAAATACGCCACTGAGTTTGTTTGGTTTCAGATCACGTTTAAGGCCATAGTGATGATAAAGCCCAGCATGGGCCGCCCAACACGAAAACAGCGTAGACGTCACATGCTGCTCTGCCCAATCTAAAATAACTTTTAGTTCGTCCCAGTAAGCAACTTCGTCATATTCTAAATGAGCAAGCGGCGCGCCCGTTATGATCATGGCATCGTAGTTATTATCTTTCACTTCTGAAAAATAACGATAAAACGTATCCATGTGCTGCTCAGAGTTACTACTGGTGCGATGGGTATCTAAGCGCAACAGCTCAACATTAACTTGCAGCGGTGAGTTTGCTAACAAGCGAATAAACTGCACTTCGGTTTCAACTTTGTTTGGCATTAAGTTTAAGATGGCCAAACGCATTGGGCGGATTTCTTGCGTTTTAGCACGACTTTTTGGCATTACAAACACGTTTTCTTGACGTAACTTTGCAATGGCAGGCAATTCATCTTTTACTGTAATGGGCATAGCTGGCTCCGAGCATACTTATCTGACTGCTAATTATGAACGGATAGTTAGAAATTTCAACCTCTAGATGTTTAGATGTCCAAATGAAATGATATTTCTGAGTGGTCATTAATTAAAATGTATGACTCTTTGAGTAAATAACACCTTGATATTAAGCCTATCATAAACGCTGAATTCTGTATTTTGAGGTGGTTTGGGTATACAATATACGCTGTTAATTTTTCTTATAAATTGAAGGCTCCTTTCATGGTGTTACCAGATAAGTTTATATTCTCGATGAGTCGAGTTTCTAAGGTTGTGCCACCTAAGCGCACTATCTTAAAAGATATTTCTTTACACTTTTTCCCAGGCGCAAAAATTGGTGTGCTAGGTCTAAACGGTGCAGGTAAATCAACGTTACTTCGCATTATGGCTGGTGTTGACCAAGACTTTGAAGGTGAAGCTCGCCCTCAACCAGGCACTAAAATCGGTTACTTACCGCAAGAACCTGTACTAGACGAAAGCAAAACAGTTCGCGAAACAGTAGAAGAAGCAGTTAGCGAAGTTAAAAATGCACTAAACCGCCTTGATGAAGTATACAACGAGTATGCAATGGACGGTGCTGACTTCGATGCGCTTGCGAAAGAGCAAGGCGAATTAGAAGCTATCATCCAAGCACACGATGGTCACAATATCGACAACGTGTTAGAGCGTGCAGCTGATGCATTACGCCTTCCACCTTGGGATGCAAAAATTGAACACCTTTCGGGTGGTGAGCGTCGCCGTGTTGCGATCTGTCGTTTACTACTTGAAAAACCAGATATGCTTATTCTTGACGAACCTACCAACCACTTAGACGCTGAGTCAGTTGCTTGGTTAGAGCGCTTCTTACACGACTACGAAGGTACCGTGGTTGCTGTAACCCACGACCGTTACTTCTTAGATAACGTAGCAGGTTGGATTTTAGAGCTTGACCGTGGTGAAGGTATTCCTTGGGAAGGTAACTACTCATCGTGGCTTGAGCAAAAAGATTTACGTTTACAACAAGAACAGAAATCTGAAAAAGCACGTCAAAAATCAATCGCACAAGAACTTGAATGGGTACGTTCAAACCCGAAAGGCCGTCAAGCTAAGTCTAAAGCACGTATGGCACAGTTCTCTGAGCTTCAGCAAAACGATTATCAAAAGCGTAACGAAACAAATGAACTATTCATTCCACCGGGTCCACGCTTAGGTGACCAAGTTATCGAAGTGAAAGGCCTGAAGAAGAGCTTTGGCGACCGTGTATTAATCGATGACTTAAACTTTGCAATGCCGAAAGGCGCTATCGTAGGTATTATCGGCGCCAATGGTGCGGGTAAATCAACGCTATTCAAAATGTTAAGTGGTGAAGAAACGCCTGATAGCGGTGAGATCATTGTTGGTGACACAGTTGAGCTTGCAACGGTTGATCAGTTCCGTGGCAACATGGACGAAAGCAACACTGTTTTCCAAGAAATCTCTAACGGCCAAGACGTATTAAAAATTGGTAACTTTGAATTCCCAAGCCGTGCCTATGTTGGCCGCTTTAACTTCAAAGGTAACGACCAACAAAAATTCGTTAAAGACCTATCAGGTGGTGAGCGCAACCGTTTACACCTAGCTAAGTTACTAAAAGCAGGTGGCAACGTATTACTACTGGATGAGCCAACCAATGACCTAGACGTTGAAACACTACGTGCACTCGAGAACGCTATTTTAGAGTTCCCTGGCTGTGTAATGTGTATCTCGCATGACCGTTGGTTCCTTGACCGTATTGCTACACATATTCTTGATTACCGTGACGAAGGCCAAATTAACTTCTTCGATGGTAACTACACAGAATACGAAGAGTGGTTGAAGAAAACCTTAGGCGCCGAAGCAGCACAACCTAAGCGTATCAAATACAAAAAAATTGGCTAATTAGCTGATACTCAAAAAGCCCCTACTTAGGGGCTTTTTTGTTGCAGTAAGCTTTACTATCACTCACTCCATTATGATCTATACTTATTAGATCACTAAAGTTGGAGATACAGCTATGAATGAACGCAGAGAGTTTTCGCGGGTATTATTTTCTTGCCCTGCGATACTTCGCATTGAAGGTAACGACTATCACTGTCAGTTACTTGATCTATCTTTGCAAGGTGCGCTTATTACTAAAAGTGATTCATTTTTAGTGCCTATTCATAGTAAAGCTGACTTAATCTTTACCCTGCCAGAGTCATCAATCGAGATTAAAATGCAAGTGGAGCTGTGCCATGTTGAGCATCAGCATGCAGGCCTTCGCTGCGAACATATCGATATTGATAGTATTACTCACTTAAAACGGTTGATTGAGCTCAATCTGGGTGATGAAGCATTATTACATCGCGAATTAGCTCATTTAATTCACGCACCAGAGTAAACTTTTGTCGGTAGATTCGTTATGCTGTAGCAAATTCAGCTATTCAATGAGCTATGCAGTTAAATCCCCACTTACCCTTGGTGTATCACCCAAATTTCTCGTTTAGTTTCGATCCTAACCATCGCTTTGTGATGAGTAAGTTTGCTTATTTATATGAGCATGTACAAAACCTTGGATTAATAAATGACAACCTAACTCAACCGATGCTTGGCAGCCCTGAGCCCCTTGAATTAGTGCACTGCGAAAACTATATCCACGACCTTTGGCACAACCGCTTAGATGAAAAAGCGATGCGCCGTATTGGCTTACCTTGGTCAAAAGAGCTGATGGCACGTACCTTTACTGCGCCTCTAGGCACCTTACAAACAGCACGTTTAGCACTTAAACATGGCATTGCTTGTCACTTAGCGGGTGGCACTCACCATGCCCATACTGATTTTGGCTCAGGCTATTGCATGGTAAACGACCTCGCTTTTACCAGCGAAACCCTGATAAAAAGTGGTGAAGTAACCAATATACTGATTTTTGATTTAGATGTTCATCAAGGTGATGGTACCGCAGCAATGCTAGCGCATCAGCCCTATGCTTATACCTGCTCTATTCACTGTGAAAAGAATTTTCCGTTTCGAAAGTCAGCCAGCGATTTAGACATAGGTTTAGCACCGAATGTCGCTGATAGTGAATACCTAGGCGTTGTTGACGATACGCTGAGTTATTTATTAAACACCCTAAACCCAGATTTAGTGCTTTATGATGCAGGTGTAGATGTATGGCAGCAAGATGGCTTAGGAAAACTTGATATAAGCTGGCAAGGGATAGCGCAACGCGACCATTTAGTTCTCAAACGTTGCCTTGAGCACAATGTACCTGTCGCAACAGTAATTGGTGGTGGTTATGATAAAGACCATCGCCGTTTAGCGGCTCGCCATGGCATTGTGGTAGAGCAAGCTGCTCGATTTTAAAAACGAAAAAGAAAAAAGGCCCGGTGGAGAAAAAACCGGGCCTTTGCTACTGTAACATTGGGATATGTTAGCAACTTTTTTCTAAGTTAAAACAAGTAGCTGTGGAGCTACCGAATGGTAATCTAAAGCCATCGCTATGCTCAAAACCGTGATGTTTACAATTGAAAAAGCAAACACTTGGCGCGCCCAGCCGCTTACGTCAATATTGCGACGATAGCCACGAAGCGCCATTAGCAACCACCAAAAACTCGTTGTACAGGCTACAGCCATAAAGGCTAAACCTGTATAACCACTAATGGTTAATAACATCACAACCAACGCATACACGGCGATATATAAAACAATGTGATGCTTTGCCTTCTCGATCCCCTGCGCTACTGGTAACACGGGAATTCTGGCCGCTTGGTAGTCGTTATAACGAAAGATTGCAATTGCATATGAATGAGGCATTTGCCATAGACTAAACATAACCAATAAAATCACAGCACCAGCATCAAACTGCCCAGTTACGGCACAATAACCCACTACAGGTGGTACTGCGCCAGATAAACTTCCTACAAAGGTGCCGTACACAGAACGACGTTTCATATATAAGCTGTACACACCTACGTAGATGACGTAACCAAAAGTAGCAAATAAGAGTGCCACTACGTTGGTATACACAGCTAATAACCCGAAACCAATAACACCAAGCACGATGCCATGTGCCATAGCCGCCTTTGCTGACATTTCGCCAGTCACTGTGACGCGTTTGCGAGTGCGCGCCATAGCAACATCAATATCACGATCAATTACGTTATTGATCGCGCATCCTGATGCCACTACTAAAGATAACCCTAGTAAGGTTGCGATCATTAACCATGGGTCAATATCACCGCGAGAGGCTAGCAAGAATCCCCCCGCGACAGAGATCAAATTGCCCATGATAATGCCAGGTTTAGTGACATTTAAATAACGTCGAAACACTTCCTCGACTCCTCTAATTTTCAGCACAAACGCAATATTACGAAAGAAACTAGTTAGTAACAGACTGTGAGAACTGGAGACACAACCTCAGACTAACCAGCTCCTCTCGTAAATCTTTTACCAATTACCAAGTAATTGTTATTAGTACATCATCATGGCGTTCGATTCGTAGATGATCCACACCGACAAACCAACCACCATTACAATGATTAAAGCACTAAAGATAAACGACAATGAACTTGCCTTGCCGTCTTCAGTTTTGAAGTTTAGGTGTAAGAAATATTTCAAATGCACCCAAATTTGCACAATCGCCATGCTCACGATGCACCATGCAGTGGTCGTTTTAGAAAACGAACCACTCATCACTGCCCAAAATGGAATAGCCGTTAAAACCACTGACAATACAAAACCAATTAAATAGTCTTTAACGCTGCCATGTGATTGTTCATTTTGTGCATGAACTTCTAAGTTATTCATTACATGTGATTCACTGTGGCTCATTACATTGCTCCCATTAAATAAACAACGGTAAATACACAGATCCACACCACATCTAAGAAGTGCCAGAATAGGCTTAAACAACTTAGGCGTGTCACTGTTTGTGGGTTTAAACCACGGCGCACAACTTCAATCATCAGGACAGTCATCCAAATAAGACCAGCTGTTACGTGAAGACCATGTAAGCCCACCAAAGAGAAGAACGATGTTAAAAAGGCACTTTGCTGAGGGCCATTACCGTGCGCAATTAGGTGATGGAATTCGTAAACTTCCATACCAATAAACACTGCACCAAAGGCAAAGGTAACCAGCAACCAAGTTAATGTAGCCGCCTTTTTCTGCCCGTGAGCAGAAATCATCGCAAAACCAAAAGTGATACTACTAAGTAGTAGAGCTGCGGTTTCAACCGCAACAAAATCAAGTTCAAAAATATCTTTACCCGACACACCGCCTGCAGTGTTCATGAACAATACTGCGTAGGTTGCAAAGAATGATGCAAACAACAGGCAGTCGGTCATAAGGTATAGCCAGAAACCAAATACGGTGTTACCACCTGTATCGTGGTGCTCATGGTCATGTGCATCGACATGACCGTGTGCGCCGTTTAAGGTGTCGAGTCCTGCAGAAATGGTACTCATGCATTCACCTCCTTCGTAGCGGCTGTATTGTGAGCCGTTTCTAGTTCAACAATTTCATCTGGTTGCACGTAGTAATCAACATCGCTGGTATAACAACGCTTGATGAACACCACGATAGCACCCAGTAAACCAAAGGCTGCAAGCCACCAAATGTGCCAGATCATGGCAAAACAGAAGGTTGTTAAAGCTGCGCTCATTAATACACCTGCCGATGTATTTTTTGGCATATGAATTGGGCTATAAGAGGCTTCTTGCTTGTAAGCTAAGCCTTTCTCTTTCATGTCTGTCCACGCATCAATGTCATCAACATGAGGGATTTTCGCAAAGTTGTAGTACTGCGGAGGTGAAGCCGATGCCCACTCAAGAGTATGACCATTCCACGGATCGCCCGTTGTATCATCAAGTTGCTCGCGGTTTTTGAAGCTCACTACAAGTTGCACAACTTGGAACAAGATACCGAACATAATGATCACCGCACCGCCAGCTGCAATGTATAACCAAATGTTCCAATCAGGGTTGTTTGTGTGGTTTAAGCGACGTGTCATACCTAAGAAACCAAGTACGTATAACGGCATAAATGCCACGAAGAAACCAATTAACCAGCACCAGAAAGATCGTCTGCCCCAGCTCTCGTCAAGTTTGAAGCCCATTGCTTTAGGGAACCAAAACGCAAAACCAGCTAAATAACCAAATACCGCACCACCAATAATAGTGTTATGGAAGTGAGCGATTAAAAATAAGCTGTTATGTAATACGTAGTCAGCACCAGGAATAGCAAGTAACACGCCGGTCATACCACCGATAGTGAACGTCACCATAAAACCTAAAGTCCAAAGGACAGGCACAGTAATACGTAAACGACCACGATACATAGTGAATAACCAGTTAAACAACTTAACCCCGGTCGGTACCGCGATAACCATGGTCATAACACCAAAGAAGGCATTAACGTTAGCGCTTGAGCCCATAGTAAAGAAGTGGTGAAGCCAAACGATGAAACCTAAAATTGAAATTGCACCACTTGCGTAAACCATCGACTTATAACCAAACAGGCGTTTACCAGCAAACGTTGAGATAACTTCTGAGAAAATACCAAACGCAGGTAAGATCAGAATGTAAACTTCAGGGTGACCCCATGCCCAGAATAAGTTGATGTACATCATCGCGTTACCACCTAATTCATTCGTGAAGAAGTGGAAATCAAGATAACGATCAAGCGTTAACATAGCCAGTACAGCAGTTAAAATTGGGAACGATGCTGCAATTAAGATATTTGCCCACGTACATGCCCAAGTAAAAATAGGCATTTTCATTAATGTCATGCCTGGTGCACGCATTTTAAATACAGTCGCTAAGAAGTTTACCGATGTTAATAAGGTACCCAAGCCGGATATCTGCAAGGCCCATATATAATAGTCGACCCCGACACCTGGACTGAATGACAACTCTGACAACGGTGGATATGCCACCCAACCCGTTTTCGCAAACTCACCAAAGAATAATGAGATATTGATTAGGATTGCGCCGCCAGCAGTTAACCAAAAGCTAAGGTTATTTAAGAATGGGAATGCAACATCACGGGCACCAATTTGTAGCGGTAAGATGATGTTCATTAAACCAATCATAAACGGCATCGCCATAAAGATGATCATGATCACCCCGTGTGCCGTAAAGATTTGGTCATAGTGCTCTGGTGGTAAGTAACCACTTGCACCGCCGGTAGCCATTGCTAATTGCAGTCGCATCATAATGGCATCCGCGAAACCACGGAAAAGCATGATAAGCGCAAGAATGATGTACATGACACCTAAACGCTTATGGTCAATTGAGGTGATCCAGTCGTGCCAAATCACGCCCCACTTTTTATATTTTGTTACTAAGCCTGCCACTAACAGACCTAAGACAGCAACAACCGTCATGGTAACCATGATAATTGGTTCATGAAACGGGATTGCGTCTAATGTTAATTTACCTAACAACGACATGATTATTCCTCGTCCTCGCTGTGCTTCTTATGAGCTAAGTGCTCTGGCATAGCGTGTTGCATTGCACCGTGAGAGCCATGCGCTTGCATATATTTCATTACGATTGAATGGAACATATCTTTATCTACGCTGGCATAGTATTTAACTGGGTCGTATTCACTTGGTTTTGCAAGTTCAACATAGCTTTGCTTAGTCAATGCAGAACCGGTATTTTTTACTTTGTTTACCCAAGCATCGAAATCAGCTTCTGTGGCTGTTGCAATGGCATCGAACTTCATACCAGTGAAACCTGCACCACTGTAGTTAGCAGAAAAGCCTTTAAAAGTACCCGGCTCATCAGCGATTAAGTGAAGCTTTGTTTCCATACCGGCCATTGAGTAAATTTGGCTACCAAGCTGTGGAATGAAAAACGAGTTCATGGTGCTTTCTGAGGTGATCTTGTACTGCACTGGCACATTGGCAGGAAAAACAAGCTCATTCACTGTGGCGATGCCTTGCTCTGGATAAATGAATAGCCATTTCCAGTTCAAAGAAACAACCTCAACAGTAAGATGCTTACCTTTACCCTCAAGTGGTTTATATGGGTCAAGTTGTTGCGTTGACTGCCATGTGATCACACCTAAAATCGCAACGATGATGATAGGAATGGTCCAAACTACAGCTTCAATCTTATTAGAGTGCGCCCACTTTGGAGCGTAAATTTCTTGATCTCGTCCATCACGGTATTTCCATGCAAAATAAATTGTCATGGCAATAACTGGAATCACAACAATCAGCATTAACACCGTAGCTACGATAATTAAATACTTCTCGTCGACACCAATTTGACCTTTTGGATCGAGTACCCCGCCTTTACAGCCAGACAAAGCCAGCACTAAAGACGCTAGAGCAATATTACAAAGGTTTCGAATTGACAAAGGAATATCCTACAACCTAAAAGTTAACACTTGTCGAAATAAGAACACGACGCTTTTCTGCAACAGATGCTACAGATATCCCTCGGCTGAATAACGAGCACGACAAAAAGGCACGCTAAAAAGAGAGGGATTTTAGGTTGGCTGACTGAAATTTGGGCGTAAAAAGCCCACTAGGTGCTTAGTAAAGACAACTTAGTAAACGACTAAAATGGCTGAACTTAAGCAACAAAGCTTATTTACAGACAACCACTTACACGAGGAGGAGCACGACAGCCATGAGCGCTGTGTACTACTAAAGACTTTATCGTTTCACGCGCAGCGAAGGCCGCTTTACGTAAAATGACACCTGCACGACGCGCAGGGAAGAAATGGAAGACCAACCAGCATAAACCAATAAGTAATTGGCAAGACACCACAGGGTAAGCTAAAAAACTCAACACATTAAGCAACGGTGTTTCGTATAAAGCACCTTCGCTTAATAAGTTTCTTAGCCCTTGAGCATCTTCTAATGTACCGTTGATTAGCATCGCTGAATTAATCAGCAACAAGGCTAAAACTGACATTAGCTCTTTACCAGCAAAAAGCGCACGCGCAGCCAATTGCAATCTAGCTAAGCTAGACTGTTTGACACCTTGTGACTGATTAATTGCTCGCAAAACTCACGCCTTTTTATCGCTTTTACTGCATTAGAGGTAAGTGGCTTACCCTATTTTTTAATGCGGTAACATGATCTTCATCAATAAAGTTTCAGTAATTACTGAAATTTCGATGTGGAGTATAACAAAGTCAACAGACGGTACAAGTAGAATTTAACAGCACACGGTTAAGTATTATTTAGCCATTTGATAACAAACTGTAAAAAAACCAAATCATTAAAGCTAAGTAATTAAAAGTAATACTGTATTTTATATAGCGAAAAGCAATGAAGAAAAAGAAAATAGCATAAAAATAGCGATTTAAAGCATACTTAGTCAGTAGCAATCGAAGATTTAATACTGAACAAGGATTAGCCAAACCATTAAAAATATAATATTCTAAAGAATACCAAAATAAAGAATAAAAGAGATAATTATGCGTCAATATGCACTTGCCACAGCCCTTTTAGTATTAAGTAACACGACATTTGCAAGTACGATTGAAGACACAGCTGTAGCAGGCTTAGATAAACCTGCGATTTACTACGCCGATATAGAGCCCCACCTAAAAAACGCAGCAAAACACCCAAGCGTTACACTAAAACAAATCGGCACCTCTTTCCAAGGACAGGCACTTAACTCTCTTAAAATCGGCACAGGCCCAATCAAAGTGATGATGTGGAGCCAAATGCACGGCGACGAAAACACAGCTACTGCCGCACTAATGGATTTTTTAAGCTTTATAACTGCCGATGAAAACGCACAATGGCTAGAAAAATGGCAACAGAAAATAACCCTTCTCATTATCCCTATGGTGAACCCGGATGGCGCTGCTGTTCAAACCCGCCATAATGCACAAGGTATTGATTTAAATCGTGATGCAAAAGCTCTTCGCACAAAAGAAGGGCAAATACTCATGGCTGCGGCAGATGCATTCAAACCTGACTTTGGCTTTAACTTACATGATCAGAATGCCTATTACGGTGCAGGTAAAATGGGAAAACAAGCCACCATTTCAGTGCTAGCACCCGCCTATAATGAAGCAAGAGAAGTAAATAAAAGTCGTGGTGAGGCTATGCAGTTTATTGCCCACTTAGCCAAAACGGTTGAAACCATGATCCCGGGGCACTTAGGCAAGTACAACGACAGTTACTCTTACCGTAGTTTTGGAGATACTTTTTCGGAAAAAGGTATCCGAACTATATTAATTGAATCAGGCGCTTACCCAAACGACCCAAATCGCCAAATAGCACGTAAGGTTAACCGTGTTTTATATAAAAAGGCTATTGATTCAATAACTTCACAGGAATGGAAAAGCGCTAAAATGGCCCAGTACCACGCTATTCCATTTAATACTAAAGACAATTGGGTAGACTTACTAATAGACGATGTAACAGTAAAGAGTGAACTTGGTGATTACCAGATAGATATTGCAATAAACAACAAAGGACAGTCACCCATTATTAAAGAGTTGGGGGATATAAGCAGTATCCGCCAAGGTTACACCAGTTTAGATGCAAGCAGCCTGAACTTTAAGGTAGGTAACAGCTTTGTTTTAAATGAGTCGTTAACGCTTACCGTAAATAAATATAAAGAGCTTTTAATACAAGGATATAGTTGCTTTTCTGGCGATATTAATATGCTAGAAAACGCCACAAATTGGCCAGTTTACGCATGCAAAAGTGTATTTACATCAATACCTTCACTTCATGCACCTGCCGCCTTTTTCTTACAAGCAAATGGCAAAAATAAGTACGCAGTTTTAGGAGCTGAGCTAATTAATTTAGATTAAACACGATTTAAAAAGACAGGCACTGTTAAAAGTGCCTGTTAAATCTCCAAATACCTTAAATTTGTTACCTAAAATAATCTTTGTGTAGGCAAACTATCCTATTAGCTTAATTTAACAATAAAAACTAAGATAAAAGATTTGGCTTTATGAGAATTAAAAGCATAAGTTAGCTGCAAGCGTTTGCAAAAAATAAAAGTCGAGAGAAAATTAAGATTAACTAGCAAGTAATAACTTACAGCTTGCTAGGTTACTTCGTCGCTTACGAGCAGTTTTACTGCAATAACTTTCGATAGCCCCCACTCGACCTGCAGCTCCACGAAATAAGTTTTCAAATTGAGTTGTTAGTGTTAACCAGTTTTCAGCTTCGAAATTTAGCCTTTCAAGAATAGGAGGTAAATGATGCTCTATATATCCCGGCTTATCCGCGCTGATACAACGCCCAGTTTGCTCTACCAGTAACAAGTATGACTTTAACTCAAAAGGTATACCCTTTGATTTATACTTACTCATGCCACCAACAAAACGAGCTAGTAACTTAGGTTGTTTTGAATCCTTTACACTTTGGCATCGCTTTTTAAAGCTAGTATAGTCCGATTGCTCCGGCGTGCTCGCGACCTTTGCACGAACAGGGTTTAAATCAACATAGGCCATACATGCTAATAGAGCAGGTTCATCAAGGAGTGCTTGGCTTTTAAAACGCCCTTCCCAAAAGTGGCCTGTACACTCGTCTTCTTTATTTGCCCGTCTGGCTAAATATTCATTTAGCATTCGCATGAACCAACTAATACTCGAAAGGCGCGCTCTGTATTCTGCAACCTCTTTATTTAAGAAGACTTGTTGGCCGTCACTTAAAGGCTGACCATGAAGAAATTTTTGACCTAAAGGCGTTGCTTTACTGAGCTTAAACCAACGCAAAAGAATGGCCTTATCAGATAACCTATTTGCTTTTTTATCATCAACATAAAACACAACATGAGTATGGTTACTCATCACCGCATAAGCACACACATCAATGCAAAATACCTTTGCAAGAAAAAGTAGTCGCTTCTCAACCCACCCTCTGCGGTGTTCATATGATTTACCAGTGAGTACATCTTTCCCACAAAGGTAAGCGCGTCTAACGCAACGGGATACGCAGTGATAATACTTGGTGTTCGAAAGCAGATTTGCCGCTTCCTTGCTAAAGCCATCGTGCACTCCTTGAACTGATAATTTGAAATGCATTAGCTGTAACTAAAGTGTAGACAAAATCCGTTTTGCCGCAAGATAAAGTTAACAGATAAAAGTGACTGTCCATTTAAAAACTTTAGTTAAAGTGACTGTCCGTTTAAGTGAGTTTTACTTTTAACGTCGTATTTCTATGTTTCTGCATATATAAAATTTTCGAATATGCATAATTGCCTTTATTTTTGGGCCAATGATTTCCTGCTACTTTTAAGTAAAGAACCTAGTTTATAAGGTATAAAGTGAATACATTTAACTGCTTACTGATAATAGCTTTGCTTATATTTTCAAGTGTAGGGAATGCTGGGACAGGCGTCGCAATTGACCCAGATAAAGCGCAAGCCTACACACCCGCCCCTGAAAACTTAAAAGCTCGGGAACGTTTTCAAGATAATAAGTTTGGCATCTTTTTACATTGGGGGCTGTATAGCCAGCTTGGTGGTGTAGGAAGCCCATATGGAGCCGAGTGGATCATGGAAGACTTACGAATTTCAGGCCCTAAGTATCAGCGTTTAGCTGAATTTTTTAATCCAACAGGCTTCAATGCAGAGCAATGGGTTAAGGCGTTTAAAGAAGCTGGAGCAAAGTATATTGTTATTACTTCAAAACATCATGATGGGTTTGCTATGTACGACAGTAAAGTTTCTAACTTTGATATTGTCGATAGTACACCTTATAAAAAAGACCCTATAAAAGAGCTTGCTAATTCAGCTCATAAACATGGTTTACAACTTTTCTTTTACTACTCTCAGCTTGATTGGCATCACCCAGATTACTACCCATGGGGCCGAACAGGCCATTACACTAAGCGAGAAAAAAGTGGTGACTGGGAAAAATACCTGCAATTTCAAGATGCACAACTAAAAGAGCTTTTAACTCAATATGGGCCAATTGGTGGTATTTGGTTTGATGGTTGGTGGGATCAAGAAGACTCCCACAATTGGGATAACTGGCAACTACAACGCACTTATAAAATGATCCATGAATTACAACCAGCAACCTTAATCGTAAATAACCATCACAGATTTACTGTTCCGGGAGAGGATTATCAGGGCTTTGAACAACAGCTTCCTACTAACCAAGAACGGTTAGGTGAATTACCATTAGAAATGGCACAAACAATGAACGGTAGCTGGGGATTCAGTCTAACTGATGATAATTACAAAACGACTAAAGAGCTCGTACAAACATTAGTAAGTGCAGCAGGAAGAAACTCTAATTATTTACTAAATACCGGGCCTATGCCTAACGGCAAGATCCAACCTGAAAACCTAAAAACTTTTGCTGAGATTGGTCAGTGGCTTAAGGTGTTCGGTAAAAGTATATACGGTACTCGAGGCGGCCCTATTTCCCCACAAAGCTGGGGAGTTAGTACCCATAATGATGAGAGTATTTTTATTCATATTCTTAACTGGCAAGCAGATACATTAAGCATTGAGCTTGCAACTCCTATCAAGTTTGCAACTAATTTAAGAACCTCAGAACCGGTTAACTTTAAACAACTTGAAGGCGCAATTACTTTAGAAAGTTTGAAGTTTGATAATGACGAGTACGTTCAAGTCATCGAGTAAAAGTTAAAATGATCAACGTCTAAAAGCTGTCAAAAAACTAATTTTAAAATTAAAGATGACTGTCCACATAAAATATATTTAACAATGACTGGGCTTAAAAAGAGAGTGGTTGCCTCAGAAAATTTAACAGTGACTGTCCTTGTAAAATTTAGGTATTAAAAAAGCGCCTTTGGGCGCTTTTTCTGTGGTTAAAGAATTTGATTCTCTTTCCAAGCTTGTTCTTTTGCCATGCGCTTTTTACGCTTGTCACATGGGTCGTCGCAGTCGCAGGCTTTGTCGATACCAACAGCGCCTAGGCCACCACAACTACTGGCCATAGATTTCTTTTGCACAATCATGCCGACAGCCATCGCTGCCACAATTAAAATGAGTAGACCAAATGTAAGAAGAAAAAGTGACATTGCTTTGCCCCTATCGTCAGCAATTAAATCGAGCCCAACTAATTAGGCTGCATGTATTATATACCCAAACCACCTCAAGGTGCGAGTTTCAGTTGGAATTAAAAGCGATTTAGGCAAGGCATTGATTGCAAGCAATAGTGGTTCTATTGTTAAAATCAATAACGCAGTATAAATCGCTTTTAAACCAACCCTTTGGGCGCTTCATAGGCGCTTAGTCTCATAGTTGTTACTTCTTAAAAGGGACTGCCATTGTTGCAAAGTAACGCCTTGATATTAAAAACCTGTGAAACGCTGAATTCTGCATCTTAGATGGCTTGGGTATGCACTGCTTCTTGCCCTGCTACAAATATGGTTTAAATGCAGGGCTTGAATAAGTTACTAAGCCATTGTCTGACTTACCAATTAAATACACTGGCAAATCGTGCTCTTCGGCGTATTTCTGCGCCTTTTCCATGCCCATCACAGTTATTGCCGTCGCTAAGCCATCTGCAGTCATCGCTGATGGGTGTAAAACAGTAACTGATACCAAATCATGACGACTCGGCATACCTGTTACAGGATCAATTAAGTGGCTATAGGTAACACCATCCATTTCGTAAAAAATTCGGTAATCACCTGATGTCGCAATACCATTAGTACCCGGCTCAATTACTTTATGTACTTTACGCACGCCAGGCTCAGCATCAGGCTGTTCAATTGCAATTTTCCAGGTGATGTTGTTTGGCTTAATACCCGATACACGCAGCTCACCGCCAATCTCAACCATATAATTAGTGAAACCATGGCTTTCAATCACTTCTGCGACTTTATCAATACCATAGCCTTTTGCTGTAGCAGAAAACGACAGCTCTAAACCATCAATTGTTTTCATCAGACCCGCATCTGTAAGTTCAAGCTTATCAACACCAATTTTGGCAACCATTGCAGCCAAAGCTTCATCGCTTGGGCGTTTAGTCGGCTTTTTATCTGGACCAAAGCCCCACAAGTCAATAAGTGGCCCCATGGTCACATCTAACGTTTTTGTTGATTCGCCAAGGCGAATTGATTCAGCTACCACGTTTCTAAAATCAGCGCTTATTGGCATTACTTGCCCTGCTGGTAACTGGTTGAACTGGTTAATTTCTGAATCGGGAATGTAAGTCGACATAGATTGATTTACATCTTTAAGCACTTGCTTAATTTCAGGATGTAAATCAACACCTGCAACCTTTGAAGACTCTGCAAACACCTTAATATGATAAGTGGTGCCCATTGTCTTACCTTCAAAATAAAGCTCTTCAGCCTTATCAGCTTGGCTGCAGCCAGCCATGAGTAAAGTCATAGTTAATAGAAAAAAGGCCATCAAGCCTTGGCGATAAAACACTCTATTCATAGCATTCACCTTGTAGATACCACGGAGTTCGGTATAGAAATAAAAAAGCCTCGTAACACTAAGTGCTACGAGGCCTGTATTCTAACCAAAACTAATTGTTTTGTGTATGGTGTTAGCCACCGAAGTCATCTAATAAGATGTTTTCGTCTTCTACACCAAGATCTTTAAGCATGTTGATAACAGCCGCGTTCATCATTGGAGGACCACACATGTAGAACTCACAATCTTCTGGCGCTTCATGATCTTTCAAGTAGTTTTCATAAAGTACGTTATGGATGAAGCCTGTGTAACCTTCCCAGTTATCTTCTGGTTGTGGATCAGACAGTGCTGTATGCCATACGAAGTTATCGTTTTCTGCTGCTAAGCCGTCGAAATCTTCTACGTAGAACATTTCACGCTTAGAACGCGCACCATACCAGAAGCTCATCTTACGCTTAGATTTTAAACGCTTAAGTTGGTCAAAGATATGTGAACGCATTGGTGCCATACCTGCACCACCACCTACGAATACCATTTCTGCATCAGTGTCTTTCGCGAAGAACTCACCGAATGGGCCAGAGATAGTTACTTTATCACCTTCTTTTAATGACCAAATGTACGAAGACATTTTACCACATGGAAGGCTTAGGTCTCTTGGCGGCGGCGTAGCGATACGCACGTTAAGCATGATGATGCCTTCTTCTTCTGGATAGTTAGCCATTGAGTATGCACGAATTGTTTCGTCGTCTACTTTAGACTCCAGATCGAAGAAACCGAAGTGGTTCCAGTCGCCACGATACTCTTCTGGAATATCGAAATCAGCGTATTTAACGTGGTGAGCTGGTGCTTCAATTTGAATATAACCACCGGCACGGAAAGGTACTGACTCACCATCAGGAATTTGTAACTTAAGTTCCTTGATGAACGTTGCCTTGTTATCGTTAGAGATAACAGTACAGTCCCACTTCTTAACACCGAAAATTGACTCTTCAAGTTCAATTTCCATGTCGTTCTTAACATTTACCTGACACGCTAAACGGCACCCTTCACGAGCTTCACCTTTAGAGATGTGATCAAGTTCTGTTGGTAAGATATCGCCGCCACCTTCTTTGATGTGTACACGACACTGACCACAAGAGCCACCGCCACCACATGCAGATGAAACGAAGATACCTGAATCAGCTAGCGCGCCTAATAGCTTGCTACCTGCAGATGTTTTAATAGCTTTTTCTGGGTCGCCATTAATTCCGATGATGATATCGCCGCTTGCTACTAATTTAGATTTAGCACCAATGATAACTAAAACTAAAATAACAACGATAGCGATGAAAACACCAACGCCTAAGAAAATCTCATTCATGATTTATCCTCGCTACCTATTAAAGTGAAATACCAGAGAATGACATAAAGCCAAGACCCATAAGACCAACAGTGATGAAAGTAATACCTAAACCACGTAAGCCATCAGGAACGTCTGAGTACTTCATTTTTTCACGGATACCAGCAAGTAAAGTAATTGCTAGTGCCCAGCCCACACCTGAACCGATACCATAAACAACAGACTCGCCGAAGTTATAGTTACGCTCAACCATGAAAGATACCGCACCGAAGATCGCACAGTTAACTGTGATCAGTGGTAAGAAGATACCTAACGCGTTGTAAAGTGCAGGGAAGAACTTATCTAATGCCATTTCAAGAATTTGTACAAGTGCTGCAATAACACCGATGAAAGTCAAGAAACGTAAGAAGCTAAGGTCTGCTTCTGGGTAGCCAAGCCACTCTAATGCACCAGGTGCAAGAACAGCGTGATAAACCAAGTTATTTACAGGTACTGAGATACCTAGTACCACGATAACTGCCACACCTAGGCCGATTGACGTTGTTACTTTCTTTGATACAGCAAGGAAAGTACACATACCTAGGAAGAAGGCTAAAGCTAAGTTTTCAATGAAAACTGCTTTTACAAATAAACTAATATAATGTTCCACTGCTCGCCCCTTACGCTTTTGCTTCTACTTGGTCTTTCTTGAAGGTACGAAGTACCCAGATGAATAAACCAATAATGAAGAATGCACTCGGTGGTAAAATCAATAGACCCATTGGTTGATACCAGCCACCATTTTGTACTAATGGAATAATATCAACACCGAATAGTGAACCTTTACCGAATAACTCACGGATGAAACCAACAGTTAGTAGTACTACTGAGTAGCCTAAACCGTTACCGATACCATCTAAGAAAGACATTAACGGTGGTGACTTCATTGCGTATGCTTCAGCACGACCCATTACGATACAGTTTGTAATGATTAGACCAACGAATACTGAAAGCTCTTTAGCAGTTGCATAAGAGAATGCTTGCAGTACTTGGTCAACAACGATTACAAGTGATGCGATGATCGTCATTTGCACGATGATACGTACAGATGATGGGATGTGGTTACGAATTGACGAAATAAACAAGCTAGAAAACGCAGTTACTAGTGTCAATGCGATTGACATGATTAGTGCATTTTTTAAGCTTGATGTTACCGCTAGCGCAGAACAAATACCTAGTACTTGTAATGCGATCGGGTTATTTGCGAATACCGGGCCAAATAGGACCGACTTCATTTCTTTAGTATCAGCCATTATTTCAACGCTCCTTCACGTACTTTCGCAAGGAATGGACCAAAGCCATGCTCGCCAGTCCAGAAGTCAACTGTGTGATCAACACCGTTTGAAGTTAATGTTGCACCAGAAAGACCATCGATTTGATGTTCGTTCTTCGCACCGCTCTTCATGATATTGATTGGTAACTCTTTACCTTGCCATTTAGCAGTCCATTGTGGATTTTGAATTTCACCACCTAGACCTGGCGTTTCGTTGTGCTTGAAGAAGTTGATGTTTTTAACTGTTTCACCATCGCTTTCAAGCGCTAAGAAGCCGTACATTACACCCCAAAGGCCGTAACCTTGGATTGGTAGAATGATTGCGTCTGTAGAACCATCAGGTTTCTTCGAAATATATACAGGTGAATTTTTTGTCATACGCTGAATACCAGCGATGTCTTTAATTCCTTCCGCTTTCAACGCAAAGCTACGAGCTTGGTCGAATTTTGTTTTCTCGAAGTCAAATGAGTTAGGATCAGCACCTTCAACAAACTCACCTGTGTTCATGTCTACAACACGTGCTTCAATTTTTGAGTTAAAGGTATCTGACACAGTACCTGATACTTCAATGCCTGCAGCCGCTAAGATATTGCGTTGAATATCTTGTGTTTTGTTAGCTTGCTGTAAAGGACGAAGCTGAACTGAAGCAAACGATACGATGATTGCACACACTAAACATAGTGCAACAACAACGGTTAGCGTTTTGCCGATTGATTCGTTATTACTAGACATTACGTGCCAACCTCCGCTTGATATTAGCTTGCACTACAAAGTGATCGAATAATGGTGCAAATAAGTTAGCAAATAAGATTGCTAGCATCATACCTTCTGGGAATGCCGGGTTAACAACACGGATCATTACAACCATAAAGCCGATTAACGCACCGTAAGCGAACTTACCTTTGTCTGTGAATGATGCAGATACTGGGTCTGTTGCCATGAAGAACATACCAAATGCAAAACCACCAAGAACTAAGTGCCAGTGCCAAGGCATAGCAAATACAGCATTGGTTTCTGAACCAATTGTATTTAGTAAGAATGCCGTTGCAACCATACCTAGGAATACACCTAGTACGATACGCCAAGAAGCGATACGCACATAAATTAGGAATAAACCACCGATTAATAGTGCTAGTGTTGACGTTTCACCTACAGAACCTTGAATGAAACCGTAGAACGCATTCCACCATAGCTCCATGTTGCTGTAATCAAGTGAACCAACAACAGCTTGGCCAAGCATAGTTGCACCAGAGAATGAATCTACTGCAGTCCATACTGTGTCACCTGAGATTTGCGCTGGGTATGCGAAGAATAAGAATGCACGACCGGCAAGAGCAGGGTTAAGGAAGTTACGACCTGTACCACCAAAGATTTCTTTAGCGATTACAACACCAAACGTAATACCTAGTGCAACTTGCCATAAAGGAATCGTTGCAGGCAGGATTAGTGCGAATAATACAGATGTTACGAAGAAACCTTCATTTACTTCGTGCTTACGCACTGAAGCAAATAGCACTTCCCAGAAACCACCCACAGCAAATGTTACTGCGTATATTGGTAGGAAGAAGCAGGCACCGTAAAACATTTTCGCGCCCCAACCAGAGTCAGCAGTTAATTCACCACCGAATAATTGGAACAGACCAACTTGCCATGTGTTTGCTAGTTCAAAACCTTGCGCTAAAGCACCAGCGGCCTGATGACCGATGTTGAACATACCAAAGAACATTGCAGGGAACGTCGCCATCCACACTAAAATCATCATACGTTTTAGATCGATGTTATCGCGAACGTGCGTTTTGCCTTTATTTACATAACCTGGCGTGTAGAAAATAGTCGCTGCAGCTTCGTAAAGCGCATACCATTTTTCGTGTTTACCACCCGGTTCAAAATGCGGCTCAATATCTTCTAGAAATTTCTTTAAACCCATCTCTCTAGCCTTCCTTCTCGATCGTAGTCAAGCAATCGCGTAGGATTGAACCGTACTCGTATTTACCTGGACAAACGAAGGTACATAATGCTAAATCTTCTTCATCAAGCTCTAGCGCACCTAACGAAATAGCACCATCAAGATCACGTGCGATTAAATCACGTAACAATAGTGTAGGTAGGATGTCTAAAGGCATAACACGCTCATAGCTACCAATTGGAACCATTGCACGCTTCGAACCACCTGTTGAAGTCGTCATGTTAAATAGACGGCTAGGAGCAAGGTGAGATAAGAAGGTACGTGTTACTGAGAACTTGTTAGCACCTGGTGCGATCCAACCGAATAGCTCTTTTTCGCGACCTTCAAGTAAAACAGATACTTGAACATGGTAACGACCTAAGAACGCGTGTGGACCTTGAGAGATAGCGCCTGATAATACAGAACCAGAAATTACACGGTTATCACCGTCTTCTAATTCACCAGCAACTAAATCATCTAAAGATGCACCTAGCTGAGTTTTCACTAAGCGTGGGTTTTTAACACGTGGACCAGCAAGAGAAACAACACGGTCTGTGAAGATTTCACCTGTTAGGAATAAATTACCAAACGCGATTACGTCTTGGTAACCTAAGTGCCAAACCTGCTTGCTTGCAGAAACTGGGTCTAAGTTATGAATGTGTGTACCAACAAGACCTGCCGGATGCTTGCCACCAAACTCATGTACTTCTACTTGAGGGATTGATGAACTAGGCACTTGGCTACCAGCTTGTTTACAAACAAATACTTTGCCGTCAGTTAAACGAGATACCACAGCTAAACCAGCTTCAAATGCTTGAGTGTTTTCAGCAATGATTACTGCAGGATCTGCAGCTAGCGGGTTAGTGTCGATAGCCGTTACAAAGATAGAGCTAGGATTTGCATCCAAAGCAGCTACTCTGCTGAATGGGCGAGCACGTAGTGCTGTCCATTGACCTGACTGAACTAGTACTTCTTTAACTTTTTCACGGTCTAAGCCCGAAAGCTCGTCGGCCTTGAAAGAGTCAAAGGTGATTTGCTCACTGCCATTAACTTCAATAACAACAGATTGCAGCACACGTTTAGCACCACGATTGATTTCTTTAACTACCCCAGAAGCTGGTGCAGTAAATAAGACGCCTGGGTTCTTTTTGTCTTCAAAAAGTACCTGGCCTTTTTTGACTTGGTCATCCACGCGAACATGCATGGTTGGACGCATACCAATATATTCTTCACCTAGCACAGCTACACGTTTGACGGCAGAACCATCGTGAATAACTTGCTGAGGTGCGCCCTCTATCGGTAAATCCAGACCTTTTTTTATGTTGATCATACGCACTTGCATTACATTAACGGAAAGAAACTGAAAAATCGTACCAACCACGTCGCCATTTGATATGCTCAAGTTAAACTCTAAGTATCAAAGAATAGCCTGTTTAACACCCCAAACAAGCAACGCAGTAAACTCCTCACATATATTGCCCGAATTTTAACATCAATCAGGGTGACTATGCGAGAGCAAATATGAAATTTATACGACAGATACGGTTATTTAGACTACAAAAACCTTTTGAATAAAATTCAATATAGACCAAAGTGCTATTGATGATGTTTTATTTTCACCCATAAACAAAAAAGTCGCTTAAAAAAGCGACTTTACAAAATCAAGTTTGTTCAGTGATTAATCGATCAGCTGTGAAATCGCAACATCAGGATTCACATCTTGCTCGTAATCTACGCTGTCGATACCAAAGCCGAATAAACGTAAAAATTCATTGTGGTAACCCACGTAGTCCGTTAATTCGTCAATCGTATCTGTATCTACTGTATCCCAAACATGTTGTACACGAGCTTGAACATCATCTTCTAACTCTTTGTAGTTTTGGAATAAATGACCACCTTCGTCAAAACGTGGGGTTTCACCGTAAAGGTTTTCAGTAAATAGTGAGTGAATTTGCTCAATGGTACCTTCGTAAGTCCCGTCTGCTTTCATTACTTTGAATAAAGCAGAGATATATAAAGGCATAATTGGAATTGCCGAGCTTGCTTGTGTCACAACCGCATTTAATGAAGAAACATACGCTTCACCATTTAAGCCTTTTGTAGACTCTTTGATTGCTTGAGTTGCACGGTCAAGATCTTCTTTCGCTTTACCAATTGTCGCATGACCGTAAATTGGCCACGTTAACTCTTTACCGATATAAGTGTAAGCGGTTGTTTTGAAGTTATCAGCGAGCACATCCGCTTCTTTTAATGCGTCAATCCACATTTCCCAATCTTCACCGCCCATTACTTTAATTGTATTGTCGATGTCTTCTTGGCTTGCTGCTTCAACGGTTACTTCATCAATCACACGTTTTGAAGTGTTTAGGTTCTTCGTAGTGATATCTGAGCCAATAGGCTTAAGTGTTGATGAGTAAGTTTCGCCTGTATTTGGATCAGTACGACGAGGTGACGCAAGGCTGTAGATAACTAAATCAATTTTACCTAAATCAGCTTTGATAGTATCAATTGCTTTTTGCTTGATTTCGTTAGAAAACGCATCGCCATTGATATTTTTAGACCATAAGCCTGCTTCTTCAGCGGCTGTTTGGAATGCTGCTGTGTTGTACCAACCTGCAGAACCCGTTTTGCGTTCGCTACCTTCTTTTTCAAAGAAAATACCTAACGTTTTAGCACCGCCACCAAATGCAGCCGTGATACGTGATGCTAGGCCGTAACCTGTAGACGCACCAATCACTAATACATTCTTAGGTGCATTGCTCAGTGGTCCTTGCGCTTTCACATAATTAATTTGTTCTTGTACGTGCTCAGCACACCCTACTGGATGCGCGTTAGTGCAGATAAATCCACGAATTTTCGGCTTAATGACCATTGATCATCCTATATCTATCACAATAAAAATTAGCGCTAGTTTAAAGGCTAATAGTTAAAATACAGGTCTGATCAGTAAAACTTTTCAGACCCACTTAAATCTTTCGAGCTTAAAACCCCAAGTGACAAGCAGTTTAGAGTGACTGTCCTGCTAACTTTAGGTGACTGTCCTTCTAACTTTGAGTGACTGTCCTGCTAATTTAGTCGAACTTTGAGCCACCTAAGCATTTTGGTGATTCAGGTGCCTGTCCATGTTGTTCACTAAACTCTTCTGGAGTAAATGTGTGAATCGCTAATGCATGAATGTGGTTTGCTAATTCATCTTTTAATAGCTCATTAATTTGACGGTGACGGGCAAGCAAACGTTTACCTGCAAATTCTTCGCTCACAACCACCACTTTAAAATGCGATTCAGTTCCACGGCTATGCATATGGCTTTCATTGACAACATTCAGGTGTTTACATTCGATACCCGCAGCAAGCTTTTGCTCTATTTGTTGTTGCATTGACATGTGTCATAGACCTTTAATAAGAAAATAATGCCAGCTACTATATCAAGGGCATGAGTCATTTTGCCAATGATTTTATATGATTGAACGAAAGGTAAGGTTAATTCGAGGGTGTTTAAGTCTTTGCTGCTTTGGCAAACTATGCTGGTAATCGCGCTGGCTAAAACCATTCATGATTAAACAGCTACCACTTTGCAGCACAATGCTATGTTGTTCATTATTATGTTTGTGCTTTATTTTAAATATCCGTTCGGCCCCTAGTGATACAGAAGCGATTGTCGGTTGCTCCCCAAGTTCTTTCTCATCGTCACTATGCCAGCCCATACAATCATGACCATCTCGATACAAATTAACTAAAAGCGCATTGAATGGTATCTGCAAAGTTCTTGATAAGCGTACACGCATGGCATCAAGCACCTCTGGCCATGGCTCAACGATTAACTGTGAACCCGAGTAGCCATAACTTACGTTCTGATCAGCAATAAAGCATTGCAAACGTGGGATCACATGGCTTTTTCCGTACACCTTTATAGTTGGTTGTTGCCAATTAAGCTGTTGCTGAAGATAGTAAAATAATTCGAGGCTTTTTTGTGCACTCAATGCATTGGCTTGGTAAGAAAACCCATCAGGTAAATGATTAGGGTTGGCGTTTGGCTGTTGCATGTTAGAATTTACCTATACATTAATACATTCGTAAAATCATGATGACCACCCAAGCACAGCTCGGTGATAACACCTATACCCTAGAACGCTTTCCGTTAGATCAAAAGAATCGCAGTCTTCAAGCGTGGGACTCAGGCGATGAGTACCTTGTCAATTATGTACAAGAGCACTATCCAGATGCAAATTCAATCCTGATACTCAATGACAGTTTTGGCGCTTTAGCCTGTGCCTTTAATACGTTAACAGTTTATTCAGTTAACGACTCGTATATTAGTCATCAAGCTACCCGTTATAATTTACAAGCCAATGAGTTATCAACAGATTCTTTAACGCAACTGGACTCATTAGCTGCGTTACCTAGTCAGGTTGATTTAGTGATATTAAAAGTGCCACGCAATTTAGGCTACCTTCAGCATCAACTTGCCGCAATCAGTGCAGCTTTACCTGCCGACATTGATGTTATTGCAGCTGGAAAAACAAAAGACATTCATAACTCAACAATTAAGGCTTTTAGTCAGTATATCGGTGAAACCTCAACCAGCTTAGCGGTTAAAAAGTCCCGCTTAATTATCAGTAAAACCAGTGGTCTTAATAAAGTTGCCCCCTTCCCTGTTAACTGGCCACTTGAAGGAAGTGAGTTTGAAATTCAAAATCATGCTAATGTTTTTTCTCGAGATTCACTCGATATTGGCGCGCGTTTTTTCTTTAACTATTTGCCACAAACTAGCAAAGCTCGCAGCATCATTGATTTAGGCTGTGGCAATGGTGTTGTTGGCTTAATGACCTTAAAGCGCTGCCCTAAAGCCCATGTAACCTTCGTTGATGAGTCGTATATGGCCGTTGAATCAGCCAAGTTAAATATCACTCACAATCTACCTGAGCAATTAGAACAGTGTGAGTTTGTCCAAAACGATTGCTTAACCGATTTTCAACCTAATAGTGTTGATCTTGTTTTATGTAACCCACCATTCCACCAAGCACAAGCGGTTACTGATCATATTGCTTGGCAAATGTTCAAACAGGCAAAACACACATTAAAGCACGGTGGTGAATTAAGAATTATTGGTAATCGTCATCTAGACTATCATGAAAAGTTAAAACGCATGTTCGGCAATTGTAAGTTGTTAGGGTCTAACAAAAAGTTTGTCGTACTAAGTGCAACAAAGAATAATTAATGGAGCTAACTAAATGAAAAAAATACTTCCTTTATGTGCGGTGCTTGCGCTTGCGGCATGTAGCAACCAACCCAATCAATTAATTTTGAATCCAGTCTATCAAGGCGGCAAAATTTCAAACCTTAGTACTAGCGTTAGTACTAGCGTAATTGATTTACGCGGCGACAACGTGACCCTAAAAATTATTGAATCAGATAAAACTAAAACGCTTGCCAGCCCAGGTATAACTGATTCAGTTAAAAGCGCTCTAGACAGTGCATTAAGCCGAAATGGAGCAAGTATCTCAAACCTGGCGACAACACGCTTTGAATTAGATATTCATAAGCTACAAGCAGTTGTTACTGAAAAGATGATGACTCACACAAGTGACGCAACTATTGAATTAGGCTTAAGAGTAATCAGAAATTCAAGCACTTTCAGCAAGATATACCGTGGTAATGCAAACTTAGAAGGGCCACTCAGCCATGACCGTGCAAAAGTAGAAGGTCAGCTTAATAAGTTGACTGAGCAAATAATTACCCGCATTGTATCTGACCCAGAATTAATCGCCTATTTAGAAGGTTAACTATGAAGCGTATTTTATTACTTAGTTTTATATTGTTTTTTGCTCACAGTTCATTCGCAGCGACTGAGGGAAAATTTATTCAAAAAGATAATATGTTTCCACGCGTAGAAATTGTCACTACGCTTGGCAGTATTGTGGTCGAAATGGATCGTTCACGCGCACCAATAACCGTAAATAACTTTCTAACTTACGTTGCCGACGGTAGCTATCAAGGTAGTGTGTTTCACCGTGTAGAACGTGATGAAGACAACGAACGTGATTTTGTTATTCAAGGCGGTGGTTACGATAAAGACTATGATGGTCTGTACGAAGGTGACCCTATTTTTAATGAAAGTGGCAACGGGTTAAAAAACGATATGTATAGCATCGCAATGGCATATCAAGACCGTAAACCTCACTCAGGTACTCGTCAGTTTTTCTTTAATATGGACGATAACGATCATCTT
Organism: Pseudoalteromonas sp. 0802; assembly: GCF_013350085.1. Lineage (NCBI taxonomy): Bacteria > Pseudomonadati > Pseudomonadota > Gammaproteobacteria > Alteromonadales > Pseudoalteromonadaceae > Pseudoalteromonas > Pseudoalteromonas sp. 0802. Next base: position 41,573 of record NZ_JABVXE010000003.1, on the reverse strand, counting down.
AATCCTGGTCGCGACTGGGGCTTTGCCGTATTCGGTATGGTCATGGATGGCTATGACACACTAGACAAAATCATGCGTGTCGAAACCGCTTTTAACGAAAAAATCGGTTACAGCTTTGTACCCAAAGATCCTGTTGTTATCTTAAACGTAAAAGTGCTTGACGCTAATCAATAATAAATAGGGGCGCACGCCCCTTAAACTGGCAACACTATGACAAAACCCCTTTCTATTTCAGAGTATTTCTCGTACTTCAAAGATAAACGTTTAATCAATATATTCATCTTTGGTATCAGTAGTGGCTTTCCTTGGGTATTGATTGGCTCAGTCATGTCGGCTTGGCTAAAAGATGAAGGTCTAAGCCGCAGTATGATTGGGTTATTTGGCATCGTGTTTGGTGCGTATAGCATTAACTTTTTATGGTCACCGCTCGTTGACCGTGTAAAGTTACCTGTTTTATTTAACTGGCTAGGCCAGCGCCGTAGCTGGATTTTACTTTGCCAGTCAGTGATTTTTATTGGCACCTTTTCACTTGCTGGGCTCGATATCAAGGCCAACCTCTGGTTTGCTGCCGCGCTGTGTTTAGTTATTGCTATCGCTTCTGCGACTCAAGATATTGCTATTGATGCATTTCGTATCGACACTTTAGCCGAAAACGAAAGCCACAAAGCCACCGCAGCAGCTGCAATGGCCACTTCAGGTTGGTGGAGCGGTTACGCCCTATTAGGCGCCCTGCCATTTTATATGGCCGACATCCCTTCAATTGATTGGCCACAAGTTTACTTTTTCTTATCTGTGGTAATGCTACTATTAATGAGCAGCGTATTGTGGGCAAAAGAACCCGAATCAAACCGTGACGCTGTTCAAGCTGAGCTTGAACAAACCTATCAACAAAAGCTGGCTGGTAGTACGCAGACTCGCTTTGCTAAAGTTATTGCATGGCTTGCTGTAACCGTTTTTGACCCTTTCAGAACCTTCTTTGCCCGTAATGGCGTAAAAACAGCATTGGCATTATTGGCCTTTATTTTCTTATTTAAAATCGGTGAAGCCTTTTTAGGGCGAATGTCTATCGTGTTTTATAAAGAAGTGGGCTTTTCAAATAGTGACATAGCGACCTTCTCAAAAGTGGGTACTGCAGTGCTCACCATTGCTTTTACTTTTTTAGGAAGCTTATTCAATCAACGCTATGGCATTGTAAAAGGCTTGTTTATTAGTGGTATTGCGATGGCAGCCTCAAACCTTGCCTTTGCTTGGATTGCGATTGCAGGTCCTAAACTAAGCCTGTACGCGTTTGCTATTATTATTGATGGTTTTACCCAAGCTTGGTCACTCGTTGCCATGGTGGCGTTTATATCCATGTTATGTGATAGAGCATTTAGTGCGACCCACTATGCACTACTTGCTTCATTGGGTAATTTAGGCAGAACCTTACTGTCGAGCTACAGTGGCGTGGTTATTGATGACTGGTTAGGTGGAAACTGGGCGATGTTCTTTGTGCTAACTGCATTGATGGTGATCCCATCACTGGTATTTTTATTCTTAATCCGCCATAAGCTTTATGCGTTAGAAAACAACTATCATCAAAACAATTAACAAATTTGATACGTATGTGATTAGTATGATGAAAATGCAAGGGAGGGGCTTTAAATAGCGCTTCCTTGCACTATTTGTATTACTTTAAAAGCGGCGTTTCGCTTTTAGTAATGAATAATTAAGCGTCTTTAAGTAAGTTAAGACCTTCGTATGGGTCAACTTCTAAAGCATCGCAATAACGCATGAATTCAATTACATCTAAACGACGTTCTTGGTTTTCAATTTTACCAATAAAAGAATGTGGCGTACCTAAAACCTGTGCAAGGCTACGCATTGTGTGACCTTTTTCATGACGCTTAGTTTTAAGCCATTTCGTTAATTTCGAGTTTTCTTCAGAAGAAACTGTTTTACCCATCATAAAATACATCTCCTACTAGATGATTCAAGTTAATAATTTAAGAGTGAAATTTGCCCGTCTCACTCTTGGACACATTATATACTAATAATTTTCAGTTTGAATGATTAATTATACAAATGTCCACCTTTTAGGTATGGACCGTTTTAGTATACAAGCTTAAGTGTAGCTAAAATTAAAGCATGTGCTCTATAGTTAACTGGTTAACTGTACCAAAAAATTAATCAATTGGAAGTGTAACAAGATGAAAGTATCACTTTAAAATCTGCATATTTATGCTTAAAGTGTATGTAAATACTGAAAAAGGCTAGGAAATGTTTCGTATATTATTTTTGTTGCCAATTGTACTGTGTGTAGCGTGGTACCTTTTTTTAAAACAAAATCGTGTACCAATTAAGCAAGGCAAGAAGGGGTTTGTGTATATTTTAATCGCCTCTGCGTTAGTTTTAGGCTTCTTTTTACTGATGATTAAAGTGACCCAACACTAGGGTCACTCATTTTTAATTAATCAGTAACGAATTTACCGATTACCGACGACGATCTCGCATCATTAACAAGCAAGGCGTAAGTACCAGTGTCAATACAGTAGCAAATGTTAATCCACCCGCAACAGCCGTGGCCAATTGCACCCACCACTGAGTAGATGGCGCACCAAAATCAATATGACGGTTAAATAAGTCAATATTCACTTGCAGTACCATCGGCATTAATCCCAATATGGTGGTTACGGTAGTTAATAGTACTGGCCTTAAACGCTGAGCACCAGTTCGTAAAATCGCATCTTTTGCAGCAAGACCTTGGCTACGTAAAACATTATAGGTATCAATCAATACAATATTGTTATTAACCACAATACCTGCAAGCGAGATAACCCCGATGCCTGACATCACGATACCAAACGGTTGCTGTAATACGATTAAGCCTAAGAACACACCCACAGTTGAAAACAGTACAGCACTTAAAATCAAAAATGCCTGATAAAAGCTATTAAATTGCGTTACCAGAATGATCCCCATCACAAACAGGGCAACCACAAAAGCCTGCTCAAGGAAGGCTTCTGATTCATCTTGATCTTCAGTTTCACCGCGCACTTTAATTTTCACGCGCGGATCTAACCCTTGCTCCTCTAGTTGCGCTTGTAAGCGTGGCAACGCTTTAGCAAGTTGTTCACCCGGTTTCATGTCTGCATTAACGGTAACAACGCGCTGAGAATCAACACGGCGAATAGTATCAACTTTAGGAGCTGCTTGACGCTCAACAAAGTGACTAATTGGCACTTGCCCGTGCATAGTTTTTACACGCAACGTTTCAAGACGTCCTAAATCTCGCTTGTCATGAGGAAAGCGTACGCGAATATCAATCTCGTCATCAACATCATCAGGGCGGTATTCCCCTAGTTTTAAACCATTAGTAATAAGCTGAACATTCGCCCCTAGCATACTGGCATCCGCACCAAAACGAGCCGCATCCGAACGATTCAATTTAAGTTGCCACTCAATGCCCGGTTTTGAAGCACTGTCATCAACATTTCGGAACGCGCCATCATTTTCGATGGCTTGCCTTACTCGTTTAGCTTCACTGTTAAGCACATCAACAAATCGAGAGCTCAGCTCAATACTTAGCGCTTTACCACCACCTGGGCCGTTTTCATCTTTACGAAGTTCAATTTCTACACCAGCATAACTTGCCGTGATTTCGTTAACTTGACTGATTATATCTTCTGCAGGTGGGCGCTCATCCCAATCTTTTAGATTCATTCTAAACGTGCCTACCTGATCTTTACCGCCAGTACGGGCATACAAGGTTTTAATACCTTCCACTTTTAAAATGCGTGACTCGATGTCTTTCATGATCACGTCTTTTTCAAAAATAGATAAGTCACTGTAAGAACGTACTTTGATATTAACGCCATTTGGCTCAACATCAGGAAAGAACTCAACCCCTAGTTTAGAAACCGCAAATGCAAAGAACACCAAAATAGAAAACACGATTGCAGCAGCTAGGCTCCACCAAGGGCGCTCTGTTGCATAATCAAGCACTCGAATATAACGCCCAAGCATCCCTTTGATTTGCGTTAAATCGCCGCACTCTGCTAACTCTAAATCCTGTTTTTGCTGTTCAGAGAGCGGCCGTGACTTTCCTATTAATCCACCAATAGTTGGCACAAACACCAATGCCATAAGTAATGACGCAGACAAGGTGGCAATAAGCGTAATCGGCAAGTATTTCATAAACTCGCCCATCATTCCCGGCCAAAATATCAATGGTGCAAAGGCCGCTAATGTCGTTGCCGTAGAAGCGATGATTGGCCACGCCATGCGCTCAGCAGCCAATTTATAAGCAGCCTTGCGCGGTTTGCCTTCACTCATTGCTCTATCTGCAAACTCACTAACAACAATTGCGCCATCCACCAGCATACCGACAGCCATGATGAGTGCAAAAAGCACCACGATATTCACCGTTAAACCAAACACAGAGATCACTAAAATCCCGGTTAAGAATGAGCCTGGAATGGCAATCCCCACTAAGAAGGCGGTGCGCGCGCCAAGTACCGCCACAATAACGATAACTACCAACAATACAGCAGACAGCACATTATTTTGCAGATCAGAGAGCATCATTTTCACGTCTTTTGACATGTCGCCGGTGTAATCAACTCGTATATGCTCAGGCCAAATTGTCTTGGCCTCATTAACCACTTTTTTAACTTGATCGACCGTATCAATAATATTTTCGCCAGCACGTTTTTTCACTTCCAGCGAAACCGCATGACGGCCATTAATACGTGCGATTGAGGTTGGGTCTTTATATGCTCGGCGAATTTTTGCTACGTCCATAAAACGCACCACCCTATCGCCAACAACTTTCACAGGTTGCTCCATCACATCTTGAATAGTCTCAAATACCGACGGAATTTTTACAGCAAAGCGGCCTTTACCAGTATCAAGGGTACCGGCAGCAACTAAGCGGTTGTTATTTGATAGCAGTTGAATAATATCATTCGGTTCAAGGCCATAAGAAATCATCGCCAATGGTTCGACCTCAATTTCGACCATATCTTCGCGGTCACCACCTACATCAACTTCTAATACGCTAGAAATGCTTTCTAGTTCATCTTTAAGATTACGGGCAAGAGTGAGTAAACCTCGCTCTGGCGCATCACCTGACAAGGTTAATGTAATGGTTGGCTGCTCATCTTCCATCAAGATTTCATGAACTTCTGGCTCTTCTGATTCAGAAGGCAGTTTTGCCTTAGCTAAACTAACTTTATCTCGTACATCAGCTAAGGCTTCTTTTGGGTCCATACCCGCGATAAACTCAAGGGTCACAGAGGCATGCCCTTCACTTGCCACCGCTGACATTTCTTTTACGCCTTCAATCGAGCGGAGCTCAATCTCCATTGGCCTAACTAATAGCCGCTCTGCATCTTCAGGGGAAATACCGTCATGAATAATCGACACATAAATAAAAGGAATGGTGACATCAGGATTCGCTTCTTTAGGGATGGTTTGATATGTCACCCAGCCCGAGATCAGCAACAAGATAAAAATAGATAAAACTGTACGCGTGTGAGTCAACGACGCTTCAATTAAGTTTTTCATACTTAGTTGCTCGTTGCTTCAGTAAACACAGGCTCAACTTTATCACCAGCACGTACAAAGCCTTGACCAAGGGTAATAACATTCGCTTGCTCACCTAAGCCCCAAAGCCAAACGCCTTGCTCGGTGCTTTTAGCTAGATTTACCGACTTAAACTCTACAATATTGTCGTCATTCACGACTTTTACGCCGATATTACCTTGTTCATCTAGGGCCATAAAAGCCGGGCTTAATAACATGGCAGGCTCAGTTGGCAACTCAATATTAAGCTGAGTCGAAAAACCTGCTTTATATTTCATACCTGGGTTTTCAAACGCCGCTTCGATGCGAAATGTATTGGTGCTGTCATCAGCAACAGAGGCAATATAACGAATTCGACCCGGATAGGTTTTGTCATTTAACACATGAGCAAAGGTAGCTTGCCCAACTTCTAAGCCTTGCACTTCTTTTTGAGTCGCATCGGCTCTGACAATTAACGGGTCTAAATCAGCGAGCTGCAAAATAGGGTCGCCTATGCCAACATAATCACCAATTTCGACTAAACGTTTGTTGATAACGCCATCAAAAGCAGCACGTACTTCAGTGCGCTCTAGCTTTAATTCAAGGCTTGCCAAAGTTGCTTTTGCTTGTTGCAACATAGCTTGTGCTTGCATGGTCAATACTTTGTTTTGTAAACCTTGCTGATTAAGCTTAAGCGCGCCTTCGTATTCAGTTTGATACTGGGCAACTAAGGCTTCTGCTGATGTGATTTGGGCGGCTAAATCAGATTTGTCGAGACGTAAAATAACCTGATCTTGTTTTACAAACTGACCTTCTTCAACCAAAATTTCGAGTACTTGCCCTGCTTGCCTAGCGCTAATGTTCGCGATTTTGTCAGGCTCTGATTTTCCATAAAAAGTTAGGTTTTTATTAATATTCTTAGCGACCAAGGGCATCACTTGCACTTTAGGCAAGCGCTCTTGAACTTGCTCATCACTTTGCTGTGCTTTTTGATCTGCTTTGCTATCCCCAGATAGCATCCACAGTACAATCACCAAAACAATGGCGATAGCTAAAATATAGGGTTTCTTTTCTATTGTTGTAGTTATATTTGGCAACGCAAAATTCCTTCTAATAATGCGTAAAATTTAGCAGAGGCAAGATATTATGAGACATTAAAGCAATAAAAAAGCCACATAAAGTGGCTTTTTTAAATAATTCGTTAAACGCTGAAGCTGGCTCCGCAACCACAGGTTGTTGTTGCATTCGGGTTATTAACAAAAAAGCGTGCGCCTTCAAGCCCTTCGGTGTAATCCACGGTACCATCAACTAAATATTGAATACTCATAGGGTCAATTACTAGCGTTACACCATTTTTAACAATTTCTAAATCGCCAGGGTTAGCTTTTTCATCAAAAGTAAAACCATATTGGAAACCTGAGCAACCACCACCTGTTACATAAACACGTAGTTTAAGATCTGGATTCTCTTCTTCTTCGATTAACTGTTTAACACGAACAGCTGCTGCATCGCTGAACTTGATTGGCAACTCATCTGACATACCAAAACCCTCATAACCTATATTGGCCGCAATTATCTAATACCCGAGTGTTTTAATCAAGTATCACCAGAAGAGCATCTCAATTATGGTGAGGGTAACTGGCTAACCCATTCGCCTTGGACTAAAGTTTATTTGTACTACATTTGGGTTGGCATGAGTTTGCACTGAGGGAAGATAATTGTGATAGAGCATTTCAAGCTGCATTTTATAACTGATAATTTAAGCAGTGCGCAGGTCATTCCAGCTGAATACGATTTGCTCCTTGTGTTTGCTTCTATTTTCACAGCCGTATTTGCTTCGTACATCTCTTTTTTATTATCAGCTCGTATCAAACACTCTTATCTAAAAAATGAAAGTCAGATATGGACCATCATGGCTTCGTGTTTTTTAGGTATAGGTATTTGGGGTATGCATTTTGTAGGTATGCTTGCCTATACCTTACCCATCCCTATTGAATACAACATTAGCATTACCTTGATATCAATTTTGCCAAGTGTGTTTGCCAGTTACATCGTACTCTCACCAGCACTGCAAACCGACAAAGGGCTACTATTTAGAAGTGTGTTAATGGGTGCTGGGATTGGCTCGATGCATTTTGTTGGCATGATGGCGATGGTGATGCCCGCAAAAATGGCTTATGAGCCTTGGTTGTTCTCTTTATCTATTATCGTCGCTATTGTGCTGTCTGGTATCGCATTAAAAATTAATGATTTTCGACTTGCCAAAGGGGTTCATCAAACACGGATGAACTTGGTGGTGGCCTTAATAATGGGCAGTGCAATTTCGGGAATGCATTACATTGGCATGATTTCGATGTCGGTTTTTGAAACTGAGTACACCACCTATGTTACAACCCACGACTACTCGACGTTAGCACAACTTATTATTTTTATTCTGGTGGCATTAAGTCTGATTGTTTTGGGTGCTGTTGAGCTCAGAGCAAGGAGCTTATTATCAGCGAAATTAAAAGCTGTACTTAATACCGTACAAGATGTGGTTATTAGCTTTAATAATGAAGGAAAAATTGAATTTGCAAACCCGGCTGTTATCCATGTTTTTGGCTATCAGCCGCATGATTTAATAGGCAAACATATTCGCACCCTGATCCCTGAAAGATCGTTAGAACTTGATGAAATCCTCCGGGATTCACAACTCAGCAAAAGAACGGCGGGTAAAAGTAGCAGTCGGCTCTTAAAAGGACAACGAGCCAATAAAAAACGATTTCCTATTACATTAACAATCAGCTCAATTGGTAAAAAAGAGTCAGGTCCTTATGTGGCGACAATAAAAGATCTCTCTGATATTCGAAACCAAGAAGCCTTTACACAAACTATTTTCGATAATTTACCCATCATGTTGTTTGTAAAAGAAGCTGAGCATCTAACATTTAGCCATGTAAATAAAGCGGGTGAGCAACTACTAGGTAAAAATAAAGACCAACTAATCGGTTTAAATGACTTTGATATTTTCAGTAATGAACAAGCAGTCAGTTTCGTGCAAACCGATCGCGATGTATTGAAAAGTGATGACACTCTCACTATAGAGGAAAAGCCGGTTACTATTGATGACAATACTCATTACTTAAGAACACGGAAACTCACAATTAAAGATAGTAATGGTAAAGCGCAATATTTATTGGACGTTTCTGAAGATGTTACTGAATTAAAACAAGCAAAAACCGAGCTTGAAAGCTTACACCAACGCATGTCTATGGCTGCAGATGCGGCTCATATTGGTATATGGGAGTGGAATTTTGACACTAATGAACTGATTTGGGATGACTGGATGCATACCTTATTTGAAATTCCAAAATCAGAATTTAAAGGGGACTATTCAGCATGGGCAAATAGCTTGCACCCAGATGAATATGAAGACGTAACTAACAAGCTAAAACTCGCAATTTTAAATGGCGAAGAGTTTCACGCAGAGTTTCAGATTGTTCTGCCCTCTGGCAAAACGCGCTATATCAATGCAGATGGAAGAATATACGGCAACCGCATGATTGGTGTTAATTTCGATATCACGAAACGCGTCATGGCAGAGAAGAAAATTAGGCAATTAGCACAAACAGACCACCTTACTGGTTTAGCAAATCGTAGCGCGCTTGAGCGATTCATCAAGCAAGAATTTGCCCGTGTTGAGCGCACAGGCTCTAAGGTAGGTTGCCTGTATTTTGATCTTGATAAGTTTAAGCCGATTAACGACACCTATGGCCATGCGATGGGTGATAAAGTACTGATAGAAGTTGCTAAACGCTTACAAGACACCGCTCAAAAAACCGATTGCGTTGCTCGCATTGGTGGTGATGAGTTTGTAGTTATTGTTACCGACATAGAAAATCAAGTACAAATAAACCGTGCACTATCACGATTGATCTGTGCGGTTAAAGCGCCGATAAAATCAGATTCCGGTGACTTGCACGTAGAAGCGAGTGTTGGCTTTGCCTTATATCCAGATGATGCGCAATCATTTGATGAATTACTTAGCATGGCCGATAAGCGTATGTATGACCAAAAACATCACTGCTTTAGTTGTAATATTATGAACTGCAAATAAGCAAATTAATAATGCTAAAAAGTCTAATTTAGACGTATACTTATTAAACAATTAATAATGATTCTTTTTCCATGCTCACTCGCTTTTATTATTTTATGGTTCTTGTTTTCAGCTCATTGGCAGCTGCTAATACTACGTACCAAGAAACATGGAAAATCACCTCTTTAGAAGCCCCGCCGTATGCAAGTAGTACAATGGCAAATGGCGGTGATGCTATTGCACTATTAAGAGACACGCTTGCCAAAAAATCGATAAACCTCGAAGTTGAGTATTTACCTTGGCAAGATGCAATAAAAAAAGCCCGGTTAAGCGGCTACCTGGGTTATTACCCTGCTTGGCCATCTGAAATGATGCCCGGCTTTGTTGCTTCACCCACTATTTTAAATTCTCAATTAGCTGTCATTACCACGCAATCTAATCCACAAGATTTTGAAAATCTTGAACAGCTTTTTAATGAGCACAAAGTCGGCGTTGTTGAGCCTTATATTTATCCGGGTGTGGTCGAACAAGTAATTCAATCCTATGCAGGCAACATAGTGCAAACAGCAAACGATGAAGAGCTATTCCACTTAATGCAATCTGGGCAGATTAATTTTGCGATTACTGCACCAAAGGTGCTTAACTATTTTGCTGAGCAGCAAAACTTTCCTGAGCCGAAAATAGTGACTCAGTTTACCGACTCCCCATTAGTGATTGGCATACGAAATGATGCTGAAAACCAGGCTAAAATAGCCTTACTCAATGATTTATTTGCCAGTACAAAGTCATCTGAGACAAATTACTCTCGGCCAAAAAAGGTGTTATTAACCTATATAGATATTCCCCGTATAGCGCCATTTAAAGCGTTTATGAGTGATGTCTATAATGATTTAAATATCAAGGCTCAAATGCAACCCACACCATCTCGAAGAGGTGTGTTATTACTTAATGCAGGCATTGTCGATGGCGATATCGTGCGTTCAAAAAGCAACCTAAAAAAATTCGAGAATATCATTGTCGAAGAACCAAACCTTGGCATTATTAACTTAGTGCTCCTATGTCGAAAATCGCTGCAATGTGATCGGGATAACTTATACGATCCAAACAACCGAATTATAAGTTCGATTGGTGATATCGAAATTCTTAATGAGTTTGATATTAAAGCCGAGATCATTCATAACGAAGACTTGAGCCATACGCTTACTATGCTAAAAAAAGGACGTGTCGATTACGCCATCTACCCTGCGCTCAATAATGATATTAATACCTTTAAAAAAGACTTTTCTGTGGTTGTTTTAAGACAGATGGCTATCAACACGGTTATTCATAAAAAACATGCCCCGTTGGTAGATGAAATATCAAAAGCCATTACAGCTCGCTTACCTGAATTAACGCAGCAAATTAATAATGCCAGCAAAGATTAGCTAGATTTACCCAAAATGCAGATAAAATTATAAAATCCCAACGACTTAGTTAATTTGATTTGCTAAACTGCGGCTCAAAAGTGCTGTGAGGAAATATGCATGTGGCTTGAGAGACTAAGACGTCGCCTAGCAAAGCCTAAAACATCTGTGCAATTGTGCTTACTTGGTGTAAGTGCAGGGTTAATTGCGGCAGTGTTGATCATACTTTTTCGCCTCACAATCATGTTTTTTCAAAGCTTATTTTTAGATAAGCCCGATGACTTCACCACTTTACCAACCTATGAGCGAATGATACTGCCAGTTGGTGCAGCCCTATTAATTGCCTTATTCGCCGCCCTAACAGGCTTTAAGCATTATCGTCTTGGCATTCCATTTGTAATTCACCGTATTAAAAAACACTATGGTCATATGCCGCTTTATAACACGGTGAACCAATTTGTTGGTGGCGCATTAGCTCTTATTAGTGGCTTTTCGGTCGGTCGAGAAGGCCCCTCAGTACATATGGGTGCAACGGGTGCCAGTTTACTGGCCGATAAACTACACCTTCCACACAATGCAATGCGTACCCTCACCGGTTGTGGTGTTGCAGCTGGTATTGCTGCTTCATTTAACACCCCACTTGCAGCCGTTATCTTTGTCATGGAGGTGGTACTGAGGGAGTATAAGGTGCATATTTTCGTGCCCATTATGCTCGCTGCAGTTACCGGTGCATTAGCCACTCAATTTGTCTTTGGTGACGCTTCAGAGCTAGCACTTATCACCATGAACCCATTAAGTGGTTGGCATTACCCATTTTTAATCATTTTTGGTATGGCACTTGGTGCTGTTGCCTATGCATTTAACCAAAACTTGATGCTTATAATCCGTACTTTTAAACCACTAAGTATGTTCCCTCGTCTATTACTCGCAGGATTAATAGCGGGCCTAATTGCTTATATGGTTCCTCATGCAATGGGCTCAGGTATGAGTGCTATCACTATTGCTATTGAATCACCAGATGATGTGCAGTTTTTAACAACCATCTTGATTGCCAAATTACTCGCCACTTTATTTGCCATTGGTTTAGGTATTCCTGGTGGGATCATCGGCCCTGTTATTGGTCTAGGTGTATTAATGGGCACCTTGATGGCCTTTTTCGCACAGTTTATTAGTCCGGGTGTTGATATCACAGGTACCTATAGCATGCTTGGCATGGCGGGGTTATTGGCTGCAACATTACACGCACCACTGGCAGCTCTCACTACGGTTATGGAGTTAACTTCAAGTCCTGAGATTATTGTGCCAGCTATGCTGGTGATCTCAACGGCTTATGTTACAGCACTGCAGTTTTTTGGTAACCGCTCTATTTTTATGCAACAACTTGATTTCCAAGGGCTTGAGTATCAAATATCGCCAGCTACCGAAGCATTACAAAAAGTGGGGGTGATGGATGAAATGGATGAGCAGTTCAAGCTGCTTTACAGTGACGACAAACAACAAATTAAAGAGTCGCTCGATGCCCTTGATAGCCAAACCCCGCTGATTGTTCATGATGAAGAGAATGGCTATCGTCTTGCTGAGTATGATTTAAGCCTGATGTCTGACCAAAACAGTAACATCAAATATGTCAGCCTTGCCGGCCTTAGTAGCCAAGCAACTTTAGCCGATGCTTTTGACTTATTAAAAGATAAACGCAGCGGTGCTGTGTATATTTACAACCTGCTTGATAACCAACAGATTATGGGCCTTTTGCGTTGGGACCAAATCAGACATATCCTTACCATACGCAACAGTTTGTTATAACAATTAAAATGGATGCTTAAATGACTGCGCTATTAGTTTATAAAACCTTCCACGTATTTTTTATGATTGCTTGGTTTGCCGGTATTTTTTACCTGCCACGTCTTTTTGTTTACCACGCAATGAGTGAAGAAAAAGCCTGTAACTCAATGCTGAAAGTAATGGAGCGCCGTTTATTGTTTTTTGTAACGCCGTTTGCCGTTTTAACATTGGTGTTTGGCGTACTGACCATTTTTGAATATGGTCGAGACTGGTTTAGATATAGCATGTGGCTGCACTACAAACTGGTGTTAGTGATTATTCTCTATATCTACCACGGCTATTGCTTTAAATTACTGGCTGACTTTAAGCATGATCGCAATACACGTAGCGATCGCTTTTACCGTATTTTTAATGAAGTTCCGGTACTCATCCTTTTAGCTATAGTGGCACTGGCAATTATTAAACCTAACTTATAATTTGCTGCTGTGAACGCTAAAAATTTGCTATAGTACTGCGCAAATTTATGCGGCCTCCCATACCGAGTGCCAGCGCCCTATAAATGTGATTAGGAACAAACCCCATGCTAAGTTTCCAAGGTGAAAATATCCTGTCGGTCAATCAGCTTGATCGAGATTGTATTGAACGTATTTTTGCAGTTGCTAAGAAAATGGAGCCTTATGCTAAAAAGCAAAAGCGCACCAATGTTTTAGAAGGTGCTATTTTAGCAAACTTGTTCTTTGAACCAAGCACGCGTACTCGCGTAAGTTTTGGTACAGCATTTAACTTACTAGGTGGCTTAGTTCGTGAAACAACGGGTATGCAAAGCTCGGCGCTTGCAAAAGGTGAATCTTTGTATGATACCGCACGCGTGATCTCAGCGTATGCAGATGCAGTCGCAATGCGCCACCCTGACGCAGGCTCTGTTGCTGAATTTGCCACCGGGTGTGACGTGCCAGTGATTAATGGCGGTGACGGCCCGAATGAGCACCCAACACAAGCCTTACTAGACTTACTAACGATTGAACGTGAGCTAGGTCGTTTCAACCAAAGCATCGACGGTATGCACATTGCCCTAGTAGGTGATTTAAAATACGGCCGTACCGTGCACTCTTTATCTAAATTACTTTGTCATTATAAAGACGTTAAATTCTCTATGGTGGCACCTGATGGCTTACAAATGCCAGACTACATTTTAGATGCTGTTGATAACGCGGGTCATAAAATTCAAGTAGTAGATAAAATGGAAGGCAACTTGGCCGCAGATATTGTTTATCAAACCCGTATCCAAGAAGAGCGCTTCCCTTCACAAGAAGAAGCTAACAAATACCGTGGTGGTTTCCGTATCAGTCAGGCAATTTACAACGCACACTGTAAGCCTAACTCAGTACTGATGCACCCTCTTCCTCGTGACAGCCGTTTGGAAGCAAACGAGCTAGATAACGATTTAAATAGCAACGACAACCTAGCAATTTTCCGTCAAGTACAAAATGGCGTGTTAATTCGCATGGCGTTGTTTGCTCTAACCTTAGATGTTGCCGACAAAGTTGAGCAATATGAAGTCGACGTGCCTTGGTTTAGCCGTAAACGTAATAGCTAAGCTACTTCGTTTGGGCTCTTTGAGCCCTTGCAAACCAACTCATTTAACGTGACAACCCAATAGGACTATTCATGACAATTAGCCAAGATCTTTTTAATCGCGCGCAAGAATCAATCCCAGGCGGTGTTAACTCACCAGTTCGTGCCTTCAATGGCGTTGGCGGTACTCCTTTATTCATCACTAAAGCTGAAGGCCCTTTTACCTTTGATGCTGATGGTAACCGTTATATCGATTACGTTGGTTCATGGGGACCAATGATCATGGGTCACAACCACCCAGCTATTAAGCAAGCGGTATTAGAAGCCGTAGAAAATGGCTTAAGTTATGGTGCACCAACCGAAACTGAAATCTTAATGGCCGAAAAAGTAAAAGAGCTAGTACCATCAATCGAAAAAGTACGTATGGTAAGCTCAGGTACTGAAGCAACAATGAGTGCAATTCGCTTAGCACGTGGTTTCACTGGCCGTGACAAAATCTTAAAGTTTGAAGGCTGTTACCACGGTCATGCTGACTCACTACTAGTAAAAGCAGGCTCAGGCGCACTGACTATGGGTGTACCAAACTCACCGGGTATTCCTGAAGACTTTGCTAAGCACACATTAACTGTGTCGTTTAACAACCTTGATGAAGTAAAAGCAATTTTCGCAAAATACGCTGACGAAATCGCTTGTATCATCGTTGAGCCAGTTGCTGGCAACATGAACTGTATTCCACCTGTACCAGGCTTCTTAGAAGGTTTACGTGAGGTGTGTGATGAATACAAATCTGTACTTATTTTTGATGAAGTAATGACAGGTTTCCGTGTTGCTTTAGGCGGCGCACAAGCTTACTACAACATCAAGCCAGACCTAACTTGTTTAGGTAAAGTGATCGGTGGCGGTATGCCAGTAGGTGCTTTTGGTGGTAAGAAAGAAATCATGGATTACATCGCACCTGTTGGCCCAGTTTATCAAGCAGGTACATTATCAGGTAACCCAATTGCCATGGCAGCCGGCTTAAAATCTTTAGAGCTATTAAGTGCTGAAGGCCTGCACGATGAGCTTGAAGCAAAGAGCAAAGCAATTTGTGAAGGCTTTGAAGCAGCAGCGAAAAAAGCAGGCATTGCACTTACAACAAACTACGCAGGTGGTATGTACGGTTTCTTCTTTACTGATAAAGAAAAAGTAACTAGCTACCAACAAGCGACTGAGTGTGATTTAGAGCGCTTCAAAAAGTTCTTCCACTTAATGCTAGAAGAAGGTGTTTACTTAGCTCCTTCGGCGTTTGAAGCAGGCTTTGTGTGCGCTGAACACTCTGAGAAAGAGATCAACGACACCATTGCCGCCGCAGAGCGCGCATTCGCGAAGCTTTAATAAGCGTAAAGCAAGTTAATAAAAAGCCCCAGCATTTTTCAATGCTGGGGCTTTTTTTATTCTTTGCCAATTCGTTTATTTAAGTATTAATGCGAGTTAGTGTTGTTAATCTCTAACGCAAGTTGGTCTGGGTTCAAACTCGCTGGCACGAATGGGTAGCTGCACTACTTTGCCGCAACCCGGAGGCGCTTGCAGACCGGTTTCTTCATTAATAAATGCCCAACGAATAGAAGCAGGACGAGTATCCGCTATGGCTTCAGGGTTGAGTGGTTTAAGGTAGCGAATGTAAGCTTCTAATGCGCCAACACTGCCCGTTAAACCTGTGCTCTTGTTATCGTCGCGACCTATCCATGCAACAGTTACGGTATTTTGGTCAAAACCTGCAAACCAGCTATCGCGTAAATCATTACTAGTGCCTGTTTTACCTGCTAGTTGGATTGATGGGAAATGAGCATTTAGGCGTTTAGCCGTGCCATCTTTAGTCACTCGCTTCATTGCGTATTTGGTCATGTAGATTGATGCATCATCAAAACGCTTTTGTGAGCTGACATCATGTTTATAAAGCACCTTACCTACTGAGTCAGTCAGTGCTGAAATAGACGTTAATTCTCGGTACTGACCATCAGCAGCAAGGGTTGTATAAAGCTGTGCTACCTCAAAGCTTGAAAGCTCAAGTGCACCTAAAAGCAACGACGGGTATTGATCAATACGCCCTTCTACACCTAAACGCTTTAAGGTATCAGCTACTTTATCTACACCGACATCAAGGCCCGTATTAACCGCAGGAATATTAATACTGTTACTGAATGCTTTGTATAGTGGCATAGGGCCGCGAAACTGCTTGTCGAAATTCTCTGGTTGCCAAACTTTCCCCTGCTCATTAGTCACTTGTAGCGGTGAGTCATCCACCAAGGTGGCAACATTAAACTGATCACTTTCAAATGCCGTTAAATAAACGGCAGGCTTAACGAGTGAACCAATATTACGTTTGGTATCAAGTACACGGTTAAAACCAAAATAACGTACGTCACGGCCTGCTACCAACGCCGACACCCCACCCTTTTCAACGTTGACAGAGATCATCGCCGCTTCAAGCTCTTCTGTTTTAGGGCGTCTTTCTAGATAAGGTAGGCTTGCCTCAACCGACTCTTCCATGGCCGTTTGCTTTTGTAAGTCAAAATAGGTGAATACACGCACCCCGGCATCTAACACTTGCTGATCAGGTAGTAGGCGCTTTAATTCTCGGTTAACTAATTCTAAGTAACCCGGATACGACTTTTGCAGACTGTCTTTCATTGGTGCAATATCAATTGGACGCTTTAATGCCGCACGGTATTCACGGGTATCAATCAATTTATTTTCAACCATTAAGCGCAGTACTAGATCACGACGCTCCATTGCCCGCTCACTATAACGACGTGGGTTGTAATATGAAGGACCTTTTACCATAGCCACTAATAGCGCAATTTGGTCGTATTCAAGCTCATCCACAGGCTTTGAAAAATAAAACTCAGCGGCAAGACCCATACCGTGAACGCCTTGATTGTACGACTGACCTAAATACACTTCATTGAGGTAAGCTTCTAAAATGTCATCTTTGCTGTAGCGGTAATCTAATATCAAGGCGATAAGCGCTTCATTAAACTTACGCACCAGAGAACGCTCACGGGTAAGGTATATATTCTTTGCTAATTGCTGAGTTAAGGTACTGCCCCCTTGCACTGTACGTCCGGCTTTAATATTGCTGTATAAAGCGCGCATAATTGACCACACAGATACGCCATGGTGTTGATAGAAATTACGATCTTCAACAACCAGTAAAGTGTCTTTTAGCATCGGCGGAAATTTATCTAGCGGCACAAACTCGCGGTCTTGTTTTGAATCATTACCAATGCGAGCTATTTGAACCGGCTCTAATCGAGCGCTGTTTAAACGACGACCAAATTTATCTTTGATGGTTGCTAATTTCTGCCCTGAAAAACGCAGCTCAATCACTTGTGAGTCTTCAAGGCCGTCATAAAATTCAAATTCACGGCGGTACACTTTAATACTGTTAGCTGATTTAACATACTGGCCTGTACGGCTTAGCTTATTTACAGATGAATAATTTAAACGGTTTAACTCCCAAATAACCTCTTGCTGAGACAAATACTGCCCAGGATAAAAGCTCATTGCACGAGCATACACTTGTGCAGGTAACTGCCATTTATTGCCTTCAAATTGGCGAGTAATTTTTGCATCTAAATAAATTAGATACAGCACCATGGCAACAATCACAGCAAGTGAAAGCTTCCAAAAAATTGACCAAAGTTTTCTTAATACACTAGCTTTAGCTGGCCCTTGAGGTGCGCGTGAGCGCTTAGCGGTAGTTTTTTTTGATGTCGCCTTCGGTTTACTAGACGATTTTTTTGCAGGAGTTTTTTTATCAGCCATTGAGTTCGCTATTGGTCAGTTAATTTTACAGGATTACGCCTTGAACAGCGCAATATTAACACCTGTAAAATTAACAGTCACTTAAACTCGTTTAGCGTGTACACAACCAGAGTGAGTGGATCACAGCAGGTATAAAGAAGATAAAGCATAGAATAATGTTAATCACTAAGTCTTTACCTGCGCCCGCTTTTAAAAATACCGCAACAGGCGGTAAAAACAGCGAAATAATTATAAGCAAGAGTTTGTTATCCATCGTTTTTCCTTGTTAGAAATGAGCATTAAGCATAGTCAAAAAATAGCGATTTCGCCTATCAGAAAAGACTTATTTAAACGCAAAAAAGCCCTACCTAAGTAGAGCTTTGATTTGAACACACAATGATATTGTTATGGGCGTGCTATTTGCACGCACCAAGATTAGTTACTGCGAACTGATACAAACTCAGGGTAAGCATCAATACCACAGTCATGTTGATCCATACCGTTTAGTTCTTCTTCTTCGGTAACACGGATACCCATGGTATTTTTCAGGATTGCCCATACGATTGATGACGCGATGAACACAAATCCTAAGATACATACTAAGCCAATTAATTGGTTAACAAAGGTTGCATCAGAGTTTGAAAGTGGTACTAACATGATACCTAATGCACCACATACACCGTGTACAGAGATAGCACCTACAGGGTCATCGATTTTCGCTTTATCAAGAGCAACGATGCTAAATACAACCAGTGAACCACCTAATAGACCAAGTAAACAAGCAAGTAATGGCGTTGGAGATGCAGGCTCTGCAGTAATCGTTACTAGACCTGCTAGTGCACCATTAAGAACCATAGTTAAATCAGCTTTACCCCATAACACTTTACATACAAATAGTGCTGCAATTGCGCCACACGCTGCTGCTGCGTTAGTGTTTAAGAAGATTTTACCAACCGCTGTTGCGTTTTCAGCGTCAGAAACAAGTAGCTGTGAACCACCGTTAAAGCCGAACCAACCCATCCAAAGGATTAATGTACCTAGCGTTGCTAACGGTAAGTTAGAACCAGGAATTGGGTAGATTTCACCGTTTTTACCGTATTTCCCCTTACGAGCACCTAGGAAAAGTACACCAGCTAGCGCTGCCGCAGCACCTGCACCGTGAACGATTGCAGAACCAGCGAAGTCAACAAAGCCCATTTCAGATAAGAAACCTGCGCCCCAAGTCCAGTAACCTTCGATTGGGTAGATGAAACCAGTTAAAACAACAGTGAAAATTAAGAATGCCCATAACTTCATACGCTCAGCAACCGCACCAGATACGATTGACATAGCTGTTGCTACGAACACAACTTGGAAGAAGAAATCAGACTCTAAAGAGTGATCCGCATCAGCAGCTTGAGTGCCGATTAATGCGCCAAATGAAGGGATGAAACCACCTTCTGCGTTATCAACATACATGATGTTGTAACCCACTAATAAGAACATAGTGCAGGCAATAGAAAATAGTGCAACGTTTTTAGTTAGGATTTCTGTTGTATTTTTTGCACGAACTAAACCTGCTTCAAGCATAGCGAAACCAGCCGCCATCCACATTACTAAAACACCCGACATTAAAAAGTAAAAAGTGTCGAGTGAGAACTTCAACTCTACGATAGTGTTTTCCATAATTCCCCCTTAAATTGCTTCTTCATCAAGTTCGCCCGTACGGATACGAACGATTTGGTCTAAGTCGTAAACAAAAATTTTGCCGTCACCAATTTTGCCTGTTGAAGCAATTTTTGTGATGGTTTCAACAACGCGTTGACAATTTTCGCTACGAGTTGCAATTTCAAGTTTGATTTTTGGAATAAAATCGACTTGGTATTCAGCTCCACGATATAACTCAGTATGACCACGTTGACGGCCAAAGCCTTTAACGTCGACAACTGTCATCCCCTCAATGCCTAAATCAGCCAATGCTTCACGTACATCATCAAGTTTGAATGGCTTTATTATTGCACTAATCATTTTCATAGTGGCCCCCTTCGGACGCTTATTGTTATCCTGTTGGCTTATACAATCCAACCTTTGTGCCACTATTTTTTGTTATTTAATTTCAATAACTTAAAAACAAAACTTGGTTTTTTCACAAAAAAAATGCACCCTATTGGTGCATTTTTTTAACAATTAATCAGCGCTGGTGCAATTAGCACAACTATAGTTGAACTAAGCAGTTCCGATCTTGCTGTTTAGCTTGATATAAGGCCTTGTCAGCAATGCGCATTGCAGCTGTAAGCGATACTTTTTGGAATTGGGTCATACCAATACTCATGGTTAATGAGTAAGGCTCACCGTTAATAGAAAAGGCATGGCTTGCTAACTGCTCTCTAAAGGTATTGAGCCTTGATTCGGCCTTAGCTAAGTCCATATTATGCAGTACCACGGCAAATTCTTCGCCGCCGATTCTCGCGATAGTGAAGTCATCAAACTTAGTCTTTAAAAATGAAGACACTTGTTTTAGCGCCTGATCACCCGCTTCGTGACCAAACTGGTCATTCACATTTTTAAAGAAGTCGATATCAAGCAAGGCCAATACGTTTTCTTGCTCAACATTTTTAAGCAGTTTTTCTGCGTATTGATAAAAATAACGACGGTTATGTAAACCTGTTAAGTGGTCGCGGTATGCACTTTCTTTTATATCGGCTATTAAAGCAAGCTGCTCCATGGTTTGCATAACACGGCAATGAAACTCTTCATTCATAAACGGCTTAGTTAAAAAGTCGTTAGCGCCGTATTTAATAAAACGCGCCGATAAACCATGCTTACCGGCACCTGATAAACCGATAATTGCTAAATCATCACGGCCGCGGAAATTACGTACCGCTTTAACGAGCTCAAAACCATCCATTGTTGGCATTGCATAGTCAGTAAGTAGTAGCTTGATTTCAGGATCGTCTTTAAGCATTTGTAATGCTTGTTCACCATCTTGAGCATCGCGTACATCAAACAACTGCTTTTCGAGCATTTGCTTCATTAAAGTGCGACTTAGTACTGAGTCATCAGCCACCAGCGCTTTACTACCATCGTTTCTAAGTAATTGTGCAACAAGTTTGATCGCATAATGGTATGAGTCACGGTTATCTTTAACCACGTAATCAACCACACCAAGCTCTAACATTTGCTGGCGAATGTATTCATCAATTTTTGATGTTAGAACAACGGTCGGGATGTTTTTTGATAAGGTGTATTTAGCTACTTCGCCATTCATCGCATCAGGTAGCGTTAAATCGACTAAAGCTAAAGTGTAATCGTGCTCAGAAATTAAAGAGACGCCCTCTTTTAAAGACCACGCAAAGTCGACAGCCACATCTAAATAGTGAGCAGCGAGGTGACGTAACACTTGCTGTACTACTTTACTGTCTTCAACTACTAATACTCTTTGCATTGCAACTTCTCTTTCTTAAGCACGTGTACACAGATTATAAACACGCTAAATATACGCCATTTTTTAATCTAGCTAAATAATTAAGCAAAATATCTTTGCTAAAAAAATGCACTTTTTTGTAACCAGCTCAGCATTTTCGGTTATTTTTCTGTTTAACAGCTAATATTGGTCACTAGTCTCATTAGTTTGTCATCGAGTTTGCTTTACTTTTTAATAGCTGCAATTCGAATAATAAGGAATCAACATGAAACTAGTTAGTTTTATTGGCTTGTCAGTGACAGCACTAACACTGACCTTCAGTACTCCAAGCTTTGCTGATAACGGACGTCGCATCGACGTTGACAGCAAAGTGGTAACAGAGCACAAAGCCCGCATTAATGGTGAGCGCTTTTCATATACCGCAACCACAGGCACGCAACCAGTTTGGAATGAACAAGGCGATGCCGTTGCAACGCTGCAATATACTTATTATACCCGCGATAAAGTAGACGATAGAACAAAACGCCCTTTAGTCTTTTCGTTTAATGGTGGCCCAGGTTCTGCGTCAGTATGGATGCACCTTGCCTATACTGGACCACGTGTATTAAAAATTGATGACGAAGGTTACCCTGTTCAACCTTATGGCGTAAAAGATAACCCTTACTCAATTTTAGACGTGGCTGATATTGTTTATATCAACCCAGTTAACACCGGTTACTCGCGCGTTCTTGAAAACGAAAAAGGTGAGTTGCCAAGTAAGTCAGACCAACAAAAAATGTTCTTTGGTGTTAACGCTGACATAAAATACTTAGCTGAATGGTTAAATACCTTTGTTTCTCGCAACGAGCGCTGGCGTTCACCTAAGTTCTTAATTGGTGAGAGCTATGGTACGACTCGTGTTTCTGGTCTTGCTCACGAATTACAAAATCGCCAATGGATGTATATCAACGGCGTTATTTTAGTATCACCAACTGAAATTGGTATTAAACGTGAAGGCCCGGTAGAAGCTGCTAATCGCCTACCTTACTTTGCAGCAACCGCTTGGTACCACAAAGCCCTTAGCGCAGACTTACAAGCAAAAGACTTAGACGAGTTATTACCTGAAGTTGAACAGTTCACCGT
The DNA here is from genome assembly GCF_013350085.1 of Pseudoalteromonas sp. 0802. Lineage (NCBI taxonomy): Bacteria > Pseudomonadati > Pseudomonadota > Gammaproteobacteria > Alteromonadales > Pseudoalteromonadaceae > Pseudoalteromonas > Pseudoalteromonas sp. 0802. Next base: position 18,883 of record NZ_JABVXE010000003.1, on the reverse strand, counting down.
TAATAAGTTCTTACCTGCAATTGCTAAAGGTGGTTTTTTACCTGCTGATGAAAAACGTGCCATCATCAAGCAAGCAGCAAAATACGCAGGATTATCTGAAAAGTTTGTTGAGCAAAATAACCTTGATATTCCAAATAACTTCTTCTGGAAAGAGCTATTACGCGAGCGCGGCCAAACTGTGGGCCGTTTAGATTCTCGTTATCTAGGTATCGACAAACGTGATGCAGGTGAGTCACCTGATTACTGGGCTGAGCTTACTTCATGGTTACACTCATTCACGCCAGCGATTAACTATTACCTACGTGAAGAGCTTAACTACAAAACCGATATCAAATATAACCTATTTGGTAATGTTCACCCTTGGGATCGCTCAGGCAACAACACAGGTGAAAACTTACGTTTAGCAATGGCACAAAACCCATACTTAAACGTGATGATTCAATCTGGCTACTACGATGGTGCAACAAACTACTTTGATGCTAAATACACAATGTGGCAGTTAGATCCAAGTGGCAAAATGAAAGATCGCTTAAGCTTTAAAGGCTATCGCAGTGGTCACATGATGTATTTACGTCATGCTGATCTTGAGTCATCAAATAATGACTTACGTGATTTTATCCTTAAATCACTACCAGCCGAAGGTAAAGCTGCAAAATACTAAACAGCGTATTTGCAAAACCATAACAGAAAAAGCCCGTTTTATACGGGCTTTTGTTTTTCCACTAATCTTTTTGGGTATATACTCAAGTCATTGATTTAAGGATTTGGATAATCAGCAAATGGCAGAAAAATTTCGCGTTATGTTTGCAGGGCTTGAAGCCGGTGTCGACCAAGCACAAGCAACAGAGCAACTCGCTGCAAAACTAAAAACAACAACCGATAAAGTTGCGACCCTGTTTGAGCATAAGCCATTATTTGCACCAAGCGAGCAAGATAAAGCACTAAAACAAGCAAAGTTACTCGCCAGTGTTGGCATTAAAGCCAAGCTCCAACCGATTAACCAAGCAGCCACCAGCAGCAGCCAATCAAGCAATACAGCCGCACAGACTAAAGAGCGTGAAGAACGTATTTTTGATGCCCTCGATTACATCACTAGTAGTCTTATTCGCCTAGAAGAAAAACTGGATGACTTAGAGCAGCGTTTACCTGAGCTTGAAAATAACAGCGTTGCTGATAGCGACGATAGCTGGCAAGAAGATGACTTGCTACTTGAAGACGAATTAACAGAGCCTGTTAAAAAACGCTCAAACACCCTACTCTATTCGCTTATTGCAATGGTCATTGTGTTATTGATCATTTTGGGTGTAGTGGAGCTTTTTCCTGAACTTTTCTCCTTTTTAGAAAGTTAACACTAATATTGACATGAGCAACACACGAGCAGAAATCAGACAATCTATTCGAAAAAAACGCAATTCACTGACTGTTGAACAACAAAAAAATGCAGCAATTGCGCTAAAAGTGAATTTTACTCAACACTTAAAATCGCTAAAAACACCTAAAAACGCCCATATTGGCATTTATTTCAGCAATGATGGCGAATTAGACACTTCGTTGTTAATTAAAGAATTATGGATGAAAGAGCAGCATTTATATCTGCCTATCATCCACCCCTTCAATGGCACAACTTTATACTTTCAGAGGTATGAAGAAAATTCACCCATGACTGCAAACCGCTATGGTATCTTGGAGCCCAAGTTAAATTGCAGTCAAATATGTCCTTTAGATAAGCTTGATATTTTACTTATGCCATTAGTGGCATTTGATGATCAAGGTAACCGTTTAGGAATGGGCGGTGGGTTTTATGACAAAACATTGGCTCGGTATTACCAAGAAAACTGGCAAAAACCGATTTTGATAGGCCTTGCCCATCAATGTCAGCATGTTTCAGCATTGCCAATTGAATCGTGGGATGTACCGTTAAAACACATTATAACCCCAGAGAAAATCTACCAATGGTAAGCAAACTGTTTGTATACTATAGGCCCTCTCTGACAGCTAACTGAGCACATAATTATGACGCAAGATGAATTAAAAAAAGCCGCTGCCTGGGCAGCCCTAGAGTTTGTAAATGAAAATACCATCGTTGGTGTAGGTACAGGCTCTACAGTGAATCACTTTATTGATGCACTTGATACAGTAAAAGACACCATTACTGGTGCGGTTTCAAGCTCTGAGGCTTCAACTGAAAAGTTAAAAGCACTGGGTATTGAAGTATTCGAACTAAACGATGTATCAAGCCTTGATGTGTATGTTGATGGCGCAGACGAAATCAACCCACACAATGAGATGATCAAAGGCGGTGGTGCAGCGCTGACACGCGAGAAAATCGTTTCAGCGGTAGCAAAACAATTTGTTTGTATTGTTGATGAATCTAAAGAAGTTACAACATTAGGCGCATTTCCACTGCCGGTTGAAGTGATCCCAATGGCACGCAGCTATGTAGCGCGTGAACTAGTAAAACTAGGCGGTGACCCTGTTTACCGTGAGGGTGTTGTAACAGATAACGGTAACGTCATTTTAGACGTGCACAATTTAGATATCAGCAACGCCAAAGAATTAGAACTAACAATCAACCAGATTGTTGGTGTAGTAACAAACGGCTTATTTGCCCATCGCGGCGCAGATAAAGTCATTATCGGCACCAAAAACGGGCCGCAAATAAAGTAAATAGGAATGAGGATATGAGTAAGGTATCGTTAGCAAAAGACAAAATTAAAATTCTCTTGCTGGAAGGCGTGCACCAAAGTGCTGTAGAAACGCTTAAGCGTAATGGCTACAGTAATATTGATTACGTAAAAACATCCTTACCTGAAGACGAGCTCATTGAGCGCATTAAAGATGTGCACTTTGTAGGCCTTCGTTCTCGCACTCATATTAATGAAGCGGTATTAGAAGCAGCTGAAAAGCTAGTCGCAATCGGCTGCTTCTGTATCGGTACTAACCAAGTCGACCTGCAAGGTGCTCGCGAACGTGGTATTGCAGTATTTAACGCACCATTCTCAAATACCCGCTCTGTAGCAGAATTAGTACTTGGTGAAATCTTATTATTACTTCGTGGTATTCCGGAGCGTAATGCCCTAGCACATCGTGGTGGTTGGTTAAAATCAGCCAACGGTTCATTTGAAGCACGTGGTAAAACGTTAGGTATTATTGGTTACGGCCACATTGGTACACAGCTAGGTATCATGGCTGAAAATATCGGTATGAACGTTGAGTTTTACGATATCGAAGACAAGCTAACGCTGGGTAATGCAACACAAGTTCATAACCTAACTCAGTTACTACAACGTGCTGACGTTATTAGCTTACACGTACCAGAAACACCGCAAACGAAAAACCTAATAGGTATGGCTGAGCTTGAAGTAATGAAGCAAGGCGCGATCTTGATCAATGCTTCTCGCGGCACTGTTGTTGATATCGATGCATTAGCAGAATCACTGCGTGATAAAAAGCTGAGCGGCGCTGCAATCGACGTGTTCCCTGTAGAACCAAAATCAAATGATGAAGAGTTCGTATCACCGCTTCGCGAGTTCGATAACGTGATTCTGACTCCGCATATTGGTGGTTCAACTCAAGAAGCACAAGAAAATATCGGTATTGAAGTAGCAGGCAAACTTGCTAAGTACTCAGATAATGGCTCAACCATTACGGCGGTTAACTTCCCTGAAGTATCACTGCCTGAGCTTGCAAACCGCAGCCGTTTATTACACGTACACCACAACCGCCCAGGTGTTCTAACGCAAATTAACCAAGCGTTTGCACAGCACGGCATTAATATCGCAGCCCAGTACTTACAAACTGACGAAGCGATTGGTTACGTAGTAATTGATGTAGATACAGACCAATCAGAAGTCGCTCTTAAAGAGCTAAGTGCTGTTGAAGGGACGATCAGAGCACGTATCCTTCACTAATCGTTGGCATATCGAATAGATAAAAAGCGCAACCAGTTAAACTGCTTGCGCTTTTTTTGTAGGACAAAAACTTTAAGGTAGGTTGGTTTGAGTATAAGCCGGAAATTTTAAACTCTAAGTCAAAATAACTCACCGTAGTCGTGAAATTTATTTCGCGCGATGGCTTATTTCTTATAAATAACACACAAGAAATTTCAGGTGAACAGCCAAAGTAGCAGCAAGCTTGTGATTATTCTCATTACGCTACTGCAAAACTAATAGGGTGTACCTTGGTTAGGTTAACATTTTGTTTAGCTTGCCAAAGATTGTAATTATCTTGCATCGATAGCCAACTTTCAGGGCTTCTACCCAAAGCCTTAGATAATCTTAATGCCATTTCAGGAGTAATAGAGCTCTGCCCCTTAAGGACTCTGTTAAGAGTTGAAGGTGAGACATCCAATTGTTTCGCGACAAATCTACAGCTGTAACCGAACGGCTCCATATATACATCGGAAATAAATTCACCCGGATGCGGTGGATTATGCATAGTCATTAGTGATAATCCTCGTAGTTTAATATGTAGGCGTTACCATCTTTGAATTCAAATGTTACTCGCCAATTACCATTTACAGTTATTGACCAAACACCATCACGATTGCCTTTTAATGGATGCAACTTAAATCCAGGTAAGTCGATATCTTCAATAATCGAAGCGGTATCTATAGCGGCTAGTTGCATTCTCAAACGGCGCTCGTGTTTAGCTTGAATCCCTGCTTTGTTTCCAGTCTCGAAGAATTTTTTCAAGCCTTTATGTTTGAATGTCTTGATCATTGCCAAAGTGTAGCGTGCTGCGCAACAGGTGTCTACTTTAATTATAATCCCCACACTTAGGGGGAATAACCGTAGACTAAAATTTGAAGCGGAGCAAAAACCAACACGGGACCCCAGCTTAAAATCGGAAATTTTAAGCTCTAAGTCAAAAATGGCTCACCGTAGGCGTGAAATTTATTTCGCGCGAGGGTTTATTTCTCACAAATAAAACACCTATCATTTCTAATAAACAGTAAAAGTGAGAGCAAGCTTGTATTTGGACAAAAAGGTTTTAGAGTCAAAAACGATTCACTCTGTCTAGTCAAAAATAAACTCTCCCCCACCTCAAACACACTTCCCTGTGTAAATCACGCCGATGAGTCAGTAAATTTTACTCATCGGCTTGCGGTGCCTCAGCGCCTTTATCTTGCTGTTTTTCGCTTATCATGGCATTTAATTTCTCGCCGCCTTTGATGCCAAAATCTAGCGTGCGGATTGGGAATGGGATGGTCATATTAGCTTCGCTTAGGGCGTTTCTAACTGCCACAACAGCCTTGTGACGAACGGTCATGAAATCCGCTTCGCCGGGGTATTTAATCCAAAACCAAACTAGTAAGTTAACGCTGCTATCACCAAAGCTTTCGGCGTAAACTGCGGTTTCTTCTTGTTTAATCACAAAATCAAACTCATTGATTTTTTTAACAATCACCTCAGCGGCTTGCTCTGGATCGTCAGCATACGAAATCCCCACTGGCACTTCGATACGACGCACACCTAATGTACTGTAGTTACTGAGTATATTTCTAAATAGAATCTTGTTAGGCACTAATATAAGTTGCCCATAAAAGTTCTCAATGAGGGTATTTCTAAGGTTAATCGCCCGTACAGTACCAAACACGCTTTCGGTGCGAATCACATCACCTGTTTTAAATGGTTTGCGAATACCCATAGCAATACCCGCTATAAGGTTCTCTGTCATGTCCTGAAAGGCAAAACCAATTGCAAGACCGACGATACCCGCACCAGCAAGTAATGAGGTGACAGTGCCTCTGAGCCCCAAGAAATCAAGGGCTACAAATAAGCCAACGCATAACACGATGACTTTCACTATCGATGACATTAAGTCTGCGATTTGCGAAGACTCTAACGAGCGGCGTAATAGCTTTCTAAGCATTGACCCAACGATACGCGCCAGCAATGAAAATACAATGGTGATGATCACTGCGACAATGAAGTTTGGAATATGGCTTATGATGATATCAACCCAGCCACCGAGCTTTTCTTCTATAAGTTTTTCGGCCTCACCGACGGTTGGTATTTTTAACATGCGACTACCTGATACATTAAGAAACATAACAGGTGTTTTGCAAAATAAGCGCCAGTTTCATACAAGCACAAAAAAGCCGTGCTTCGCACGGCTGTTCTAAATCATTTTACTAAAAATTTAGTTCTGCTCTTCTCGTAAGAAAACAGGCTCTAATTCTTTTGCTGTTGCATCGCTACTAAAGTAATAACCTGCAACGGTGAAATCTTTTAATTCACTTAATTGAGTGATTTTATTTTCAATGATGTAACGTGCCATCATGCCGCGGGCTTTTTTCGCATAAAAGCTGATCACTTTATATTGGCCGTTTTTACAGTCTTTAAAATGTGGAGTGACGATTTGTGCATTTAATGCTTTTTTATCAACCGCTTTAAAATACTCATTCGAAGCAAGGTTTACCAAGTATTTGCTATCTTGCTCAGCAAGCACTGTATTAAGCTTCTCGGCGATAACACTGCCCCAAAACTCATATAAGTTTTTACCACGTGGGTTTTCTAACTTAGTGCCCATTTCAAGGCGGTAAGCTTGCATTAAGTCTAATGGTTTAAGCACACCATAAAGGCCAGACAAAATACGTAAGTGCGACTGTGCGTAATCAAGATCAGCATCGCTTAACGTTTGCGCATCTAAGCCACCGTATACATCACCATTAAAGGCTAGCACGGCTTGTTTTGCGTTGTCTTGGGTAAATGGCTGTGACCACTCGGAGAAGCGTGCCGCATTCAAACCAGCTAGTTTATCGCTGATTTTCATTAGGCTACCAATTTGCGCTGGTGTTAAATCACGGCAAACTGACATTAACTCTTCGCTGTGCTCGAGTAATTCAGGTTGAGTGAATTTATCGGTCGTGGCTGGTGTTTCGTAATCTAAATTTTTTGCAGGTGAAATAACAGTGATCATACTTAGCTATTGACTTGTAATTTATTTGATGTCAATTTCAACATTAATTGAATCAAAATGCACGTTTTGTTTCGTCCTGCCTTTATCCGCTGTTCTTTTCATACATAATGTTCTAGTTTTCTGTATTAAGGACATTTGACCTATTAAACACTGTCATAGTGTTGCAGCATAAAGGCCGCTATAATGGATTTTCTTTTAACTTGCTTGGAATGAGGAAAGCAAATGACTTCAGCACTACAAAGGCTTAAACAGCATTCATCTATTGTTGCAGATACAGGTGATATCGAAGCTATCAAAAAGCACCAACCAGAAGATGCAACAACAAACCCGTCTCTACTTTTAAAAGCCAGTGAAATTGAAGCGTATAAGCCTTATTTAGATAAAGCGTGGCAATATGCCAAAGAAACCGAGCAAGATGCAGCTAAACAACTTGAGTTAGCATGTGATTACTTTGCTGTATTAATTGGTAAAGAAATTAGCGAAATAGTACCGGGCTATATCTCTACAGAGGTAGACGCACGTTTATCATTTGATACCCAAGCGACTATCGACAAAGCCCACACTTTACTGAGTCTTTACGAAAAAGAAGGCGTTAGCAAAGATAAAATCTTAATCAAAGTTGCATCAACCTGGGAAGGTATCAAAGCCGCTGAGCAGCTTGAAAAAGAAGGCACTAAGTGTAACTTAACGCTGTTATTCTCTGAAGCACAAGCACGCGCTTGTGCCGATGCAAATGTATTTTTAATTTCACCATTCGTTGGCCGTATCTTAGACTGGCACGTTGCTAACGGTATGGAAAAACCAACTGATCCGCTAAACGATCCTGGTGTGCAATCTGTACGTAGCATTTACGAATTCTACAAACGCCACGACTACAAAACAGTTGTTATGGGCGCAAGCTTCCGTAACACAGGCGAGATCATCGCACTGACTGGCTGTGATAAGTTAACGATTAGCCCTGGTCTTTTAGAAGAGTTAGGCCAATTAACGGATGCACAAGAGTACCTACTAGAGAGCAACTTTACTGTTGAAGAAAAACCAGCACCACTAACTGAAAGCCAGTTCCGTTGGTTACATAACCAAGATGCTATGGCGACAGAAAAACTTGCTGAGGGTATTCGTTCTTTTGCACAAGCACAGCTTGAATTAGAAGCACGCTTTAAAGCAATGTAATTCAAATTACAGCATTTTTTGAAACGCCACCGCTAGGTGGCGTTTTTGTTTCTAAAATAACTAAACCTTTGATCTATTCATCTATCAATCACACTTCTGTAACAGTATTGTCACTTTTTTATTCTATTTTTGAGCAGCCTGTGGTATAGGTATTTCCGAGGTTCAAAAAATCAATAGGAGAAGTTCATGGATAGCCTAGACGATATTTTAGAAATATTAGAAGGTCCTAGTAAAACAAAAAAGACCTCTACAAAAAATAAAAAGAGAAAATGGCGCGAAATCGAAGCTTTGAAAGACAAGCATAGACTTCGCAAAGAACTACAGGAGTTAGACTATTTCACAGACAGCATTGAGCTTGATGAATTAGACTTTTAATTAAAGGCCCGCAAGGGCCTTTTGCATTTGTGGCAACGACCAATTTACTGGCGCTTTATTTTGATCAGTAAGTAGCTGGTTTGTCTTTGAAAAATGCTGACAACCAAAAAAGCCACGATGTGCAGAAAGCGGTGATGGATGCGGGCCTTGGATCACATGATGACGCGAGGTATCAATGTGTTTACCTTTTTTCTGAGCATGCGCGCCCCATAACACAAACACCACACCGTCACAGTGCTGATTAATAAGCGCAATTACTGCATCGGTAAATTGCTCCCAACCAAGGTGCTTATGAGAATGAGCTTGCCCTTGCTCAACCGTTAATACTGTGTTGAGTAAGAACACGCCTTGTTCGGCCCAGCTTTGCAAATAGCCATGATGAGGTATCTCAAAACCTTCGATATCTGTTGCCAATTCTTTGTACATGTTTTTCAAAGACGGCGGCAGCTTTTTAACTTCAGGCAATACCGAAAAACACAAACCATGGGCTTGGCCTTCTCCGTGGTAAGGATCTTGCCCTAAAATAACCACCTTAACTTCATTCAGAGGTGTGGCTTCAAAAGCTGAGAATACCTGTTCGTCTTTCGGATAAACGGTAACGCCTGCTGCGCGTCTATCGGCCACATATTGCAAGGTTTCTTGCATGTAGGGCTTAGCAAGCTCGGTATCTAGAAATGTTTGCCAATCGATCATTTTGAAGCCTGTATTTGCTGTCGAGAAACGTCTATTTTACCACACATGTCGGTCAAACCATCAAGCATTCGGGTTGTAAAACGGTGCAATAAGTCTGCGTTTACACTAATAAACTGGTTATGTTGCACCGCTGGCAATTCAGGCCATTGTCGCCAATCAATTTTAGGCTGAGGCTTTTTCGATTTTTCATCTGGAATAATCACTACCTCTGGATTGGCGACCAATACATTTTCAATACTAATGCGCGGGTAGTCTGTATCACTATTAGCGAACACATTATCCGCATGACAAATAGTTAATAGCTGATTGATCCAAGTGTTTCCGCCAACTGTCATCATTGGCTCAGGCCATAATTGATAAAACACTGACACTTTCGGCTTGCCTTCTTGCGCAGTACGAATAGCATTGAGTTTAGTTTCAAACTCTTTAGCTACTTTATTCGCCTTGGTTTGCAAGTGCGTAAGCGTGCCTAGTTTACGCAGCTCATCAGCCACATTATCAACCTGATTTGGGTTGCTGTACGCTACCGGAATACCTAATTTTTCAATGTAAGCGAGATCTTCGGCTTTGTTACCCGTTTTCCAAGCCAGAACTAGGTCTGGTTTTAACGACAACAGCTTTTCCATGTTAATTCCGTAATAGCCGCCTACTCGTTCGATATCATTCGCTTGCTGAGGAAAGTCTGCATAGTCAACGGTACCGACAATGCGCTCTCCTGCTCCAATGGCAAATAGGTTTTCAACGATGTGCGGTGCTAAGGCAACGATACGCTGCGGCTCTTTAATTTCATGAGCCTGAGCCAATGCAGGTAAATAAAATAAAACCCCTAAGAGTGCAAACTTGATGGTTCTCATGTTAAAAATCGAACCCTTTTTGCGCTTTTATTCCTGCATCAAAAGCGTGTTTTACGTTTCTGACTTCACTGACTGTATCAGCTAAGTCGGTCAGTTTACGGTGCGCACCACGACCTGTAATAATCACCGATTGCATAGCAGGGCGAGAGCTAACGGCTTCTAGCACTTCGTCTAAATCAATATAACCGTAGGTAATCATATAGGTTATTTCATCTAGCATAACGAGATTAATCGACTCATCCTTCAGCATTCTTTTTGCTTCTTGCCATGTCACTTGCGCAGCAGCTGTATCTGACTCTTTATTTTGTGTTTCCCAAGTAAAACCGGTGTTCATAATAACAAATTCAACCCCTGCTTTTTCCAGTAGGTTGCGTTCACCGCACTCCCATGTGCCTTTAATAAACTGACACACAGCGGCTTTCATTCCGTGACCTACCGCACGTGCAACAGTACCAAAACCAGAAGTCGATTTACCCTTACCGTTGCCAGTTATAACCTGAAAAATACCCTGCTCTTTTTGTGCAGCAGCAATCCGTTCGTCGACTTTTTGTTTTACTTTTTGTTGGCGTTGTTGGTGCTTATCTTGATTCTGTTCGCTCATTGTTGTTCCTTATGTCTCTAAATTGAAGTTCTCATAAATATTGATGATTTGTTCAATATCGAGATTATCTGCTACTACACTAGCTAAACGGCTTAACTGCTGTTCACGGTTTAAGTTAATATCAATTGGCTTAATTTGGCTATTTGGTGCAAGCCAAGTTATTAGCTCAGATACGCCCTCAGGGGTATCGAACAAGCCATGTAAGTAAGTACCTGCTACTTGGTTATCATCACTAATAAAACCATCTAATTTGAATCCACTTGGGTGATCATTAAAGCTCAAAAATGGCTTTTCAAGTGCTGGACCTTGACTAATCCCGGCGTGAACTTCATAACCTGAAATTACTTTATCGCTATTGTTTAAATGAAGAATGCCGGAGACTTGGCTTAGTACTTTTTGTTGCCCTAATTGCGTTTCAAAGTCAGCAAGCCCTAGCCCTGCTGCGCTGCCTAAATTAGACTCCACAGCATGTGGATCAGCAAGGTAGTTGCCTAACATCTGCAGCCCACCACATACTCCAAGCACTTTACCGCCATAACGCAGGTGACGTGTTATTTGATTATGCCAGCCTTCATTTTTTAAAAACGCTAAATCGCCGAGTACATTTTTACTACCCGGAATAATAATCAGATCAACACTTGGAATAGCCTGAGTATGACGTACATACTGTAAATCGATTTCGGGTTGTAATCGCAGTGCATCAAAGTCTGTGTGATTACTAATATGAGGAAGTAGCAGCACCGCTATGCGTAATTGCGGTTTATCGACCTGATTAGTTATAGCAACGGCATCTTCAGCATCGAGTGCTAAGTCATGTAAATAAGGTAATACCCCAAGTACTGGCTTATTGGTGTATTGCTCTAACCAATCAAGGCCACCTTGCAATAACGCAATATCGCCCCGAAAACGATTAATCACAAAGCCTTTAACGCGCGCTTGCTCCGACTCAGACAACAAGGCTAACGTTCCGACTAAATGGGCAAACACACCGCCTTTATCGATATCTGCAATAATGATCACTGGGCAATCTACCGCCTCGGCGTAACCCATATTGGCAATATCGTTTTCGCGCAGGTTAATTTCTGCAGGGCTACCTGCACCTTCAACAACCAGTAATTCAAAACGCTCACTTAAGCGCTGCTGCGAAGTAAGAACTGCATCCATCGCCACTTTTTTGTAGTCATGATAACTACCCGCTTCCATATTCGACAGCGCTTTGCCATGAACGATTACCTGCGCTCCAGTATCGCTGTTAGGTTTTAATAAGATAGGATTAAAATCGACTTCTGCGGGCACTTTTGCCGCTACAGCTTGCAAAGCTTGTGCGCGACCTATCTCGCCACCATCTGCGGTTACAGCGCTATTTAACGCCATATTTTGTGGCTTAAAGGGCGCAACCTTTATGCCTCGCTCAGCAAAGATTCGGCAAAGTGCTGCTACAAGAGTACTTTTACCTGCATCTGAGGTCGTGCCTTGCACCATTATTGTTTCCATCATTGTTCTCTTTTTAAGGTTTGTGCAAGACCAGCAATCACAAACTCAACACGTGCAACTTGCTGTGCTAAGGCTTGATGCAACCAACCTGAATGATCAACAAACTGACGGCTTAACTCACCCAGCGGCACAATACCATGACCCACTTCATTGCTGACAAAAATCACCTCACCCGGCAATTGCGATAGCACATCGAGTAAGGCCGCTTTTTGCTCAAGCCAAAATGCTTCACCCTGCTGGCATAAGCAATTACTCAACCATAGGGTTAAACAGTCCACTAAAATACAGTTTCCAGCTCGGCTATGTTGTTGTAGTGCTTTAGCCAAATACAAAGGCTCTTCAACAAGCTGCCAATGCTTAGCGCGCTCTGCTTGATGCCTGTTAATTCGGGCTGTCATTTCTTCATCACCCGCATTTGCTGTGGCAATGTAGATAAGCGGCTTGTTTGAACTTATTGCCTGCTGCTCTGCAAAACGGCTTTTACCGCTGCGAGCACCGCCTAAAATTAAAGTATGTTGCTGGCTCATAATAAGCTCACCAAGCAAAGGTAAGTAACAAGCTCAGATACTTGCTGGGCTGAACCTAAGCAATCGCCGGTGTAGCCAGATAACTGTTTTTCAAACCAGCGCTTTAATAGTAAACGAGTAACAAACAGCACACTGACGAGTATTAATAATTGCCCTAGAGTGAAGCTAAAAAACAACCATGCAATTGCTAATACCGCACCGCCAGTTGCTAACAGTATTTGATAACTTTGCGTGCTTAAATGCATCGCAATGGGTTTTACTTTAGATGTGGCGTCCTGACTTACATAGTCCATATCTGCAATTAAGCTTGTTGCAACAACCCGGCTCAAGCTTTGCCCTAAAACAAGTGCAATAATCACAGTACTGGTTACTTCACTAAGTGCAACGAGTGTTTGGTACTTAATTAATAAGGCCATCACTAACGCCGCAGCACCATAGGTACCTAAGCGACTGTCTTTCATAATGCTCAGCTTATCTGCAACGTGCCAACCACCACCAAAGCCATCCCAGACATCAGCAAGGCCATCTTCATGAAGTGCCCCTGTGATTATCAAGCTAAACGCCATAACTAACGCGACTGCAATGGCTGCAGGGAATAACCAACTTAACAGTAAAAAACTCAGCGCTAAAAGTGCACCTAATATCACACCGACCAATGCAAAATAGCGGCTGGCCTGATTGAGTGCCTGACTCGATACTGCAAAGTTTAATTTAACGGGGATACGCGTTAAAAAACTAAGCGCTAGCAAAAATAGCTGAAGCTGACTTGGGGTAGAATCAGAAGTGTGTTGTTCAGCGCTCATATCAGACAACTTGCTCAACATTAGCATCGGCAAAACTTGCCATGTCATTATAAAACGCCAAAGATGCTTGCAGTAAAGGTAAGGTAAGCGCAGCCCCAGTGCCCTCTCCTAAACGTAAATCAAGCTGCAATAAAGGTGCTGCATGCAAGGCATTGAGCATTGCTTTGTGCCCTTGTTCATCAGAGGCATGAGCAAATATCATGTAATCGCGAGCGTTTGCATTAATCCGAGTTGCAACAAGCGCTGCTGCTGTACAAATAAAGCCATCCACGATCACCGCCATGCCAAGCTCGGCAGCAGCTAAAATAGCACCGGTGATCTGAACAATTTCAAAACCACCTAATGCCGCAAGCGTCATTAATGGGTCGTCAAAATGAGTTTGGTGTAATTGAAGGGCTTGCTCAACAACTTTAATTTTTTTAGCGATAACCTCGTCGCTCACACCTGTGCCTTTACCAACACATTGGCTGGCAGGTAAAGACAAAATGGCAGCCATTAATGCCGCAGCACTTGTGGTATTGCCAATGCCCATCTCACCAAAGGCGATGGTATTGCAGCCTTGCTCATAGAGTGAATGAACTCGCTGCTTAGCTAATTCAAACCCTTTTTCAACCTGATTAAGAGACATAGCCATTTCAGTATTCAGTGGTGCAGTGATGTCACCTAAACGCTGGTTATGCACACTTTTATCATGTGAAGTACTGAGTGTTCCGGCGTCAACAACTTCTAGCTGCCAGCCCAGCTGACGGCAAAACACGTTGATCGCTGCGCCTCCTGCTGCAAAGTTTGCCACCATTTGCGATGTAACGCTGCTAGGAGCAATCGACACACCTTGGCTTGCCACACCATGATCGCCCGCAAATACAACGAGAGAAGGGTTTGAAATAACCGGTTTAAAGGCAACTAGCGCCTGCTCATTATCAAGCTGCTTTGAAAAAATAAGCGTTAATTGTTTGGCACAACTTTCAAGCTGACCTAAAGCGCCTAGCGGCTTTGTTTTAAGGTCTATTTTTTGTTGAATTACAGCCGAAAATTGCTGATTAAGAGGCATGATATTAAACATTAGCTACCTGCTCTGTTTACGAAAATAAAGTAAGAATAAAAAGAACACACTACCGATAGCGGCTGTGATCACACCAACAGGTAGTTCTTGGTTATTCAATAGGGTTCGGCATAACACATCGACCCACACCATAAAAATACCTCCGACCAATGAGGTCATAACTAAGTTATGGCTGCTGCCTTGCGGCGAAAAGTAGCGCACAATATGTGGGATCATCAGGCCGACAAAACCAACGCCACCGCACATAGCAACAAGCACCGCTGTTATTAATGAACTTAGCAGCAGCATCATGATCCGAAAGCGTTGCACATGAATCCCCAAAGTCGCAGCACTTTCATCACCAAGCAGCATTGCATTTAGCTGACGACGAAATGCAACCATCAGTGTCATGCAGGCAATAATAACGGTAAATGGCAGCCAAAGAGTGTCCCACTGGGCACGAGAAAAACTGCCCATCGTCCAAAACAAAATGGCGGTGATGGCTTGTGGATCGCTAAAATAAAGCAGCAGACTAGTCAGAGCACTAAATAAGAAAGATAGAGCAACACCTGCGAGTAACATGGCTTCAACTTGGCCAACATGACGACGCCCTGCAATAGCAATAAGCAACAGCATAGAAAGTAAGCTTCCGGCAAATGCTGCAACTGACATACTAAAGCCAAAACTCACACCGGTTAGGGCAATAAAGCACACCACACCAAATGAAGCTCCAGAAGAAATACCAAACAAGTAAGGGTCAGCAAGCGGGTTTCGGGTTACGGTCTGCAAAATTAGTCCTGCCAGAGCAAGCCCTGAGCCTGCTAAGAATGCCAGCACCGTTCTTGGCATACGCAACTGCCAAATTATACGCTGCACAAATTCATCGCTACCTTGGCTAAACAAACCATTAAAAACATCACTCAGTGGCGTATTTGCAGCACCAAAGCTCAATGCTAAAAAACAACTAATAAGCCCTACGACAACACAGATACTTAAACGCATTGCATCAGTCATTTTGATGCTCCTGTGTCTGATAGCCATAAAAATAAGTGATGTGCGGAATAAACTTATCAGTGCTTGATTGCGGGTGAGCAGATACCGCTGCGCAGACACCAAATACATCACTCAACAGCTGCTCTGTTAGCACCGCTTTTGGTTGCCCCTGGCAAACCAAACGCCCTTCATCAATCACCAATAATTCATCACATAAACTCGCCGCGAGATTTAAATCATGGAAAGAGGCAAGCACAGTCACATCGAGGGACTTTGCTAATTCCATTATTTGAATTTGGTATTTAACGTCAAGGTGACTGGTAGGTTCATCCATGATGAGCAACTTAGGTTGTTGTACGATTGAGCGTGCAATAAGCGCTCTTTGCTTTTCGCCACCTGAGAGCGAATCAAATGCTTGCTCACTGTGATGAGACAAACCAACCTGCTCTATAGCTTGATATATTCGCTGCTTATCATTGGCAGACGTGCCGCTGAAAAGTCGCTTATGAGGTGTTAAGCCTAAACTCACTACATCGAACAAAGACAAATTAAACTGCGATGGAGACTCTTGTAAAACCACTGCAACCTGCTTTGCATATTCATCAGCACTGATTTGCCAAATATCTTGACCGCTTAGCAGCACAACCCCTTGCTGAGGTTTCAAGTAACGATAAAGGCAACGCAGCAAGCTTGATTTACCCGCACCATTAGGGCCGAGTAGACCGATAAATTGCCCTGCTTTTAACTCAAGGTTAATTGATTTAAGTATAGTTTTATTCGCAGTACCCCAACTTAAATCAGACACTGATATTAATGGCGCAGCGCTAAGGCTATTTTGTTGCAAGCTTATTCTCTCTTGGCGAGTAATCACAACGCACAAGAAAGCACTGGTAAGTACCAGAAAATGATGTGAGTTGACCCGCTCGATGATTAGTTTTTAGTGCTAAGTATCTGGCTGACCATTATTTAGATGGATTACAGTTGCGGGAACAGCTGGAGAATTTCACTCCATTCCATAGCATATGAGTATTATGGCGGGCTAAGTAAATAATTCAATGAATATCGCTCTAGATGGCTAAAAAACAATTTTGGGCCAAGCCTGTCCTTGTTCATCTATATATACATCGAGTGTAATAAGCCCCGCATAAGGAAGGTGAAAAACATTTAAATGCGTGGCTGATTGTTTTGGCATCTGACAAACAATAGCGAGGATTTGTTTAATCACACCTGCATGACTTATTACCAATGACTGTTCATGCTTGGATTCACATAGTGATTGTAAAAATGTTTGCCACCATGCCTCCACTCGTGCGTAAAAGTCTGCCATAGATTCACCATTGGGCACTTTTACTTGCCAAGGATGCTGCCAAAAATCACCAATATGAGGTTTACTCGTTTGCTGCCAAAGCTGTTGGTAGTCTTGGCCATCCCAATCACCAAAATTAAACTCTTTTAGCGCGTTATAATAGTGTACATGCAGTGAGTGTTGATTTGCTAAATAATCAGCGTGGACTGAGCAACGCTTGAGCGGAGAGCTATATATGGCATTTAAATGTATGAGATCGGCAGAAGCTTGGCGCATTTGTTCAAGGCCTTGCTCAGATAAACCGACATCGATTTGCCCAGAAAGAATTCCGGGCCTAGCGATTTCACCATGGCGAAGAAAGTAAACTCGTGAAGTAAATGCGTCCATAATGTTCCTCAGTAAACCAATAGTGAACGTTAACGCGTTTTAAGTCCTCTGTCGACTTATGCTAAGGGACACATCCGAAGAGAGTTAAGCTAAACGCATTAAACGAACGTCAAAATGTAGCACTGCATTTGCGCCAATCTTGCCACCGTTACCTTTTTTACCCCAAGCAAGCTCTGGAGGGATCACAAATTCATAGCGAGAGCCGATATTCATTAATAACAATCCTTCTCTTAACCCTTCTATAGCTTCGCTTAAAGCGAACACCTCAGGCATACCCGCTTTATAACTGTCGGCAATCACATTGCCATCAGCAAGCATAATACGTTGGTTAATAACCACTGTATCGAATTCTGATATGCGTTCTCCTTCTACATCATCAATCACTTTATACATTAAGCCCGACGGGCATAGATGTGTATCTGGATGCGATGAGAACTTAGCAATAAATGCTTCACTATTTTTACGATTTAAACCTGAAGAGCCTTTTGACTTGGTCGTTTTCTTACGAGACACAGCAAACCTCAATTGTATTACAAATATAAAACGCTTTATCGCATAACAAGGTAAGGGAAGCAAGTTTGCGAGAGTAAAGTTGCAAGTTAGAAGGGGAAATAAAGGGGAAGGATATGAGTTAGAAAGAGTAAAGTTTGAGGATCTGGCGTAGGTTGGGTAGAGTGCAGCGAAACCCAACACAGAGCTATCAGCTTTCAGCCGTCAGCGATCAGCCACGCGGTGGGGTTGTTTGGTGCTGCGTCTCCCTCTGCCGGAGGCTCTAGGCTCTAGGCTCTAGGCTCTAGGCTCTAGGCTCTAGGCTCTAGGCAAAGTGTGCTTGTAGGAATGGCTTCAGCCATGAATGTGTTTGTTATGGTCTAGATTCGGCACTGAAGTACCTACTACGGGGATATTGCTGAGGGAGTCTCTATTACTAAATTCCCTGTAGATCAACTAACCTCTAATATCTAACGCCTAACCTTCTCATCACTTAGGAATGGCTTTAGCCATGAATGTGTTTGTTTAATTTATTCGGCAGAGAAGTAGCCCGACGGGGGTTGCAGAGGGTGACTCTGTGCTAATCAACCACACAGTTCAACTTTACCCTTGCAAACTAGCAACTCGCTAACTCATGTTGGGTTTCGCTACGCTCTACCCAACCTACCTAGAGAATGAATAGGGTGAATGCTGAGGGAGTCTCTGTACTAAACAACCACACAGTTCAACTGACATCTAACCTCTGATATCTCTGTGTTTCAGCTGACGTCTGACGGCTGAAAGCTGACAGCTCCCAGACGCAAAAAAGCCCGACTCTTTCGAATCGGGCTTTCTTTAATAGGATCCTGGCGATGACCTACTTTCACATGGCAAATGCCACACTATCATCGGCGCTGTTTCGTTTCACTACTGAGTTCGGCATGGGGTCAGGTGGGTCCAAAACGCTATTGTCACCAAGAAAATTCTTTTCAATTTTCTTATTATTTTTAATTTAAAGTCTTGCGACTGAATTTGGAGCCTGGATATGACCAAGTGCCCACAGCGGTAGAGAGACACATAGCAGCTGCTATGAGAAACCTAACACTTTAATTTGGAGCCTGGCGATGACCTACTTTCACATAGCAGCTGCTACACTATCATCGGCGCTGTTTCGTTTCACTACTGAGTTCGGCATGGGGTCAGGTGGGTCCAAAACGCTATTGTCACCAAGCAAATTTGGTTT
>NZ_JABVXE010000039.1:0-10290 GCF_013350085.1 Pseudoalteromonas sp. 0802 | reverse complement strand
TAGACGTATAGCAAGTATGGAAGAACTAAAGACAGAACTCGCGGCCTGGGAATGGAGCAGGAATAAAGAAAGAACAAGTATAAACTGGCTATTTAATGTTGAATCAGCTCGTGAAAAACTTGAGAGGGCTTATGGTGCCCTCAACTAGTCAGAACTTGTGTGATGAAGTACTAGGACCTAGAACCCAGAGCCTAAATCCTAAACCCGAGCGGCTATGACGCGGGATAAACCCGCTGCTACGTGGGTTTCGGCTAAGCCGTTTCGTTTAGCAACGAATTAAAGCTGTCGTTGTCGTGTAGGCTGGCAAACGCGCTTTCGTGTAATAGCTCGTTACGTAGGTTAGGAGAATACTCAAGGGCCATACGAATATCAGCCATTGCATCGGCGTGTTTGTGCAGTAACGCATAGGCACAAGCACGTTGCCAGTATGCGTAGCCGTAGTCGCTATCAATTTCTAATGCTTGATTACAAAGCTCGATAGCTTCACCTGTTTCGTTTATCTCTAACAGTGCATCTGCTTTATAGGCAATGGCTTCTACGTCTTCTGGTTTACGTTTTAAGATCTCGTCAAAAATCTCAATCTTATTCGCGACATCGCTTTCTAAATTGGCACGCATCCATAAAGAATGAACTTCATTGGTGATTGAGATCTTTTGTTGGTTTAATAAGATCTCTTCAGATCGCTCACGTAGCTTTTCTTCAAGTACTTTTAGGCGCTCTTCGTATTCTTGTGTAATCGCACTAACACGTGAGTTTACGATGTCTTCTACTTTGTTTTTCACATCACGCAGTGAATTCCAACCAACTAAAACCAAAATTGAAGCAGTAATCGTAATAATGAAAAACACATTATTAATAGTATCTGTTGTATAAGTTAATGCTCGATCAGCAGTATCAAGTTGCGTATGAGCAACTTGTTTTGTCACATCTTCGCGCAGTTTTTGTTGGTCTTGGCGCACAGCTTTTAATTCATCAAGAATATACCGCTCTAACAATGGCTTATACATAGGTTCTTGAAGCTTATTGAGAGCTTGTTGTTGCTCTGCTTCGGTTAAAGCTGGGCGGTTTTCTGGCTCATTTTGAGCTGCTGCAAATGTGCTAAAGCTCATTAAAAAAGTGATTAAAATTAAGGTATAACGCATGACATATCAATTTTTAGTGATTTCTGAGGTAACTGTAACATGCGTGGGCATTGTGGACTAGGCAAAAAAAAACCAGCTCGGGGGAGAGCTGGCCAAACTGCTTAAACAACATAAAGTCGTAAGGGGTATCAACAGGAGTTAGGTACAATATACCCATTTTAATCTGAACAACTACTTAATACTTAATGAGTTTTTAAAAACTTATATTCATTCTGTCAGAATCACAATGTTCGTCTAGACTTAAGGAGTCGTAAAACTAAAAGGTGAGAGTATGCGCCAACAACTAGTCCAACTGCTGTATGGAGTATCGATTTCTTCTGATCTTGATAGTGGCAATGTTGAATTAGCTGAACGCTTAATTCTGAATGCTGTACTTGATGGCCTAGAAATTGGCCGAGCTGGGATCTGGCTGTTAAATGAAGAAAACACCGCAATTGAATGCCGGTTATTACTCGATAGAGAAAACGGCAAAGAAATCCAAATGTTAGTGCTCCCTCGTGATGCATATCCTGCCTATTTTAAAGCGCTCGACACCCAACGTACGATTACCGCAGTAGATGCTCATACCGACCCTGCCACCTTTGAATTTAGCGAAAGTTACTTAACACCTCTTAATATAGGTGCAATGCTCGATGCGCCAATTCGCTATAAAGGAAAAATGATCGGTATATTTTGCTGTGAGCATATAGGTGGTAAACGGCAATGGACAGAAGATGAATGCTCATTCATCGGTGCTTTGGCAGATCTTTATGGCAGAGCCTTGTCAGCACAAGAAAATGAACGTATCAATGCTGAACTTGAACGTGCCAATCAGCATCTAGAACAACGTGTTGCAGAACGAACGCGTACGCTTGAAAAAACTTTATCAGAACTCACCGAAATGCAAGAAAAGCTCATTGAAGCCGAAAAAATGGCTTCACTGGGTAATCTTGTTGCGGGGATTGCCCATGAGGTAAATACGCCGATTGGCATAGCAGTCACAGCAAATAGCTCGGCAAAAGATAAGCTAAATACGCTTAATAAACACATAGATTCAAATACCTTAACAAAAGCGGCCCTACTTGAAGGCATGAATCATTTAAACGAGTGTATCAAAATATCGTTTACCAACCTTGAGCGGGCTGCAAAGCTCATCAGTGACTTTAAACAAACGGCGGTTGATCAATCATCGCTTAATTTACTCGAAACCAATATTAAAGATTACTTTGAAAATATCCTACATAGCTTAATGCCACTTACACGTAGTCATAATGTTGAAGTAAACATCAACTGTGTTGATGACTTTTCGTTAATAACCGTTCCGGGGGCGCTTAGCCAAATATTCTTAAATCTTGTAAATAATAGCTGTGTACACGGGTTTGTTGGCCGTGAGCAAAACCGCATAGATATAGGTGTAAGCATCGATAACGACGCCAATAGCTACACCATAACCTATAAAGACAACGGTCATGGCATGACCGAAGATGTAATGTACAAGGTATTTGAGCCATTTTTCACTACCAAGCGAGGCAATGGTGGCAGTGGTCTAGGTATGTCGATAGTGTATAACCTTGCAACGTAAGCGCTGCAAGGCGAAGTGAGCATCGATAGCAAACCTGATAACGGCGTTAGTGTTACCTTCAAATTGCCGCAAAAACTCACATAACTAATTAATATTTATACAAGTTGTTGGCTAAATAATCTGGTGACTGGGTAATAAAATTAAAAATTAATCAGTTTGCTTAGCAAGGCAAGAAATATCAGTGCATTTGTTGTCTTTGCAAAACTGTTTTATGCGTTTTTTAGAATATAAATAATTAATGCTCAATGGTGTGATTAACAGCGCTAGCCAAAACAACACCGAGCTTCTAAAGGTTAGCCCCACAAGCGATGCGACGACCAGCCCTGTTAACATCAAGATAGGTAAATTGGCGATAAAAAAGTTAATGCTTAGTTGTCTAGCAACGTCAGGATTAATGGTTTTCATAAGGGCTACTCGCTGTTTAAAAATACCCTTATAAAATGGACTGTTTTATAAAATGAATCAAATCAGATTTTTCTATCGGTGCAATCGATTTAAAACCATGTTCTGGATCTAGCTTTATTAAAGTACAACTCCTATAGTTTTAAACAACAGGAACTTATTCGCTATTAGTTATTCATAACTATTAGAAAATCTCTCTTTATGACGAAAGGAATAAAAGCGCATTTTAGCATTTCGTCATATTTTTAGCTTATGAGGAGCACATAATGAGTAATGGAAAAACGGGCCAGTGCCCGGTAATGCATGGTAGTAACACTGTCACCGCTCAATCAAATACAGACTGGTGGCCAAACGCGCTCAATTTCGACATTCTTCATCAACACGACAGCAAAACGAATCCTTACGGCAAAGACTTTAATTACGCAGAAGCATTCAAATCTCTTGATCTTGAAGCCGTTAAAACCGATTTAAAAAACCTAATGACCGAAAGCCAAGAATGGTGGCCAGCTGACTGGGGCCATTACGGTGGTTTAATGATCCGTATGGCATGGCACTCAGCGGGTTCATACCGTTTAGAAGATGGCCGTGGTGGCGGTGGTACAGGTAACCAACGCTTTGCGCCATTAAATTCATGGCCAGATAACGCTAACTTAGACAAAGCACGTCGCTTACTTTGGCCAATCAAAAAGAAATACGGTAACAAGCTTTCTTGGGCAGATTTAATGATTTTAGCCGGTAATATGGCATATGAATCAATGGGTTTAAAAACCTTTGGCTTTGCCGGTGGCCGCGAAGATATTTGGCACCCAGAAAAAGACGTTTACTGGGGCGCTGAAAAAGAATGGTTAGCACCAAGTGATGAGCGCTATTCAAATGTAGCCAAACCAGACACTATGGAAAACCCATTGGCAGCGGTACAAATGGGCTTAATTTATGTAAACCCAGAAGGGGTGAATGGTAACCCAGACCCGCTTAAAACGGCAGAACAAGTTCGCGAAACATTTGCCCGTATGGCAATGGATGACGAAGAAACTGCGGCGCTTACAGTCGGTGGCCACACTGTGGGTAAAACTCATGGTAATGGTAGTGAAGAAAACGTAGGCCCTGAGCCAGAAGCCGCTGATGTATTTGAGCAAGGCCTTGGCTGGAACAACCACAACTCACGCGGTATTGGTCGCGATACCATGACGTCGGGCATCGAAGGCGCATGGACAACCCACCCAACTAAGTGGGATAACGGCTATTGCTACTTACTGCTTAACTACGAGTGGGAACTTAAGAAGAGCCCGGCAGGTGCGTGGCAGTGGGAACCAATCGACATTAAAGAAGAAGACAAACCCGTTGATGTAGAAGATCCATCAATTCGTTTAAATCCTATTATGACCGACGCCGATATGGCGATGAAGATGGACCCAACCTATCGTAAAATTATCGAGCGTTTTAACGATGATTTTGAATACTTTAGTGATGTGTTTGCACGTGCATGGTTCAAACTAACGCACCGTGACTTAGGTCCTAAATCACGTTATTTAGGTGCCGATGTACCAAGCGAAGATCTGATCTGGCAAGATCCGATCCCAGCGGTTGATTATACCTTATCAGACAGCGAAATTAGCGAACTTAAAACCAAGCTACTTAACTGTGGTGTAAGCCAAGCAGACTTAATCGCAACAGCATGGGATAGCGCCCGCACTTACCGTGGTTCAGACCATCGCGGTGGTGCAAATGGTGCACGTATTCGCCTAGCACCGCAAAAAGATTGGCAAGGTAACGAGCCTGAGCGTTTAGCTAAAGTATTAAGCGCACTTGAATCTGTACAAGCGGGTTTAAGTAAACCAGTAAGCCTCGCTGATTTAATTGTACTTGGTGGTTCTGCAGCGGTTGAGCAAGCAGCAAAAGCGGCGGGTGTTGATATAACCGTGCCATTTGCGCCTGGTCGTGGTGATGCCACAGACGAGATGACAGATGCAGACTCGTTCGGCGTACTTGAGCCAATTCACGATGGTTTCCGTAACTGGTTGAAGAAAGACTATGTGGTTTCAGCAGAAGAGCTAATGCTAGAGCGTACGCAATTAATGGGCTTAACAGCACCAGAAATGACCGCTCTTGTTGGTGGTATGCGTGTACTAGGCACTAACCACGGCGGCTCTAAGCATGGCGTGTTTACAGATAATGTAGGCACACTTAGCACAGACTTTTTCGTAAATCTAACTGACATGGCTTACACATGGAAGCCAACAGGTAATGGTCTTTACGATATTGTTGAGCGCAGCACAGGTGCAACTAAATGGACAGCAACACGCGTTGATTTAGTGTTTGGTTCAAACTCAATCCTACGCTCATACGCAGAGTTTTACGCACAAGACGACAACAACGAACGTTTTGTAAAAGACTTTGTCGACGCATGGGTGAAAGTAATGAACGCCGACCGCTTCGATATTTAATCTAAAATTCCGTTAAGTACAAAGGCCACACAGTTTAACTGTGTGGCCTTTTTTAGTTACGAGGGGAAAGTTAGCGAGTTACAAGGGGAAAGGGGAAAGGGGAAAGGGGAAAGGAGAAAGTTACGAGGGGAAAGGGGAAAGTTACGAGGGGAAAGGGGAAAGTTACGAGGGGAAAGGGGAAAGTTACGAGGGGAAAGAGTAAAGTTACGAGATGCGAGATGCGAGATGCGAGATGCGAGGTTCGAGATGCGAGATGCGAGGTAGCAGCGATTTTACATCGCGTCCTAGCGCCTAGAACCTAAAGCCTAGCGCCCAGAACCTCGGGATAAACCCGCTGCTACACGTAGGCGTGAAACTTGTTTCGCGCGTCTGACAGCTGAAGACTAAAAGCTCTTATTTATTTTTGGTTCGGCATTAAAGTACCTCCTACAATGTTGCATAAGAGGCATTTTTGTTGCGAAAAACTCTCGAACTAACCAACCCCACAGATCGACTGACATCTAACATCTGACCTCTATCGAATAAAAGCCTGCGATTTAACATCGCGTCCTAGCGCCTAGAACCTAAAGCCTAGCGCCCAGAACCTCGCTGATGACGCGGGATAAACCCGCTGCTACATGTAGGCGTGAAACTTGTTTCGCGCGTCTGAGCGCTGCAAGCCCCTTTACTTTTCAATCCCTAACCAATAACTGTTTTGGTATATGTTTTCTTCAACTTCTTTATCGCTGTAGTTATAGATACGCTGCCAAAACAGGCGGTCGAAAATGAATTTATCTGCTTCTTTATGAATAATTTTAAAATTAATTAAAGAGGCATATAAAATTTCATCATCGCCTAACACCTCATCCTTACAGCTAGAGTAATCAAATGCACTTGGGCACTGAGACATCATTGCAAAACTAATACTGTTATCAGCTTCAAATTGCCAATAGGTATTTGGCGTAAAGTTAGCTCTGTTTTCAAGGCCATATTGATCAGCATAATAGAAGCTACCTTTACCATCATCATTTATAAACCAGTATGTTTTCAGGTTGCCGCTGGTGTAATCTTGACGTAAGTAGCTAAATAGGTGCTTATAGTCATCAAGAGTGATGGTTGAATCATCAATCACTTCTATAAATTCATACCCTAAGCGAGCTTGGCGTTCGTCTTTATTTCGCTCGCGCACCATGAGAGTTTTACCATCAGGTTGAGTGAAAAATTGTAAGCTGGTATCTAGGCCATTGCCGGTTACCTTAACGGTTTCGCCATTATTGTCTAAGTTGTAATGCCACTTGAACGAGTCAGTACTTATTGGCGTATTGAATGTTACCGTTGCAGTGTCTGCTGCTGTGATAGTAAAAAATGATGGTAAATAGCGAAACGTTAATCCTTCGCCTGTATCTGAATTTTTATTATTTAAGCGGCCAGTATACGTTTTACCCACTTTAAGCTCAGGAACCGCAACCGGTGTCAGTTTTTGTAATGCAACAACCGATGTTTGCACTTTCATAGCTTCAGTTAGCTCTTCTGATTCAACAATATTCGCAGCATCAGTTTCATCATGATAGCTAAGAACATGTTGCAGTTTTAGCACCACAAAATTATCGAACTGCGCAACCACTTCGGCATTAACGAGGTTAAGGTCAAACTCTACATTCACCTCGTAGCCTTCTTTATTTAGCTGATTTGCATAGCTGTTCGTAATAAATTTGTCGCCATTAATCGCTAACGTTTTACCTTCTAAGGTCGCCGAAAACTCTGCATAAGGGAATGATGTGGTACTGCCTGAAGGCGTCGGAATATAGCTTGCTATCGATACTTCAAAATAGCTTTCTTCACCTTGGGTGTTTAAATGATTCACCATGTGAAAAGTATTGTCGTCCATATCAACATAATACGCAGAGCTAAGCTCTGTATTTGATTTATAAAGGGTAACTACTTCGCCTTTATCGGTTGAAACATTAAAAAGCTCAACACGAATAGCATCATCGCGCTTAGCTAACACTTCCATTTCAAGAAGGGCTTGTTGATTACATTCATGCAAGCAATCAATCGCTTGGGTATTTAGTGCAATAACATCAGGGTTCGACCAATCAAAACGACTTAACTCACCATTTTGAGCAATCACACCAGTGTCTTCAGTGGCAAACGAAAGCTGCACGCTGCCATCGCTTGACTGCCAATTCCCCATCACTTCGCTGTTGCTAAGCTCAATTGGTTGCCATGCGGCACGGTTTTCAGCGACATTAACGGTTAGGGTATATTGGTTACTTGCTTTACCATCAGAGACTTCCACAGTAAAAGCGTGGTTAGCAACGTCGAATAGGCTTGGCTCAGCACTAAAAGTTACTTGATTACTGCTGGTGGTTACAGTCAGCCATTCTGGCTTATCAATAATCGTTGTTGTCACACTGTCGTTTTGCTCATCTTTTAAATCAACAACTAAATTAGCTGATTCAAGCGCTTTGGCTGAGAGAGTGAGCGAGCCAGAAAGCGTCGGTGCAGTATTTTGCTCTACTTTTACATCTGGCGTTTTATCTGTAGATGAACCGCCACCACAGGCTGTTAGAGCTAGAGTCAGTGCCGATACGCTGAGGAGCTTTTTCATTTAGGTCCCTTAAATTTATTGTTCTATTGGAGTCAAAGAAATTTAAGTTACCTAAAATGGGTAATTCAGTAAAGTGAATATGTAACTGAACGTAAACAAAAAAGGTGAGCTAACTTGCTCACCTTTTCGAAGAAGGGGTTATTGCGCTTGTTGCGCAACATGGTCCATATATTCGTCAAACGTGCCCTGAAAATCGATAAGCTGTTGATCTTTTATATCGATGATCCGAGTCGCTAAAGACGATACAAACTCACGGTCGTGGCTCACAAAAATCAGCGTGCCTTGGTAATCTTTTAATGCATTATTGAGTGCTTCAATGGCTTCCATATCCATGTGGTTGGTTGGCTCGTCCATAATTAGCACGTTGATGTCTTGCATCATTAACTTACCAAACAATAGGCGGTTCTTTTCACCACCCGAGCAGTTACGAGCTTTTTTGTTAGCGTCATCTGCGGTGAATAATAAACGGCCTAACATAGCACGCACCATTAAATCGTTGTGCTTAGCGGTGCGCCACTGCGACATCCAATCAAATAAAGTTAAGTCGTTATCAAAGTCTTTACTGCTGTCTTGCGGGCAATAACCAATGCTGGCATTTTCAGACCACTTAACCACACCTTCGTTACTTTGTAATTCATTCACTAGGCAACGTAATAGGGTGGTTTTACCAACACCGTTTTCACCAATAACCGCAAGCTTAGCACCGGCTTCAAGTAGTAGCTCACCGCCGCTGAACAGGGTTTCGCCATCAAAGCCATGACCTAACTTAGTAAGCTCTAATGCTTGGCGATACATCTTTTTGCCTTCGTCAAAACGAAGTGATGGGCTAATGCGGCTTGACGCTTTTACCTCATCAAGCTTAATTTTGTCCATGCGCTTAGCACGAGAGCTAGCTAATTTTGCTTTCGAAGCATTGGCACCAAAGCGGTTTACGAACTCTTGTAGCTCGTCAATTTCGGCGCTCTTCTTTGCGTTTTCAGCAAGTAGCTGTTCGCGTTGCAAGCTTGAGGCTTCGATCCACTTTTCGTAGTTACCAGGGTAAATTCTTAGTTCACCGTAATCGATATCGGCCATGTGTGTACATACCGAGTTTAAGAAGTGACGGTCGTGCGAGATAATAATCATCGTACACTTACGCTGGTTAAGTTCGTTAGCTAGCCAAGTAATAGTGTGAATATCAAGGTTATTGGTTGGCTCATCAAGCAGCAAAATATCAGGATTTGCAAACAGCGCTTGTGCTAACAGCACACGTAGTTTCCAGCCCGGCGCAACGTTTGCCATTAAGCCATAATGAAACTCTTGCTCAATACCCGCTTGGATCAAAATTTCTTCTGCACGGCTTTCTGCTGTGTAGCCATCCATTTCAGCGAAAATGCTTTCAAGTTCAGCGACTTTCATGCCGTCTTCTTCACTCATTTCTGGCAGAGAATAGATACGGTCGCGCTCTTGTTTAACTTTCCAAAGCTCTGCATCACCCATGATCACCGCATCAACCACAGTGTATTGCTCAAACGCAAACTGATCTTGGCTTAGCGTACCTAGTTTTAAACCAGGTGCAATCGACACATTGCCAGACGTTGGCACAAGCGCACCACTTAGAATTTTCATAAAGGTCGATTTGCCGCAGCCATTCGCACCAATTAAACCATAGCGGTTACCGTTACCAAACTTAGCTGAAATGTTCTCAAACAGGGGCTCTGCACCAAACTGCATGGTGATATTAGCGGTTGAAATCAACGAATTGTTCCTAGAAAAATACTGACAGGGTTATGGGCGCAGCAACTGCGAAAATAAACAAGCAATAGGGTAAATAATAGGCCGCGGATTATACAGATCAGCCCCTAATAACGCTATTAAAAAAGAGAAAGATTCAAGTTACGAGGGGAAAGAGTAAAGGGGAAAGAGTAAAGGGGAAAGGTGCGAGTAACGGGATGCGAGGTAGCAGCGATTTTACATCGCGTCCTAGCGCCTAGCTCCTAACCCTAGCGCCTAGGGCCTAGCACCTAATCTCTTCACCGTAGGCGTGAAACTTGTTTCGCGCGCCTGAAAGCTGACAGCTCTTATTTATGTTCGATTCGGCACTAAAGTACCTTATATGGACTCCTCCTATTGCACAATACTCTTCGTTAATTTTGTCAGACTGCGTACTTA
>NZ_JABVXE010000038.1:0-10672 GCF_013350085.1 Pseudoalteromonas sp. 0802 | reverse complement strand
TTGAACCGGCACGCTGTTACCAGCGAGGGATTTTAAATCCCTTGTGTCTACCAATTCCACCACCCGGGCATCGGGTTGCTCATAGAGCACGTGGAGTGTTGAATGGAGGCGGAACCCGGAGTCGAACCGAGGTAGACGGATTTGCAATCCGCTGCATGGCCACTCTGCCATTCCGCCAAATTAGATAATTGGAGCGGCACACGAGGCTCGAACTCGTGACCTCAACCTTGGCAAGGTTGCGCTCTACCAACTGAGCTAGTGCCGCTTTCTTTATCTTGGGGGCTATGCCCTCTCAACACGGACGCATTCTACAGAGATTATTAAACGCGTCAATATAAAAAATGCTAGTTTTGAACTGTTTGCTTATTTTTTATCTAAAACGGTGTGTAATTAAACGTTTAGGATCAATTTTTGGTCAATTCTGACCATGCCGCTATTAAATACTGCAACATAGAACTAAGCGTTAAGAATGTTGCGACGTACAAAAGGCCATAACTTAAGTAGATCATCCATGTATCAAACTGCCAGATCAAACCAATAATGGCTAGCATCTGCGCTGCAGTTTTAAACTTACCCATGTTTGATACAGCTACGTTGTCACGTTTACCCTGCTCTGCCATCCATTCGCGTAAAGCAGAGATAACAATTTCACGGCTAATAATAACTAATGCAGGAATAGTCATATACAAACTTTGGTAATGGCTTGATAAAGCAACCAGTGCTGCACACACCATTACTTTGTCGGCAACCGGATCTAAGAACGCACCGAAAGGCGTTGATTGATTTAA
Organism: Pseudoalteromonas sp. 0802; assembly: GCF_013350085.1. NCBI lineage: Bacteria > Pseudomonadati > Pseudomonadota > Gammaproteobacteria > Alteromonadales > Pseudoalteromonadaceae > Pseudoalteromonas > Pseudoalteromonas sp. 0802. Next base: position 9,884 of record NZ_JABVXE010000038.1, on the reverse strand, counting down.
ACGACGCGCTAGATAGCCATCAAGGATATCTGTGATTGACGCAAGCCAGAAAACAAACGCAGCTGCGAAAAACGCCCATGAGAAAGGCAAATAAAATATCACCAAAAAAATGGGGATAAGAAAAAGTCTAAAGGTTGTGAGTGTGTTTGGAATATTCCACATAACTACTTGGAGATGTCTTTTTTTTACTATATTCGCACGAAGGCTACGCCTTGTCATGCAAATGATTAAATATCTTTTCAGCCATTTCAGGGCTGATCCCAGGAACTTGTTTTAATTGGTCTATATTAGCAGCTTTTACCCCTTGCATGCCCCCTAAATATTTTAATAATGCTTGTCGGCGCTTTTGTCCTACGCCGGTAATTTCTTCTAACAATGATTGTGTGCGTTGTTTTTGTCGTTTATTACGATGCCCTGCAATGGCAAAACGGTGCGACTCATCACGAATATGCTGAATTAAATGCAGCGCTGGTGCATCTGAATCAAGTGGTATTGTTTTACGTCCGCCATCAATTAATAGCGTTTCTAAACCGGGTTTTCGGCTTGTACCTTTTGCAACACCCACCAGCAATGGCATTTTATTATGCGGCCAGTTTTCAAAATATTGCTCAGCACGAGATAATTGACCTTTACCACCATCGATGAAGATGACATCTGGAATTTTTTCTTCACCGACTACTTTGTTGTAGCGTTTATTAAGTGCAAATTCCATCGCAGCATAATCATCACCGCCGGTGATACCAGTAACATTAAATCGACGATATTCTTTATTATTAGGCCCTTGCGAATCAAACACCACACAACTTGCTACCGTGTTTTCACCCATTGTATGGCTGATATCAAAACATTCCATGCGATTAATATCATCTAGGCGTAATGTTTCTTTTAATTGTGCGTAACGTTTGTTGATTGAATCCTGCGTGCTTTGCTTAACACTAATGCTGTTAAGTGCATTTTTATTAGCAAGTTTTAAATACTGTGCCCGCTCACCGCGATTAGCAACTTTTAGACTCACTTTACGTTCAGAGATTGCCGTAAGCGCTTCGCTTAATGGCTCACTTTCTTCAATACTAAACGGTAATATAATTTCTTTAGCAATACGCCCTGTTGCACCGGGAGCTAGATAATATTGTCCTAAAAAAGAAGTTAGAATTTCTTCTTCACCTGAGTCTTTTGGCACTTTAGGGAAATAAGTTTTACTGCCTAGCACTTTGTGGTCGCGGATCATTAATAAGTGAACCGCATTTAAACCATTTAAATGCGCAAAACCCACTACATCCATTTCGGCATGGTTACCTGAAATAGATTGCTGCTCCTGCATTTTTCGAAGCAACATGATTTGGTCACGCACTTTGGCCGCAAGCTCAAATTTAAGTTCTTTACTTGCTTGCTCCATTTTAGTAACTAAATCGGCAATGACTTCATGAGATTTGCCCAACAAAAACTTGCGAACAAAATCAACTTCTTGTTGATATTCTTCATCGGAGATTTTATTCACACACGGCGCTGAGCAGCGTTTTAACTGATATTGTAAACATGGACGGCTTCTAGCTCGGTAATACGCATCTTCACATTGGCGAACCGGAAAGATTTTTTGCATTAAACGCAAACTTTCAGATACCGCTCCCGCACTTGGGAATGGGCCAAAATATTCGCCTTTAATTTTTCGGCTACCACGATGAAAAGCAAGTCGCGGGTGCTTATGATCAGATAAAAGAATATACGGATATGACTTATCATCTCGCAGCAAAATATTGTAACGAGGCTGATATTTTTTAATTAGGTTGTTTTCGAGTAATAAGGCTTCGGTTTCAGTGTTGGTCAGGGTGACTTCAATACCGCAAATATTACTTACTAATACACGGGTTTTGCTATCAGTTACATTACTACGGAAGTAACTACTTACGCGCTTTTTTAGATTTTTAGCCTTACCAACATAGATAACTTGCCCTTCACTATCAAGCATTCGGTAGACACCGGGCTCACTTGATAGTGTTTTTAGAAAAAGGGCTGGTTCGAAATCAGACATTGAGCAAATTAATGCGAGCTATCAATGTCGATCATTTTATGACGAATTGCTAAATGGGTAAGTTCAACATCACCCCCTACATTTAGCTTTTCAAACATGCGATAGCGATAGCTATTCACTGTTTTTGAACTCAGGTTCAAGCGATCCGCAATATCTTGCGCTTTCTCACCTTTAGTGATCATCAGCATGATTTGCAGCTCACGCTCAGACAAACTCTGGAATGGGTTTTCATCTGTGCGACCGCTTACCTGAGCAAGGGCAATTTGTTGTGCAATTTCAGGCGCAATATAGCGTTGCCCTGCATTAACCGCACGAATGGCGTTAACCATTTCATCAGAGCCGGCACCTTTTGTCAGATAACCATGAGCACCGATTTGCATTACTTTACTTGGGAATGGATCTTCACAATGCACAGTAAGCACAATAATTTTTACATCTGGGCAATAACGACAGATTTTTTTTGTCGCTTCTAAACCGCCAATACCTGGCATATTCATGTCCATCAACACGATATCAGGTGAATGTTGACGGCAAAATTGCACCGCTTCTTCACCGGTTTTAGCTTCACCCACCACTTTAAAACCACGAACATCATCAAGTATACGTCTGATCCCTGTCCGTACAAGTTCATGGTCATCAACTAAAAGTACATTAATCAATGGAACACCCTCAAATAACCCAAATAGCTGCTTTCGCACAATTTAATGTGCCACATTAGCACAGAAAAAGTGAAACGATAAATCAAAATATCGTTTCACTAATTAATTTTAAGCTGATGCTTTTTCGCTGAAACGATCAACCCACAGGGCAATGATACCATCACCTGTTACATTACAGGCAGTACCAAAGCTATCTTGTGCTAAATAAAGTGCAATCATTAATGCAACTGCACCTTCATTAAAACCAAGCATACTTGTTAAAAGACCCAATGCCGACATAACTGCCCCACCTGGTGCGCCAGGAGCAGCAATCATTACAACGCCTAGCATCATAATAAATGGCAACATACCAAATAACGATGGTACATCCATATTCGGTGATAAGAACATAACAGCCATTGCACATGTCACAATCGTAATTGTTGAGCCCGATAAATGGATAGTTGCACATAAAGGTACTGTAAAGTTAGCAACATCTTCTTTTACGTTATTTGCTTTGCTTGAGCGAAGTGAAACTGGAATTGTTGCTGCACTCGACATTGTACCTAAAGCAGTAAAATAAGCCGGTAGCATATTTTTTACAAGCTCTAAAGGATTACGCTTTAGTAAAAGGCCTGTAGATACATATAAAACAGTCAGCCATAGCCAATGCATAATTAATGCAGCTAGCAAAACAATACCAAATGTTTGCAGCGTATCAACCACGGTGCCAGCAACTGTCATTTCCGCGAATACACCGGCAATGTAGAAAGGCAATGCAGGAATAATTACTTTTGCTAATAAGCCATCAATCACATCACGGCCCTGATCAGATACTTTCTTTAACGTATCAAGCTGTAACTGGCTCATACCAATACCAAAAATGAATGCCGCAGCAAGTGCTGTCATTACACTCATAAGAGGTGGAATTTCTAAATCAATAAAGCTGCCCACTTCGGTAGCAACTTCTGCTTCAAACGTTAAACCGCCATCAAACAATGGGATCATAGCGCTGACAAGTAAAAACGCTAAGGTTCCAGCAATAACGGTTGAACCATATGCAAAGCCAACTGTTTTTCCTAACAAGTGGCCTGACCCTTTTGGTAAACCAGCAATACCTGATGCGATAAAAAATAAAATAATTAACGGGATGGTAAAGGTGATCAACTGACCTATTATTTCTTTTACTGTGTAAAGGAGTTCAACACCTGTTAGTGGCACATATAAGCCCACTAAAATACCGGCAACAATACCAGCAATTAATTTTAGAATTAAATTCATAACGATCACTTCAATTTTTAGGTGGTAATCTTTTACCACGTTTTAGTTTACTTTTGTTATAAAACAGCCAAATTAACGTTTAACTGCGCAAATTACCACCACAGCTTGTTAGAATCTAATTTGAACGTAAATATATGCGCCCTGTCGCGTTGCATTTGTTAACAAAGTTGCAAATTAATAACATGCTCGCAGTTTTGAATACCCGTATAGTGCTTATGTATAAATCAATGTTAAGTGCCGCTCTATTAAGCGTGCCTTTTACCAGCTTGGCCACCAGCCAACCCGTCACCCTTCCTTTTATTGCGGAGCAAGCAACAATCGACGGCCAGCTCAATGAGCCAAGTTGGCAACGTGCCAAAAAAATTACCATAGACAACGTTACTTGGCCTTACGAAAACAGTAAAAGCCCAGTTACCACCCACGCTTATGTTTATGAGGATGGCGAAACACTTTTTATTGGCTTTGAAGCGAATGATCCAAACCCAGAACTTATTCGTGCTTTTTACCGTGACCGTGACGCGGCCTGGGATGATGACCTAGTCGGGCTAAAAATTGATTCATACAATAATTCTCAATTAGCCTATCAATTTTTTATTAACCCACTTGGCGTACAACAAGATTCAATAGAAAACGAACTGACTAAACATGAAAGCTCATCATGGGATGGTATTTGGGATAGCGTCGGTGTTATTCATGATAAAGGCTACACAGTTGAAGTTGCCATTCCATTACGCGTATTGAATTTTGACGACAGCGTAGCAAGTAAGACTATGGCGATGGAGTTTTTACGCTTTTTACCGCGCAGTGAGCGGTTACGTATCTCCAATATGCAAATTGACCATGGTAACAACTGTTGGATTTGCCAAATGCCAAGTTACCAAGGTTTTGAGCAAGCAAAGCAAGGCAATAACGTGGCGATTATTCCATCTGTGGTGCTTGGCAAAAATGAGACACGTGATATTGATGGCGCACAAGTGGCTGATTGGGAGACAGAAAACAATACTGAAGCCAGCCTCGATGTTAAATGGGGGATCACACCAGATATCACCTTAAATGCGACGATTAATCCTGATTTTTCTCAGGTTGAAGCGGATGTAGCACAATTGAGTGTGAACAATAATTTCAGTTTATTCTTCCCAGAAAAGCGTGCCTTCTTTTTAGATAACGCTGACTACTTTGCCTCAACACTTAACCTTATTCATACCCGTAATATTGCCCAGCCAGATTACGGCACGAAAATCACCGGAAGTAAAAATGGCCATACATTTGCCGGCTTCATTGCCAATGATACACAAACCAATGTGTTGATCCCGGGCAATTTAGGCTCATCGCTTGTCGCCCTTGACGAGAAAAGTGAAAACGGTGCCCTGCGTTATCGATACGATTTTGAATCTGGGTTATCACTCGGTTCAACGGCAACACACAGACAAAGTGATGATTATAAAAACACAGTTTACAGTATTGATAGCAAATACAAACCAACAGTGAACGATGTTTTCTTAGTACAAGTATTAAAGTCACAAACGCAATACAGCCAAGATTTTATCGATGAGTTATGTGATGGTGATAACTGCTTACAGCCCGAGCAAGTAATTTGTGAATTAAATAGTGACTGCGACTATAACGAAGGCGTACTTCGTGTTTTAAGTAAAGAACAACAATCGGGTACTGGCTACTACCTAAAGTATCAACACGACGAGAAGTACTGGCGTGCCTTCGCTGATTATAATTATCGTGATGCTGATTTAAGAGCTGACTTGGGTTTTATCTCGCAAGTTGATTTTAAAAAGTTTACGACTGGTGGCGAATACCGCTGGTATGGCGATAAAGGCAATTGGTGGAATCGCGCTAACCTTTACGCCGATTGGGATATTACCCACAACGAAAATAACGAACTTCTTGAAAAAGAAGCACAAACTAGTTTTTCAGTCAGCGGCCCGTTACAGAGCTTTTTTGAGGTCTCTGTTGAACACCGTAACCGCACCGGCCTTCGCCACGATAAATCACGTTTAGATATCGACGGCAACACTGACTTGTTTAGCGAAAATGGCGTTGGCTTTTACAGTGACTTTAAACCAAAAGCAGGGGTATTTGCTTCTTTATATATGTATACAGGTAATGCCGTTGATTTAGCGAATAACCGCGTTGGTGATAAGTTCCATATCCGCCCTGTGCTGAATATGAACCTTGGTAAGCATTTTGAAGTGCGTTTACGTCATACTTATGAGCAGCTTGAAGCCGATGGCAGTGAAGTATTTACCGCCAACTTAAGTGATGTACGTTTTACTTACCAATTCAACGTGAATAGCTTTTTACGCCTTGCAGTCATTTATACCGATTTAGAGCGTAATCAAGCTAATTACATAGATGATGTTGATAGCCAATATAAAAACCTAGCCACTCAGCTGTTATATTCTTACAAGCTGAACCCGCAAACGGTTTTCTTTGCAGGTTACTCAGATAATGGCTATCAAGATGATGAGCTATCATCAATTACTAAAGAGCAGCGTACGTTATTTGCTAAATTTAGCTACGCTTGGTTACTTTAAGACCATACTAGCGCACCTTTTGGTGCGCGCCCTTCTTTTCCCACCTTATTACTAAATGCTATAAGCCTATTCGCTATATGTTATAGCCAAACTTTACTTTCGTTTTTATTTCACCACAGTAAAGTGTGACTATTACAGATCGCTAGCCTAAGCTAGTTGATCAACGATTGAATAAATTGCTTCCAAGGGAACACTATGTCTAACATTTTTGAAGATAATTCATTAACGATTGGTAATACACCAATTGTAAAGCTTAACCGCGTAACCTCAGGTAATGTTTTTGCTAAAGTTGAATCACGTAACCCAAGCTTCAGTGTTAAATGCCGTATTGGCGCTTCAATGATCTGGGAAGCAGAAAAGTCAGGTGTATTAACCAAAGAAAAAGAGTTAATCGAGCCGACTTCAGGTAACACAGGTATCGCACTTGCGTTCGTAGCGGCTTCTCGTGGCTATAAGTTAACCCTGACTATGCCTAACACAATGAGCTTAGAGCGTCGTAAATTATTAAAAGCGTTAGGTGCTAACCTAGTTTTAACCGATGGCGCTAAAGGTATGAATGGCGCGATTGAAAAAGCAAAAGAAATTCAAGCGAGTGAGCCTGAAAAATACATTCTTTTACAACAATTCGAAAACCCAGCTAACCCGAAAATTCACTTTGAAACAACGGGCCCTGAAATCTATGAAGCAATGGACGGTAAAATCGACATCTTCGTAGCGGGTGTTGGTACTGGTGGTACTATTACGGGTGTTAGCCGTTACCTTAAACTAGAAAAAGGTTTAAATGTTCAATCGGTTGCTGTTGAACCAACTAACTCTCCAGTTATTAGCCAAACATTAGCTGGTGAAGAAGTTAAACCGGGCCCTCATAAAATCCAAGGTATCGGTGCAGGCTTCATCCCTGGCAACCTTGATTTAGAAGTTGTAGACGCTGCAGAGCAAGTATCAAATGAAGATGCGATTGCTATGGCTCATGAACTAATGAAAAACGAAGGGATTTTAGTGGGTATTTCTTCTGGTGCAGCAGTAGTTGCGGCAAAACGCCTTGCTGAAAAACCTGAGAACGCAGACAAGAACATTGTGGTAATTTTACCAAGTGCGACTGAGCGTTACTTATCTAGCCCATTATTTGCTGAAGAGTTCAGTGATAAAGAGCTAGTTCAGTAACCACTAAGAATCACTTAGTTGTTAAAAAAGGATGCAGACATGCGTCCTTTTTTATTACCTAAAATAAATAAAACCAATAATTTTACCGAGTTAACTTTACATCATGCTCATTTAGTCACACACTTAATTTTAAGTTCACTCGAAAAACTACAACAATGAAAAATATACTTTTAACTTTTATCCTTCTAAGTAGCAGCATTCTTTTCGGTTGCGGTTCTGAAGACGCACCAAAGGGCGAAAAAAACACCCCAGGTAATGTAGCGACTCTCTATTTTGATGCTTTGTACAACCAGAACGATTTAAACCTTGCAATGGAATACGCCACGCCGAAAATGGCCCGAATTATGAAATCTTATGGTACTGCTGGGCAGTTCGCTCGTAACCTGGTTAATATGCAATACGATGAAGTGGTAATTGAAGTCGATATGACTAACATGAGCTTGCGCGAACAGTATGGCGATAAAGCCAACATCAATTTAATTTTTACAGGTTATTTTAATGGTAAGAAAATTGATGATATGCGCAGTGTGAAAATGATGCGTAAAAAAGGCAATTGGTACATAGAAAAAATTAATGCAGATCCATTTGCGCGATAATTAATTACTAAAACTAAAAAAGGGCCTGAAGGCCCTTTTTTGTATTAGAGTATTACTGCAGAACAGTATGGGTATTACTCTTCGTCAAACTCTTGATGTTGACGCTGTGCAGGACGCGCTAAGATTTCAACGTAAAACGATGTAAGCTGTTTTGCTTCAATATCGCTAATACATTTATTAATCTCTGCCACGTGAACGACATTGGCCTCTTCCGCTGATTCACCAAACTTACAGTCAAACGCCCAATAGTCGGCGCCTGCTGGGAGTGTTTTATTACGCTCACGTTTTAAGTATTTTTTTACTTCGTGCTTGGCTGCATCAACCATACGAGGATATTTAATTTTCTCGTGGTTTAGCGTGAATGTTTTCTTCATTATAGTCCTAGTAACTTGGTTCAATGACAATGGCATTAAGCCATAGACTGCTATTATAACAAGCACATCTTAATTTAGCTGTACTTTTTGCAGTTTTACTTAAATATAAGTCTATTCTTAGTGTATTCGAAGTCTATGACATTTCGATTAAGCCACTTATACCTAGGCTGTAGCTAAATGAAGAGGTTGATGTATCGCCTCGTCAGTAAGGCTATCATAAAATGCAGCTGCATCGATTTGTGGGCGCTCAACGGGTTTATTTTTTTCATAAAGGCGTTTTCTAACTGCAGGCTCACAGTTATCAATCACTTCTAGCGGCACATGCTGCTTATCATCACGAACATTCAGTGGCTCTGGGTTTAAACAATGACGTAATCTGATGTCTGATAAACCACCTTGCAATAGTCTAAGTGCATTTTCTTGCCCAATCAGCATATCAAACTGTTCGGGAGCTAATGGTTGTGTGGGGCCTGCACCTAACTCGGTGCGCAAAGCAGATTCAGATACTTCAGGATTGCTTAATTCAGTTTTTGGCAGGTGAAACTGGCTAAAATCGAGCGCATCATGAGAAAGCATTGCTAGTAATAAAGCAAACTCTCCAGAGCGGTGCTCGTGAACACTTTTATTTAGACGATTATCGAGTTGGCTCTCTGTGAGCAACAAACCATCAATTTGCATAGTCTTTAGCCAAATAGTTTCTTGATTAACCAGTTATCGGCATTTATGCATTTTTCTTTAGTTTTTTTCTTTACTTAAATAATAAGTTTGCTATTATCAGCGCCGTTGCATTGGAGGGGTTCCCGAGCGGCCAAAGGGATCAGACTGTAAATCTGACGGCTCAGCCTTCGCTGGTTCGAATCCAGCTCCCTCCACCACTTTCCTTCTTAGAAAAGTGGGGCCAGATGCAATAGTAATAATTTGTGTGGAGGGGTTCCCGAGCGGCCAAAGGGATCAGACTGTAAATCTGACGGCTCAGCCTTCGCTGGTTCGAATCCAGCTCCCTCCACCACTTTCCTTCTTAGAAAAGTGGGGCCAGATGCAATAGTAATAATTTGTGTGGAGGGGTTCCCGAGCGGCCAAAGGGATCAGACTGTAAATCTGACGGCTCAGCCTTCGCTGGTTCGAATCCAGCTCCCTCCACCACTCTTTACTCTTTCTAACTTTACTCTTTCTAACTTTACTCTCGCTAACTTTACTCTCGCTAACTTTACTCTCGCTAACTTTACTCTCGCTAACTTTACTCTCGCTAACTT
>NZ_JABVXE010000037.1:0-11605 GCF_013350085.1 Pseudoalteromonas sp. 0802 | reverse complement strand
TCGATTGTAGCCTTGAACAGCTACTTTTGAGAGTGATTCAATGAGCTCTAAGAAGCGAACGTCAGGCAAGTTTGTTGTAGGACTGAAGGTTGAGTTAGTTTCAAAGTTGTTTTTTTTCATTACGGCTCTTAATGCGCCTTAGCGTCATACTAAAATAAGCCTAGAAAATAGTTCTTTTTCAGTCAAGTTTCCATTTGGTAGTGAGTTTCTTTAGATATAGCTTAGGGAAAAATAAACCTTGTTCTTATAGTATTGCTAGGCGCCTTTAAGGACAGGTAGCACAGCTGTTGTATATTGCTATAGAGCTTAAGCGGAAGGTTGGTAGTAAGAGCTTGTTTACTGTAAGCGGTTAATCTTTTTTGCAAGAGTACATGATGTTATCGGCTTTGTGTAATAGCTGAGCTAAGTCGCAGTTTATATTTGGCACTACTTCTACAGCACCCACAGAAAAACAAATTTCTTTGTAACCATAGTTCTTAAAATCATTCTCTTGTTTTTCTTTAATTCGTTCAATGAACTCTTTTTGTGCAACTTTATCTTCATTATTTAAGATAATAACAAACTCATCACCACCCCAGCGACAAAGCAAATCTGTTTTTCTGATGCATGATCTTAGAACATTGGCAAAACGTTTAAGGACTTCGTCACCAGCATTATGGCCTAGAGTATCGTTTATTTTCTTAAAGTTATTTAGATCTATAAAAAGTAATTGAGCTGCTCTGTTAAGACGGTTACCTAATTTTTGAAATTGGATAAAGGCTTCTTCAAAGCCTCGTCTATTATGTATTTCAGTTAAGGGATCTAATCGACTTTCTATTTTTAATTCACTCTCTTTATAAAGGTGTGCCAAATCACTGCTGATCACATCTCTTAATACTTCAAGCATCTCAAGAAAAGGTTGCTTGTAATTAGTCGGCGATGTATCCATAACACATAAAGTACCGAAGCACTTACCATCAGGCCAATGGATAGGATAAACCAAGTACGATACGTAATTATCTTCTGTTACTTCTGGGTTATTATCCCATTCATTAGTTTTTGAGGCATCCTTGACGTAGAGCGGCGAGTTACTTCTAACTACTTTATGGCAATAAACATTAGTTTCAATACTTGCAGAGCCGCCTGGGGAATAATGGGTCGTAGGTAATTCTGAAGCAACTAGAACTTCAATGCCTTTGTTGGAAGCTTGATTTATAAATGCCACTGGCGAGTTGAACAACGCTGCAATTGAATTAACGAGCCTTTGCCAACGTTCCCACTCAATATCTTTAAGTGCCAAATCGTGAAGTGATGTATAAGGATATCCAGCCATTCGAACTCCAGAGCTACTAATCACAATGAAGTATAGTACATAAGTTCTAAAAATATGGTAACGCCATGTGTAATTAATAGGTGCACTTGTTGCTCTTCATGACTTATTGATTACGATATTATACTTATGTAATTTCTAACCTTACGTTAGCTCAGTAAGAAAGGCTCACTCTTTTCATCACAAAATATGTGCTATATTATGTCAAGAATGATGTACCTTAATTAGGGTTGGCGTTCCAATTTAAACTACCAAAATACTTTAATTTGGACTTTAGTAATAACTACAGTTTAGCAATTACTGCATAATGGGTCTGAACATGGAAGAAGAAACGGTACCTCGTAAATTCAAGATCGGCATGTCTATTTTCAATACTGCTATTATTCTAGCCGGCCTTGGTTGTCTCTTGTACTCGGGAGCTATAATAATTGAAAATTACTTTTAATTTACTTTGCTTTCGGAGTAGGGATATCTGAAAGTTTAGTCGTGTAATTTAACGGTGCTAAATCGTCTTTAGGTCTCCAAGGGTGAGAGAATCCTTCACTTGCAAGTTTCAATGTACTTCGTCCAAATTTTCTATTTATCATCATCAATGACTAACGTTTTTGAGCTAATATTCAGTGGTAAATTCTCCGATAAAAGCTCAAGTTGTTGCATATCATCGTGTAATGAAAGTTCTTCAAAAATAACACCGGCTTTTTTGTATTTGAACCCCTTCTTAAAAATAGCTTTTAATGCAAAGCTTGCATAAGACACCAGTGTAGATGTATCCGCTGTGGAGTAGGGTAGTTTTATTGATTGTGACTTATGATACTGCGGCTCTGCCTGTCTAAATGAATCTGTGTGGATGAATACTGTTATTGCTGATGTATAAGATTTAAATCGACGAAGCTTAAACGCTGCTTTTGTTGCATGTGCTGTAACAGCTTCAGAAAGCTCCGTAAGCTCAATCACCGGTATTCCCATACTTTGAGATACGCAAATTCTATCGCGAGAGTCGTTAATATCTTTCAATTCTACCGCAGGTTTTCCTCGTAACTCTTCCACAGTACGGGCAAGAACAACTGTGAACGTCTTTTTGATCCAACTAATGTCTGGACTTCCCAATCTTAACTAGACTAGTAGCTTCAGCAAATAGTCTAAATTCTATTACTCCTCCAAGACCGCATGACAAAGGACCGCATATGAGGCGCTATAGACTACCTGATGTAGCAGGAGCAGAGAACTTTGGACGTGAGCTCGGGCCAATAATCTTTTCTGATGTATGAATCACTTAGATAGCTTTCTTATGCTAGTCTAGATAATTAAATTACCAAGGAGTCGATTACAATGCAGTTAAAGCATATAAAATCATTGCAACTTTCAAAAGCTATAGTGTCTAAAATGACCATGGAAGTAAGGAATGAATATGAATTATTTCTTGAGAATCAATTAATGTTTTTTAGGGATTTTTTTCCTACAGGCTATGAAAGCCTTGATGATACCCATAACATTTTGCTAGCTATCGTAGAGGGCGAAATTGTGGCGTTTAGGTATTTTTACTTTCATAACAGAGTATGCGAATTATTCAATACATATGTCGACTCTGCTAATCGCCGACAGTCTATAGCTACACAGCTAATTGAGGACTCGATTCATATATCACATCAGAATAGGCTTAATAAATTTGTGATTCGTATGGCATCTGAAAACGCTGAGAGAACAGGGCTTTACCATAAATATAAAGTGCTCGGAAATCATAAGTTTAATACAAGTCAATTTACGATCTATTATGCCGGAAAAGAGGCTGTGATAGGCTGAAATAAAGCTTCTGTTTTACTTTGTGTTAAATTAATTTATTACAAGTCCTAAGCTAATGGCCTGTAAAAGGAGGTTAAAACGTCGACGTTCCACTGTCAGACAAGCATTGTGAAGAGTTGGGGGTTAAATAAGGTGATACTTTAATTCGCGAAGCCGTAGAAGGTAAATTAGCCCTTACATTAAGTAAGTATCATAAGCAATTTCTTAGTTACGCTGAAATCGATATAGCAACTAATCTAACATGTGTTTTTATGTGACTCGATACATTCCATTTCGTTAATGCTAATTCAAAAGATTTCTCTGCTAAACTTAAATCAATGCGTGATTTTAAGCGGGTGTCAAATGACAGAAAGCCAGTTAAAGTTATCAAGTTACTCTGATTTAGTTCAAGTAATTTCATGTGGAGAACTTACATCCCATTCAAACCCTTTGTCAGAAATAACAGTTGTAAGAAATGGTGTGAATGCATCCGGAGTATATGCTTTTGCCAGTCTAATGGGATGGGATATGGCAACAGTCGCAAACGCATTAGGTACAACATCTGCAACATTATCGCGATGTAAATCTAAATCATTAAGTTCACAAACTAGCGAACATGCGATTGAAGTTGCAAGGCTAAGTATGATTGGAATTAACTATTTTGGTTGCATCGAAAACTGGAATGTATGGTTAAATACTGCTCATATTCAATTCAATGGTCGGTCACCTCAATTAGTGTTGAACTCAATACGCGGACGTGAGCTGATAAAAAATATTATTAAACAACTTAAGCACGGTTTCACAGCATGATGACTGTTTAGCTTAGTTTTATCTAAATATTTTCACTTCACTGTTTCAGTCACAGTCAATCACGGGAATATCTGACCATCGGGTAGTGTAATGTGGTGATAAAAAAGCGCGTCTCATAGCCCATTTTTGCGTGAGCTTTTCACTGCCAATGCTTAAAGCGCCAACACCATAGCGGTTGTTAATTGTGTCGATACACGTCATTATTTTAGGGTTGTCAGCACTTTTGTTAAACATATCTGTTTGATAAAAGTACTCACTCTCAAGTTCAATTGCACCGATTCCACATCGATAAAAACGGGTATCGGGTTTATATAGTGTATTGATAACTTCGGACACCGCTTTTGCAATGACGCGAGTATCGGATGTTGGTGTGATAAAGTCATACAGCATCGACTTTTTGTAATAGACTTCTTCATGCGGGGAGCTGGCTGCAAATATAACAATACGCTTTGTTAAAGAGTGTTGTCGTCTTAACTTCCTAGCCACAATAGCAGCATGTGTTACAAGCGCAGCTTTTAAAGGAGTGATATCAGTAATGCGCTCGCCAAAGCTTCGTGTTGAAAAGATTTCTTTCTTATTTTGTTTTACTTCATCCCAAGTTAAACACGCTACACCATTGAGTTCATTAACTGTGCGCTCAACCACGACGCTGAACATTCTTCTCATTGCTTTAGGGTTTTGATTTGCTAAATCCAAGGCTGTTTGTATATTCAGTTGTTTTAATTTATTACCTAGGCGGGAGCCAATTCCCCACACATCGGTTACGGCCATCTTAGATAAAATTTCACAGCGTGATTTATCATCATTGATAACGGCGACACCGTTATATCCAAACAGCTTCTTAGCTGCATGATTGGCTGCTTTTGCGAGCGTGGGGGTAGGTCCAAACCCAACACCAACAGGCAGTCCCGTTTCACGCCAAACGGCACGACGAATAACTTGTCCATAGTCAGCCCAATCACTAATTACTTTAGAAAATCCAGAGAAACGTAAAAATGATTCATCAATACTGTATACGTAGTGGTCATCACAAAAACGCCCGATAACCGTCATCATTCGCTCACTTAAATCAGCATAAAGCTCATAGTTAGATGAGCGTACAACAACATCGTGATGTTCTAAGTAGCGCTTAATTTTAAAGTAAGGCTGAAACTTGGGGATACTGAGTTGTCTAGCAATCGGACATACAGCACATATACACCCATCGTTATTTGTTAATACAACAACGGGCTTATGACGTATAGCAGGGTCAAACACTTTCTCAGCACTGGCATAAAATGCTACTGCATCAACTAGGGCAAACATTTACTGAGCGCGACTTTATTTTTATGAAGCCGAATACTGGTTGTAACGACGCCCTCTAGTTTGAAGTCATCTTCAGGAGAAATATAAACCGATGAATAATTCTTAGATGCAGAGATTAGCAAGCGATTTGATTTATCGATAATTTTGCACACGAATGTACCGTTATAGCTTGCAACGATAACATCACCGGAAGTCACGTTTTCAGCTCTATCAACGACAAGTAAATCACCATCAAAGATACCCACATCTTGCATAGACTGCCCGGATGCAAGGCCTATAAAGGTCGCATTAGGGTGGCGAATAACAAGCTCATCTAACGATATGCCTAGCTCAGTATATTCTGCTGCTGGTGATTCAAAGCCGGTAATGCCCGCTTCGATATAAATTGGAATAACAAACATACGCACCTCACTGTATATATATACAGTATAGTTTGATTGTCTGTGTCATTCCACTCTTTTGAAGTTTCTTCGTTTAGATTTTCATCTCAAAAAAATTACTGCTAATAACGGCCGGTCATTTGGAAGTTTATTATCTTTTTTGTATTTGTGACAAAAAAAGATAATTCTTTTTCAATTACTTATGATTTTAAAATATCTTTATATGGTGTTAATTGGTTAAAGTGGCGGTAAGCTTTAAAATAAATAGTAAATAGCTTGATTTTGTGAATTTAGCCGCTACTTTAAAAAAGAGATTGAATTTTAGAGTGAGAGTTAGCGTTATGAATGAGCATTCAAATCACAACAATATTGATAGTGTATATAACAAAGAAAGTATGCGACGTCGCCTTGATCGGTTCAGTCGTTTTAATATCAGCGGCCTTTGCCCGACACTGAAAGATAACCAGCCGCATTTTTTCGAATCGTTCAACGAGTCACATTTTGCATTGATGTTTGAGTTTGAGCAAACGATAAAATCTGTTCGAACCCAGCCGTTTTCAATCAGTTACACAGATGACAAAAAGAAGCGATTGTATACACCTGATTTTTCGTTAATTTATTGTGATGGCAGTGTTCGCGTGGTCGAAGTGAAGCACTCAAAAGCGATTGATGAAAAGACAAAACGCATTCATTTTTTGATTGAGAAGGCGTTCGAAAAGTTGGGTTTTGAGTTTGCTGTGATGACGGAAAAAGACCTACCGTCTAGACGCGCGCTCTCAAACATGAAGATGATATTACGCAATGCTTTGTCAATGAAAGTTGTGAATGATGAGCATGTGAACACACTGCTTGATGTCTTACCGAGTGAGCTGACTCTACAGAAAGCACACGCAATCTGTGATGCTCTGAACTTAAATAGAAATCTGATTTGTCATTTTATTCTGAAAGATTATATAAAAATAGGGTTTTCACGTGATATCTGTAGTGAAAGTGTCTTAATTAACAATTTTATGGTGGTGTGTGATGGGCGCTTTAATTAAACAAGGTACAAAGTTTAGAATGGATAACAGCTCTTATCTAGTGCGCTCGGTAGCGCGAGAGCACTTAGATAATATGATTTTTTACTCATTGTTTGATGATGACAGTCAGAAAGTGAATAATGCAAGAGTCGAGTGCATGACACAACCTGAACTCTATAAAAAGATCATAGAGAACGAAGCCGTTATTTATGAGCGCGCTTCTGACATACCGATGCAACAATTGCTGACTGAAAATCAATTAAATCAGATGAGTATGTGGCAAGCGTTTTTTGACTTGCATTTCGAGAAACACTATAAAAATTTTACTGCAAAGCATAATGTTGATGAAACCATCGAGGCCTTTAATTGGTCGAGTTATAACTCAAGAAAATACTCGCGTAGCTCGTGCCAAGCTAAGATAAAGGTGTATCGCGATTCAGGTGGGGATATACGTTCAGTAATCGGTTTTGGCTATCATGAAAAGAAAAACTCAAAGCGATTGACAGCTGCAACAGAAGATTTAATTTACGAGTATTTTTGTGATTATTATCTTGTTAGAAGCGATGCAACTGCAAAATCTGTACATGCAATAGCAGATATGTTGAGAGCTAAGATACGCGAGCTTAGTAAATCAAAGCCAGCGTGTTATCCAATCATACCGTGTGTCGACACTATATATCGTCGTTTTCGCGAAACGCTTGCATTATTAACGACACAAAAGACCTTAAGCAAAGCTGAAGCTAAAAAACTGCGTTATAAACTTGGCCGTGAGTTTGTGCCTGAAGATCCATTGGAACGTGTTGAAATGGATGCGGTTTATATTAATCAAGGTTTAAATAACGATGCGAATAAGTTTTTGGGTACAATTGTAATGATGATTGCGATTGATACTTGCACACGATGTCCGCTCGGTTATTCAATTCGTGTCGGTAAAAACGCATCCGAATCTGCTGATTTAGCCGTCGAATGTTTAAAAAGTGTTGTGACCCCAAAAGATAATCCACTTTGGCCGTGTTTTGGTGTACCAGTGAAGCTTGTGAATGATGCGACGACAGCAACGAAAGGCAATATATTTAAGTCGCTTGCTTTGCAACTGGGTGCGAATTCAATCACCACACGTAGTGGCGAAGGACAGAGTAAGCCGTTTATTGAAAGCTTTTTCCGCACGCTAAGACGTGAGTTTTTAAGTAAACTGCCGGGCTATTTAGGCTCAAAAACGCGTGTCAATAATAGTCATCTAGAAGCGACAGAAGATGCTGAACTTCATGCATCAATGACGCTTGAAGAGTTCGTCGCAGCGTTTGAAGATTACATCACAAATGTTTACATGCAATCAGCCCATAGTGGCCTTAAAAATCGTGCGCCTGTAGACGTGTGGATGAATGCAATCAGTAAAAATCCACTGCTGCAAACCGTACCTGAAAATGCAGAGTTATCTGAATTTCGCGGCTGTTATCGTGCAAAGTGTAAGCTATACGGTAACGGCTCAATTAAGCTTAAAAATGAGCAGTATGTAAGTGATGAGCTGAAAGCGCTAGGCTTAGCAGGAGTAGAAAGTGTTGAATGTTTTTACAGTGATATTGATACAAGTAGTGTTGTTGTGAAGCATCAAAACGACACATTTATCGTGCCTATTCGCGAGATGAATCATCACGATGATGCAGGTGTTCAACAAGCTGAGCTTGATGCTGCTCGTAACGCGCAATTCAGTGAATGTGATGTTGTTGAGCGTAAGCATTATGAGTACAAGAGCGGCAGCAAGCGAGGCTTGCCCAACTTCAAAAAAGCCAAGCAAAAGCAAGCTGAAAAGCGTGAGATTGAAACAGGTCGCAAACAGCCAGCTCGGACAAAATACAATAACGATAAAGCAATTGATGTTGATTCAGTTGACGCGCGCGAGCAGATTTTAAGGTCGCTAAATGCGCAAGTTGCTGTCGACGAAGATTTCGACACTGGTGCAACTTTTGATGATTTTGAGCCGGGCGGTGAGTTATGAGTTGTTTAAAAGGCAAGGCCGAATTGTTATACAGTAAAACATTTGATTGCGTGAATAATCGTCAAGAGCTTGCTGATTTGCTTGAAGAATCACAGCAGACTTTAAGTCTTGGGGTCGGTAGTTGTTGCGTGATTGTTGGTGACTCAGGAAGTGGCAAAACAACGTTACTCAAAACTTTTATAAAGCGATTCAATGAAAAGCACAGCACAGACGTAAGTGAAAACAAGTCAATAAAAGCATGTTATATTCGCTCGCCGTCGAACATGAGCCCGCTTGACCTGTACCGTGCAATCTTAGTAGGTATGGCCGAGCCCGGCTCAATACAGGGCTCTGAAGTTGAGCTTCGTCGACGTATCGCGCAGCAAGTTAAGAACAAGCGTTATCGTGTTCTTGTGTTTGATGAATTTCAGCAAGTCGTTGAAAAAGTCGGTGTGAAGTCGGCGCGGCAAATTGCAGATTATCTAAAAGAATTAGTTGATGAACTAGGGTTATTTCTTGTGTTCGCTGGCACTTCAAAAGTCATGAATATACTTGAAATTAATGAACAATTTGCATCACGATGTTCACTCATTATTGAGAAAAAACTGCTTTCAGTCTCGACAAGGAAAAATTATGTTCACTTTGTGAAATATCTAATAACACTGAATAAACATTTGAAACTTTCTCAAATTGACTTCACAAATCCCGAAATCAGCTTACCAATTTTTGCTATGACAAAAGGTGATTTGCGTCAACTGAGTATGCTCATACGAAAAGCAATTTTTCATGCATGTGACAAAAATAGAGATGAAGTTCTCGTCAAAGATTTTGCTGCTGTGTTTAGTTCAATTAGTGCGTCAAAGAAAAATCAAGCGAATCCATTTTCTAAAAAGTTCTCTTTGCTAAAAGTAGAATTAGGAGTTAATTATGAACTCTAATCATTTTATATCACCATATGCAGCGTGTGCGGCCGTGGCTCGCTTTTATGGATTTGCAACAGTTAAAAAGTTGATGCTATCTAATGCTATTCAGACACCAACGCGATTTGAACTTTATACACATTCTCACTTTGAAAAGTTACTTGAAAATGAGCAGATTAAACATGATATTGAGCAATATAAATTATTAGACTGTACTCAAGTGCTTGAAAAAAGCGGCACAATAAATGATTCTGACCATATTAAGATTTGTCCTTGTTGCTATAAGAGCTTGGGGATTCAACTTTATCAATGGCAGCATATTGAAGTGACTAGCTGTCGAGTACATGAATGTGCGCTAATCAATGTAAAAAACCTGCCTGTTTATGACATACAAGAGTCATATGATTTACTGAGTTTTGAGCGATACATGCTGTCTTTGAGTGAGACTGAAAGCTCAGAGTTTGCTGAGAAGCTACTAGGGTTCTCAAGCCTTTTATTCAGACCCTTTGACTTTATTCAAGCAAAAATTAAATTTCAAAAATTTAGTGTTCAGCAAATCAGATTATTATTTGATGACGCGTTCAAAGTTTTGTCGTGCCCATCTGTTTCAGGCATCTGGAAGCATTTATTATTAAAGCACAGAGCGCAGTTTGAAAAGTGCGGTGAATTAGTCATGCATCATCGATTAGATGAGATTGCTAACTCAATCTACTCAATTCAGCATGAGTATAACTTTTTAAAATCGACTGAAGAGTTAGAAGTAAAGACTCTTTTATTAAAATATCATGATGCTCAGATAGACAAGTCTTTATATGTTTCTACTCATCGCTTTGATAGTAAATTCGATTCACAAAGTTTTTCTTACCAAGTCGACGGGGCAGCTCTTTCTGAGTTTTTGGGTATCAATATGAAGTCGCTTTCTCATGTTGCTCAGCAAAACATGTTTGATGCAATCTATCTTTGTAAGCAACAAGATAAGTCATTTTATGACATGAGAAAAGTTGCAGAAGCTTTATCGAAATCATTTGAGCTAGTTTCTGAATGTGATGATAAATTCTTGAAAGTAAGTGATGTCCCCAATGGCATCTATGATTTGTTTGATTTATCGAGAGATGAGCTTGTTAGTTGTGTGTTAAATAGTCATGTCGAAGGTCTATATAAAGTCAATACAAGCATCGAACGGGTTAATCATTTATATGTAAGTGAAAATGGGTTAAAGCAATTATTGAAAGAAAAGTGGAATGCAATAGACGAAGTGAATAAGTATGACGCTGTTCGTATGTTGAAAATAAATGCAGATGTTTTAAGTACATTAATTGAAAATGAGTATCTAAAGCTTTCAACGAAAAATAGTGAACAAATAGATGCAGATAGCATACGTGAATTTGTTTCTAACTACCTTATTTTAAATAGAAAAGCTAATTTTGAAAAAGCGAGAACGTGCGAAAAACGTATCACGGGGTGCTGTAACGTGCAGCCAATTTTTCAAATTTACATGGATCCAAACAGAACAGATTTTGTTCTGTATGACAAAGCACATCTCAATAATTGTTGTATGCAAAAATTACAATCACGATTTACACACTTTAGTAAATCAAACATAGATTTATCAAAAGACGTCATCATTTTTAGAAACAAACGCCGTCATTAACTAGAGTTTTTAGTCGACTTGTTTAGTTTCGCTTAGCTGTCTTGATTTGACAAAAAGTTGAAATCACACTAATAATAGGCCGAGAGCATTTAATGCCCTCGGCCTTTTTTTCGTTTGGATTTTGCTCAAAATATTAATGGCAAATTTATTCCAGCGATTAATCGTGAAAAATAACAAATTCTAGCGTTTAATCAGAAACTTGAAGCTATACAAATCAGAAAGTGCTCTTAAATTTTCCCACTATTTCTTTAGCTTAATTCCAGTCTTGGATCAGAAAGAACAAAGTTGAATGTTTCATTCCAAAACTGAAATGACTTCTGACAAAGCTGTAATGTGATACCTTATTTGGTTAGTTTCAGAGGTGTACTTGTTATAACTGTGTAACCGTAACAGCAACCACACCTAGGCATGTTTTTGCAGATGGCCTAATTTATCACCACGTTTCAACTAACGAGGT
>NZ_JABVXE010000036.1:0-12089 GCF_013350085.1 Pseudoalteromonas sp. 0802 | reverse complement strand
GCTGAAAGTTGGTGGCTACTTGATAACTACGCGCGAGCACGCACCAGCCAATGTTTATATATCGATACCGATAACATACTTAATGCGTGTAAAGCAGATGATGCGGTCACAGTATGGAATTTTAACAACCCTGAGCAAGGCTTTAGCAGTGACTTTGGCCCTGCAACACTCAGCTTTTATGACCCTGAATACAAAAATTGGGGGCCAGAAGATAGCCAATTTGCCACCACCAGTGAGCTTGAAATAGCTGATTTTACAAACGGTGCTTCAGGCGTGCTCGCCTTTGCTCGCCATAGCCCAACGCAAGGCTTAACCTTAACGGCTAATAGTGCTGCAAACGGTGATTACCAAACAAAAGGCCTTATCGCTGATTACACCTTAGTGATGGATATTATGTGGCCAGAACAAAGCACCAATGAGTGGCGCTCATTACTACAAACAGATCTTACCAATAATAATGACGCAGACCTTTACGTCAGCCGAAATAACGCCATCGGTATTGCCACCAGTGACAGTGGTTACTTTGGCGAGCTTTTGGCAAACAGCTGGCACCGTATTGCTTTTGTGTTTTATGCTGCTCCAAACAACGGGGCACTAAAAATTTATCTTGATGGCGAGCTGATTGGTATTAAAGATGAAGGTGAAATCAATGAGCGCTGGGCAATCAACGATGCGGCCTTACTTTTAACCGATAATGACTACGAAACTAAGCCGGGTTACTTAAACGCCTTGTTATTTGCTGGTCGTGCAATGACAGATGCCGAGATTGCTAATATGGGTGCTGCACAGCAGCAACTTAATTTTACGCAATCAACCCGTACCTTAAACCAAGTGGTTGAGCGCCATTATCAAGCTGCGCCACAAATTATGAATAACCCTTGGTTACAACAACGCAGCAAGTTTTTTAACAAAGAACGCCAATTCTTACATTAATGTAATTATAAAAACTAGAATTAAGCTAACTCCTCCCAATTTTTAATTTTCCTATATAATGTAGAGGCGCTTATTCCTAATTTAACAGCTGCAAGTGGTATATTTCCATTACATATATGCACTGCTGACTCTATAGCTTCTTTTTCTACTTGCCACAATGGTATGATCTCATCTGTAAGCTCAGCTTCAATTTCGCTCAACAGAGACTTTTTAGCAGTACTCACATTACTCTTTAATGCTTCTCTCTTAAATTGAGGGAGCATATCTAATTCTACAGTATCTCCTTCATTCATTACGACACAATTTTCAATAACATTCTGAAGCTCTCTGATATTACCAGGCCAATCATATGACAAAAATGCCTTTTCAGTGTTTTTACTAAATCCCTTGAATAGCTTATTTGCTGATTTACACTTTTCTTGGAGGAAAAAGTGAGCAAGAATAATGATGTCCTCCTCTCTTTCTCTAAGAGGAGGTAAGTTTACAGGTATAACGTTTAATCTATAATATAAGTCTTCTCTGAACCTACCATCAGCTACTTCCTTTTGAGGATTCCTATTCGTCGCACATACAACTCTTACGTCACTACTAACAACATCTGAAGAGCCTACCCTTGAATATAAACCTGTTTGTAAGAACCGTAGAAGCTTAGCTTGGAGAGGCAAAGCCATCTCGCAAAGCTCGTCTAAAAAAAGAGTACCCCCATTCGCCATTTCAACAGCGCCTTTTCGGTCTGAGATGGCACCACTAAAAGCACCTTTAACATGACCAAAAAATTCTGATTCAAATAAGTCGGCAGGGATAGCTGCACAATTTATCGCAACAAATGATTTATCATGCCTATTGCTGCAATCATGAAGATATTCAGCACACACTTCTTTCCCAGTACCACTCTCACCAGTCACAAACACTGATGCCTTAGAACGAGCTGCTGAATTAAGAATTCGCTTTACTGTTTGAACCGAAATTGAATCACCGATAAAGTCAATATCTGATTTAACCTTTGCTCCTGGTAGGTTTGTGCTGACTGTTTGAGTACCACTTGATATGGATTGTTCTAGTACACTTTGGACAGCAGATAAAAGTATCTCATTCTCAAATGGTTTCTCAATAAAGTCATAGGCCCCTTCACGCATAGCTGTAACCGCAACATCAATGGAACTATTAGACGTAATTACGACAACTTCAGTTTTTTTATCTATTTTTTTAGCAAATTTAAGAACGTCAATACCAGAAACATCGGGTAAACACACATCCTGAATAATTACATCCGGCACCTTATTTTTGATAGCCGACATTGCACTGAAGCCATCTACAAAATGAGATACCTCATATCCTTTTTTTTCAAAATAAGCTTTATACATTGCTCCTGCAGCAATGCTGTCTTCTACTATGTACAGTATTGGTTTTGACATCATTCACCTAGCGATATTGCCTTAAGAAAATCCCTTCTGGAGTTAGATATTTCAATACATAATTCTATGACTTCTACTGAATTTACATCATCTTTTTCGTAATATTGGGATGCCATATTTGCCAGTGAGTCTGCCCCATATAGGCTAGCTGTATTCTTTAAAGTATGCAGAGTGTCGTGAATACTATCTTGGCCATCTTTATTTTCAGTTGAGACTAATTTTAATGATTTGAGCTGTTGCTCTAATTCATTAGCAAAGTGAGACGCTAATTCAAGAAAAATGTCAGTACCCACATCACACTTTAGCTGCTCTATTTTTGTAGTATTAATCACAACAGCACCTCATAATTATGTACTAATAAAAGTATAGAATTCTTTCATCGTTAAGCAAATTTAACTTCGCCATTTATTTATGACATCACGTAATGTCAATGGTTTATCGATTAAATAGCCTTGGATATTGTCACAACCTAGGCAATTTAATATTTGCAGTTGTTGTGAGGTTTCTACACCCTCAGCTATTAATTCTAAATTCAACCTCTGCGCCATTGCTATAACAGCACTACAAAGCGTGAAATCATCATTATCAGTAGCTATATTGCTTATAAAACTTTTATCAATTTTTATACCATTAACCTTGAATTGTCTTAGTAAACTTAAAGAAGCGAACCCAGTTCCAAAATCATCTAGCCAAACCTTTATGCCCATTTCTCTTAAGCGCTCAAATGACTTAGCTATTTTATTACAATCGCTTATTAGTGCTGTTTCAGTTAACTCTAATTTAATATTTTTAGGGGATATTCCTAGTTCATTAATCAAATTGCTAATTTCTATTGTAATATCGTGATCTATTATTTGAATTGGCGAAACGTTAATTGACATCGTGAAGTCTTTCAAACCATAACTCTCTAGCGTCTTATAATCGACCAAGCACTGCTTAAGTATCCATGAG
This sequence comes from Pseudoalteromonas sp. 0802, assembly GCF_013350085.1. Taxonomy (NCBI): domain Bacteria; kingdom Pseudomonadati; phylum Pseudomonadota; class Gammaproteobacteria; order Alteromonadales; family Pseudoalteromonadaceae; genus Pseudoalteromonas; species Pseudoalteromonas sp. 0802. The sequence continues at coordinate 8,790 of NZ_JABVXE010000036.1, read as the reverse complement.
CCAAGTTCTATTATTTGCCCTGTTCTTTCGAGATGAGGGATTAAGTGATCAGGTCTTAGCCTCGAATCGTTTATACGGTTACGGATTAATGCCTCAAAGCCTATTAACTTACTGTTACTAGTTGAAACAATCGGCTGGTAGCTCATATAAAAGCTATTACTTTTCAAGGCATACTCAATTAGGCTATCCAAAGGTAATTGAGTATCTTGTTGTGCATTAATATCAATCATGGCTGTCACCTTTTGCAGATAAAACTTTGTCTATCGACCTTAATAACTCATCTTTTTTCACTGGCTTTAGCAAAACATCATCAAAACCTAAAGATTTGTAATGTTCATAACAATTTTCTTTATCACTAGCAGTGTGAGCTATAAACGCAGTGTTATTACACCAACTATGTTTTTTTATCTTATGCAGCGCTTCAACTCCTGACAGCTCTGGCATAACGATATCCATTAATATTACTTCATATTTTTTTTGAGAAAGTGAAAGCAGGGCTTCAATAGCGCTATTAGCATAATCAATTTCAAAATCTTGATCTTTAAGTACAGCCCTAACAACAACATCGACTAGAGGATCATCATCTACCAAAAGAATAGAGGTTTTATTTACTGCTAAGTTACTTGAAACTTCACCTTCTTCATCCTCAACTTTACAAACCAAAGTAATGCAATTTTCATTTTCATGATTACTAAACAAGACATCCTGCCCTCCAAGAATCTTGAATAGCGAGATAAAAAAATTAACTTCCAGAGATTCATCTGATTTTTTAATAAATTCTAGATGCTTTAAAGCTTTTATAAACTTTGACTCATCTGTACTTTTGTATTTGAACTCTAAGTGTAGTTCTGTAAATTGATCATTATGCTTAGTTTCAGCTTTGACTGAGACAGTGTGTCTAGCAACCTCAAGAACTTGAGAGAGAAAATGCGTTATTAATTGCTTGAACATTCTCTGATCACTGAATATCCAGACAGCATTCTTTTCAGTATTTTCATTATAAACTAACTTACCCGCTGTCTCATATTGGATAGATTTCACAACACTATTTATAGTTTCAGTCACTTCAAACTTACTGGTATTCAATTTTCTATTCTGAGCCTTAGCCGATAAAAATTCGTCTAACAAACCCAAAGTACAATCTAGTTGTAAAGTTACAGATTCAAGTAAATTCCTTTTTTCTTGGGTATTCACTAACTCATCAAAGGTTCTCAAATAACACACAGGTTTTGAAAGTTTGCCAGCAACCTTAGCTATAAACTCTCTTTGAGCTCTCACATTACTCTTTGATTTTTCCAAAATCCCCTTCAGCAAACGCTCTTTATTATGTGCTTCTGAATCATCATGGAAATAGCTTACATAGCTACCATCTTCCATATCCCTTTGTACTACCGTCAACCATCGGCCTGAACTAAAGCCCAAATCGATAATTCTGTCTTGATCTCCCTCTAGCTTATGATGAACTTCGTGATGAGTGATCAAACCACTTTCTTCTCCTATCTGAATTAGTTCATAGAAAGCTAATTTATCTGCATTCTTAATACCATCAAAAATAGTTGAGTATGCTTTGTTTGTTATGAGCGGCTCATCATCAGTATCAAAAATAGCAAAAGCGTCAGGTAATGAATCAAGTGCACTTGAATAAAATGCCTCTCTTTTCAACAAGGTTTGATTCTTCTGTTGTATCTCCTCTTGTAACCTTCGAGGTAAACGTAAGAAATAGTAAACTACTGAGAATAGTATTAAACTAATTACGATATAAAGCGTAATGAAAGAATTTGTTACTCTAGCGTCTAGAATAGGTGTATTAGGTTTAACGAATATCCTCCACTCACTCGGAAAGATCTTTGTAGAAGCACTTATTGCTCCACTTAAGTTACGTTGAGATGCCTCCCCATATAAACTTAAAAAAAGCTCATTAGTGGATAAGTATATAGAGTAATCTTGAGTATTTAGTTTTGATATAACTGATTGAAAAAATTGGTTCAAATCAAAAGCACTAATCGTAAAGAAGTTTCCCTTGATTTCATCTAGTTTATGAACTAAAAACGCGGTGTCAGCTATTGTGATAATCTCAAAGTCGCTTGACTTATTCTCCGCCCAGTCACGAAGGTTATAGGCTCCAAGGTCAAAATTAGTTCTACTCCACACGACTAAATTATCTTCGCTTATTAGAGCGTAACCTTTGTACGTTAAGGAGCCTTGTTCACCGGTAGTTACAATTTTCTCTAAATCATTCACATCAACCGATTTCCCACTTAAAATATACCCAACCAACAATTGGTCCTTATTTGTCAAGCTAGAAGCTTGAGAGTCGAACCGCTCGATTGCGTCGAATAATGTCATTTTAAGCTTTTGTGTTTGATATTTATTTTGGCTTATTAACTCATTAGCCTGATATTTAAATAAGAAAAGGCCAACAACAATTGAAGTTACTAATGCAATGAAAAATGAAACTGTTTTGGTACTGAGAATTGATATTTTATTTGAACTTCTGACGCGTTCTTTCTTTTTAAAAGTTCCCACAGACTCAAATGATTGCATTTGTGTTTGAATCAGGTTTATGAACGTATTTAATTGTCCTCTATGGTTCTCATTAAAAACTCTAGATTCAGTATCCCCTAAAACTAATAATCCAATACTCTCTCCCGTTTGCGCGAAAATAGGAATTTGGATGTAAAAAAGAAGATAAGTGTCCCGCTCGTTTTCGAATCTTAATTCATCAATAGTATTTTCATAAATTACCTCTTTCTCCTGGTCAGAAATAGACATCAAAAACTCAATTGAATGTTTAGCCTTTTCCTTACTAACAGATAGAAAAATCTCATGGTTATTTTCGCCCTTATAATCAATGAACTTCACTACCGGAAAGTCATAAAACTGCTGTAATAGGTTTAACGTATTAACAACCTCACCATTGGGGCCATTCAAACCATCATCGAAAATATCCACATTATTAATTGTATTAATCATTAGATCTCTCCCCTTTCGGCTCCGTAGGAAACCAGAATTGTGAGCCAGCAGAGGATGTCTGTGGTAATACAATCGTAAATGGGGGCGTCACAGCCTCCAAAACTGGCTTATTTGTTACAGGATTCACAACTGGCTCTGCTAGCTGTAAATTAAGTGGTGTCTTACAGTTTGTTATCCCTGGTTCAATACCAATCAAAGCTAATGCATTAATTATCAAATCGTTATTTAGTAAATCTATGCCAAGCAAGTTAAATGCTGTTTTAAGAATCGTGAAAACAAGTGTTTCAACTATATTCTCGTCCTCTTCTAATACAGTTCCTGTAGGACAACATATAGTTCCAATTTCTAAGTCTAAATTTGCACTAACCCCAATTAAACTCAACGTATCTAGAGCTGTAGCTAGTAGAGATTCAATTTCTGGTAAATAAAGCTGCAGAATATCGCCTTGAGATGTAAAGCCCTCAGGGCATGTGTCACATAGAGCTTGAAGTTCTGTCGTTGTCGTGGCTCCAAACAAATCAATACTTGTATTAGATACACCAACCAAGCATCTGTTATCTGCTGGTACTTTATTAATTTCAAAACTTTCACAAGGTGTGCCAGAGGTAACCTTTTGGGACATATATCTGGACACAATTTCATCATCTTTTGCAGGGCAACTAAGAGGTGTTGATTTGAATAAGTTACCTATAAATGTGCCGTCCCTTTGACCTATAGCGTAATTAGGGCCATTTTGTAATGCATTAATATAACTAACATTTCCTGTACTAACTATTTGACTAATACCCGAACTGTCGGAATCTTCATCACTAACTGACTTTATACATGGATTTCCTTGGCAATTAGGTGCGTCATAATAAATAGCCTCCCTGGAAGTAAATCTATCATCTCTAATTCCAATTAATGCTCGATAAGTTTTTTCAGAACTACGATCATGAAAAAAGATTAATGGTGCTTCATGTTCGTCAAACGAAATTGCCTTACCTAACTTATTATTTCCGCTATCAATAACGACAACTTCGTTATCTACCTTTTTTGCATTGTGTTTTATAACAGCGTCTCTTACTAAAACAATTCCACCCATCGATCCAATTGCTAAAATAGTAATGATAAGAATCAGCTCTATCGTTAATATGTAACCTTTTTGCTTTCTCATACCGTCTCCTTATATTGAATCAACAAGCAAGCTTAAAACATTCATTACTTGTAGCGCTGATGGAAAGAACACAAGTACCAAAAACATTGGAAAGCAAATAAGTAAAATAGGAAAAGTAGTGTGAAGTGACTTCCTATTAATCCTTTTTGCAAGTAGTACTGATTTCTTTAATTCGTAGCTTTCTAATAGACTTTCTATTGAATTTACCAAGGGTGTTCCCAAGGTAGAACCAACCAAAAGTAAGTTAGAAAGTTTCTTAACTTCTTTAACTCCGGTCCGATAATACAGAAATTTAAAAGCGGCATGCTTTTCTTTACCTGCAGAAACTTCATAAACAAAAAGTTTGAGTTCTTTAAATAAAGGGTTCTTCTTGCTCAGGCCGTGAGAAATAGAATGTGATAAAGCCTGCTCTAGTGAAAACCCTGCTTTTAAATATACGAGAAATACCTGTAAAAAAAACTCGAAACTACCTTCTATTGCCTGTTTTCTTTGATATCTGACAATTACAAAGATGAGTTCAGGTACAAAAAACCCACTAATAATAGTAGTAATTTTAAGAATTAGTGGTGGTTGCAGCTCTGCAATTATTATCAAAACATATGCTAATATCGCGCACGAAGTCTTCAGCAAAAATATAGGTATAAGCAATTTAGTTACCTGAATACCTGCTTGGCGCAAATACTTTGAACTCAAGATGAGGCCAAAATACCAAACCTTTGGCTTTGCAAGTTTACCGCTCGGAACTTCAGCCTCAGGTGATTGCTTGTTAATGTATATGAATGCAGCAATACTAATGAAAAGCGATAGAAAAAGGGCTAAATCAATCATATTTTCACCTTCAAACTTACTCTAAGCCAAATTAAGCCAAAAAGCTGACATAAAAATGCTACCGTTAAAAAAACCACACCGTTAGGATGAGATAATAATGGATCAAACCACGTAGGATCTTTGTAGTTAAATAAAGGGACTAATATATAAGGGAGAATGCCACTGAACACTGCAGCATACTTTGTTCCTGATAGCTTACTTCTTATTTGTTGTTTATCTCTCGCTCTTCTAGACAAGATCTGTGTGACACTCTTGAACATGTCTGTGAGATCGCAGTGCGTCTCATAATGTGTAATCACACATTGAGAGAAAAGACGAACAGATTCACAACTGTACCTATTTAACAGTGGCGCCAATGCACCATTAATATCAGCACTTAGCTGTAATTTTTGCATTAATGAATATGTTTGCTTCTTTATACTTTTTCCTGCGTAGTTTTGAGCGAACTCTAAAGATTGTTGCAGTGAAAGACCTGTTTGTAGGCAAGTATGAATAGTTTCTATGTATTCAATGAATTGAGTTTCGAACCTGTTAAGAAAAAACTGCCCTAAGTCAATAATCAAAATATTGATGCCCACAAAAATAATTAAGGAAATAATTAACTTACTTGTTCTTGCATCGGGGAAAATTGCATCCAATCCAAACCATACTAATAGGCTGATTAAAGCAGTAAAAAATATTATCCACAGCCTACTACTTGGTATTCCAATAACTTTTATAGACTGAGTAAGGGTATCTTGTTGAAAAAGAATATCTTCCTCAATATTACGTTTACTTGGTGTTGCCGGTTTTCTTACCAAGTAAAGTATTAAAATACCAGCGATACCTAAAATGAAGGCTCCTATAGATAGAAAATAATCAATCATCATCGCTACCCTCTATATTTTGGAATAATGCCTCGAGCCTAGACTCCTCAATACCACGCATTCGCATAAATTTAATTATTGCAGATTCACTTTTATCAAAAATAAATCTATCAGTATCAGAGTAAAGCGTTCTGAATTTTAGTGTGCCTTCCTCATAGTAAACTTCACCAATACTCTTAAGTTTCCTTTTCCCATCAGAGTCTCTAATTAGATGTATAATTAACTGAAGACATGAACCGATTAGAGCGTCGATGTGATCTGAGCTAAATTGCTGGTTATGTAGCTGTGTCAATGTTGAGATTCGACTAATTGCATCATAAGCACTATTAGCATGTACTGTTGTCATAGATCCTTGATGGCCACAGCTCATTGCCTGTAGCATATCAATCACTTCACTAGAGCGTACCTCACCGATTATGACTCTATCAGCCCTCATTCTTAGAGCAGCCTTCACCAATTCACTTAAACTTATGCTACCCTTATCATCACTGTTTGCACTATGTGCCTCTAGCTGAACAACATGATTATGATGTAACTTTAATTCCGAACTTTCTTCAATAGTTACAACTCTCTCGTTCTCACTTATAGCGCTCGACAGTACATTGAGAAATGACGTTTTACCTGCACCAGCATTCCCGCTTACAACTATATTTGCACCAGCTTCAACAGCACACTCTAGAAATTCAAGCCAATTGGAATCAATAAGGCCGCTTTGTATTAAATAGCTTTTTGTTATGGTTTTATGACTAAATTTACGAATAGAAACGATGGCAGTCGTTGTACAAGCAGGGGGAATAATAACGTTTAAACGACTACCATCAGGAAGCTTTCCATCTACCACTGGAGACAAAGTGTTAGTTTGTTTACCACACTGGTTTAATGCTCTTTCGATAAATCTAAGGAGATGCTTAGGGTTATCAAAGCTGCTTGGGGTTTTAACTAAACGCCCTTGTTTGTCAACCCATATATCATTGAAATCGTTTATTAATATGTCACTAATATTTTCATCAATCATGTATGGGGCAATAGGCCCGTATCCTGATAAATCATCCGCTACAGCACTGATGATTTGTGATATTTGAAGGTCAGATAAATCTAACCCATCGAAAAACTCAATCTCTTGTGAAATTGCTCTAACTGCTATTGCTAAGTCAAGCTCATTAAAGTTTGTAAAGTTCTCTTCTAACTCTTCGATTACTTTGTCATGAAGCAACCCTTTAACGTCTAATAGACTTGGGCTTTCAGGGGCATTATCATTATTAATTTTGAAGTTAAACATAGTAGCTCACTTAGAAACTAAAACAGCTTCATTTTTAGTTCCTTTGACAACTTCAATTTTTCTATTCCTTTGTAACCTTTCAAACTTTTGAATCCGGCCTTGCTCTATGTCATAAGCGCTATGCACAATCACAGAAACATTATCTTCGAAGCTGATTCCAGCAAGCGAATATACATCTTTTGGTAAGACAGCTAATACAAGAGAAGTGTTGCTAGCACTGCTTGACGAACTTGAAGCTGTATCAAGAGGGCTTTTTGAAGCCGGACTAGTTGGTGATTTAGATACACCAATTAACTGGACATCTGCTGCTACAGTTCTAACCACTCCTTGAGTTTTAGCTACGATATCAAGCCTATCTCCTTTATGAATTCGAGATAAAGGAATATCTAAACTTGGTAGTTTAAGAGTGTAAAGAACTCGACCAGCAGGGATTGCTTCTGATAAGCTTTTTCTAGTTGCTCTCACTAAGTCAGCATCAAAAATTAACTGCTGCTGGTTTTTATTTACAGCTAATTTTTTGCCAATTAGTGATCGAGGGTTTTGTATAGATAAAGATAAATTTGGAAATTTGCTTTTATCTAATTGAATTTGTGTAACATCATGGACCGTAATAACTTGACCAGCAGATAAATTCTTATTCGTTGTCCAAGCTGAGATTTGATCTTCTGAATTTACTTGTCTAACACCTATGGCTGAAGCGAGCATGCCTGAAGTTAATAGTAAAGTCATGGCAGCTGTTGTAGCTCCTTTATGCTTTGTTTTCATGATGCACCTCCAAAGAAACTCACTGCCACCCTTTGTGGCAGTGACTATATAGGTTTAATTACCAAGAGAGCCACCCGCAGCAGTTCGAGTTGCAGCGTCACCACTTGGAGTCGCACTAATAAGTGCTGCACTTTCACTAAAGTCAGAGGCAACAAAGGTAAATGACGATTCATCACCTGCGTATACATCAACTGAATCGATAAATGCTGAACCAGATACTTCTGCAGTTCCTTCAGCATTGATAAGTCCATCGAATGCGTAACTTTGGTCAAGAGCTCCGATTGCTTCAGCTACATCCTCTAGCTCACTTGTTACAGAGTCTCTTAAAGTAGAGAGCCCAATAACTAAAGCTGCAACCATTGATGTTGATAGGATGATTAGCTCTGAAGTTAATACAAAACCTTTTTGTTTTTTACCGTTTAGATTGTTTAATGATTTTTTCATTTTGATCACCTTTAGAATTGAAGAGCTTTTGCTCACTTTAACTAAAGCCAGAAGCATGCCAAAAAATAAAGCCTTAAAATACAATATATTAACTTTATCTTGGTATTGAAATTCTAAAGTGATTTGCAAAATGCAAATCAAAAATGAAAATCAGGCTGGTAACTGTATATAACTCAAGTACAAATTTTTATATTATTATTGGAGGGTCTTATCTAAGGGTTTTGATATGGAAGTATGAGAATTACTCCAATTTGAAAAGGCCAAAACAATGATCATATGTGGACTAGTCATCGATGCCGCTTCGCGTCGTTCAATGTATTTCTCGGAAATTTTGATAACACTAGCTTGTGTATTATTCAATCAAAAAGGCCACATGGTGAACTACCCAGCGACATCGCTTCGCTCTGATCACTGGGCTTCTACAGTCTAGCTTAACGGCTAGGCTGCTTCTTTTTTCTCAGATCCAAAATCCAACTTCG
>NZ_JABVXE010000035.1:0-12199 GCF_013350085.1 Pseudoalteromonas sp. 0802 | reverse complement strand
AGCCATTAAGCTAACCTGTACTAATTACCCGTGAGGCTTAACCATACAACGCCAAACGCGTTTTATGACAGCGTAACAGACAGAAGTTAAGAAACTAAAGTAGATTTTACGAAGCTGTAAGCCATAGCTTTAAGCTGTAAGAAAATATCAGATTTCCAGATTTATGTAGGGTGAACCGCAACGCTTAACGCGAAATCAGTTCACCTTGCGCAAAGGACTCGTAAGCGCTACGCGCTTTGTAGAGAATCCTTTCCACGCCTTTTGCTTGGTGACAATAGCGTTTTGGACCCACCTGACCCCATGCCGAACTCAGTAGTGAAACGAAACAGCGCCGATGATAGTGTAGCAGCTGCTATGTGAAAGTAGGTCATCGCCAGGCTCCAAATTAAAGAAAGCCCGATTCGAAAGAGTCGGGCTTTTTTGCGTTTTGAGCTGTCAGCCAGGTAGGTTGGGTAGAGCGTAGCGAAACCCAACACGAGTTAGCGAGTTGCTAGTTAGCAAGGGTAAAGTTGAACTGTGTGGTTGTTTAGTACAGAGTCATTCTAAGCTCACCCTGTTCATTCTCCAGGTAGGTTGGGTAGAGCGGAGCGAAACCCAACATGAGTTAGCGAGTCACAAGTTAGCAAGGGTAAAGTTGAACTGCGGGGTTGTTTAGTACAAAGCCACCCTCAGCAACACCCCGTAGGAGGCACTTCAGTGCCGAATAAACAAGAGACATCAGCTTTCAGATATTAGAGGTAAGTTGAGCGGTGGAGTATTTGTAAACAGAGATCCCCTCAGCAACAAACCCCGTAGGAAGTACTTCAGTGCCGAATTCAGACCCTTAACAAACACATTCATGGCTAAAGCCATTCCTGCGTGATGAAAATGTCAGGCGGCAGATAATAGATGTTAGTTGATCTGTGGGGTTGTTTAGTACAGAGTCACCCTCAGCAACAAAACCCCGTAGGAGGCACTTCAGTGCCGAATTCAGACCAGAACAAACACATTTACGGCTAAAGCCGTACCTACAAGTACACTTTGCCTAGAACCTCCGGCAGAGGAAGACGCTACACCAAACACCCACACCGCGCAGCTGATCGCTGACGGCTGAAAGCTGATAGCTCTGTGTTGGGTTCCGCTGCGATCTACCCAACCTACGCCAGACCTTTAAACTTTCCCCTTTCTAACTTTACTCTTTCTAACTCGCTAACTAGCGACTAAAAAAGCCCATACTCTTCGGTTTCTTCTGCTTCGTGGCGCATGAGGTGCTCTGGGCGGAAGATGGCACTTGGGTCTAATAATAAGCTGTGTTTATGCTTCATTTTGATTAGTCCGCGCATCATGTTTTTAGTTTGCGGATCAACATCAAAACCAACCGAGGTAAGTTGGTCTAACGGTTTGATGTCTTCTTTTTTTACGTTGATGTTGTCTTCTACTTTGTCGACTAGAAGGCCTATATGAGGTGTTACACCGTCTTTTGTGGTGAAGATGATGATTGGCTTGTAATCAAGAATGATCTGCTCACGTGCCGATTCAAACAATCTAATAAGCTGGTTGAATGTTTGGCGCTTTTTCTCTGCAAATAGGCTAATCACCTTGTCGTGAGGTTGGCTTTTTTGCAATTCTAATAACTCACCGGCCATAGCATGTAATTCACGGTGTGGCTTATCAAACTTGGCTAAGATACTTTGTAAGTCTTCGTTATCGGTTTCAAAGTTGTTATACCAACGACCGAATGCACATTTGTCTGGATCTGTGGCTTTTGTAAAAGGTGCACCTGTTACTAGGCTATTTTCTAGAGCATCTAGCCAATCTAAATGGTCTTTTTCTCTTTCGACTAAAAGGTCAGATAATTCGGTATTGGTCTCTTTGGTTGAGTGATTGTTTAATACAATTCCTAAATCAAAGATAGGCGTTGGGGTTTCCATATAATCTTTAACCCCAATGAAGCTTTTATTTTCATTTGGCAACGACGTTAAATTTCCTTCGTAACGCTCAGTTAGAAGAATATCGAGAATTTTTAGTGAAATGGTCTTTTGGCCAACTCGAAAATTAATCAGATCCATATTTCCCTCAAAGCCTTGTTAAGTCTCTATAGCATAGAACATTATTGTAATTTAGTCGTAGTTTAACCTAATTACTTTTAAAATATGAGCGGTAGATTTTTTTGTTATTTCCAGAAGTGTGAGTGTTAAATAGATCAGCGAAATCTGATGTATCAGTAAAGAGTCGATTTAGCTCGGTCAGTAGGCATTGATTGTTTAGTGGTGTTGGGCATTTTTGGGCAGCGCTAACGAGTGCAACAGCATTCAAATAACCTTCAAATATAATTCTATTCGCACTAGTGTGATAAGGCTCTATATCTTCAATAAATTGCTTACACCAAGGGTTCTTACAGTTATTTGGGTCAGGTACCACTTCAGTGACCATGATGTTAGCGGGCTTTTTAACCCGTTGGTATAAATCATGACTCGATACGAAAGACACCGAAGTATAATCTGGGTTGAAGCTTTGTTTGTTTGCAGCATTAATAAATTCAGCGAGAGGCTTGTAGGTACCGACTAAACAAATTGCGGTTGCATTACTTTCTTTTAGAAGCGCTAAAGCTTTTGAAATATCATCACTATTGCGCTTAAATCGCGTGACTTCTACAGGTTTAATACCATGTATTTTTAGGGCGTTAACGAGATTGCTCTCTACCATATAACCAAACTCATCGGCTTGGATCATTAAGCCAATTTTTTCATGCTTACGCTCTTTAACTAGGTAGTTAATTTGCTCTATGGCTTCATCTTGGTAGCTCGCACGAAGATTAAATACATTCGGCATTGAGCTGTTATGTAAAAAGTCAGCGCCTGTAAATGGCATGAGAAATGGAATACGGTGTCTATCTAGCAGGGGCTTAATTGCATGAGCTGTTGGCGTGCCCATAGAGCCAAAAATCGCATGGATCTTTTGGTCAAATAGAAACTCGCGGGTATTCACTACGGTATTTTTTGGCTCATAGCCATCATCAGCTAAGATCAGATCGATACTTTGGCCATTAATACCGTTTTCTTTGTTGATTTTGTTAAAGTAAATATTACTGCCAAGCGCTAGCTGTTCACCTATTTGCTTAGCAGGTCCAGTCAGTGCCGTCGACATCCCGAGTTTAATGGTAGGTTGTTCGTGTTCAGCTAAAGCTAACTGAGATAGTAGCAAGGCATAAAAACATAAACACTTAATGGCTGTTATTTTGAAGTGATTTATAGTGAGCATACCAACCTTGCACTGCGGTTTTGAACTGTGAGTCTAAGTCTTTTTTACCTGTAAAACCGGCTTCTTCGATCAAGCTATTTACAGAGGTTTGCTGTAATACTAGTCGAATAAGGATGAATTTTGTATGTTCATCTAATAAATTTAGACTAATTGGTGTGCTCCAAATCATTTTCCATAGCAATGGCTGTACTTGGAAGAGGTTAATGTCACCGGTTAACAGTCGCTCAGCTCTTGTATTTAAGGCAGAAGATAAGGAACTTTTTGGTAAGCCTTTGAATAGTTCTGCAATAAGCTGCCAAGGAAGTGAGCTAAAATGACCAAGGAGTTGCAAAGACAGGTCTTGTTTAAATTCCTCTATTAAGAGTGCTGCGCTATCTGTGCTTTGCTTACCTAACGCTTTAATCACTAAAGCAGCATGTTCAGCCGTTGCTTTGTCATGACTAAATCCAAGCTTAACAATATTAAAGCCATTACTTTGCCAAAACTTAACTAACGCTGCATTTGCGCCAAAACTGGCACCAAAATAACTGCAATTATTTAATTGGCTTTCGCAGTAGTTTAACAGGGCTGAGCCAATACCTTGTTGATGACATTCAGGTGCAACAGCTATTCTCACAACTCTCGCTGAGCGTTTACACAAGTCTTCTGTATTTCGGCTCAATTGAGTCAGAGTTTGCGCCATTAAATGACCATGAGGCCTGCGCTTTCCTTTTATTACTTGCTCTGCGATTTCTGGTGCTAAGCCACCCTCAATAGCGATTAAGCAAACGGCTTTTAATGCATTTTCTTGTTTGCAGATCGATAGCTGTAACTCTGGGGCATCAAGCAATTGGCGTAAGTCATTTACTGTGGTTTGGTAATGAGCCAACGTCAGTAGCGCCATAACTTGGCTAAGTAGCTGCTCATCATCAACAAGTTGCTCTTTGCTTATGTTTTCAAATTGGTAAGACTTACCACTCTGCGTATCTAGGTACTTTGCATCGAGAAGTAATAGTTCGCGTAGGCTATTTTCGAGAGGGTCATGTTTAGCAAAACGAATTGGCTCATCCAAAGTAATAGTCTTTAGAGATTTATATTGGCTACGTAAGTAATGTAAAAAACGTAACGTGTAACCACGCCCATTCCCTTCATAACCAACCATAGTGCTCGCAAATACGATTCGTGGATAACTTTTTAGTATCTCTAATAGCATAGGAACCGGAATCGCCGCAGCTTCGTCGACAAATAACAGATCGCAATCTGGCTTTTCATGTAGCAGTATATCTGGCGCAATATAGCTAAGGTTAGCTAGTTGTTTACAGTTTAGCTCTTTGCTAACACCAAGCTCAGCGGCTAAATGTTTAAAGCTTGTTTGTACGGCTTTGGCTTGGGTGGCACAAATAAGGATTCTTTTATCTTGAAGACTTGCTGCTGCAAGCCCTAAAGCAGCTGACTTACCACGACCTCGGTCGGCACTGATCACAAAAGGACGATTAGCGCGCCCTGTCGCGGTTTTAATAATTTGCTCAACACATGCTTGTTGTTGCTGATAATTTATCTCTGCAGTTGCTGACGATACTGATTGGTAAGCAGGGAGCGAGTGTTCAGTAAAATAATGTGGCTGCAACTTTAGCTTGGAGAATAAACGCTGATTAAAAAAGCTGTGTTTAATTTCTTCGCCATAAGAGGTAATACTAGTGAGTGCAGGGTCTTGCCACTTATCGTCATCGGGCAGCAACAGTATCAGTACACCACCTGCTTTTACGGTACCTGCAAGCGCGGCTAGTTTATCGGCATATAAGCCGCTAAAACCATCAAAAATTGCGTGTTGAAACTCTTGGCCAAGAATTTGGTGAGCATGTTTTGGAAACTCACTATTTGCTAATAATGAGTTGCTACTGAAAACATAGGTATTTTTAAGCGCTAATTGGTTTGCAAACTGATAGCACCAAGTTTCGCAGCCTTGCACAATGACAAGCTGGCGATGCTTTGCGATCACCAGCTCATTACACAGTGCTGTTAAATACTCATTATAAGGCTTGAAGTCTTGCATACTGTGTTACAAGCCATTTGCTGCCTAGGTCATCAAAGTTCACTTGAATACGTGACTGTGCGCCGCTACCTTCGTAATTGAGTACGGTTCCTGCGCCGAACTTGGCGTGTAATACGCGTTGTCCTAAGTTAAAGCCGCTTTCTTCAAATGCGGCATGTGTTACTGAGGGACTAAAACGACCTGCCGCGGGTGGTCTTGAAACCTGTGTTTTAATACGAATTTCTTCGATACAGTCTTCAGGCATTTCACGTAAAAAGCGTGATGGGCTGTGGTATTTTTCTTGGCCGTATAAACGGCGACTTTCTGCGTGGCTAATGTATAGTTTTTCCATCGCGCGAGTCATACCAACATAGCAGAGGCGGCGTTCTTCTTCTAAACGGCCCGACTCTTCATTACTTTGTTGCGATGGGAACATGCCCTCTTCAACACCAACCATAAATACCAGTGGGAATTCTAGGCCTTTTGCTGAGTGCAGTGTCATCATTTGCACCGCGTCTTCGTGCTCGTCAGCTTGACCTTCGCCAGACTCTAGTGAGGTATAAGCCAAAAATCCCTGTAGTGGTGAGCTGAACTCTTCATCTTCAGGGAGTTCGTATTGACCACAAGCACTGATAAGCTCTTCTAAGTTTTCTACGCGGGCACGGCCTTTTTCACCTTTTTCTGCTTGATACATTGCCATTAACCCTGAGGTTTGAATGGCGTATTTCGCTTGCTCTTCTAAGGTGAGATCGCTGATTTTATCTTCGATATGCTCAACAAGTTCTAAGAATTTAGTGACGGCACTTGCTGCACGGCCAGATAGATGCTGCTGCTCTACAATAGCCTTTGCGGCATACCAAAGTGGCAATGACTCATTGCGCGCGCAGTCACGGATATGACTTAGCGTTTTATCACCAATGCCGCGGGCAGGGGTGTTAATAACGCGCTCGAAAGCAGCATCATCTTGACGGTTACCCACTAAACGTAAATATGAAAGCGCATCTTTGATCTCTTGACGTTCGAAGAAGCGCATACCGCCGTAAATACGGTATTTTAAGCCTTCTTGTAGCATTGCTTCCTCGAGTACACGAGATTGCGCATTGTTACGGTATAAAATGGCGGCGTCTTGTAATGCATTACCTGCATTTAGCCAGCTACGTAATTTGCTGCTAACAAAGCGCGCTTCATCTAATTCATTAAACGCAGCGTAAACAGAAATAGGCTCACCGTCATTGCCGTCAGTCCACAGGCTTTTGCCCATGCGTTCAGCATTGTTTTTGATCAGCGCATTTGACGCTTTTAATATTGTTGCCGTTGAACGGTAGTTTTGTTCAAGGCGAATGGTTTCGGCTTCGAAGTCAGTTAAGAAGCGTTTGATATTTTCAATTTTTGCGCCACGCCAGCCATAGATACTTTGGTCATCATCACCTACGATCATAATACTGTTGGTGTTACCTGCGAGTAATTTTAACCAAGCGTACTGGATTGTATTGGTATCCTGGAACTCGTCTACCAGCATGTGGGCAAAACGCTGTTGATAGTGACGTAAAAGTGTTGGGTGGTTCTTAAGTACTTCGTAGCAGCGTAGTAGTATTTCTGCAAAGTCGACTAAACCTGCACGGTCACAAGCCTCCTGATATGCAGCATAGACTTTTAGCATCATTTGCTCATTAATATCGTAGGCTTGAATGTCTTTAGGACGTAGACCTTCATCTTTTTTCGCGCTGATATACCAACCAAATTGTTTTGCTGGCCACTTTTTATCATCGATGTTCATCGCTTTGAGTAAGCGTTTGATCATACGTTGTTGATCGTCAGAATCTAAGATTTGAAAGCTTTCAGGCAAGTTCGCTTCACGGTGATGGGCGCGTAAAATACGATGAGATAAGCCGTGGAAGGTACCAATCCACATACCACCAACCGGTGCTTTTAACGTTTCTTCTACACGGGTACGCATTTCTTTCGCGGCTTTGTTAGTGAAGGTTACCGCAAAGATGCTGTATGCAGAAGCTTGCTCAACTTGCATGAGCCATGCGATGCGATGAACAAGTACTCGAGTTTTACCAGAACCTGCACCTGCAAGTACCAGCATATTTTGCAATGGGGCTGCGACTGCATCCCGTTGTTTGTCATTTAAGCCATCGAGTAATTCAGAAACGTCCATCGTTACGCCTTTTCAATCTATAATGGGTGGAGTATAACAGGTGTTTATGCAAGGCTAAATAAAATACTGTTTTTATAAACAGCTATTTTGGCAAGTCATTAAAATTACGATATAAAAATTGTGAATTTGACCGATTTTTAGCAAAAAGAACTAAAATTAAAATAACGCCACTTTTTAACACTTTGATTTGTAAGTCATAATAAGTTGGCATAAAGTGTGATTATAAAAAGTATAATCATTAAAAACTACAGAGGTTAGTATGGCAGAGCAAGGTTCTGGCGGTAATGTAATCGCAGCAATATGTAATATCTTTTTTCCTGGTTTAGGACAATTGGTACAAGGTCGTTTAATGGCGGCTATTGCATTCTTTTTAGCATGGGTTATTAGTGGTGCACTAATTTATGTTGCAGTTGGCTTTATTTTACTGCCAATCGTATACCTATGGGCGATTATTGATGCTGCACGCTTCAAGTCGCGACTCTAGCTATTTAATTAGCACAAACTCGAGCGCCACTTAGGCGCTCGAGCTGTTTTAAGGCGACTAAACTCGCCACGTTTAGCTGCAAACGGTATAATTAGCAGATAACGTATTAAGAGTACCCTCCATGGAATATCAATTTATCCGCGACCCTATTAGCGGTTTACGCATTAAAATTTCCTCTGAACACGCCATTATAGGCCGTTGGCTAAACGAAGAAGTCGGAAAAGAAAAAATTGCGATGGTGCAAGCGTTGATCTCTGCTGTTAAGAACAGTCATGAGTCTTTAACCTTACAAGGTCAAGAAATTGATTTGATCTTAAGTAAAGACGAAGCGCTGTTCGAAGCACATGCATTACATCAAGACAACGAAGATTTAGTTGCTTATCAAGATGATGATTTAATGCTTGAAGAAGAGGGCTTGTGCAGCGGTTGTGGTTTTGAAGACTTTGTCGATTTAATTGAATCTTGGCAAGAATTTACACAAAGCCGATAAGCAGAAGCATATCCTGCTTATCGGTTGCTAATTTATTGCTCACTCACTGATTTAACAGCGGCTAGTAATAAATCTTCTGTTAAGCGTACTTTGTAATTTGGGTTGGCGTATTGAAAATGAACTAACCCATTAGTATCTATTACGAATACTGCGGGTACTGGCAGTGCTACTTTTGGCTCACCTTCTAACGAGACAAAGTTAACCCCAAGCTTATTACGGTAAATCTTTGCTGTTTTGTCATCTAAATAAAATGCTAAACCTAACGTTTGCGCCAAAGTAAGGCTGTCGTCAGAAAGCAATTGATAGCTAGGAGCTGTAATTTTTGTTTCAGCGAGTTTTTCAGGGCTATCTGGTGAAACGGCAATTAGTTGCGCGTCTAAGCTTGCTAATTCTTTCTCTATTTTTTGCACGCTGGCCAATTGTTTTGAACAATATGGGCACCAGCCACCACGATAAACAATCAGCACGGTAGTTTTTTCTTTAAAGCGCTCAGCTAGCGAGACGGTTTTACCGTATTGGTCTTTCAATTCAACATTTGGCACCGTTAAGCCAGGTAATAACGGACTAACTTGCTCTGCTGATTCGGCAATATTGGTTGCAGTTGCAGCGATAACGTGGCTTGATAGTACAAACAGTGCACTAATGAATAGAGATTTAAACATGGGCTTCCTCGGTTATTCTTATCAACTGCAAAGATGACCTGATTGTTGCGGGATTTATTTCATCTTTACCTACATCAAACTCAAATTTAACTGTAGTATATAGGCAAATAAAAAATGCAAGTTGGGATAAAGAATGTCTGCTAATTTACAAAAACTCGTTGTTATGCTCGAGATGCAAAATGCGATGAATACCAAAGTTCATGAGCAATGGTTTAGCCAAGGTTTTGAATGGTATCGTGCAATTTGGGTTGAGTGTGCTGAAATGCTGGATCACTACGGTTGGAAGTGGTGGAAGAAACAAACCCCAGACACAGAACAAGTTATTTTAGAGTTAGTTGATATTTTCCATTTTGGTTTATCTTTACGCATTGATGGTGAAACCAGCTATGAGCAGTTAGCTGCGCAACTTGAAGCTGAGTTAAGTGCGCCAGTTCAAGCAGATGACTTTAAACAAACACTCGAATTATTAGCCGCGTCAGCAGTCGCTGAAAAGAGTTTTAATGCAGCTGCGTTTGCAGGTTGTATGGCGCAAATTGGTATGGATATCGATGATTTATATCGTGGCTACGTTGGTAAAAACACCTTGAACTTCTTTCGCCAAGATCATGGCTACAAAGACGGTAGCTATATCAAGGTGTGGAATGGTCAAGAAGATAACGAGCACTTAGTTGAAGTGGTTAAAAGCCTAGATACAGAGCATGCAGATTTTGCAAAGCTTGTATACCAAGGCTTAGAGCAGCGTTACCCGAAGTAATCATTCAACGGGTATAAGCTCGCGAAAATCGATGGTTGATAAAAAGCCATCGAACTGCTTATGCGGTTGCTGACTATCAGGGTTGGCAACCGCAAGTATATGACCAATACCAAACTCTTTTGCCGCATCTAGCACGGCAGGGCTGTCATCCACAAATAAAGTCCGTTCCTTATCAAACTGCCATTCTTGATGTACTTGTTGCCATAATGGTTGATGCTCTTTACTCACGCCATATTGATGAGTTGAGATCACACCATCTAAATAATTATCGATAGCAGTATGTTCAAACTTTAACATGGCACAATCTGGGTGTGCGTTAGTAAGCATGATCAATTGCTTGCCTGCTTTTCTAAGCTCAGTTAAAAACGGCGGAACATCTTCACGAATTCTGATTAAATGTTGAATGTCGCGTTTCAGCGCCATAATTGGTAAATCAAGTTGTTGTTGCCAATAATCTAAGCAGTACCAATTAATTTGTCCGTGAACTTGTTGATAACGATGTAAAATGTCAGCTTTTGCTTCGTCTAAGCTGATTTTATGTTTACGCGCATATTGCTCGGGAATAACGGTTAGCCAAAAGTAATTATCGTAATGCAAATCGAGTAGGGTGCCATCCATATCTAACAACACAGTATCGATTTTTGACCAATTTAACATAGGCAATTCACTTTAAAAGATTTATGATGAGCATAACTGCCATGATAGCAAATTAATGCCAATGACACAGAAAAAGCATCCTACACCACCGCAAATTTTGTCTAATGAAGTTGTCGCTAAAAGTCGACTATTTACTGTTGAATCTCTCGAATTGAAGTTCTCAAATGATGAGCAAAGGCAATACGAAAGAATTCGTGGCGGTGGCAGAGGGGCAGTTATGATTGTGCCAGTAACGGCCGATAACGAACTGTTATTAGTGCGAGAATATTGTGCAGGCACCAATGATTATCAGTTGGGTTTTCCAAAGGGCCTGATTGACCCAGGCGAAACACCACAGCAAGCCGCAGACCGTGAGCTTAAAGAAGAAGTTGGTTTTGGTGCTAAGCATTTCGCTGAACTTAAAAAAGTCAGCATGGCGCCGAGTTACTTTAATGCCACTATGCATATTTTATATGCTGAAGATCTCTACCCTGAAACCTTACCTGGTGATGAGCCTGAACCGCTTGTCGTTGTAAAATGGCCAATAAGTGATTGGCAATCATTATTGCAACAAGAAGACTTTACTGAAGCACGAAGTGTCGCAGCTTTGCTATTATTAACAAAGTACTTAGAGTCGGGAGCGGGCAATGAATGATTTTTTAGAACCGTGTATTCGGTTAGCTGAGCAAGCAGGCGATGCCATTATGGCCATTTATCAGCAGGATGATATTGGTGCTGAGCAAAAGTCAGATCATACTCCGGTCACCAAGGCTGACTTAGCATCGAACGATGTATTAATGGCTGGTTTGAAAGCCATAGCCCCTGATATTCCAATTATGTCTGAAGAAACACCCATTCCGGCGCTGGCAGACAGAAAAGATTGGCACCGTTATTGGCTGCTTGATCCTATGGATGGTACAGGGGAGTTTATTCTAGAAAGCGGTGATTTTGCAGTTAATATCGCTTTAGTTGAAAATAATCGCCCAGTACTGGGTGTTATCCATTGGCCAGCGAAACAAGTGACTTATTTTGCTAGTTATCAAAATGGCGCATTTAAACGTGAAAATGGCCAAGATCAGCAAATTTCGGTAGCAACACCCGATAACTTAACCTTAGCTGTAAGCCGCAGACAAAAAATTGAAGCGGTCAGTCAGTATTTAAATACTCAGTTTGCGACGGTGGCATTAGGCTCATGTTCATTAAAGGCTTGTATCATCGCAGAGGGTAAAGCTGATTGTTTTTTACGTATCGGGCCAACGGGTGAGTGGGATACTGGGGCGTCACAAGTGATTGTAGAAGAAGCTGGTGGCTGTATTACTGATGCCGAATTCAACCCGTTAACTTACAATCAACGAGAAAGCACAGAAAACCCTGACTTTATTGTGATGGGTCACCCTGATTGGGAGTGGCAAAAAATGATTAGTCCTCATCAGCGAGCTTTTTAGCTTTGTTTTGTGTGGTTTTTG
Source organism: Pseudoalteromonas sp. 0802 (assembly GCF_013350085.1). Classification (NCBI taxonomy): domain Bacteria; kingdom Pseudomonadati; phylum Pseudomonadota; class Gammaproteobacteria; order Alteromonadales; family Pseudoalteromonadaceae; genus Pseudoalteromonas; species Pseudoalteromonas sp. 0802. The sequence goes on along the minus strand of NZ_JABVXE010000035.1, from coordinate 292 downwards.
TTCGTTTGAGTTAAATTTGTCACTATAACCCTTGATTTCTAATCTTATTGCTATATGATAGCGCTCTCTCTGAAACAGGGCGTCGTTAACATGCTTATGTTACTCAGAGATTACAGGCGCGGGATGGAGCAGAATGATAAATCATTCGTCGGACTCGCTAATACCTGAAGTCGAAGGTCGTCGGTTTAAATCCGGCTTCTGGGACTCTAAACATACAGGCGCGGGATGGAGCAGCCTGGTAGCTCGTCGGGCTCATAACCCGAAGGTCGTCGGTTCAAATCCGGCTCCCGCA
>NZ_JABVXE010000034.1:0-13552 GCF_013350085.1 Pseudoalteromonas sp. 0802 | reverse complement strand
AGAATTTAGCTCAAATCTAAACTGACAGTCACCGATTGAAAAACGGGTAACTGTCAGATCAAGTCTGAGCTAGTACAAATAAAGCTCACCTTTTGATACTCTATCACACATCTCGCCTTGCCATATCTTCTACTAACTTAGGTATCAATTGTTCAATTGAGTCTAGTTGAGTGCCTATATCTAAATTACCTTTCTCAGCTATGACCTCAATATCAGAAAATAATTCTCTAAGTTTGTTAGCGCTTATTTCACCACACATCCCTTTTAACGCATGCGCTATTTGACGGACTTCTTCACTATTCCCTTGTTTGTGTTGCTCTATTAGTTCCTGCACTTTAATAGGTGCTTTTACAACAAACACTTCACAAATTTTGTTTAGTAAGACTTCTTTATTTAATAATCGTGCAAGGGCTTGTTCGCGGTCCCACAGCTTTTCTTCTTCGAGTTCATTAGCAACAAGAGGTATTGCTTTAGATTGCCCCTCGTAGCTTGATAAAGACCATTTAACGACCTTCTCTAATACTTTAACTGCCTCAATTGGCTTACTCACATAATCACTCATCCCCACAGCTAAGCATTTTTCCTTTTCACTTGCCATCGCGCTTGCGGTCATTGCAATGATAGGAACATCAATAAACGACCCTCCGGCTTTTCCTGCGCGTATTTTTTCACACACTTGATAACCATCTAAAATTGGCATTTGGCAATCCAGTAGTATGCAGTTTATTTGCCTCTCATTTGTGTTGTAATGATTTAAAAGTTCAATTGCATCTTGTCCATTACTTGCTGTTAAAATATTTATAGGCAGCTCATCTAATGCGCCTTTAGCAACTTCAATGTTTATTTCGTTATCATCGACAATCAATATCGTACAATCGTTCAATTGCTCAGTAACATCATCTGAAAGTTCAAACCCGCTGGTTTCAGAAAGTAGATATAATGGTTCACTTTTTGGCACTTCGTAGCCCACTACTTGCACCAGCTCTGTTTGGGTTATAGGTTTGGTAATTTGAGATACTTTTGATGCAATACCTTTAGGGAGTGGATTTCCTGGTTGATGAAGTGTTATAAACTGAGTACTGAGTTTATTTTCGCTCAAAACTTCAATGATTGAACCTATATTATTCGTTGTATCATCTTCATAGTCTAAGAATACGTAGTCAAAAGCTTTGTTTTTATGGACGCCAAGCTCCGCCATAGAGCATGTGCTGACAATACCGCCTTGTAAACTGAGTGTCTTATCCAAAATTTCCCAAATATTCTGATTACTGCTCGCCACCAAAATGGCTTTATTCTCGTAGCATTTTTCAGTAACGTGAATGTTTTCTGCATTGCAGCGAACTTTAATATTGAAGGTGAAAACACTACCTTGATTTAAAGTTGAACTGACAGAAATGTCTCCATCCATTAATTGGCATAATTGTTTACAAATAGATAAGCCAAGTCCGGTCCCCCCAAACTTTTCTGATATTGCTGTACTTGCCTGCTGAAACGCATCAAATAATTGTCCTTGTGTACTAGGCGCGATCCCTATTCCAGTATCTTGGACCTTCACTTTTAAATCATGTGTATCTTCTGATATGCGCTCAGAACTAACAATGACTTTGATATAGCCTTTGTCAGTAAATTTTATCGCATTACTGATTAAGTTATTTAAAATCTGGGTGAGTCTGAGCGGATTTGTTTTAACATTCTCACAGTTTAAGTTACTGGTATCTAAATATACATTTAACCCTTTATCAAAGGCTCTAATAGCACTCGATTCAACTAGCCTTTCAATTAGCAGTTGTAGATTGATTGTTTTAAGATTTAGATCCAATTTACCCGCTTCGATCTTAGATAAATCAAGTATGTCATTTATTAATAAGTTTAAATTAGACGCACTTAAATCCATCATTTCAACAAGGTTTCGTGATTTATCAGACAACTCTTCGCGTTTTAAAATGTTTAAAGTGCCGATGACTCCATTCAGTGGAGTACGAAGCTCATGACTAATATTCGAGATGAAAGCACTTTTTATATCGCTATGCTTGATAGCATCATCTTTGGCCTCAGCAAGCGCTTGTGTACGCTTTCTAACTTTCGCTTCAAGCTCTGTATTCAATCGTTTTACTTTTATCTCTGCATCTTTTTCTTTTGTTATATCTCTAATAATTAAAGCAAGCCCTATTAAGGTATTGTGTTCAGAAAAAACGGGGCTAACAGATATAGCGTAATGAAGCGTTGTTTCGCCAAGTTGTTCAGATAGTTCATCTTTAATTTGTGATTTAGAGCTTTGAATATCATTTATATACTCGTGGATGGGTAGTTTTGATAGAAACTCAACATCTTTGGCTAGTTTCCCTAATGCTGTCACTTTAGAAATTGATAACAAACGCTCCGCTGTATTATTTATACTTGTTAACTCCCCCTCTAAATTTAACCCAACGATTGCATCGATTGACCCATTAACTATCGCAGACGCTTCTCTGCGAGCTTCCGCTAATAACTGACTTCTCGTCGCATTTCTATAAAACATTATAAGTAATATAGATGTAAAAACACCTATCGCGGCTAGGAAGCTATAAGTAATTTCACGCTTCTCATTAATTAATGTGTCCACATACTTTTCAGGCACTAAAAGATTAAAGTTGATGTAACCATACTTATTTCTAGGCCTTGTTTTCACTTTTGTAGAATGCACATAAAACTGTAGGTCAGGGTTAAGTTTTGAAGTTACCGTATAGAGTCCCTGATATTGAACCTTCTGACTATATACTGAATTCCACGTTAGGTCTGGATTTAAATCTCGTGAAAATTGATATTCTTCAATAGGATGGTAAACAAAGTCACCTTCAGAGCTACTAATGATTAACTCTGAGTAATCGAAAACTGTCTGTTTAAGATTATTAATGAGTGAATTCGCATTTACATTCATAATTAAAAATGCATACCGCTTTCCTTTATCACTAAAGATGGGAATAGAAAAACGTAACATTGGCTGGTAGGGAAAAACCACTTCACCAAATTCTTTATTTAAAGTAAGTGGCGACATGTAAATTTGATTCGTTTCAAGCTGAGAGCTTGGTAAAAAATAAGGCTCACCACTTTTAGCCTGTAATGAGTAATCAGGCACAGCCTCTACAGATGCGCCTACCCGTTGCACGCGTATTAACTCTTTACCCTCGGCTGTAACAGCAACAATACGAAGTTGCTCAACTGCAAGGTTATTTTCCATAAAACCAATAAATATGGTTTCTAGACGCTCTTTCCATTGGTTGTATGTAGTACCATCGTATGGATCAATTCCATCATTAAATTCAGCTCTTGGTAAACCAGATATGGGGGGAGTCGAGTATAAAAAGCGGAGATCAGATTTTGACTCAGCAATTGAACTAGTTACTATTTCTTTTAAGCGCTCTTGAGTCTCAGTAAACTCTTGGTCAATTGAGCCTAAAACATCATTTTTAACGTGCCCTTCAAAAAAATAAACTGCGAATAAGCCAAAAATGCAAAACACAAAGGAAACTACTATTAAAAATACCTTCGAACCAACAAAACTTGCACCATCTTTATCATGAATATTCATACTATGTCCGTTCGATATTTGTTCTACACCACTTTAGCAAGATAGATCTTAAAGCGTCATACTCGAGTGGCTTTGCGATATAATCATCCATTCCGGCATCAAAACAGCGTTGCTTATCTGCACTTAATACATTAGCAGTTAAAGCAATAATCGGCGTATGTTTGAAAGCAGAAATCTCTCTGATTTTTAAAGTGGCTTGGGGACCATCTAATACTGGCATTTGCATATCCATAAAGATGATATCAAATACACCTAGTGCACATTGCTCAACAGCTTCCTGACCATTATTTGCCATATTTATAGAGGTGATATTAAATTCATTAAGCATCGCTTCAATCACTATCTGATTAATGTCATTATCTTCAACAACAAGGGCATTAATATTCGATAAATCAATCTCTTCTTTAAGAGTTGTTAATGAGACATCTTTGTGACCTAAGTCCATTGAAGATAGTGTGCGCTTTGCTTTTAAATCAAAATAAAAGTGAGACCCCTCTCCCAATACACTTTCAACTTTAAGTGGTGCTTCCATCAAATTTAATAATTCATTTGATATAGTAAGGCCCAAACCTGTACCACCAAAACGCCTTGTGATAGATGTATCTGCCTGAGAAAATGCTTCAAATAGTGTACCCAAGTGTTCACTTGCAATCCCAATCCCTGTGTCAGAGACATTAAATGTAAGCTTTACTTCATCAAGCCCAATCTCTTGTATGTTAACTGTTAACGAAACACTGCCTCTCTCTGTGAACTTTACAGCATTCCCTAGCAGATTAATTAATACCTGCTTTAAACGTGTTTCATCGGCCAAAAACGCCAATTTTTCAACTTCCGGTGTTGTAGATATATAAAGCTGAATATTCTTACTATCTGCTTGTTCCTGAAATAAATGTTTAAGTTCTTCTAAAAGATAGCTTAAATCTACTGGTTCAGACTCAAGCTCAATTTTTGAAGCCTCAATTTTACTCAAATCAAGAATATCGTTGATAATCACTAATAAGCTTGCACCTGAAGACTGAATGAGTTGTAGCATTTTGCTTTGTTCTGGTGTGAGCGTTGTGCGGGTCATCTGGCGAGCCATGCCTAAAATACCATTCATAGGTGTTCTAATTTCATGGCTCATGTTGGCTAAAAACTCTGACTTAACTTTTGTTGTATGCTCCGCGCTGTGCTTCGCTTCAGAGAGGTCTTTACTTAGTTCTCTAAACTTATTAGCTGCCTTAGCTAAAATACCAATTTCGTCTTTTCGTTTTAAATCATAAATCGGAGCTTCCAAATCTCCGTCTAAGAAATGTGTGAAACTATTTGTTAAGCGTTTAATCGCACGTGTAATTTGCAGGTGAAAAAATAAAGATAAAGCAACAATGTAGGTGACAACCATTAAAGCAAGTACATTTAAAATGCTTTCTGTCATTGAAACCGTTGTTTGAGCATCCCGTTTTATTTGTTTAAGTTGAGTTAATGAATCTTCCCTTAAGCTATTTGCAAGCGTACTAAATTCAATTGCATCTCCAGCCATTACTACATTTACTAAGCTTAAATAGTTTCGATTAGCCTGAACACTTTTTGAAAAAGTATGTCGATAGCTATTAGACAAATCGATCATATTTTTAAATTTAGATCTATCTGCAACGTTTTTAGATAGCGAGTTCAGTATTTTTTCAACTTCAGCTCTTTTGGCATAGTCTTTTTTTGTTAAAAATTGATAAGCATCACGGTGCAGCATATGCCAAAGATTAAGGTACTCTGTAACTAACAACTTCCCATTTGTATCAGTAGTCTTAGTTTTTAAATCTTCAAGAAGTACAACTGCATTCAAGTAAATTTGTGGTAACTCTTTTTCAATTAATTCATTCCGTTGTGTAAAACGAAGTGTCAGTACTTTTAAATTAGTGCCATAACGACTTACAAGCTCCGTCATACCATTAAGATGAATTTGAATACTTTCTGCACCTTTCCCTACATTAATTTCAGCTAATCTCTTTTCAATACTGTCATAATTTACCATGATTTTTTTAAAAACGGGTGCACTACCTGATGCACCATAAACTGAGATATCCCTTTGCATCTCGACAATATCTTTATTAATTTTTAAAATATCCACAGCATAGTTGCTAATCTTGCCGATGTTACTGAAAGAGTCCTCAATCGTTTTAAGCCTTTGATTCATAATAAAATAACTCGCACTCATGGCGACTAATACAAGCACCATCGCAAGCGACATTTTTGCAGCAAGAGACTTTGAAAGTAAACTTAACAATTTGATTCCTTATGCGTTAAGTAGTTCATACCACTTATCTAAACTGTAATCATAATTTGGCATCACGGTATTCCAAACCGCAATATTCGAAAAACGTTTAATATAACTGCCACCATCCCTTATTTCGCCTGCTTTAATAGATACTTTTCCATCTGTTCCCTTCAAGTCAGTTGACGCTTCTTGCCCTTCATACCAATAGTTCCACTCAGGTTTCGACATAAGCGGTTGGCTACGGCTAGGGTTAGAAATGTAATATCCTTGCCTTGCTATAAATGCGCCTGGGTAGCCGGATAACCACCAGTTCATATACTCATACGCAGCATCTTTAACATGCCCATGGGTATTTTTTGATAAACACATAACCCCATGCCATGCTCTGTATCCTTCTTTTGGCGATGCATAAGTTACTGGAATGCCTTGCCCATTTAGCGCACTGACACCTGGTGAGAACATACTTTGAATGGTCACTCGGTTCATTTTCATAAAATCAACAGATTGCGGTACTGACGTCCAAAAACCTGAAAAATGACCTTGCCGTTTCTTTTCAAATAAAATGGCAAATAATTGGTCAATCTCGGCAATACTCATATTACCTAAATCATTAAACTTCATTAATCCTTTAGCTTGGGCGGCTAAAGCAGCATCAAAAATGCCTATTGTTGGTGCATTAATTAATGCTACTTTCCCTTTCTTCTTTTCATCTAATAACCATGCCCAAGATTCTGTTTCGTACGGAATACCTTTTTCGATAGCATTCGTGTTATAGCCAAATGAATCGACATTGTGTACATAAGGCATGAAGCTAATTAATTTGGATGGTGTTTCTCCTAACGAATCATCCGGCTGTGCATAAAGAAGCTTATTTGGTGAATCGCCTGCACCTAACTTTGCATCCGGTACAATTTTGCCTGTCTTGGTAAGTGGGTTTATTTCATCCCAATAAACGAGTCTATCAACCTCGATTGGCTGAATAGCATCTGCTTGCCAGAGAATATTAATAGAGTCAGACCATTGCTCAAACAAATCAAAAGAACTAGGGTCTGCTGCTGCTTTTTGTAAAACAGCGGCACTACCCATAGGTGAAAACTCAATGTTTATATCTAGTTCGCGCATTGCTCTTTGTCTAAGCTCTTCTTGCAAAGTAACATGTGTTCCCATTACCCGAAGGGTTACTTTGTTCTTTGCAAAAACATAAGGGGCTTTAAACGCAAGAGTTGATGCCGCAGCACCGACACCGAGTGTTTTTAGAAAGTCTCGACGCTTTTGAGAATGTTCCATTGTATTTCTTGGTAAGTTAACAGTCTCCAAAGTATAGGCTATGTTCCTGAGGTTTCTACAAAAAGTAGTAAGAAAAACCCAAAATTAATCGCAAAAACTTAGCCTAAAGCAGTTTCTTCCTGCATTTTTAGCTGCATAAAGCGCCTCATCAGCGCAATTAACTAAATCATTAAAGCTCACATTATTTTGGTGCTCATAGATCACTCCACCAATACTGACTGTCGCGCGGCCCCATATAGATTTAACATGCGGGATATTAATCGTCTCAAGCTCTGTAGAAATACGATCACATATGAATTTAACACCTTCGAAGTCAGTGTATGGCAGTATCACAAGAAACTCCTCTCCACCATATCGGATTGCAATATCTTGAGGTCGATGAATAGAGCGCTCAATAACATCAGCAATTATTTTCAGGCAAGCATCTCCTTGAGGGTGTCCGTATTGGTCGTTGTATAATTTAAAGAAATCTAGATCAAGCATTAGCAAGCTGAACGGTTTCTTCTCTCTTGAAGCTTGTTTAAAAACGTTTGCAACTTCTAAATCCAAATAGTGTCGATTGAATAAGCCTGTCAATGAATCTTTATACGTAAGCTGTAATAGCTTTTCTAATCGAAGCTTATTCTCTAAGTGATTTTTTGTACGATGTATCAACGTGGATGCTGTGATGGGTTTACCAATAAAATCGGTAGCTCCGGCTTCCCAGCATGCATTTTGACACCCTGTATCGTAAGTCGAAGTGATGAAATTATTGGGATATTTTCGAATGTAGCTTTAGCCTTAAGTCGCCTACAAATATCCAGACCACTTATATCCGGTAAATTAATATCTAGTAAAATCAAATCTGGAAGTAAATCCTCACAGGCTTCTAAAACAGCCTGACCAGAAGAGTATGCATCCACGGAAAAATGATCTTCTAAAATAACACCTAGACTTAACCTGACCATCTCATCATCATCAACAATGAATACTTTACACTGTGATAATGGCTTTAGACTTAAGGGCATAATATTCCTTCAACCATACTACTTTGTATTAGTTTGTTAGCCTTGTCGATATCCAAAGGCTTGCTCAGTAAATAACCTTGGCCTATTTGACAACCAAGCTCTTGCAGTCGATCTTTTTGCTCTAAAGTTTCAATCCCTTCAGCCACAATTTGGAGTTTTAAAGAGTGAGCTAGTTCAATTATTGTAGTTACAATATTGAGCGCTTGCTCATCGTTAAGCATATCACGAACAAAAGACTGATCTATTTTCAGCACATCTAATGGGAATAATCTTAAATATGAAAGGCTTGAGTATCCAGTACCAAAGTCATCAAGAGCAATACTCACCCCCATTCCAGAAATAAGCTTTAATTGACTTACAGTATAATCAAAATTTTCAATCAAGGCCGATTCTGTCACTTCTAATTCTAAATAACGGCTAGGTAATTGCGTTCTTTCAAGGATCTCAGCAACAGTATCTACAAGTTTAGTATCTGTGAACTGTTTAGCAGATATGTTTACTGCAACTTTAATAGGGAGACCTTTATCAAGCCAATTTTTTGCAGCAATACAGCTTTTTTCTAGAACTTGTTCTCCTAAGCGAAAAATAAGCCCTGTCTCCTCGGCATATTCAATAAAATGAACTGGAGAAATAAAGCCGCCTTGCCCATCTTTTAAACGGACTAAGCTTTCTACACCAATCAGTGTGTCAGTGTTTACATCATATTTAGGTTGATAATGAACGTCGAGATCATTTTCATCTAATGCCTTTCTTAGTTTAATTCCAACTTCAAGACGCCTATTCATTTCAACCTGTAAATCGTCACTAAAATAGAAATAACTATTAGCAGATTCGTTTTTCGCTTTATACATTGCGGAGTCTGCATGGCGAAGCATTTCTTCAGCACTCGAAGCATCATCAGGGTACACACTGATACCTAAACTTGCTGAAAGAATATGTTGTTCACCACCGGATCTGAAAGGCTTACCAATAACATTAAAAACCTGATTAATCAGTGGCTCTAAACTTAAAGAATTAGCAGAATGAGGAACAACGAGTGCGAACTCATCTCCACCGACACGTGCGACTGTAATATTATTACATGCGAACCGGTCCAAGCTGTGACCAATATGTGCAATTATTTCATCACCAACATCGTGTCCTAAGGCATCATTAATAAACTTAAACTTATCTAAATCAAGTAACATCAAGCTTAACTTAGTGTCATTAAAAGCAGCCCTGGTAATACCCTGCGTAAGTCTATCGTGAAGTAACACTCGATTTGGTAGTGAGGTTAATTGGTCATAATGAGATAAATACGTCATCTGTCTAGACATAGCTAAAGCTTCGTTTACATCTTGAAACACCATAACGGCGCCGCATTGATTATGGTTACTATCAAAAATAGGTGCTGCGCTGTCTTCGACTCGATGTTCTATGCCTTGCTTACTTGTCAATTGCGTATTTAAAGCCATAGCAACAGGTCTATTTTCTTTCAAAGCAACAGATAAAGGATTAATGGACGGTATTTTAGTTGTCGCGTCGCATAACTTCATGACTTCTTCGATATGGCGACCTTTCGCCGCAGTTTGTGACCACCCTGTGAGCCTTTGCGCTACAGGGTTCATATACACAATATTAGCATTATTATCCGTAGATATAACAGCATCAGCAATAGAGTCAATAGTGACTCTAAGCTGTTCTTTTTCAGCAAAAAGCTCAGCTTGGGTTTGTTGTAATATCTTTTCTTGTGTTCTGATTTTTATATGATTTTCAATACGAATTCGACAGAGTCTGAGGTTTAGCGGTTTAGAAATAAAGTCTATCGCGCCTAAAGATAAGGCTTTTTCTTCTATCGCAGGATCACTGTGAGACGTAATAACAACAGTTCTAACATGTGCCAAAGTAGGCTTTTGTTGTATCACTTCTAAAATGTCAAAACCACTGACTTTAGGCATTTCTAAGTCAAGAACTAAGATATCAGGCTTAATTTTTTCTATAAGTTGTATAGCCTCGGAGCTATTGTTAGAAGTTATAATCTTACCAACATCCTCTAGGGCATGCTCTAACTGTAAGGTATTAATTTCTTCATCATCAATGATTAGAACGCTGCAATTGTCCATTTAAGTTTCCCGCAATAATTTGTACCTACTTACAATAACGATAAAACAGTAAATTTGCGACACACTTTTTTATTAGTCTTAAAATATTATTTTTTTGTATATTAAACTGTTATTTTTGAAAGCATTAGCTAGTTTTTAATTAATGTGTAAGTAATACATATTAACTATGTAATAAAACAAAATGGATAATTTAGGGAGGAATTTTGAAACATTATTATATTAACGATAACGCCAAAACACAGGTGAACATGAGGTACATACAGAGTCATGCCCGTACTTCAACTTGATAACAGACCGCACTTATTTAGGTTTCTTTCGTAGTTGCAAAGATGCAGTAGAGAAAGCAAAAACCAAATATTCAAATGTTGATGGTTGTAAGCATTGTTGCTCGCTTTGCCATACTCGATAGAGAAATTTATAACTGAGAGACTGACTTGATTTAGTCACATTGTTCAGTCTCTCTCAAGTTGTGATAGCTAAATTAAAGGTTTGTTTTAAATTGGCCTACAGCCTCAACGACTTCTTTTGCGCCTTTTTGAATGTCATCGATTACATTACCTGCACTATTAGATAAATCCAAAGCATCTTTGGCTTCTGCTAAACTAGCTTCAATAAGGGTTACAGCGTCCTGAGTAAGTACTTTGTTTTCTGCAACCACACTAATTATTTGCTCTGTAGCTAAACTCGTTCTTGATGCTAATTGCCTTACTTCGTCTGCGACAACTGAAAAACCACGTCCTTGCTCACCCGCTCTTGCAGCCTCTATTGCAGCATTAAGTGCTAATAAGTTTGTTTGATCTGCTATTCCTTTAATACTTTCAACCAACTGAGAGACTTTTGCTGATTGTACATCAAGTTTATTAATGCCTTCGCTCGCAGTTTCAAGTTTCTTAGAAAGCGCATTCATAGTTGAGATAGTTTGCTTTACAACACCTAAACCATTTTCTGCATCAGAGTCAGTTTGTTTTGAGATATCGTAAGCAATGCCAGCTGTTTCTGAAATAGCTTGCTCTCTTCTCATTTGTTCTGTAATGACAGTCGCGAACTTAGCAACTTTATATAAATCTCCATTTTCATCATGAATAGGGTTATAAGAAGCTTCAAGCCATACTTCATTGCCATAACTATCTATTCTTTTAAAGCGGTCAGAGATAAAGCGCCCCCCTTTAACTTTGACCAAAACTCTTTGTAAGTCTTTGAATTTGCCTCTTCTAGATCGCAAAAGATACTATGGTGCTTACCTAGTATTTGGCTTTTAGAGTACCCCATTGCATTTAAAAAATTATCGTTAGCACTCAGAATTATTCCATCTAGTGTAAACTCGATTACAGCTGATGAACGACTAAGAGCTGCAAGCATATCTTCTTTATCTCTCGAATGAGATATAGTACGAGTGAGTTCAGATGAGAAAACAGCGATATCCTCATTTACAGGTTGAACGATACTTCTAAGCCACAGCTCTCTGTCAGTTTTCGTTTTTAACTGTAAAGCACCATGCCAATGGTTAGTTTTCTTAAGTGCTGACAAGAATTTTTGTGTATGAGGTTTATTTAATGACTTTTTTAAAATCAAGTCTTCAATACTTGCGCCTTTTAGATCCTCAACTTCACTTTCAATTGCCGCAGCAAAGCGATGGTTAGCTTCTAGGGTATACCCACTTTTACTTAATAAAAAATACAGCATCTCTTCTTTCAGTTCCTGCTTAATATTTTCATACTCAGCAGTTTGCTCTTTTAGATAAGCAATTTCAGATAACAATTTTTTATTTGTAAACCACATTAGGTAGCTTCCCTTTTTTAGAGTTAACTCAAGATTTGAGTTTAAGAACCAATAGTTTAGAAAGAAAACACGGTGAACTACCCAGCGACATCGCTTCGCTCTGATCACTGGGTAGTTCACGTTTCGATTAAGACCATAGTAAGTCCGATTCCATAACGCGCACTTTTGAAATAATTAACCTCGAATAAGTGGCGAATTCACCCTGAATAATTTGAGTTAGCATTATGTAACCATTTGATAGTGTTGGGTTTTTGTGTTTTTTTGTGGCTGGCGAATATTTAAGGTTTTTTATAATTGATTGAGGTTGGCTTTATGATTTTTCGAGTTTATATTTTGGCGAATTCACCTTGAATAATTAAGTGTAAATATATTTTAGTTATTGTTCTGTATGACTTTTTTTTAAAAATAATCGTGGAGAATATTTAGTTATCATTTCAATCAAAGCGCGTTCTCTATCCTATGTGACCATAGTTACAAAATTTAAGTTGGAGTGTGAAGTGAGTGTTTTCAAAGTTAATCCAATAGACATCATTGATAGCGTTGTTGTTGGAACAGTTAACCAAGTAAGTAGAGAGAAATTAGTTGCTCAAGCCTTTTCTTCATCTGTAGCTGATATAAGAGCTCTAATTGAAAATGAGCGAGCAATAATTACTTCTTTATGTTCGTTTGGGAAAGACTCGACAGTTACACTGCTAATTGTGATGGAGGCTTAACGTCAAGCTATTGCAGCAAAAACCATTGAACCAGAACGCCCATTGATCGTATCGACAGTTAATACAAAAGCAGAAGCGATACCTATGCAAATGTTTGTTAACTATGCCAGTAAGAGAATGCTTGAATATGCTAAGTCTGTAGGTATCAATATTCAGTTTAAATTAGTCCAACCTTCATTGAACAATGAATTCTTCATTAGGTACGTTGGTGGCCAGAAAATTCCAGCAACACCAACTCGCTCCGGTGATTGCTCAGTAATTTTAAAGGTTAACCCAAACGAACACTTTGTTAACTCTCTTGTAGAGTCTATTAGGCACTCAAAGAAGTATGGCAATTATGCCAGTTCACCAATTATTTCTTGCTTAGGTTCTAGGGAAAAAGAGTCTTCGCGTAGGTCAAAGAATATGGAGCGACACAATCTAAAAGGTAAGTCTGCAGAAGATTTAATGAACTCAATGACATCACAGTCTATTGGAAACTCAAAAGTCTACAATTATGCTCCAATTCGTGACTGGGAGACTGATGATGTATTTCTTTTGCTCAGCTTGGCTGGTTCAAAACCACTACAAAGATCTTGCTATGACATACCAGGTTTCTTATCAAACTTTGGTCTTTTAATCGAGATATACGGTAATGGTACAAGTGAGACTTGCGAAATTGCTACAGGTCAAAGTGGTGGGGCTGGTTGCAATGGCAAAGCACGCTACGGGTGTTCTATTTGTACTATCGTTTCAAAGCAAGGTGAACTACCCAGCGACATCGGTTCACTCTGATCACTGGGCTTCTACAGTCTAGCTTAACGGCTAGGCTGCTTCTTTTTTCTCAGATCCAAAATCCAACTTCG
>NZ_JABVXE010000033.1:0-16643 GCF_013350085.1 Pseudoalteromonas sp. 0802 | reverse complement strand
GTTAGCTAAGGCTGGGTTTTTCTAAGTAAATAAATCAACACACAAAAGAGACGTAGAGTAGATTGATGATGTAAGCATCAAAGCTCTCAACTTTTAGATTTCAAGTAATATAAGTTAGTTTGCTACATATATGATGCAAAATTTCAATTTATTGCAGTAACCGTAAATGATATTTCTTTCCTGAACTATCTTCTTTAGAACCGTTTAAAACAAGGTGACTTAACGTTCACAGTTATTCTGTTGCATAAATTATGATGCAACCATTCAACATTTACAGTCGGTTTGACTACATGTTAAACCTGCCGCAATAGCTCTCCAATTCATAAAAACGGGTTTTCTGCGTAGTTATGATGCAGAAAATAGTTAATTTAACCAATGTCATTCAATGACAAGTTTTTGCGTATCTATGATGCAAAAAACAATCTCCCTTCACAGTGTTCCTTGGCAGTTTCGCAACGCAGAAAACTTTTATTTGCGTCTAAATAGAGCAAGCCTTTTTATTGCTCTAGATTTATTTCCCAGTTACACCCTTGAGGTTTAATTCACTTCAACTTTCTGTTCGCCACACTTAAAAACGTGCTTTGGCTAATTTTTTTGAATATACGTTTGAAAATTCGGCTTTAGCTATCTTTTTGCAAAGCATAATTAAGTCTCAATTAAAGTTCGGGGTTAAAGATGCAGTCTACAGAAATAGAAGTGCTGAAATTAGTTTTAGAGGCTATCGAGGATGCTGAAAAACCAATTGTAGAAAGTGCACAAGATATTTGTGATCAACACAAAAAAAGGAGAGTTCTTTTAGATCAAATTCATGGTGAGTCGGGCGATTTTAAAAAATCGACATTACAAGTAAAAGTTAGGCAGCGAAAAAACTCTGAAAAATTTTACATCACTTGGGTTTCTCATGAGTACTCACCTATCAAGAAAATTAATAGGCATTGGGGGAAAGAAATTCCACCAACAAAAAAAGGATATACCGAAAAACAACTGAGTAAAAATTGCGAGGATGGCCACGCAAAAATTAATTGGGAAACTGAAATGCAACTTGCTCCATTAAGGGAGTCACTTGAAGTTTTGCATTCATCCAGAGTTAGTTTGAAAAAGCAGATCTGCAAACTTTCTAAAACACTATTTACCGCTCCAGCTGAGGAAGAAAATCATGATCAATAATGACCAACTAATCCATAAAACATTTGTTACTAATATCCAGTTCAAATCACACACCATCCATAACTTTTGGAAAAACGAAGGTGACCGGACATTAAATATTTATGAACGCATTGGTTCATTATTAATGTTAACCACTACAGAAAATGAGATCTATTCGAAAGTAAGCGCTTGGGAGTCAGAGCTTGCTGATTGGTTTAACCAAGAAATCGAAAGTATACAAAAACAAAAAGAAGCATTTATGGAAAATGCCGGTTTAGAAGAATCACCAGAAGTTATGACACCAAGCTCTTATGAATCAAGCGTACCAGTTTGCTATCCAGTCACTTGGAAGTTACTAAATTTAATTCAAACTTTAGATAATGAAATCGCAGAATTAGAAAATCTTTGGTTAACCGGTTTTGTTACAGATTTAGGTCGTCATGAAAACAGCAATAG
This sequence comes from Pseudoalteromonas sp. 0802, assembly GCF_013350085.1. NCBI lineage: Bacteria > Pseudomonadati > Pseudomonadota > Gammaproteobacteria > Alteromonadales > Pseudoalteromonadaceae > Pseudoalteromonas > Pseudoalteromonas sp. 0802. The sequence continues at coordinate 15,041 of NZ_JABVXE010000033.1, read as the reverse complement.
AGCGATTGGTCTATTACGAAAATTAGTAGCAAAAATTAGCAACGCTACATCACCTGGTAAAGACAGAAGTGGGGGTCGATTTAAATCCACCCAACTAATTTCGTTAATTCGAGGTGGCCTAGAGTTATATGTAGATAACAGCCTTATTTTAAAACAAAATGAAGAAATTAAAGCCAAAGCTTCAATTAAAAACACAGAAAAAAAGACTGACTCAAAATCCACTTCATTGGATAGCCCTTCTGCAGACTCTAAGAACGAAACCGAACAGCCAAGCAACTCAAAAGTTAACGCAGCTTAAAATGACTAGGCGGGAAACCGCCTAATTTTTCCAGAGAGAAATATGAAGCTTTTACTTATTCCTTTTACTATTTTAATTAAGCTTTTTTTTAAAGTTCAGAAAAAGTATCTAATCGTTCAAAGTGAAAATGCCGCTCGCTTGATGAGAGATGACGCAAAGAAGTGCAATGTAGATCTTGATAGTTCGAATAGCCCAGAGTTAGTTAATCAGATCATTGATGATAATAAATATTTAATTGCTCAAACTCGCTACTGTTTTGGAAATTGCCATGATTGGGAAAAAGAGAACTTAACCTTTCAGGGTCTATTTATAGATACGATTAAAAACTACGCTAGATATTGTGGCAACCTTCCAGCTTCTGAGGGTTATCACCATGCTAAAGAGTTCGGCTTAATTGAACATAGTTTACAAGTAGCTGATTTGGCATTAAGGCAAGCAAAGTCTCAATTCCTCCCTCAAGAATTCCCTCTAGACATCGAGAGACAAAGAACAAAAAGATATCAGTACGCCGCATGGCTTTGCGGCTTAGTGCACGATGCAGGGAAGATGCAAACTGATATGGATATTTACGATAAAAGCAATCCAAATAATATCTGGATTCCAATTATAGAGGACCTTGTTAGTTGGAAAGAAAAAAACAAAATAACAAAAGTTGGCATTAGATGGAGAAAAGACAGAATTCATAAGGGGCATGAAGTTTCTCCGCAACCCATATTTCAACAAATCCTCACACCTGATGCAAAGAGGTACATAGGCACATGCCCTGGCAATTTGCTTGAAGATATAAGCACCACGCTTGCAAACTATCAAGGTATAGATGGCTATTTACATAGAGCTGTTCGCTCAGCTGACTATGTTTCAACTGCGAAAGACATTCAAACAACTTGGGACAATGACCTTGGCGCAAGGAAGTCAGCATTACACGAGAAAATCCTCAAGCTAATGCAAGATAAGGCCAAAGTATGGCTAACAGAAGGTAAAGCTATTGCTATTGATAACGAGATATACCTTCGGTGGCCTGAATGCTTCAATGAGTTAGCAAAGGAAATGCATCAATCAGATCCAACTGTTCCTAACAATCCAAGTCTTTTGCGTGAAAAAATGATGGATAGGGGCATTCTTCGTAAGCAAGAAAAAACTGATTACGCGCTCTTTTTTGAAACTGTTACTAACCTGTCTGAGGGTATTGATTTACTCATCAGTAAAAATCTTAAGGGCGGTATTGGCGTTATTCGTCTGGAGTGGCCTTTATTTTTGCTTAAAGGTGAAGTTATTCCACCAAACCGTTACGGCCTATTAAAACTCGACATGGGGCTAAACGCAGTCATCTACTCAAGTGAGGGTTACCGATACATAAGCGAAGAAAATGTTATTGCTCATGAGGCTGCGGCTCACTTAAAAGCTAATAGTGATTCTCTAGAAATGAAAGTTGAGCATTCGGCAACAAAAAGTCCGCAAAAAAACGGCAAGCCTAATACCAGTAAAGCCAAAGGAGAAGCTACTGCGGAAGAGCCCATTAAGCCTAACAATCCATCTGGAAAAGCAAAAGCAGCTCAAAAGGATAGCCCGAACAAAGATAAACCTAAAAAGGAAAAACCAAAGAACACTAATGGTGAGCTATTTGCTCCAACCAACCAACAAAGCGCAAAGGTACCGGAAAAGCAAAATAACGAAACAACACATAAAAAAACAGCCCCAAAACCTAAAAGTGGTATTAAGGTGACTTCAACGACCAAAGCCATTGAGTTCATAAAGACCTTAGAGCCTATTTTAATCGATGGTCAAAACTACTACCTTGTTGATGATAATTGGAAAGAGAACCTTGACGACAATCTAGAAAACGAACTTGAAAAAGCGGGGCTTATCGAAAGAAAGCCACCAGCATTAATTCGTTACTTCATCATCAATAAGCGTAAATACGTTAAAGCGAAGTCGCTTGAATCAAGTCAAAACCAAAAAGCTGAAAAAAAGCCGAAATCAAATGAAAATCAGGATAGTTCAGATGTAACCGCGGCTGATAATAAATCTCAGAAAGCAAAGTTAGATATTGAATCTCTGCTTGCTATTGGCTTAACCCCTAAGACTGCTGAATTATTATTTGGAAACATTATTCACGAAAAAGTTGAGTTAAGAGACGGCTTTTTAATTGCACCTATAAGAGATAAGAAAACTCTTGTTAATGCCGTCACAAACAGCAAAGCCAGCGAAACAAATATCTTGTCGAGTTCAATCGTACAAGATAAGAATGACATACATATTAAGGTGAAACATGACGCAGGAACGTAGTAACCCATTATTCCACGAAAATTTATACCGCCCTGTATATGAGTTAAATAAGGCTTACGCCTCTTTAGCCGCTGGTGTTGTAACCTTTACTTCAAGCGTTATTGAGAGTGAAGGCCATATCGGTATGGTGGGTTTTGGAATCACTACAATACTCACCGCTCAATGTGGACACTACACTCTAAAGGCAATTCCACTAGTCAAACGCCAGTGCAAAATCTTCTTCAACAAGATTGAATTCGAGGATATAAAAGCAATACGTCAAGAGCACATGGCTAAAGAGAATATCCTAAATCCAAACAATAAAAAGAAGGGAAATAACAAGATATTCATTGGAAATGGATTTGAATGGGGTGTGGAGCATGCAAATCGCTCATATCAAATACAAGGATTATACTCTGACAAACAAGAGGTGAAACTTCCACTATTTCTCAAACCATTCGTTAAAAAATGGCGTAAAGAAACGTTAAAACTTGGTGGTAAGCCATGGATTGATGGTGTCGGGGATGCCGAAAGGCAATACGTAGATGCTGAAACGTTCTTTGGCCACTCTATGATTATGGGCAATGTTGGTACCGGTAAAACAACAATGTTCATTTTGCTTAGCCTCGCGATGATCCACAAAGGCTATACCGTCATTGTATTAGACCCAAAAAACGATTCATCTTGGCGCAAAGCTTTACAAGCGGAAATGGAACATTTTGGTAAGGGCGAGCACTTCCACTACTTTCACCCTTCTAAACCATCTACATCTTGCACAATAGATCCGATTAAAAACTGGAATAGACCGACTGAGATAGCTGAACGTATCGCATCCATTATGGTTGAGTCGGGTAAAGAAGATAGCTTTATTCGATTCAACTGGAACGTCATAAACTCAACAGTTAACGCGATGCTTTATGCGGGCATACAACCACAAATCAAATCGATTGCTCGTTATGTGACAACAGGCAAAACCGCCTTAACTCAAAAGTGCCTTGAAAGACACTACGCTAAATGCTTAGGGGAAGATTGGGAGACTCAACTTAGCGCCAAAATGAGCTCTTTCGGGAAAACTCGTTTAGAGCAAATGCTAAATTACTATCAACAAGTTATATCTCAACAACATCAGTCACCAGAAGTGGATGGCATAATTCAGTTGCTTACGCACAACGCCGAGCATATGCAAAAGATGACAGCTAATTTACTTCCTATTTTTAGCGTCCTTACATCTACACCTATGGATGAGCTTATATCACCAGAAGAAGCGATAGCTGAAAGCTTAGATGCGCGTGATGAGGATACTAGATACGATACAGCTGAAAGTGAAAATACAGATTACACATCAAATCACATTGAAGGTGTATCAAAGAAATCAGGGAAAATAAGAGAGAAAGACAGTCGTTATGTAGACACTTCAGACATCGTTGAAAATGGAGGACTACTTTACATGGCGCTTGATTCTCTCAGCGACACAAAAACAGCTGGTTATTTGAGCAAACTTGTTTTAGCTGACATCGCAGCTGTAGCAGGTTCACGATACAACTTCTCAGAAGGGAGAGGCCGTCGAGTAGCGGTGTTTGTGGATGAAGTACATGCAGCGATTGCTGGGAATGATGCTCTTTTGAATTTATTAGCCCAAGGTCGTGCAGCATTTATGCAAATGTTTATTGCAACCCAAACTAAAGCTGATATTGAAGCTAAAACAGACCCAGCTACTGCAAACCGTGTATTAGGTCTGTGCAACAACTTCTTCTCTATGAGAGCAAACGACACATCAACTCAAGAATATGCTTCCAGCCAATTTGGTGAAGTGCCAATAATCAGCCAACAAATCACTTTAGGTCAAAGTTCAGGGAACACAAATGACATGACTGACTTTGGTTCTTCATACGCTGAGAGGCTTACACAACAAAACGACAAAGCATTTAACGAAAGCCTACTTGGTTCGCTGCCTATTTTACAATATGTAGCACGACTTGCTGACGGCAGAACAATCAAAGCTAAAGTACCGGTAATACAACGATGAGCAGAGAAAAAGTATATAAAATTCAAAGTAGATGCTACAAAAAAAGCAATGTGAATAATTCACTTTCAGAAGATAACAAGCACATATACTCGGTCATCTACAAGAAAGCACCTGCTGTGGAAGAAACACTTCGATATTTGTTAGATTTTATTGGGGATGAATTGAAGCATCCACAACAAGATGTAGATCTATTTAATCACATCATTAACAAAGCTGGTCAGCACTCTCTTGTACATAATTCACATCTGAGCCGAGCAGAGTTTTTTAAAGCCTTTCTCTTCACGGTTACAAGTGAACTTACAGCCGTACTCGATGTTATGGTCTACACAGGGGGGTCGGGCTCGTGTATTGCAGTATGGGACCCACTCTTAGAGACAATCAGCCAGTTTCTCATCACGCACAAGAACTCAGCAATACGCGCTAAACCAAACTTGATTGAAAAAGAGTTAAATCAAGAATCATTACTGATGATACAACACTTTCTACTGAGCAAGATTGTGAAGCGTTCACACCTGTTCTATTTCGGCATTCCTAATTTCGATGAAAGTAAAACCCTTACATTTAAGGAGGCGTTTTCGTCATGATTTATGAGAATGACAGCGAAGACCTGTATAAGGATAAGTCTGGAGAGCAAAATAGAAAAAAAGAATACTCAAAGTTATTCATCTTTATTCTATTTGCGTTGGCAGCACAGATTCTTGCTTTAAACCCCACCAGCTTTAACAGAATGCTAGAAAATGAAGTTAAAGCGAACTACAAGGCCATCGGTGAAAAGAATTGGCTTAACCTTACAGATGCATCGTATAGGCACTACAACACAATCATTGTAAGGTCAGGATTTAAGCAGTATTTCTTAGACAAAGTAAATCGAGATACAGACGATAAAAACCCTTTAGCCAGGCTAACAGCAAAGCTTTTGCCTTTAGTGAAAAGAGTAACAAACAACATACAAACGCTTACATACCAAATCTTACACAGAGCAAACCTTTTAATGATTTGGCTTTATATTTTAGTGCCATTCGCACTTGCACAACTAGTTATTGGTGTTTATAGCTGGAGAATTAGGGCTTATACATTCGGTAACAAAACAAAGACTCGTATGTTAGTTATTAAGAAGCTAATCAAAGGTATTTTAGTAGGTGTCATTGTCTATTTCGCCCTACCCAACTTTTACCCTACAGCTGGGGCATACATACCTTTTATTGCTTTATTATTTGCATCATTCCTAACATCTAGATACATAGCAACACTACAAAAGCATATATAGTTCAAGCAAAATTAAACCTGCACAAAAAAGCTGGCCAAAATTGGCCAGCTAATCTCTGAAATTATATTGCCAACTTAGGAATGCAGCTCATTTGCTGTACTTGAGTAATCTATACCTTTCACAACTACACGAAGTTCAGTTCTATCCTTCATGATTTCGTCAGCTTCACTTTGTAGCCACTCAACCGTTTGGGCTAGTGTCATCATATCACCTGTTTCAGGGTGCCTCCATTTACGGGTTTCTCTCATCATTATCAGCAGACAGCCGACATAACACCGCTCATGATTAAGGTACTGCCCAATTAATTGGTCAATTAAAGCTTTCTTTAATTCAGAGCCAGACCATTTATTACTCTTATCATCAATTTTCAACTCAATAGAAGCGTAACATCTAAAGCTGGTGGCTTGCAGCCTAATATCCGTTCGTTTTTCAGCTATAACAACAGCTTCTTGACTTACAGAATATGCCTCATGATTATTAGCTTCTAGGTAAGCAGATATAAACCTTCTCGCTTCTAGCTCACCCTTTACCTCCCTAAATGTATCGATAATACTAAACTCATCGTTAAGTAGATGGTGTTCGAAGTCATCTAATCGGCTAGTCATTACATTGAATAACCCGTCGTTATCACGAGGGATATACTTGTTTTTATCAACAAGCTCATTATAAGTTCTTACATTCATCGGGGTTTTAGGCTCAGATAGTGAGGCGGCTACATCAATGGCCATTTGGTTCAGCCTACTCTCCAAATGCTTAGCCTGAGGTATTTTTGCTATACCTTTAAGTATTTCAATAGTACGAATGTCATCAACTTTTGAAATACACTGCAATAAATAGCTACGCGCATATTCCGCATCATCTCTCATATCGGGTCTATAACTTCCCCCTTCCCTTACATGGTCATCCTTTGGATCTACAACCTCATAGCAGCGATTCAATAAACTATTAAGGATTTCAAGCCTCAAATGTTCTTCTATATCTTCAAAAGTAGGGGGTAAGCTATGATGGCGATCACCAAAGACATTAGCGAATAAAGATATTCCTTTTTGAGTAAGCTCATCCGTCGATAAGTCATCTGTGAGCCTGATAATCAATTCACTGGCCCCGATGATATCCAAGTGCGCAAATAGTTTTACCCATTCGATCAAATCGGCATTATCAATTTTTCTATTTTTTAAGTGCTCTTCCAATAAACTTGCAAAAATATCCATTGAGTCACCAACAGTCACCGTTGATGCTAACTGGAAAATATACTTAATATCGGTATTCGGGCCCTCAGATAAAATAGCTCTGATATCCTCGATTCGATTTAAAGCGGCTTCAATGAGAGTTTTTTTGATCAACTCAGATTGGGAGTAAGTCATTCTAGAAAATAGAGGGGCACTTTTTATCTGTGAGAACCCATCTAATTGTGACATAACTTCTTTAGTAAGAGCTTCCTTGACTGCGCCAGGTTGAGCAGCTATCAATTTAGGTAAATAGTCTGCAAAGCCGTTCAATTCAAGTAGTGAAATGCGAACAGCTTTCACAGCCTCATCATGTGATAATTGGTTTTCCCAACCTTCCGTTTCAGCTGAGCACTTTACAGCTGATAATGACATTAAGCTTATATGTGAGTATGTGTTTTTTTCTTCTACTAGCTTTTCACTGAATAGCTTTATGTCAGTGTTTTTCCAATACTGAGATAGCTTAATCCTTATCGCATCTAAAAAATCTTTTGAGAATATTCGCTCTATTGCTTCCGAATCCCAACAACCCCATTTCATATAGTTGGATTTAGATTGCCTCAGCATTTTAAAAATATTAAAAAAAGTGTTTTCAAACTTCTCTTCATCTAATTCAAAAGTCGGGCTGTTTAAAACTTGCTTTCTCCATTCAGTCCAGCCTTTCACTCTTTCTTCTTCTTTTACTTTTGCTTCTTCACGACGCTGCTTTAATTCACGTTCATATTCATCGGGCTCGATTGGAACTGGATATAATTTACTGTGTAAATATGGGTAATATTCACAATCTTCAGAAATGAGTTCTTTTAATGTGTCTTCAAGCTTTGGTAGTTTCAGAGTAGTTACTAACTGCAGTAATCTAAATAAGGAAGCTTCCCTTTTATCTTTTGACTTGCTGTTTTTAAATGCATCTAATAGCCAAGGAATATCATTCTTGTCATATGGCTTAAGTAAATTAGTGTGATCGATATGACAATCACTAATCAGAAGGTCTTTTTCACCTTCAAGCGCTTTCACTAACTTAAGACAAGCCCAATAATACGCTTCTCTATGTACAAGTGATGTTTTTAGAATGCCTTTTAACTCTTCGAATTCATCCCTAGCAATAATACTTTCTTGATACTCTGAAAAGTGAAAGGCTACCGCCAGTGACCATGCCCAGTCTTCAAACTCTTCCTTCGAATACAGAACCGTCTTTGAACAGGAGCAATAAACAGCATCAGCAAAGTGCTGATATTTTGAATCCGCTCGAAATATGCGTGATTCCTCAGTTCTATTCTCCCAAATTATTTGGGCAAAACTATCTCGAATAGTTGCTACCGACTTCAAATCTATTGCTTTAGACTCTACACATTTATACAGCTCATAACCTAACCCATGCACATTATTAGATACTTCTTCTAACTCTTGCGCCAAGGCTATAAACTCATCCAAGGTAATTGATTCAGGTAATAATTTAGATATCAATTGGCGTCTAAGTCTTTGCGGCCATTCGTCGCTAAGTACAAATTTCCCGAGTTCTTTCTTATCTTCGACACTACCAAATTCTAGAATAGTCCAAGCAGCATAAACTCTATGTGCCATATTCAGATCACAATCGTGAAGAGCCTGTTTAGCTAAATCGGTGCAATTAACTAATGGTGTAAAATAGATCAATTCAATCAGAAGCTCGCGGGTTTCATAGCCTTGATATGCTTCATCCCAACATTCTCTGATTACGCCAGACAATTCTGGAGATGCAATTTTTTGAAGCTCTCGTTGCCCAATACCAACACCTGACCAGCCACAGTTTTGAGAATACTTATTAACAAAGCAACGGATTAGCTCTGCACGTTGTTCAATATCTAATAAGGCAGGCATGCCCTGTCTGAACATTAACGCTGGGGAGCGCGTCTTTACTTCATTAAAAATGTCTCTATTCCATAAGGCCATCCAAGCAGTAATAGGCTCCATACTAGGTATTAAAACTTTTTCACCACCAATTTCAGCAAACAGAAAGTTAAACAAATCATTCGTTTTTAAACCGTTTTCTTTAAGCTTTTTGAGCTGCTTCGCTGCTAGATACTCCTGCGAAGCGCGATGATGAAACCTATATTGCTTAACTCCCGTAATAGTGAATATTGGTTTTCTAATTAGCTCATCTAATTCAGTAGGGCTAAAATCAGTTAGGATCTCACTGATACTCACTAAGTGAGGTTTACCTGGCGTAGCTTCTAAGCTTATAGATCTCCTTTGCATCATAAACAGCGCAAAGGCTATACGCTCTAAGGCTTCCAACGCCCTTGTTTCACTAAGCAATCCCCCACGGAGTAATGAACGCTCTTTCAGCTTTTGCGAAATACCATAATCAAGTTGTTCCTGTAAGTCACCTAACTTCCCATCAGTTAATAACTGGTCCAAAGCTGACAAAATGTCATAAGGCAAGCGATATAAGTGCCACAACTCTTTTGCATTTAAATAATTTATAAACTCTTCGGAGTGTTCGGGGGCATAACTATTGGCAAATCGCTCTATGTCGCCGTTGTTGAAGGATAACAATGAGTAGATTTTAATCGTATCTTCACTACTAACAGCTTCACTACTAGCTTCTTCACTGTATTCTTGCGTGCTGGTGGGTTTTTCATTTGAAATTAATTTTATTAGTTCTTCTTCCCCATCTACAAACTCTTCTGTTTCTTCTTCATCCGTATTTCGATTGGCCACCAGCGTTCTGAGTGCAACTATATCAATCTCCTCTTTCCAATCATTGGGCCTACATGAAATATAAAACTTTGCTTGAGGTAGTGCCGCTATGCCAATTGCTTTTTTTATTTTTATAAGAGCACTACGTAGCTTCCCACTCCTAAGTTTTAACTCATCAACAGCATCTAAAAAAAAGTAAGCCTCTTGATCTGAACTCTTTTGCCACTCTTCGAAACGTAGCTCATCGTCTTCTGTGATGACCTCAAAAAAATCAGAATCCTGTAATTGCTCTAAGGCTACAAAGAATGAGTACTTGTTTTGTTCTTTTAAGAGAGCATCTTGCTTTTGAAACTCATATGTTTTGCCGCACTTCCCTTCGCCAAGGATAACTACGCATTGACAATCATCTAGCTCTGCCCAAGATTTAGCGTCGTACCGGCCATCCGGTAATAAATAAGCATCATCTTTATTCAACTCATCCTGCGTCACTTCTGCAAATAGACGATTAATATCTACACCTACCATTAATTTATCCCTAATTTCATTCTTATAATTTAATACTCTCAAATAACCTGTAATTGTCTAGTTAATGAGCCTAAATAGCTTTAACTGGCAAGTGCACATAAGCGATTACACTGAGCGCCATCGAATTAATTATCACCCAAATATCTAATTCCCCAATTTTTATTCAAATTTAAATAAAAATCCGGCTTTATGCTGTTTTTAAGAGTTTAAGATTAATTCGACTTTAACGTTGAACATTAACTCTTAAGAGGTTTAAAAATGGAACTAACCAACCAATCACACATTGTTGAAGCACCAACAATCACCAAAAAAATGTCTACAGCTAAAAAAGCTACCATCGCACTGATGGTAATCTCTTTAGCTCTATTAATTTCACAAGGCGTAATGGCTGCAGCCCCAACTTCTGGTGACTTCCTATACGGAGTTTACAATGAAGTAGTTGGCTGGTTAACCGGCGCACCTGGCATCATCATTTCAATTTTCACATTTGGCTTTGCTGCTTTCCAAGGCATTATGAAGCAGAACTATGCTACTTGTGTGGGTGCATTCCTTATCGCACTGCTATTTGCAAATGCACAAGATGCTGTTGAGTACTTCCTAACTGCTTCAGTTGGAGTGCTTTAAACCATGGAAACGCCCAATCGCTACCGCTGCAAGACCCACATCAACCAACCGCTATTAATCTTGTTTGTATTTACTAAAGAACAAGTAATACCGTTGATGGCCGCAGTAGCGATTGGCATGGTGACAAAACAGACCTTTATCCTTGTATGCCTAGCCATGGCATACATTTATATCTCTCAAAAGGTTAAAGGCCGATTCCCTAAAGCCTATGTTAAACACAAGCTTTGGTCTTATGGGTTCATCTTAACCAATCAAAGCAAATCAATTGCAGATCCAGTTAAACGTACATACCACCGCTAAGGCAAGAAAATGCTTGATGATAAATCCGCTTCAGTTCGAAGCTTCAAATCGATGGTTGCATCTAACAACATAAGCCGAGTAGCTAACCTATTTTTATCCATTACAGTTGCTCTAAGCGCTTTAACACTGTTTTTCAAAGACAGTGAAGTCGTTGTTATCCCAGAACAGAATTACTTTGGTGAGCTTACAATTCAAGGCGATAAAGCTAACCAGAATTACCAACAAGCATGGGCCTACAGCGTTTCTACTCTAATAGGCAACATTAACTCGCAAAACATCGACTTTGTAAAAAAGATAATGATGAAAATGTTATCTCCACAACTACAAGTTGAAATCGAGCCAATGCTAGATAAGCAAGCTGAAATGATAAAAATGCGTGATATACGACAAGTTTTTATTGCCGACGACCTAATTCATGAGCCTGAAACTGATTTAATCACCATTTGGGGCCAAAAAATCACTTTCATTGGTGGAGAACCCAAAGCAGATACGAAGTGGAGCTACGAATTTAAGATCACCGCAAGAAATGGAAGACCTAAAATCACCCACTTAGATCAATATCCGGGCACCCCAAGAAAGCGAAAACAAGCGATGGAAGCGCGTGGCGATGCTGAACCGGGAACTTTAGAGTCGCAACCTTACTATGACAGTGAACTGGAGATAGGGGTGCTAGAAGCTGCAAAAGATCTGAAAGTGAAAGAACAACAGGAGAGCAACTAGATGAAAATGAAATCAATACTTTTAGCCATTGGTTGTGCGTCTAGTACATTCACCTTCGCTAATGATGCAACTGAAAATCCAAGTGATACATTCAAGCTACCAACAGAGGTAGTAAATGAACAACCTATTCCGGTTACAAAGCAAGCTATATTCGAAGCGGCAAAAAACGGTATTAAATTAGATAGTCGAAGCGAGCCTGTAATGAAAACAGTCTCCCCTCAAGATGAAATCAATCAAATTGCCGATAACGTAAAACCAAACGGAATGATGAATGAAGCTGATTTTGACCAGTACCAGCAGCCACAAACTGCACAGTCAATTCGTTCAGGTAATGGGTACTCATTCCTAGATATCGTTAAATCAAAATACAAGCCAACCCAAAACCTTAGAAATCTTGAACCGGGCGCTAATATCGCTGTACCTGTAGCTGTCGGCTTGACGAATCCAATCATAACTAATTTTAAGATGGTTGCTGCTAGAACCCATGACGAAGAATCAGTCATTGAATTAGAAGATGGCCGTTTATACATCACTTTAAACTCACTTAAGCCTGTTGCTTTAATGTTGTTTGAAGAAGGTGTTCCAGAGTCAATGATTAACCTTACATTGGTACCAATGGAAGCGATGCCGGTTGTTGTAAATGTCGATGTGAATCTTTCAAAAACGATGCAATACAAAGGCGCAAACCACAGAGCGGAAATAAAAGAGCAAGAAGCTTTAGCTGAAGCGTCTTTAACTGAAGGCCACGTCGCAAATGTTGAAACAGATCGAGTAGCGCGTATTAAGCAAATTCTAAAACCTGTTGGTAAAGGTGAAATACCACAAGGTTTTTCACTTTCTCATGATGTATCAAAAGCGATGCACCAACCTTGCGGATTAACCATTAGTCAGCAAGTACTACAGCGAATTGTCGGTCCAAGAGAAGTTGTTGATGTAGTCAGAGTCCAAAATACAACTACACGCCCCTATACAATTCGTGAACAAATGTGCGAGTCACGTGATGTTATGGCCGTTGCCATTTACAACAAATCACTACTTCAACCTGGCGAAGCAACAGAAGTTTATATCCTGCGAGACAAATTGCGCCAAAGCATTGTTAACACTAACTCTAAACGTCCTCGTGTAATCAACTAAGGCTGGTGGAAATGAGCATTAAAAAACAATGGGAAAATCCCAAAGTTAGAAAGTTTGCAGCAATACTGGTGATTATTCCTATTGCGTTCTTTGGTTATAAGTCGATGTCTTCTAATGATAATAAAACCAGTTTGCAGGACAGAATTGCAGCAAGACAAGCTGAAGACCGCCTTGATGGAAAGGGTAAAGTACGCGGGCTATTTGATTCAGAAAGCATTGCTAACATCGATAAAAACGAATTCGACGAAATCTATGATAAGTCTGTAGACTCAATTCGCAGAAAAGAACGTGAGGTATATACAGAAAAAGAGCGTGTACTTGAGATGGTTCAGCAACAGCAGCAAAGCATTGATGACCTGACGCTAAAATTGAAAGATTACGAGCGCCAACTGGAAGTGCGCGATAGAGCATATGCAAACACCCAACATAATAGACAATCAAATGGTGGCTCACGCTCAAATTACAACACTTCATACTCTGGTGCAGAGCAAGGGCAACAAGCTATAGCTGATGCACCACAACAGTACGATGAGAGGGTCTTTGACAGAACCCCTACTCAGCTTGTTACTGCAAAACCATACATCGAAGGCCGTGTAATTAGAACTATTACCCAACGCAGCGTTCGAAGTATTAAGAGTTCGGGTGTTGTTGAAGAAAAGCAGCAAAAAGATTTGTTGATCACACAACAAAGTCTAAAACCTGAAAAAGAGGTCCAAAAGAAAAGCGATCCAAATGAAGGTGGACTAATTGATTCTGACGAGGGTGTTGTTTACTTGCCTGCAGGCTCATTTTTCTCTGGTGTTTTACTTACTGGTTTGGATGCTCCAACACAGCTTGCAGCCAAGTCTTCTCCTATGCCGGTTGTAATCCGAGTTAAAAAAGAAGCTATCTTACCTAACCATTTCACTTTAGATATTCGCGAGTGTCACGTTATTGGCCAAGCAATCGGGGATTTATCAAGCGAAAGAGCGCATATCCGAGCACAATCAATTACATGTGTACGTAATGACGGTAAGAGTGTTGAAAGCGCGATTCAAGCGAATGCAGTTTCTGACTTTGATGGCAAACTTGGTATAGCCGGCAGACTTGTAAGCAAAAATGGCAACCTCTTAGAAGGCTCTATGGCAGCTGGATTTATGAGTGGCATTTCTAAAGCTGTTGCACCTCAACGAACTACATCAATCAATACGTCTGGTGGTGATAGAGCGGTATGGGAATCAGTAGACTTAGGCTCCGTTGCTTCCGCTGGTGTGTTCCAAGGCTCAGCTGATGCTATGGATAGACTAGCTGAATACTACATCGCTTTAGCAGAACAGATTCACCCTGTAATTGAGATATCACCGGGACGTTCAATTACATTCGCTGTGCTATCTGGCACTAAACTCAAATTAGGTGATTAAACAATGAATGACTATATAAAAATGATTCTAATAAGCCTAGTTATGTCAGCCTTAGCATTTTCCGCCGGTGTATCTTACACAAAAGCAGTAAGCGAAAAATCGATGATTGAGATAACTGATTTACTTGCAGGTTATGCGAAAGTTCAAACGTTTAATCCAGAAGAGATTTCAAAGCGCATTACATCAGAGGGGGCTACACCTGCAGAGCTGGCATCTTATATCGAGCGTTATATTAAACTCCATCAGCTCAAAGGGGTAATGCTTATTGATGAAAGTTATGTAGTTGCAAAGCCTAATTTCTCATCATCTGCTACGCTTACTATGAGCGAGCTAAATAACCTTAGTGAAAAGTACAATATTAAAACTGAAATAGATTATGGCTCACTCCTTAGTGAATTCAATAAAACAATTAAAAGCGCCAAGAATTACACAAATTAGATCCCAACTAAAAACCGCCTCATCATTTTGTAGGCGGTTTTTTTTGATCTATGTCCTATTTTTGATATCAAATTCCTTGAATTTACATCAGGTATTCATTAACTGAGAGAGCAATTAAAAAACAACGCGATAGCTTACT
>NZ_JABVXE010000032.1:0-17010 GCF_013350085.1 Pseudoalteromonas sp. 0802 | reverse complement strand
GTTTCCAAGTCGCGAGCAACCTGCTGAGCAGCAGCAGAATCAAACGCTTTAATCCAGCTAAATTCCTCGAATGGCTTAATTTCCTTGAGGAGAGAAGCCATATCTTTGTAAAACAGGAATGTTTTATCGTATTCATAACGACGCATATTTTCAGACAACAACAGATTCCAAATGCCACGAGCTGTTGCACCAAACTCAATGAGCTTAACTTCTTGTTCTGGCGTAGGGTTTAGCCTGTAGTTGTATCTGAGCGTCTTTTTCATATACTGTATAGACTACTGTATAAGGCCAAGTTGTCAAGATGGAATATGAAACTAAATCTCACTGCAAATATCTAATTGCGCTTCATCTAATTTTGGTGGTTAAGTACAGAAAACCTCTGCTAAACGGAAGGCTGGGTGAGTTTGTAAAGAAAACGGTTTTCGATGTTTCTCTATCATCTGACTTTAGGATCGAAGAGGTTGAGATAGACAAAGATCACATTCATATGCTGATTACAATCGGCACTCGATATTCAGTAGGCCAGCACGCAAGGAGGATTAAGCAAGCGACAACCGCTAAAATCTGGAAATCATTTCCTTATCTGAAAAACCAATTTTGGAAAGAGAAAACATTTTGGTCTGATGGGTACTTTGTGTGTTCTGTAGGGAATGCAAGCGCAGAGACTATACGAAAATATATCCAAGAGCAGGGGTGACACTGATTCATCCCCGCGACATCACTTTGTTCTTATCACGGGGTTTTCTCGGTGAGTTTAGATAAATAATTATCGTGTGGCCTTTAATAGTCAGTGAGTTTTTCAGTAATATGCTTTACACATATCAACAAACCATGTTGATGCTAAGCCTACTACGGTTATGAATCGATTGCTCATAGCTTGCATCATACTCCAAAGACTTCGCATAATAATTACATGCCTTCTTAATGTCCTTTTGCTTTTCAGAGATTAGCGCTAGATTGTAATAGTATAGTGGGTAACTCAGCCCTGTACTTTTTGAGATATCTAAGTATTTTCCTGCAGCAATATAATCTCCCTTAGCATAATATATGGCGGCCAATTGCGCATAAACCTTAGGCTGGGCACCATACAATTTCAAAGCTTTATCTGACAAACTAACTGCACGGTTCAGGTTGTTTTTTAAAATATTTAACTCAATAGCCATCATAAGAGATATCAATTGAGGCTTATTTTGATTTACAAGCTTATTTAAGGTGTAGTTTGCCTGGTCGTTCTTTCCTGATTTCAATAATAAGTTTGCGTGAACTAAGTTTATATCGTCATTATCAGGGTGAGATAAAAGTAACTGGTTAATCTCCCTTATTGCTCCATCGCAGTCAGACTTCCCATCAATACAATTGAGCCCTGATCTATTTAAGCCATGCTTCTGTACAATTTTTTTCAACTGTAAATTGGGATTAACATATTCTACATAATCAACGTTAGCACAAGAGCACAATAAAATAGAACTTAAAATTATTAAGGCTTTCATAATACATTCTCCTCAAGGAAACTCTGAAAAAGATTATCTAGGCTTGGCGATATCCATTCAGACATATCATTAACTTGTTGTCTTACTATGCTGGGGGTAACTACAATTACCAACTCTCGATTATTTTCACTGTTACTGTTCGTCTCTGATAATTTACCGAATAGACTCTTTCCATCCTTTCCTGGTACAAAATCATGACTTGAATTATTATCATTATTTATTAATCCAGCTATGACTATAGGCTGTCCATCATTTAGCCTTGTTGAAGTCTGAAGACTACGTGTATTGAATGCGCTACTATTTAAGCTACTTCCTGTACTTTGAGCGATTTGCGATGTCAAAACTGTATCCGGTAGTGAAATAACAGGATTCAAATCTAGAGTGATTCTATCTTTATCATCAACTAGAGCTCTTACACTTAACTCAACACCGAAAGATTTGAATTCAGTTCCACTAAATACTGAGCTACTATTACCTTGCTGATTTGCTGTGATCCCAGAGGGACTAAAACTAGTTGGTACTGGCACCTCTCCACCGACTTTGAATATTGCACTTTCTCCAGATAACACGGTTATACTAGGCCTTGAAAGCGTTTTAGAAATACCTTGCTGTTCAAGTAACGAAAATAGCATGTCTATTGCAAACTGAGATGTAGAAAACTGAAGGTTATTGGTCAACTGCCCACCAACAAGTTGCAATGCATTTTCGATTGTAGCAGCGCCGTTTTCCCTTTCTGTTAAACCAGCTAATGTAAAAAGCCCATTATCACTATATCCTTTTGAAACAACACTTAGGTCTGGTCGCCATTGCTTTAGTTTTCTCTGGTTAACTTCATATAACTGAACAGAAACCCTAACTTGTGGTAAATCCTCCACCTCAATTGTTGAAAGTACTCGTCCACCGGCTAATGAGAGTAATGTTGCACGAGCAATATTAGACTTCACATTACTCATCTCAAATTGATTTTCTCCCCCTGACATTAATGAACCTGACTCATTCGCTAAGACTTTTATTTCCGCCTCTTCACTTTGATCAATGCTTTGCTGAGGCGATAATTGCGCTGAATTTAACTGTTGCCTAGGTAAATCCTGCTCGCCTTTAAACAAGGTATTTATTGAATTGAGTAAACGAACAAGTCGGATTTGATTTTTAACCTTACCAGAGAGTAAAAAAACATCTTTATCATCATCTAGAATTGAGTTAGCTGATAGGCGCTTTACATTTACATTTTCTTCATTCAAAGACTTTATTACTTCTGCTATTTTATCCTCTTTTGCTTTTGGGACCTCACTAACCTTAATCAAATTAATAATAGCTACTTTACTAGTTTGATTACTTATTCCATTAGATATAGCACCTAAACCTTGAAGTCGTTGCGATAGATTTTGGAGTACACTTTGATTAGGATCACCGCCTAAGACAGGTTGTGAAGTTTGAGAGCTTGAAGACGCATATAAGTAATTCTTCGCAGCAGTATAAGCTGCATGCCTATAACTCTCCGTAGGAACCGTGCCCCTAATCACAATTGCATGCCTGTCAGGTGCAATGGCCAATTGAAGAGCAGGGTGAATATCCTTTATAGCATTTTCAAGAACACTGTAGTCTTCTGTTACTCCAAGTAAAAAAGTTTCTGAATTATTGTTGTCATACCAGACTATCATTGATGTTCTACCTAGCCTCTTAGCTAGGATAAGTAACTCACGGCCACCAACAACATTTACATCTAGTGTATTTTCATTCCCGACAGCTACTCTTTGAATATCCCGATTAAAAACAAATCGGGTATGTGTCCATTTTACTAGGTTAGAGACTTCCTTAATTCTTTTTCCGTCAGCACTTTCAATATAATTTAAACTACTCTCAGAGGAGAAAAGCGAAGATGAAAAGAAAATAAATATAATAGCGACGTTTCGAGCAATCATTTTAACACCCTCATAACTTGTGATAAATTATGTAGATGCAAGAAGCAAACCCAAAAAAAACCTAATAATTACAAATGGTTATAATTACTCATGCGCTTCATTACTATTATGCTTCGCAAAATGAAAATCAAATTAAGAATTAAGAATTGATTTGACCCAACTAGCCACTTGTTGCATTCTCTCAAACCGTGAGCTCACAAAGTGAGATTGCATTAAAAATTTATCCAAAACCTCTATTAATTTCGAAAACTGAATAGGCTTTGCGATATAGTCATTCATTCCTACCTCAAAATAGCGCTCTTTATCTCCATCTAAAACATTTGCAGTTAAAGCTATTATAGGTAGTTCATTACTTGCAAATACGTTGCGAAGCCTTTTTGTAGCTTCAATACCATCCATATTCGGCATTTGGATATCCATAAGTACCAGTTTAAAATTGTTTTTGTTCATTTGATTCAAACACTGAACTCCATCGTGAGCGTAATGAACATTGCAATTCAACTTTTCTAAGTATCTACCAATGACTAGCCTATTATTCGGATTGTCTTCTACAACCAATACGTCAGCTCCTGAATAATCTCTTACTGCATAAATATGGCTTTCTGTTCTTTTATTATCTTTAAAAATTCCAAAATCTATAATTTCTTCAGCAAATAACACCTGCCCCTTTTCAAGCAGGTTGCGTTCAACTGTACCTGAGACGAATTTAACAAACCTCTCGCTCTCATATAGATTTCTAATAGTTTCATTCGCATTAATTAGAAGAACAGGTACGCTGATTAAGTTTTGCTTGAAATAATCACTGAAACTAAACATTTGATTTGGCTCAGTAACAATAACTCTATCGCTTGATTTATTAAAATGAGTTACTTCATCTAAATTTTTAAAAACAAATACATTATGACCCATCCTAAGCAGTAAATGATAGAGAGCATCAGAAACTGACCCGTCAACACCTATGATATAAAAATTAAAGGGCTCATTCGCTTTTAATGCTTCTTCTGAAGCCGGTACAAAGGGGAGAGTAAGTCTGAATGTACTTCCTTGGCCTTGAATTGAATCAATTTCAATAGTTCCGCCCATAGCGTCACAAATCTGTTTGCATATTGCTAACCCAAGACCACTACCACCATACTTCCGAGTGATAGAACTATCTTGCTGGACAAATGGTTGAAATAACGTATCAATACGTTCTTTACAGATCCCAACACCTGTATCTATAACAGATACTATATATTCCTTGTTTTCATTGTGCTTAACAAGGACCTTAATATGTCCTTCAGAAGTAAATTTTATTGCATTTGAAATAATGTTTAATAACATTTGCCGAGTTCTAGGCTTATCACCGTAGCAAAGTACAGGGCAATCAATACAAATATCTGCTATTAATGTAATTTCTTTTTGTAGAACCGAAGTTTCAACTACTCTAAAAACTTCACTAATACACTCTTCGATGTTGAATACTTGATTTTCTAATTCAATTCTATGCTCATCATTTCTGGAAAATAGTAATACATCATCGAGGATACTCAAAAGTGCACTGCCACTAGTACTAATAATAGAATTGAATGTTTTTTGTTCTTCATTCAACCCTGTCCCAGATAATAATTCTGAAGATCCTAAAATAGCATTTAGAGGTGTTCTTATCTCATGGCTAATATTTGCTATAAATCTTGATTTTGCTTGAGCTAAATCTTCAGCCTTTTGAGCTTGACGGCTAAGCTCTTTACTAGTTCGAATACGCTCATCAATATTAATTAAGCTCACTGCAATTTCTTTTCTATATGGAGGGATCTCACTTTGAAAAGCCTGAAAATGTGACTCATACCATTTATAACCATTATTTGTTTGAAGAAATAATTCAAACTGACCCGAGGTGTTGTCATTTGTGTTTATCGCTTCTATAAACGTACTTCTAAATTCATCAGAAATATAACTTAAAAAGCTGTTTGAAAGTTGATTGTCAAATTGAGATTTCCAACTTTCATTGGAATAAAGGATAGAGAAATCCTCAGATAATTTAAGGATTGGCTCTTGGATAAAGTTTGTCGCTAGTCTGTAATTCTGCTCAATTTCCTTAACTTTTAAGTCCGCTTGCACTTTAGCTGTAATGTCAGATTCAATCGCGACAATATTTTTTAGTTTTTCACCTTCAAAAACGAAGAATGCATCAATATTTACCCAATATGGTTCGCCAGACTTTTTATAGTTAAGAATATCCAAATTGAAGTTTTCATGATTTCTAAGGTGTTCCGCCATACGTTCTTTCGTTTTTTGCGAAGTCTTAGGGCCATGCAAAAATTCTTTTGGCTTTTTCCCTTTAATCTCATCCAAAAAAAACCCTGTAAACACCTCAAAGCTACTATTTACCCATTTAATTTTTCCTTGTGGATCGGCAATAATAATAAGGTTAGTTGTGTGTTTAGCAACAAGTGAAAGTCTTTCAGCTAACTCATTTTTTTGCGTCAATCTGAACTGCTCTTTTATCATATATTCTATGTTGAACAATGACCCAATAAATGAAGATTCACTTTTGACTAAAGTAAGTTGATACCAGCTTGACTGCCCATCATTCTTTGTAACAATAACATGTTCAGAAATTGATTGACCTGCCTTAAGCTCCAGTGAGTTTTTATATATCTGAGAGTCTGGTGAGTATATAAAATGTAAAAGATGTTGATTTTCAACTTGTTGGTCAGAATAACCAAGCTCCTGCTTCCATGCATTATTAAAGTACTTAATTGAAAAGTTTTCATCGACTTCAAAAATGCACTCTTTAATAACTGATAGCAATTCCATTTGTTTCTGCTGAAACTGCGCAGTTTTTTCTATTAAAGCATATTGAATTTGAAGCTGTAGCTCTTCATTAGACTTTGTATCCGTTTTCATAACAAATTCACTAATTCTTTTGAACCAATTACACGAGAATACAAAGGGAAAACATGTTCACAATAAAATTGTTGCTCAAAGGGTGTTCGACTCGAAGTACAATCGTTCAAAATAGTGACATTAAAGCCTTTTTCGTGGGCTGAACGTCCTGTTGAATCAATGCAAATAGAGGTAACAGTACCAGCTAAAACAACATCAGAAATATCATTTTCTAATAAGAAACTCTCTAGCTCAGTGTCAGTAAATGCATTTAACCCTCTCTTTCCGGGGATTGTCGTGATTACATCCTTAAAGGGATCAAATTGACTTATTTCCTTTGCTCCATAAGTTCCTTGTTTAAAAGCACCGACTTCCTTTATGGCACTTAAGATACCGATGGGGTTAGTTAACTCATCATAATTCTCAGTAAAACAAATTGGTGTACTAACAATAACCTCAAATGAATCATGATGATTTTCAATTAACTTTATAGTATTGGATAAAGCGCCCGTTACTGCAGAGCTTTCACTAATATAAGAATGAAGGAGCCCATCATCAGAAAAATAATCATTCTGAAAACCGATTAACACTAAAGCAAACTTTGGCATATAACCTCCTAAATGTATTGATCACTTTCTTCAATTTGATTTATTAAATTCTGTAACTTCAGTTTTGTTACGGGCTTTTCTAAATGAATATCGATGCCCTTAGCAGCAAGATCAAGAACTCCATCTTTTTCAGTAATTCCAGAAAGAATAACCTTGATTGATCCGTTATTAATATCAAGCTTCTTAAGCTCTTGAAAAACGTCACTTCCAAATAAGTGAGGCATTTTTTCATCTAAAATGATCAAATCGAACTCTTGCTTTTTACAGATACTTAAGGCATCTGCCCCATCGGCAGCAACAGTCACATCTAATCGCAAATTTTCAAGCATCGCTTTTGTTGTAAACAAACTAGTTTCACTATCATCTGCTAAAAAAGCTTTTAGTTTAGGTTTACACATTGACTCAACTACAGCTTGAACCTCACTACTTAAGAATGGATAGAACAGGTAGAACTCAGTAGAACTTAGCTTTGTAGGCATTTGATTTAAGTTAATGATTCCGACAGTATGAGAGTTACTAAAGCTTTCATTTATCCACTCTAAATTCCAATGTTCTTGTTGACTCTGAAAGTTACAATAGAGCCTTATTTTTTCAATTAATGAATCACTTGTTTCAGCAGCACACTCTCTAAGGCGCGGTTCAACGCTGTACGGGTAAATAAATTCGCATTCATCGGTAAAGTGATAAACAATTTCATCTCCAAACTTGAGCTGCAGACTGTTATTTATTTTTATCAAAGTGAGATGTTTCGCTGTATCTTGGCAACTCAACATACGTAAGTTGTTGACTAACTGGGGAAGTATTTTATGTAATTTAGAAAAGTGTAGAAGGCACTGGTGGTACCCAGTTAAATTTTCAATGCAAAAAAAGTGAGGCTCAGTAATTTCCTCAACTGCAATTACATTTCTTATGACATCATAGATATTAAGCATGTGCGCCTCCAAGATAATTACAAAGCAATTATGAGACCAAAAAATATCACCTTATTTATCAGCAACCTAAAAAAGCACATGCTTTCATTTTCATTTTGATTTTCAAATTGCTTCGCAATTTGAAAATCGAAACTCAGTTAATGATCATAGGTTTTACAAAGAGAGCATTTAGAGCTAGAAAGTAGATTTTAAAAGCTATAATTTTACCTGATAAAATTATAGGCTATTATCCTAATATAATTATTAAATTCATTGAGGGAAATAATGAAAAAAACAGCCTTAGTCATTACAGGCTATCAAAATGATATTTTCCACTATAACGGAAAGATAAACCCATTTATCAAAGATGTAGCTTATCAACAAGAAGCTTTAGAGTGTACTTTTTCACTCTTAATGACGCATATTCTTAACTTTGATTATGTACTGAGCATTCCTTTTATATACAATGATGAAATTCGAAAGGTAGATAACCCGTTAGGTTTATTCAAATGGGTAGCAGATACTAAAGCTTTTGAAAACGGCTCATATGGTGCTGAAGAATTAGACTTCCTAAGTACCTTTGGAGAGTTAATTCATAGTATCCCCTGTGGATTTGGTTTGAACATTTTCAGTAACCCTGAAGTTGAAAGAGTTCTAAAAAGAAACAAAATAGAGCAATTATTTTTTATTGGAGCCTGCTCTGCGTTAACTATTGATAGCAGCGGACAAGAAGCAAATCTGAAGGGCTATCAAGTTACCATATTCTCTGATTGCTTTTCTGCAACAAGCTTGGCAGAAAAAAATCATTACTGCAAAAAACTCTTTCCAAAATTCAGCGATGTAACTGATTCATTGACATATTTCAATTCAAGAAGCTAAATATAATTATCTATCGACAAGTAGTAAGTCTTAAAACTTCTCAAGTAACATATGGCCTGTTTTTGAGGTGGAAAATTATATGTGTCAGAATATTTTTATTATGCAGGATGAAATTAAACCACCTAGCTGGCTCGAGGCATTTCCAGATTCCATAATTCATGAGTCTGTTCCAGAGCCTTTACCAGAAAAAGCGTTCGTGTGGTTATTAGCTGGAAGTCTAGACTGGTGCTTAACAATTGAGCGCTGCGTAAAAGTAAATATATCAGTGATCGTATTAACAAATAAATTAGACATAAAGCAACTTACTAAATCACTTCAATATGGAGCAAAAGGGTACGTTAATTTGAATGTTAACAGTCGTACTTTACAACAAATACGTGAAACTATTCTCCATGGCGGCATATGGGTACCAGAGCAATTACTTTTGAACCTGTCGTCTGTTTTATTAACAACGCCTTCTAATTATAAGTCCAAAAATAAATTGAAGTCTCTTACTGAAAGAGAAATTCAAGTGGTTCATGAAGTGATCAAAGGACTTACAAATAAGCAAATTGCAAGAATCCTTGATATTACAGAGAGAACAGTAAAGGAACACATGACTTCAATATTAAGGAAGTTAGACTTACGAGATCGAAGACAACTTATACTTAGTTTGAAGTAAACAACTCTATAAATGATAGCAAAATGCACGATTGATAATTGCTAAATTTCATGAAAAGTTATCGAGTGCTCGCGCTGATTTTTAAACACAAGCTCTTTCGAACTCTCGTTGATGAGAACCGCAAACAGGCGAGACATATAGCCGATGCCTAATTGCATAGCTTTGTTGCTAAAATTTAAAGAGCAAGGCAAGCATCTAGTTAAGCTCAAGCAGTGATATGGTAGTTCTAAAACTTGTCATTATTGCAGTCATAAAAGGGAAGAAATGCCTTTCTCGGTTTGCAAGTGTTGCGGAACTGTAGATATAGATCGTGACTTAAATGCAGCCCTTAATATCCGTTATATATACATCATAGAATTAAAAGCGGCTGGACGGACGTTTCTGCTTATGGAAGTGCGTAATTCTCGATACTATCGAGTAACGGCCAACAAAAAAATATCTGTCAATAGAGCGGTAAGTAGTCACATTATAGTTGAGAATGATTTGACTGAATGTGCTCAACAAACACCAGTACAGTTGTTTAATTGTACTCTCCTGGAACTTTGAAATTATCATTAAATTGCTCTAAGTTCCCACTGTTCTGGATTGTCAGTAACTTATTTAATTGCTTGGGTAACCGCATATGGTGTGGCAACTAACTTCAAATCTTCACCTATTTTGTATCGCATTTTATCAAGATCATCATTGAGCTTATCCAGTGATTCGATATATGGTTTAGCAACAGCCCCTTTTAGTGATACACCTACAGATGAATTTGACTTGATGTTATGAAGTACTTCCTGAAGTACCGTTATTATTTGCTGAGCTACAGCTTCCTGCGCTGTTAATGATAATGTCTTTGCGGCCAATCGAGGGCTTTTTAAAGCGCTAACTAACTCTGTAGCATTTAAATCTGCAATAGCTTGTAGTGCAATTTCATCTGCCGTCTGAGCTACATTCAGTCTTTTATCAATTTTGGCAACGAGCTTTTCTGCTATATCATCAAAAATGTACTTCAAGCCTCTGCTAGAGATAGTTTGTTCAATAGGGTTTAAGCAATTTGGATCTGTGCTTTCACACTTCATTACTCTAATTGAACCTGTATCAGACTCTTCGAAAATATCTCTTAATGAGACAGTTGCAGGTTTAGTTATTACATCAATCCCAGTATCGGTCGAGCTTGTGCTTCCAGACTTTCTAGAAATTGTTGTACCGGTTAACGACATGATCAGGCCTTTTAAGTTTGCACCACCCCAACCTGAGATTGAGGAATGGGTATATGCACTGACATTTGCATTCACTAGAATATGATGAGCTGTATTAACTTCTACTTCGACACCATTTTTTTCTGCTTTAACAGCTGTATTATCTGTATCGCCTTTCGTAGCGTTTGCCTCACCTCTATCTGTTAACCAACCTGAAGCATCATTTGCGAGCCCTTCTAAAGCACCAAACTGCACTGAGCTCTTGAAAGTATCGACTGCATTTGTGCCGTCATCTAATTTCAGATCTCCCAAATATCCAACAGCCTTTTCGCAGCCATTAGCCGTCATTTGATTAAATTCATCAAGTTTTGTTTGAAGGTCTGACATTAACTTACTACATGAGGGACAAACTGAAGTTAAAGCCAAGTTAAAGGCATATGATGGTACACCTTGTGCAATCGCCCTTCCCATTTGCACTAATTGGTCGGAGTTTATTAAACTAAAGCTTCCAGCAAAAAAGTCGATGCCACCACAGCCTCCAGATATTTTCGGAGGTTGAAAATTAACGACATTCGCTCTTACCCCTTTTACTCTGTAAGAAGCCCCACCAAAACTTATACCGTTTCTTGTTGGTGTACTGAATGACGTAGCAGTTGTCGTTTGAAATGTTACAGCTTCAGTAAAGACATCTTCCATCACAGTTGAAGCATGAATTGATGGAGACAAAACGCTAAGTGCTATTAGCACTCTTAATTTATTAATTTTAAACATTACTGAGCCTTTGATGTCGTTGAAAGGTTAATCTCATTAAGCCGTTTTCTGAGTAGGTCAGATAGTATTGAAGGGTTGTCTTCTAGCTTTTGCTTTTCAACTACTAAAGGCTCCTTTGACACAAGAATGTCTTTTACTTCTTGTGTTTTAACGAATTGCTCCTCACTAATGAGGTTCATCCGTTTTGCTGCATATAGTGCTCTTTGAACAAGTTCACTACCTGATGCCATGCCATATTTAATTGTTTGAAAGTGCTGACCATCATTTGAGACAAGCATTGTTGTAGGGGTAATATTCACTTGAAACTTTCGAGACAAAGTCATGTTAGGGTCGATGACATGCTTAACTCCCGGGAACTCTTTATCTAAAAGAATGCCATCCATTGAGATTGCTAACACATCAACCCCCATTATCTTAGCTAAGGACTCCATCGCAGGAAATTGTTGGTGACAATACGGGCAGTCAGAACGATAGAACATCCACAGCCCTGCTTTATCAAATAAAGAATTGAACACTTTGGCTTTATCTTTATTTGTTTTTACTTTATGAGCAAATAACGCATTACTTGAATTTGGTCGGCGGTTACTTTCAGAAAGTTGCTCTTCAAACATAAAGAATTCTTTTGTTTGATCGCTAAATGCATTCGCTTTGTCGATAGCTAAACGTTGTGCGTAATAATAGTTTGAAATGTTCTCTGTACTAGGGTCATCAATAGCTGTATTGAGTAATTTAGGAAGGTTTTCTTTCAACCACGCTGAATTAATTTCAACCATTTCTGGTTGTTTCTTATCATTTGGCTGTGCAGAAGGAGGTTGCGCCTTTGGAACTTCTTGCTTTTCCTCATCTACAAGCTCAGGATCTTCGTAAAAGTGCCATCCTCTACTAGGCTTTTCTGTTCCAGAAACCGGTGAGCTTTTAGCAGACACAAAGCCAGCATTCATAACTCCCAATGCTACAATTGTTAAACTTAAATAGAATCTCATTCCTTTCAACCTACGAAATATTAGCTACTTGCGTGTGTTGTACTCGAACTGATTGCTCTTGAACGAAATGATGGATATTTACTTTTTTAAGTTTGATTGTTTTCACTGATTTTGGATTAACACCACAACGGCACCAAGGACAAGAAGAAGTGAAGCTTTGGGTTGTTCTTAAATAAAAGCGACCACATGAGCATCTATTGGGGTATAAGTCCTGCTTAGAAATTCCACAAAACAATGAATTTACTTGATTAATGTCAATTGGGTCGACCAAATCTTGGAAGCGCTTATTAAAGCTTATACAAACATTAACAAGCATATCTGCAAAAACATTATCATTATCATTATCATTATCATTATCATTATCATTATCATTATCATTATCAAAATTAGGGTACAGAGCTTTAGCTTCATTAAATAGCAGATTCGCTATCAAAAAGCCTTCGCGGTTTGAATCAACCCATCCATAACCAACTGAATTTGCAATTTTCTTGAACTCAAATGGCTTAGAAGAAATAGTGTCTACTTCCCTTTTTATTTCTTTATAGCGTCCAATTTTGATATAAGGAAAGAGCTCTGCAACAAGAGCTGGTCTTGCATTAAGAGACATCAGCGTAACAATCAGTGAAATGTCTCTTGTTATATTATATGAAACACTTCTACCATCCACTAAACCTATGAGTTCTGAACTAATTGCATTCATAATTAATTCCCCACCACAGCGATTGAGGTACTTGCAGCTAAGTTTTTAAGCTTGCCAAGTTTTGAATCGTTATTCTCAGCACTTTTAATAGCATCTAGCATTTGTTTAATTCCATTCAAACCAAGCGATGCCGCGTTAATAACTGTTTTTTCTCTAGCTAGTCGTTGCAATGTCATTGTACTAGCATCACGTATAGCAACCACATCAGCTTCAGATTGAATACAGAAAAGGTGCGCAGCCAATTGAATATCTACAACTGCAGCTTGTTTCACTAGAAGCAACGCACTAACTTGAATAGATATTGCTTCATCCAAAAATTGACTTCGATTTTCCATAACACAACCAATAAAAAATTATTAACAATGAAGCTATATTTTAAACAGAAGGTCACTAAATTGGCAACTATACAAAGTGTATATTTCGCAATTAAATTTTATAGAAAATTTAAATAGTTGATTTTATAGGTATTTATTTATTTATAAACTGACACATTATGATGCAAAAAAATAAACACAACCTCCATCGCTAGCACTTTATAACTAGACAATTAAGTCGAGTACTGTTATCAAAAATCAAAGTTGGCCATTCACAATCCAAATGTAATACTCAATTCAGGTTTAACTTTTAGGTTTTTAAATGACATCTCTGTTTCACATTGCAAATAAAATTAATGAAATGCTCACAGAATATGAGCTGGGTAACCTTCAAGAATTGAGGAAAAATATTCATTCTTTATCACGAGTTCCCTCAAAGTACGTATTTGACCAAAGGGGAGTAAAAAAAGATTGGGGAGCTCATTTCGGAGGTCGAGCCGAGCTTCAATTTAACATCGGCTTTGAAAATAATTCCTTTCGATACGGAGTAGCATTCTCCCCTCGCCCTAGTAGAGATCATCCAAACCTTAATGCTCTAATAGAGAAAATTAATTTATTCAATGAATACATCAATGAATTCGGAACTGAGTTTTACGATTTAAGCATGTGGCACTATGATGTTGAGCATGACGGCTCTAGAAGTGAAGACTTTCAGCCAACCATAATCAAGTCAGAATGGTGCAAAACTAATGCTTTTATTTTCCTAGGTGAAAAACAAAATCGTGAAAGAATTGATTATCAGCGAGTTTGTGATGTGTTAGATCGCTTACTACCTTTGTATCTTCACATAGAGATAGCATCAAATAATGACAACCCTTCTACTCCCTCTTTTGTTTTCAAACCAGGTTGCAGAGCAAAACTGTCATTTACCAAAGCCTCCTATAAGAAGGATCAGCAAATAGATGTACGACTATTACACAATGATCTTCAACAGGCTTTGTATGATGAATTAGTGCAAGTCTATGGCAGGGATAACGTAGGCACTGAAAACGTTATAGGATGCGGAAGAGTTGATCTGACTCTCCAATTGGGTGATAAGTACAGGTTGTATGAAATCAAAACAGCATTTAGTGCTAAATCATGCATACGGCAAGCAATTGGGCAACTTCTAGAGTATGCGTACTTTTATAAAGCAGGTTTCGTTGAAAAGTTAATTGTTGCTGGTCCTGTAAAATGCACAAGTGTTGAACATTCCTATCTGAATGAACTGCAAAGCAAGTTTAATTTGCCGATCGAGTATTATCAAATCAAAAATGAAAGATTTGATTTTGATTAAATTAATACTCCCAGAAACATACCAACTTTGTAGTCTCATATTTGATCTGCCGCTCATTGCATTGATTAATTATTATTCTCTGCTAGCTTAAAATGAGTTTGTAGATGGATGTACAAGTTTGCTGATTTTTTCATCAGTGAAATTTAATCAGTTGTAGCGACAGGGAAGTGAGCACCCTGTTTCTGTAGTTAATGCTCTTTAACTATAAGGAATTCACAAGATGATATTACTAGAAAATGAATTAGGAGATGAATTTTTAAATAGCATTGAATATCAAGAAGCTTTAAGAAAAGCTCTTGAGGAGGCTGGTACTGAGATTGTAAAAACAGTTCCTAGTACTCATCACGAAATTTCGGCTAGACCTATTGGATACTGGAATAATACAGGTGTCTATAAACCAAAAGGAATTACACTTTTAGTCGTTTACACTGGAGGTAAATGGCGTTCAAATCCTCACTGGGGGCCTACTGACGCTGCTGGTGATTCGCGTTATCCAGCACCAAGTTCATACCTAAAACCTGGAGCACCAGAGGGGTGTTTAATTGGTAAAGTTGGCGGTAGCAATATCAGTGGTGGTAGCCCTGTGTTTGCCATTGGTAACCACGGTTATGTACCTCCAGAGTATGAAGGACTTCTATGGTTAACTGTCAATGATGAAGAACGTGGTTTTGGTGATAATCATGGCCAAATATCAGTTGCTATAAGGCATATAAGAGCATAAATAGCATAAAGAGGGACAAGTACGACTGATAGTGCTCTGTCTCTCAACTACACAAAGTACAGATTTCAATCTCTTACATACCAAAAACGTGCAAACTAACAACCTTATATCCAAAATGAATAAAACAAGTATTTTACCTTGCTCTTCTGCAACTAAATCGACAGGTTAATCAGCTATGGCAATAAAACCATATGCTTATAAATAGTAGTTCAGGATACGGTCAGCGTCTTAACAAATAAGTTCATAATACGGAACAGCATACTAATCATAGGATACCGAAATGCGGACGTAAGGAAATTCAAAGTTTCATTTCCAACTTTTCAAATAAATATCAAAACACTAACTGAAATGCTAAATTTCGACGCCCTAGTTAATTTCATATATTCAATAGCTAAATCCGTAAATTGGTCTACAGCAAAATCCATTTTTTCCGAGTTGCGGAACACCTTTACAGGTCACTTAGTCCTGATATTGGAAGTTCGAAACTGGATTTGTTGTAATGCAATCGTAGACCAAGAAACTTCTCCCAGTTCATTTTCGATATTAATGAAAATCTCGCTTTAATCCTTTTAGCGGATTAAGGCGTACTTTTATTAGTTCGTTATCTGGACGCTCTTTACTGCCCCTTTAGTCCGGCGTGCGGAGTAAAACTCATGAATCGAACTCCATTTAATGGACTGTATTAAACTGGTAGTTGAAAGTGATATTTTCTCAAATTCATTGTTGTTGTAGGAATGTCTTAATTTGTAATCAGTTGAATACTTCCAAAATACGGAAGCTGAACACATCAAATTTAATCCGCCAAACGGAATGCTAATGCTAATCAACTGTCCGTAGTGTGGAGTGCAATCACATTTGTTTTATTCTTTAGACTTGTTAGATGTGTTGCCTTAATTTCATTTTGAGCTTGAAAGCAAAAGCAGTATTCTGGTTAGAATGCACGTCCGCTTTGCGGAGTAAACTCCGTTCAATTCATAGACCACTTGCTCACCTCCCCTACTAAATTACTAATCCAAGTGAATGGAAATGTATCAACATTGTTTTCCGCATTATGGAAGACGCCCATACCTTACAGACTCCATGATGCGGATTTGTCATCTAGTGATATATTTTGGTCAAAACTAACAATATTACTTATTGCGCTATTGTTCTGAAAATACCACCAGACAAAGCCTCAGTTCATTATACGGAAGAATACTGGAAACTGTTTTTCCGTAATGCGGAATTAACCAAACAGCAACGACATCCTTTAAGAGGAATAAGCTTAAGTTTACTATGGTTCATATGGCGGACTTTAAATGAGCTTATCTGAAGCTTCAGAGAACTTACAACTCATAAAATGCATATGAAGGATGAGTTAAACATATAGCGAACAATTTAACCGCTTTGCGGAAAGTGATTGTTATCTTTTAATGGCTAACACTATCCACTATACGGATTGTGAGCACTTAACTTTAAAAGAGGGTTATTCAAGTTCTAGTTTTTAGGTATGACCCTTCACATTCTATAAAATCTAAAATTGCTCATCATGACACCAAAGCTGCCTATAGCCACATGCTCATAAAATTATGAGTAACCCCTCAGTCCCGAATTCAGATAATAAGTGCACCACTCATGGTTAAACGGTGAGAAGAGATCAACTGCCTGTTGGTGGTACTCTAT
>NZ_JABVXE010000031.1:0-17303 GCF_013350085.1 Pseudoalteromonas sp. 0802 | reverse complement strand
GGAGCGGCACACGAGGCTCGAACTCGTGACCTCAACCTTGGCAAGGTTGCGCTCTACCAACTGAGCTAGTGCCGCATTCAAAAGTTGTCAGTAATTTGTCCGTTGGTGCACAACCTTGAAGGTTGCGGTAAAACGTTCTGGCAACTGAGCTAGTGCCGCAAATTATAACTTTCAACTATACAACTATAAAAGTTTAGCTAAAGACACACTAACCCCGCGGGGGTTAACGTCTTAAGCGGGGCAGGATTCTACAATAATCCGATGTGTTTGCAAATGTTTTTTACAAATTAAAGAATTTTTCTTGGTAAACCTTTAATTCCATGATCGAATCTTTGATATCGTCGAGGGCTAGATGTGAACCTTTTTTGTTCACTTGCGCTAATACGTCAGGTTTCCAACGACGTGCAAGTTCTTTAACTGTACTCACATCAAGGTTACGGTAGTGAAAGTAGTCTTCCAATTCAGGCATGTACTTATTCATAAAACGGCGGTCTTGGCCGATAGAATTACCACACATAGGTGAAGCACCCGCAGGTACCCATTGCTTTAGAAATGCCAATGTTTGATCAATAGCATCTTGTTCAGTGAATGTGCTTGCTTTACAACGAGCTGTTAAACCAGATTGACCGTGCTGAGTCGTGCACCACTCGTCCATGCCATCAAGCAGTTCATCGCTTTGATGAATAGCAATAACAGGGCCTTCAGCCAAGATGTTTAAATCACTGTCGGTGACAACAGTGGCAATTTCGAGTATTTTATCTGTTGCTGGTTCGAGGCCTGTCATTTCCAGGTCGAGCCAGATAAGATTTGATTTATGAAAAGACATAGTTACCTTAGCGGTGCTTTCCTTTAGATCCAACGCATTTAGATATATCATATTAGTATCATCAGTCGACCTAAAGCTTTTTTTTCAAAAAGCCCGACATTTACTCAAGTTATAGGCCAAAAGTGGCAAAACAAAAGAAATTAAGTAAAGGCCAATCGCGTCGAATTAAGGCCAATCATCAAAAACGCCTCTCTAATGCAGACAAAAAGCAACAGAAAGGGGCAACTGTGCAATGGCAAAATGACAATTTAGGCCCTGCCGAGAATGCGGTTGTGATCAGTCGATTTGGTCAACATGCCGATATCGAAACCGAATCAGGCGAAGTATTGCGCTGTAATATACGCAGAACAGTATCGAGCCTTGTATGTGGTGATGAAGTTATTTTTCGCCGTGCAAAAGTTAGCGAAGGCGACTTAGCAGGCGTTATTGAAGCAACCCATGAGCGTCGCTCACAACTAACGCGCCCTGATTTTTATGACGGGGTGAAAGTCGTCGCTGCCAATATCGACCAAATTTTAATGGTCTCTGCAGTACTGCCTGAGTTTACGCCAAACATTATCGACCGCTATTTAGTTGCCTGTGAAGACATGGGTATTGAGCCTATTTTAGTGCTTAACAAAATAGATTTAATCGACGATGAAGGCCTTGCTTTTATTGATGAAATTCTCGATATCTATCGTGAGCTAGGTTATCAAGTACTGTTAGTCAGTAATAAAACCGGTCAAGGCATTGATGAGCTTAAACAAAAACTGGTTGGTAAAAACAGCATTTTTGTTGGTCAAAGTGGTGTAGGTAAATCAACCTTAGTAAACACTGTACTGCCTGATGCTGACATCTTAACCCAAGAAGTCTCTGAGAATAGCGGCCTTGGTCAACACACAACAACCGTATCGCGATTACACCACTTACCAAGTGGTGGTAACCTAATCGACTCACCGGGAATTCGTGAGTTTGGCTTATGGCATTTAGAGGTTGAGCGCGTTACGTGGTGCTTTAAAGAGTTCCGTGATTTTATTGGTGGCTGTCGTTTTCGCGATTGTAAGCATTTAAACGATCCTGGCTGTATAATCCGCCAAGCTGTTGATGATGGTGAAATTTCAGAACTTCGCTTTGACAGTTACCACCGAATTTTAGAAACTATGGCCGACGGCCGTGCTGGTGCACGCGCTCCTCGCGTATAACTATTTAGGAAATAACAAGTGAGTTTAGATAAATTCAAAATTGCTATGCAATATGCCATGCCAAAACATTTCATTTCGCGCATGGTTGGCAAGTTAGCAGCAGCAAAAGCGGGTGGCTTAACAACGGCCTTAATTAAATTGTTTATCAAACAATACAAAATTGATATGAGTGAGGCTAAATACCCAGATCCAGCTCATTACAAAACTTTTAATGAGTTTTTCACTCGCCCATTAAAAGAAGGTATTCGTCCACTTGCTGAAGAAAGCGACATTATTGCTCACCCAGTTGATGGTGCAATTAGCCAATTAGGCGATGTAGTCGACGGTCAAATCATCCAAGCAAAAGGCCATGACTACAGCTTACAAGCCCTCCTTGGTGGCAAAGAAGAAGACACTGCACCGTTTTTAGGCGGTAAGTTTGCCACTATTTATTTAGCACCAAAAGATTACCACCGTATTCACATGCCTGTTGATGGTACGCTGAGCAAAATGATCTACGTACCGGGTGATTTATTTTCGGTAAACCCGTTAACAGCACAAAATGTACCTAACCTATTTGCTCGTAACGAGCGTGTTGTGGCTATCTTTGAAACTGAAATTGGCCCGCTTGCCATGGTACTTGTCGGTGCGACAATTGTTGCTAGCATCGAGACTATTTGGGCAGGCACAGTCACGCCACCAGCAGGTAAAGATGTATTTAGTTGGAATTACCCAACTACAGGTGACAACGCGATTACTCTGAAGAAGGGTGAAGAAATGGGTCGCTTTAAGTTAGGCTCTACCGTTATTTTAGCCTGGGGAGCAAATCAAGCCGAGTTCTTATCAGATCAACACCCAGAAACAGTGACCCGCATGGGCACACCATTTGCGAAAATTAACGACTAATAAGTTCAATTAAGCACAATTAAGCAAACCACTTGAGCAATAGTGGTTTGCTTAAAATTCATTATAAACCGCGCCTACATCCCACGATTACACTCTGAGCACTCACTATCTTTTTGAATATTAAAGCGCTGCTGCTGTAGTGTTAGCCCGTCAAATTGAATAAACTCGCTGCCCGTTTTATGGCCAAGCAATATATTGATAGCCAATAAACTTTGCATGCTCCCCATAACACCCAGCAACGGGCTCAATACCCCAGCATTGTCACAATTAAGCGCTGTCTGCTCCTCCGTTTGCGGGAATATACAGCCATAGCAAGGGCTTTGTTCATCACGAAAATCAAAACTCATCACCTGCCCCTGTGTTGCAATAGCTGCAGCTGATACAAGTGGGATAGATTTAGCTAAACAATAGCGATTAACCAAATAGCGGGTAGCAAAGTTATCACTGCAATCAAGGATGATGTCAGCGCCACCAAGAAGCTCAGCACAGTTACTTTCATCAAGCTTTTGGCATAGAGGCTTAACCGTAATTTGATTATTTAAACTGCCTAACACCTTGGCAGCCGCCTGTGTTTTTGCCTGCCCCATGTGGTTTACTTTATAGAGTATTTGTCGCTGTAGGTTTGAAAGCTCAACCTTATCATCGTCAATCAAAGTGAGCGTTCCGATTCCTGCAGCCGCTAAATAAAACAGTGCCGGTGAGCCAAGCCCACCTGCTCCGACAACCACAATATGTGCAGACTTTAACTTTTGCTGCCCTGCATGACCCACCTCTTTTAGTAGCAAGTGGCGGCTATAACGAATTTGCTCTTTGTCGCTTAACGCGCTCATTTTATGACTGACCTTCGACCAGCTGTTTTAACTTTGCAATGGCTGCTTGGTAGTCTTCGGCTTCAGTAATCGCACGTACTACGGCAACACTGCCAACACCCGTGCTCGCAACTTGCTCAGCACGAGATAAGTCAATTCCACCAATCGCGACCGTTGGATAATCGGCCATCAACGGCACAAATTTTTCTAGCTTTTCTAAGCCCTGAATTTGCCCAGTCATGTCTTTAGTGGTGGTTGGATAAATAGCACCAAACGCCATATAACTTGGTCTGTAATTATGTGCACGCAGCATCTCATAAAAGCCATGAGTCGATACACCTAAGCGTAACCCTGCCTCTTTTATGGCAATTAAATTAGCGGTTTGTAAGTCTTCTTGCCCTAAATGCACACCATAAGCACCGTGCTTAATCGCCAATTGCCAATAATCATTGATATATACCTGCGCATCGTACTTCTGCCCCAGCATAACCGCACTTGCAATCGACTCATCAAGTGCTGCATCGTCTGCATTTTTCATTCTTAATTGAACTGTTTTAACCCCTTCGGCTAAACACTTCTCTAACCAATCAACCGTATCTACAACGGCATATAGACCAAACTGTTTAGAGTCGCACTCGGCAAAACCAGCTGCCATGGTAAAATCAACCGGGCAATCAAAGTCGAGCTCATCCCCAAGCCAACTTCCCGCTTCGATGACTTGTGGGTAATCTGCTAGATTTGTTGGAAAGCAAGTGTGTGCAACGGGGCCAATCCCTTCACCATAACGAACGGCTGCTTTTAATCCTTGGTTGATATAGGCTTTTGCTAAAATAAAGGCATCTTTGAGTGGATACTGTTTGGCTAAACACGCAGCAATCACAGAAGCCATACTGCATCCAGTACCATGACTATGCGGAGTTTGAATTTTTTCGTTACCAAGCCAATATGCCTGCTCACCTTGCACGCAGTAATCAATGCAATAGCCACTTGGGTAATCCCAATGACCTCCTTTGATGATCACCGCTTTTGCACCATAGCCTGTTAACTTTTCGGCGGCTTCTTTCACTGCGCTTGGGCCAATCAAATAAACACCGGTTAAAAGCTGTGTTTCGTGAGTGTTCGGTGTTACTACATCGACTAATGGCAATAAACACTCTTTAATGGCACTAACAGTATCTTCTTCTGTTAATAAGTCACCACTTGAGGCAATGGCAACCGGATCATAAACAACCAAAGGCGGCTCTGCCCAAGTTGCTTTGTAATGTTTTAAATGCTCACTAATAAGCTGTATTTGCTGCACATTGGCAAGCATGCCAATTTTAATCACGCTGGCAGGCATATCACTGGCTAATGCTAATAGTTGCGACTCAATCACCTCTGTTGATATCGGGTTCAGCGCTTCTACACCTAAACTATTTTGTGCCGTTAAAGCAGTAATAACTGTGCAGCCATGTACGTTAAAACTTTGCATTGCCTTGATGTCGGCTTGAATTCCTGCACCGCCGCCCGAATCTGAGCCAGCTATGGTCCATACAACCTGATTCATGTTATTCCTCACATTTTATTCTTGATGCCAAAATGGCATACCGAGCGTAGGCGTTGATGGACTTGCGACGTCTTTTTCTGGCATCGCTTTAGCCACATAGCTATATCGCCCCGCTTCAACCGCACTTTTAAACGCTTTACTCATCGTCACTGGGCAACCTGCACCTGCAATTGCCGAATTTAATAATACGGCATCATACCCTAATTCAAGCGCTTGGCAGGCATGTGATGGTAAACCTAAGCCCGCATCAACAATTAAAGTATGGTTTGGCAAGCGCTCACGGATCATTTTTAAGTTGTAAGGATTCAGCAAGCCTTTACCTGTGCCAATCGGTGCGCCCCAAGGCATAAGTACTTCACAACCTAAATCAGCGAGGCGCTGACACAGCACTAAATCATCTGTACAATAAGGTAAAACTTTAAAGCCATCGGCCAATAAAATTTTAGTGGCTTCGAGCAATGCGATTGGATCGGGCTGTAAATTATATTCATCACCAATCAACTCTAACTTGATCCAATCAGTGGCAAACACTTCGCGGCACATTTGTGCCAAGGTCACTGCTTCTTTTACACTATGGCAACCTGCCGTATTTGGCAGCACCTTTAACCCGGTATTTTTTATCAATTGCCAAAAATCATCACCCGCAGCAGCGCTTTGCTGGCGTCTTAATGAAACCGTGACAATCTCAGCCTGTGAGGCCACTATCGACTCAGTCATAACACTTGGCGAAGGGTACAGTGCTGAGCCAATCAGTAAACGACTCGTAAATTGCTCACCATAAACCGAAAAACAATCCATCTTAGCCTCCTTGAATTGGCGACAATAACTCAATGCTGTCGCCTTCGTTGAGGGTTTTAGCATCGCATTGGCTGCGCGGTACAAAGTCACCATTAACGGCAACGGCAAATGGAGGTCTTGCGCCAAACTGGCTCAACGCCTGAGTGAGCGATGTATTGTCGTTCACTGAAACTAACTGACCATTAATTAAAATATTCATTTTTATCCTTAAGCAATTAAGCTCACTGCATCATCAACCACTTTAGGCGCAAGTAGATAGCCATGACGGTACAAGCCATTAATACTGATCACTCGACCTTGCTTTGTGACTTTCGGGCGGTTGTTTGCAAACGCTGGACGAAGCCCAGATTGCAAGCTCTCGATACGCCCTTCAGCAAAGCCGCTATGCACGGTATAAGCAGCAGACAATAGCTCCAGCGCCGAGCGCACGGTGACTTTACCGCGGTCTTGCGATTCGATTTCAGTCGCACCAATCACAAATTGATGGTTTGGCTTAGGAGCAATATAAATTGGGTAACGCGGATGCATCAGTCGTATCGGCCTGGTCAGGTTCACCTCTGGTGCATATAAACGCGCCACCTCCCCTCTTACTCCACGCAGTAAGGGTTCAGCCTCTTTAGCACCTAAGCCGCGACAATCAAATACATAATCATAGCTTTGGCCATTCACTTGATGGGCGTTCAATTCAACTTTACAGCCAAAGTTAAATTGCACTCCTTGCGAGGTTAGCTTTTTAAAACTAGCACTATAAAATGCTTGATTATCGAGCTGCCCTTCACAAGGTAAATACACACCTTGGTGGAAACGCCCAGC
This sequence comes from Pseudoalteromonas sp. 0802, assembly GCF_013350085.1. Taxonomy (NCBI): domain Bacteria; kingdom Pseudomonadati; phylum Pseudomonadota; class Gammaproteobacteria; order Alteromonadales; family Pseudoalteromonadaceae; genus Pseudoalteromonas; species Pseudoalteromonas sp. 0802. The sequence goes on along the minus strand of NZ_JABVXE010000031.1, from coordinate 10,445 downwards.
TAGTTCTGGCTCAAGGTCTGCTATTTGAGTGCCAACCAATGCCTGTGCCTGATAGCTTTCAAGCGGTTTTAAGCGGCTCACAAAACTTTGTAAATCGCCCTTATCTTGCTGATGAGCAACCACTAAGCTGCCTGTTTGTTGAAAATACACAGCGTCATCGAGCTCAATTAAAATTTGCTGCCAACGAGTGATGCTATTAAGCCCTTCTAGGGCTAGATCCTGTTCACACAAGACCGATTCAGCAAGGGGGGCTAACATCGCTGCAGCAACGCTGCCGGCACTGTTGCTAGCATGTTCATTATCTTGCTCAAACACACTTAGCTGATGCTCTTTAGCAAGTGCTAATGCAGTTAAACGGCCAGTTAAACCAAAGCCCAGTATCGCTATCTTTAATGACATAAACTTTCTAGGCCCTAGGCTCAGGCCCTAGGTAAATACCCAGAGCCTATCGCTGACGCCTAGCTCCATCAATTAAACTGCTTTGTGGTAAATCTCAGAGCCTGTTTTTTTGAACTCGTCTGATTTCGCTTTCATTTCGGCTTCAACATCGACCATTTTGATTTCGATAGCATCACCTACGTTATTTGGATCAATCCCTCTTGCTTCAAGATCTTTGGCGTAATCACGTACTTCTTGAGTGATCTTCATCGAACAAAACTTAGGGCCACACATAGAGCAGAAATGTGCAATCTTGCCTGATTCTTGTGGCAATGTTTCGTCGTGATATTCGCGGGCGCGTTCAGGGTCTAAACCTAGGTTAAATTGGTCGTGCCAACGGAACTCAAAGCGCGCTTTTGATAAAGCGTTGTCACGCTCTTGCGCACCCGGGTGGCCTTTTGCCAAATCGGCAGCATGAGCAGCAATTTTGTAAGTGATTAAACCTTCTTTAACGTCTTCTTTGTTAGGTAAGCCTAAATGCTCTTTAGGGGTTACATAACAAAGCATAGCGCAGCCGTACCAAGCAATTTGCGCAGCGCCAATACCTGATGTGAAATGATCGTACCCCGGTGCAATATCCGTGGTTAATGGACCAAGAGTATAAAACGGTGCTTCTTCACAGTGTTTTAGCTGCTCTTCCATGTTCTCTTTGATCATATGCATTGGCACATGGCCAGGGCCTTCGATGAACACTTGCACATCATGTTTCCAAGCAAGTTTTGTCAACTCACCTAAAGTACGTAATTCGCTGAATTGGGCTTCGTCATTTGCATCGGCGATAGAGCCCGGACGCAGACCATCACCTAATGAAAAACACACATCGTACTGTTTTAAAATTTCACAGATTTCTTCAAAGTGCGTGTATAAGAAGTTTTCTTTATGGTGCGCTAAACACCATTTCGCCATGATTGAGCCACCACGCGAAACAATACCGGTAACACGCTTTGCTGTCATCGGCACGTAACGCAACAATACTCCAGCGTGAATAGTAAAGTAATCAACACCTTGTTCTGCTTGTTCAATCAAGGTATCGCGGAAAATCTCCCACGTTAGGTCTTCAGCCACACCATTTACTTTTTCAAGCGCTTGGTAAATTGGTACGGTACCAATTGGCACTGGCGAATTACGTACCACCCATTCACGGGTTTCGTGAATATAGCGACCCGTTGATAAGTCCATCACCGTGTCGGCGCCCCAACGAGTCGACCACACCATTTTTTCTACTTCTTCTTCGATTGATGATGTGACCGACGAATTACCAATATTCGCGTTCACCTTAACTAAGAAGTTTCGGCCGATGATCATCGGCTCAGTTTCTGGATGGTTGATGTTGTTAGGAAGCACGGCGCGGCCACGGGCAATTTCATCACGCACAAATTCAGGGGTAATAAAATCAGGAATACTAGCGCCAAACGATTCGCCTTTGTGCTGGGCTGCAAGTAACTCTTCACGAATTTTAGCGCGTCCCATGTTTTCACGGATCGCCACATATTCCATTTCAGGCGTCACAATGCCTTGTCGCGCATAATGCATTTGCGTTACGTTTTTACCGGCTTTTGCACGGCGGATCTTTGGTAGGTGTTCAAAGCGGATATGATCTAACCCTTCATCTGCCATTCGCTGTTGAGAAAACTGCGAAGTCACTGAGTCTAAAATTTCAGTGTCGCCACGGCTTTCAATCCACTTTTCACGATATTTCTCAAGGCCCTTGCGCACATCAAGTTGAAAATCTGGGTCAGTATATGGACCTGATGTATCGTAAACACGAATTGGCGCGTTAGGCTCAAATACAGGGTTCTCTTCAGTGCCACCGATAAAGGTATCGCTGAGAGTGATTTCACGCATCCCTACTCGTACATTGTCTTGTGTACCTTCGACATAAACTTTATGAGAATTAGGAAACGGTTGCCCAGTTAAGTTATAAATATAATCTGATGCTGCCGCACGAACTTCGCGGCGAGATGGTTTAGTTGTTGTGTTTGACATGACTTACCTCATTGCTTTAAGGGTTGTCTTGTCAGATATTGCAAGTGCAATAGAGAGTGGCAAACGCCATTGGATCGTCAATAAGCTAAGTGCTTACTAGTGCAGCCTGTGCCGCTTATGCCCCAAAAATTTGGCGCACAAGCGCCCAGTGAGGCAGCTTGTTCCCTACGCAGGTGTTAGCCTGATCAGGTTCACGGATCCCGCTTTCGCGATCTCAGCCTTATTTAAGGCACTCCGACAAGTATAAATTCGTTTCTTTTAAAACGCCCTGAGTGTACGTCAGTTAAAAAATTGCTGCAAGCTCAGCCACTTTAGTTTTTTGCAATGAAGGTAAAATGGTGCTCGCCTTGTAGGGTAAGTTGCTCACCAGTTAAAGTAATGGCTGCGCCTTCTTTTAGCGCTGACAGTAATTGCTGCTCAAGCGCATCAACTTGCTCACCACATGATTTACGTGTCATACCTAATTTATTTACTGTAAGCGTATCTTCGCTTAGCGCGCCTTCGCCAAAAAACTTATTACAGCCAGCAAAGCCGTTAACCTGCATCGCTTCGATAAAACGCAGCGAGGCTGTTTGGGATACTGGAATGGCTAAGCCATTTACTTTTGATAATTGCCACTGTGTATATTTTAATTGCTCACTAGTGACTTTCCCTGTCGATGAGCAGCCCATGCAAAACAATACTAAAAGAAGGGACAAGGCTACTAACTTCATAATTTTTTACGATTCAAATTTCAATGTAGTAATAATAACAACATTTAACGCAATTGATCGTTAAAAAAACATGTTTTATCTGTAAAAAATTGTTCTAAGTTAGCTTTTTAAATAACAACGCAGACTATTTGAATAAGTTATCGACTTCTTCTGGTAAAAAAGGACGACCTTTTTCATTTACCGACGTGCCAATCACCAAAGCTTGCAGCATCACTTTATCGTCATGTTTACGATACACCGTTTGCCTAAAAGCAAACTTTAAACGGCTGATACGCTCAGGCTCAACTGCAACGTAAAACTCATCGCCCGGCACTAGTGATGCCTTGTAATCCATTTCGCTTCGCAGCACGACAAGGTTTACTTTTTCTCTTGCTAGCTTTGCAAAATCGATACCTTGAGCATGTAAAAACTCATGGCGAGCATGCTCTAGGTAATTAAAATAAACACTGTTATTAACAATGCCTTGTAAATCACACTCATAATCACGCACTTTAAAGTCTACTTTAAAGGTCATAGTCGTATTCCTAATCAATTTACGTATAATTGCCTGCGTTTATACCATAAAAATTGATTTTATAGCCATTTGGCTAGCTAGGTTGCTAGAATAGCAGTCCCGAAAATGGAGTTAAGAATCCGCATGAAACGACGTTTATCATTATTATCTGCTGCCATCCTGCCTTTATTTGCAGCATCTTCGATTGCTTACGCTGAAGACGGTGATCTAGAAACGATTGAAGTTACCGGTGATTTCAAAAGAGAAAGCATTCAAACCCTTAGTGCCAGCGCAAGCTTGTTTTCAGACCATGAAATCAATCAACGCGGTGCAAAGTTTTTAGATGAGATGCTTGCTAGTGCAGCGAATGTAAACTTTACCTCTGGTGCATCTCGTGGTCGTTTCGTGCAAATTCGTGGTGTTGGTTTACGCTCACAGTTTGTTGACCCTATTAATCCTTCGGTTGGCTTAGTGATCGACGGTATTAACTACTCTGGTTTAGGCGGCAGTTCACTGTTATTTGATATCGACCAAGTTGAAATTTATCGCGGCCCACAAGGGACTCGCTTTGGTGCTGATGCCTTAGCTGGTATGATTCAAATGGAATCTGCAACACCCACTCTTGACCCAAGTGTGAAAATACAATTAGGTGCGGGCAACTACAACAGCTACGAAGCTGGTGTTGCCGCAGGTACCGGTATTACTGACGACACTGCGGTACGCGCTAGTATTTATCAACGTGAATCTGATGGGTATGTAGAAAACCGTTATTTAGGCAAAGATACCCAGCAACAAGACGAGCTTGTTTCTCGCTTTAAGTTACACAGCCAATTGACCGAGCATTTGCGTACTGAACTGAATGTACATTACATCGATATAAATAACGGCTATGACGCCTTCACACTGGATAACAGTCGTTACAGTGTGGCTGATGAACCTGGCCAAGACAACCAAGAAAGCATTGCGGTTGGTTTAGCAAACATATACACCGGCTTTGACTTTTTTGATGTTAGCCTAAACCTATCAGGTATCGACAGTGAGCTGTTATATAGCTTCGACGAAGACTGGGTGTGTAATGATGAAGCCCAGCCGGAGTTATGTGCTGCAGGCTTGCATGAGTGGGGTTATAGCTCAACAGATACTTACTTTCGCGATCGCCAAGATCAAGCGGCAGAGCTGCAATTTAGTGGTAAATCTGGTGAGTGGGTCGCAGGCATTTATTATCAAGGCCGCGAAGTTGACTTAGAACGTCAATATACTTGGCTTGCGCAACCATTTGCATCAAATTATGAAACCAGCAATATTGCTGCATACGGGCAATTAGCAACACCTATCGGCCCAAAAACAACCTTAATTACGGGTTTGCGTGTTGAGCAGTATCAAGGTGACTACATCGACAATAACGGTTTTATTGAAGAAACCGATGATGTCATGGTGGGCGGTAAGCTTGCACTTGAATACCAAGTGATTGATCGCACCATGATCTACACCAGCATTACTCGTGGCTATAAGGCTGGCGGTATTAACTCTGAAGCGTTAGCAAAAGCAAAAGACGAAGGCTTAAACCTAGATGCTGACTTCTTTGCTAATCACACATCATTTGCCCCTGAATACCTTTGGAGCGGTGAGTTTGGTGTGAAAGGCAGCTCTTTGGACGATAAGTTTGTGTTACGTCTTGCTGCTTTCTACATGTACCGTGAAGATATGCAGCTAAAATCGTGGCAGGTTGAAGGTCAAAAATTCACAGGCTATATCGATAATGCCAGCTCTGGAGAAAACTACGGTTTAGAAATTGAAGGCAGCTTCCAAGCTACTGACAATTTACTACTAACGGGTAGTGCAGGTTATCTACATACAGAAATCAATGACTTTGTTGCACAATCAGGCCTAGATCAAGATGGTCGAGATCAAGCACAAGCTCCTAAATACCAATATGCATTCACTGCGCGTTATAACTTTACGCCAGCACTTTATGCGTCAATTGGTGTAGAAGGCAAAGACGATTACTACTTCTCTGACAGCCATAACTCAAAAGCAACTAGCAGCAACTTAGTGAATGCTTCATTTGGTTATGAAAGTGATAATTGGAGCATTAATGCATGGGCACGTAACTTATTTGACGAAGACGTACCGACTCGTGGTTTTGAGTTTGGTAACGATCCATTAGACGGTTACACCACTCATACATACACACAACTTGGCGAACCTATGGTTGCCGGTGTGACATTTATTTACGAGCTATAAGTAATTAGGTGCTAGGTTTTTTACCTAGCACCCAAACACCTAGAGCCTAGAGCCTAGAGCCTAGAGCCAAATAAGTTAAGCCCTTTCAACGTCAAAGGCGAGTACGTCTTTAATCTTTTGTTTATTTGTTGCCAGCATAATGAGTCGATCTATACCCAGCGCGACACCCGCACATTGTGGCAAACCATGCTCTAGTGCAGCTATTAAACGCTCATCCATTGGCACTTGCTTTAATCCATTTGCTTCACGGTACTGATTATCTTCACTAAAACGAGCAGCTTGCTCTTTACCATTGGTCAGCTCATTAAAGCCGTTTGCCAGTTCCATATTTTTAAAATATAACTCAAATCGCCCTGCTACTCGCTCATCGTGCTGACAAATTTGCGCAAGAGCTGCTTGCGAAGCTGGGAAATGATAAACGAAACAAGGCTTTTCTTGGCCAATCGTTGGTTCTACCTTCATACAAAATAATAGCTGTAACAAGGTATCGCGGTGCGTTTCATTCGCAGCAATATCGGCAAAGCCCTGCTCTGTTGCTAGTTGCTGCAATGTGCTGATATCAGCAGTTAAAGGATCTACACCTAAGGCGTTCATAAAGGCTTGCTGATAAGTAAGTCGCTCTGCGCTTTCTACGCCAAGCACTAATTGCATAAGCTCATCCATTTCATCCATAAGCGCAAATTCATCAAAACCCGGACGATACCACTCAAGCATTGTAAATTCAGGATTATGATGACTTCCCGCCTCTTCATTACGAAAGGCTTTGCATAGCTGGAAAATAGCCCCAGAGCCTGCAGCAAGTAAACGCTTCATGGCAAACTCAGGTGATGTTTGCAAATAAAGTGGTAAGCCACCAGCATGACCAGGACCAACAAACTCGGTACTAAATGTCGCTAAATGCACATCGGTTACACTGGCCGCACTTAAGCTTGGCGTTTCAACCTCCATAACATCACGATCATAAAAGAACTCGCGAATACGGCGGATGATAGCGGCACGGTGGCGTAAAGTTTCAATATCGGCGCTTGGTTGCCAAAGGACATTAGACATAGTGTTTCCCAAAAAAAATCCCAGCAGAAGCTGGGATTTTATAATAAATTGATTAACAAAGCCTGTTACTTAACACGGCTCACGTATTCACCGCTACGTGTATCAACTTTGATCACTTCGCCGATTTGTACGAATAGAGGAACACGAACAACAGCACCTGTGCTTAATGTTGCTGGTTTACCGCCAGTACCCGCTGTATCACCTTTTAGACCTGGATCTGTTTCAGTGATTTCTAATTCAACGAAGTTTGGTGGAGTCACAGCGATTGGGCTACCGTTCCAAAGCGTGATTGTACAAACGTCATTTTCAACTAACCATTTTGCATTGTCGCCAAGCGCTTTTTCGTCAGCAGCGATTTGCTCAAATGTTTCGTTGTTCATGAAGTGCCAGAACTCACCGTCAGTGTATAGATACGCTAAATCTGTATCCATTACGTCTGCACCTTCAACTGACTCACCTGACTTGAATGTTTTTTCTAGTACTTTACCTGTGATAAGTTTACGAATACGAACACGGTTAAACGCCTGGCCTTTACCTGGTTTTACCATTTCATTTTCTAAGATGCTGCAAGGTTCGCCGTCTAACATAATTTTTAGGCCGCCCTTGAACTCATTGGTGCTATAATTCGCCATCGTTTCCTCTGTCTAAATAATTTCGAGTAATCTACGTGTCAATGATACAAAGAAATGAAGTAAATTTGCATAAAAACTGGCAAAAAGAATTGGCAAATGTTGTCACTTGTCCTGAACGCTTGCTAGAAATGCTAGGATTATCAAGCAAAGTAGACGAAAAAGACCTCAAAGCACGCGGTCTTTTTCCTGTTCGTGTGCCGCTGCCTTTTATAAAAAAAATGCGTTATGGCGACATAAACGACCCTCTTTTGCTGCAAGTGATGCCAAGACACCAAGAGTTTTTAGCAAAAACAGGTTACGACAAAGATCCTCTAAAAGAGCAAGATAACAACCAACCTGGTTTGTTACACAAGTATCGCTCTCGGGTTTTAGTGATGTTTAAAACCGGCTGTGCTGTAAATTGCCGTTATTGTTTTAGACGCCATTTTCCTTATCAAGAAAACCAATTAAACAAACGCAGCTTGATTGATGCACTGGCTTACATAAAAGCAGACAGCAACATCAACGAAGTCATTTTAAGTGGTGGCGATCCATTGATGGCCAAAGACGATGCTGTTAGTTGGTTTATGGATGAGTTAGAGCAGCTTCCGCAAATTAAACGCATGCGTATTCACAGCCGCTTACCTGTGGTGATCCCAGCAAGAATTACCGATGAGCTATGTGCACGCTTTGCTGCATCGCCCTTAAAGGTGGTGTTTATAAATCATATCAATCACGCTAACGAAATTGATGATGACTTTAAAACGGCTATGCAAAAATTAAAGGCTGTGGGTGTTACGTTATTAAATCAGGCGGTGTTACTAAAAGATGTGAATGATTCTGTCGAGTCACAAGTTGCACTTAGTGAAGCGCTATTCGAAGCAGACATTTTACCTTACTACTTACATCTACTTGATAAAGTTGAAGGTGCCAGCCACTTTGATATAGCTGAGAGTCAGGCACGGGAAATCGTGACGGCTATGCTAGCAGCATTGCCGGGGTTCTTGGTTCCTAAGTTGGTGCGCGAGATCGGCGGCGAAAAAAGTAAAACGCCTATCGATCTAAGGGCGTGCTGACCTTTATTGATTGAAATTTGTTCACTCTAGGGGCGATTTAATCGCGGCGCGAGATTTGTAACCTAGTGGGCTAAGTAAAAATCGAGTAACAAAGAGTTAATCGCCCCTAGGAAGAACCCGAAGGGCAGCGCGTGTTTGGCATTAATGCTGCGTTATCGCCTATTTATGTGGAACAACCACACTACATAGGCTCTGCCTTGCCTAAATACCAAACACACTGCAGCAAAATTAATCGTAAAAGGTCAACACGCCCTATCTAGCTAAACGTATACGTTTACGTTGTTACCTAGTGTCGCAGTTACCGACTTAGCAGGTGTTTGTGCAGCACTGGTATTCATTGCTGCGCCTTCGATAAGTGCAAGTGCCGCAGCACCATCAGCCTTTTGCTGTTTTTTAGCAAGCGATGCGCTGTAAACTTCTGCGCTTTCGCCACCGCCACTCATCGCTGGTAAGCTTGATCCTGATATATTCATAGTTCATTACCTGACTTTTTATGACAATCCACGTACTATATCGGCATTGCAGTCTAAAGCTTTAGGAAAAAAATGGATTCAATTATTGAACAACTCAATGCTAACCTAAAAATCGTTTATCGTCAGGCACTTGATGCTGATAAAAAATTAGATGATTTACAGCAGCAAGGCCATGGCAAATTCAAAGCCTTATTTGCAAAAGATGCTGGCTTTGATTTTGAAGCGAAACGCTTTAAACCTTACGTTCTCGATGTTGCTGCTGATGTAGAAAGCTTAAGCAACGACGGTATGGATGAAGAAAAACTGAAAAAAACCGTTATTAAACTACAACAGTTACTACAACTGTTAGCGACGTTTAAGTAACGTAGAAGCCTCTATTTTAATTATTGTAAATAGAGGCTATCGCGCGAAATAAATTTCACGCCTACATGTGGGAGCTGCTTTAGCCGAGTATTGTTTTTCGGCGTTAAAACGCCTCCCACGATATAGGTCTTTAACAAGACCCACAAACAACACAGCCCAACTGACAGCTGACGGCTGAGAGCTTTTAGTTATCATTCACCCAGATTTAACGACGGCAATAACTCATCTTCAAACCAATCAGTGATTAAGCGCTTGTCGTAATAATAGGCTTCATCGCGCCCCATTTTCATGCGATCCATGAAGCCCATGTCCTTAAGCTTTACATCGTTTGCTTCACTTATCACTTTACCGTCTTTGTCGGTAATCGAATAATTTAGGTCGATACGTGGGAAATAAATTGGTTTGATGATGCGCAATTCATTCATCGTACCAAAACGCACATCACCCGCTAGGTCGAGCTCAGTCACTTCAACATTGAAGGTGTAGTCTTCAGGTAACTTTTCAGCAAGCTTATTAAAGTGTTTTTCAAAATTCTTTGCCACATTTTTATGAAATGAACCTTTCGGTGAGTTGTTACCAGGTTCTACATCGCGGTAATCGTTAAAGTCATGCCATTTAACTTTTGCTTCTCCTGCGTGAGCAAAAGCAGGTAGTGCAATGATCATTGCTAAGGCAATTTTTTTTACTGTATTCATCTGTTTCTCCACTTAACAGGTATAGCTAATGATTAAATTTTAGCTGCTGACAATTAACTATAGCTTAATATCTAAACACTTAGGTGTAACCAATATGGTGCAAAATGTAATCAAAAACAAGCGATTCATGTTTTTGCTTTATCGCCGTAAATCACAATTAATTCATGTAATTTAGGCCGAAATGTGATGAAATAAGGCTAATTCAACCAGGTATAGTTCATGGATATTTTATGACCATTTTAGTCACCGGCGGAGCCGGATACATCGGTTCTCACACCGTATTAGAGTTATTACAACAAGGTA
>NZ_JABVXE010000030.1:0-23053 GCF_013350085.1 Pseudoalteromonas sp. 0802 | reverse complement strand
GCCGGTTAAATGGTCAACAAAATTGATCCACCCGAGAAAACCAATTACCGTTAATGTGTGCTATTAGTTACGCTTACGTTGTAGATAGCATCCAACCCTTTTTTGCTGTGGCCAATCATCAACTCGGCAACTTCTTGCGTCGTGATGGCCGACATACGCGTTCGCATCGTTCTGCGAAGATCATGCATAGACCAATGTTCCATCTCAACACCAAGCGATCTGCGAGCCCAGATTTTCACATTGTTAGGAATAGTGGTATCAAAGCCATTTGTGGCAAGCTCTTCTTGTCCGTTCGCGGGAAACAAGTAAGTTGATTTACTCATCTGCATCGCCAGTTCAATCAGCTCAATAGCAGGCCTAATCAATGGCCGCATGATTGGCGCTCCAATTTTCTCACCTTGTTTACGGATCTCTATAGGCACTGTCCACATTGCAGATTGCAAGTCAAAGTGATGCTTTTCAGCTTGAATGAGTTCGCCCTTGCGACCGCCCAATAGCAGAAGCAGTTTTATGTAGATGCGGTTCTTCTCAGTGATTTTTGACTCGTGCAAATAGCGCCAAAGTATCCTGATCTCGTTGTCATTTAGCACCCGAGTTCGTTTGCCTTTCTTACCGCCGACCTTTTTTGCTGTGATCCCAGCGGCAGCGTTAATTTCCAAAATTGGTTCATCAATCAGCCAGTCATAAATCATGGGGTTTTAGTGGTTGTATATGCCTTTTGACATATATCCTATCTTTTTCACTGTTAGTGCATCATTCTTTCTGTAATTTCGCCTGAGCTGGAAAAGGTGCAGGTCAAAGTTTATCCTTTTGATTTACCGACCAAAGTAAATTGAAAGAGGAACCACAATGACCTGCGATATACAGGATAGATCGATTGGCGATGTTTTGGAATTATTGATTGAGCAAGGCTTGGACGGTACAGCCGAAGCGATCAGTATTTTACTCAATGAAGCCATGCGGTTAGAGCGAGAGCGGCACCTTGGAGCAGGCCCCTGGGAGCGTTCAGAAGAGCGCCAAGGTACGCCAACGGTTATAAGAAAAAGTCGCTACAGAGCCGATTCGGGATGCTCGATTTAAGTATACCGCAAACCCGCGACACGGATTTTTATCCAAGTAGTTTAGAGCGAGGTTTACGCTCTGAGAAAGCGCTGAAGCTGGCATTAGCAGAAATGTATGTGCAAGGCGTGTCGACGCGTAAAGTGGCACGTGTGACTGAAGAGCTGTGCGGTTTTGAAATCAGCTCTACTCAGGTAAGTCGCGCCGCACATGAGCTTGATGTACATTTGCAGCAATGGCGAGAGCGGCCGCTTGGCAATTTCCCGTATGTCGTGCTTGATGCACGTTATGAGAAAGTACGACACGGTGGCTCTGTAATTGATTGTGCCGTTTTAGTCGCGATGGGCGTCAATGAATCAGGACATCGAGAGCTTTTAGGTTGCTCGGTATCGCTTTCAGAGCAAGAAGTCCATTGGCGAGATTTTTTGCTCAGCCTGAAAGATAGAGGTCTGCACGGCATGAAACTCTTTGTTAGCGACGCCCATGAAGGGCTAAAAGCGGCACGCAAGAGTGTATTTCCGAGTGTACCGTGGCAGCGTTGCCAGTTCCACTTGCAACAAAACGCGCAAAGCTATGTGCCCAAGCAGGCCATGAAAGCACAAGTGGCGGACGACATTCGCAGTGTCTTTGATGCAAAAACACCGGATGAAGCAAAACGCCACATTGAGTTGCTCTGTAAGAAGTATGAGAAAAGCGCGCCTAAGCTCGCAGTATGGGCCGAAACGGCGCTTCCTGAAGGGTTAGCTGTATTAGCTTTGCCTGCGGGGCATCGTCGCCGTTTGAGAACAACCAACGCACTTGAGCGCGTGAATAAAGAAATCAAACGCCGTACGCGCGTTGCAACTTTATTTCCAAACGAGGCCTCTTGCCTCAGATTAGTCACAGCGGTGATTATGGAGATATCGGACGAATGGAGCTCTGGTAAAAAGTACCTGACCATGGATGGAGCTGAATAGGTGAAATCAGAGGGTAAACTGGAAATTACAGACGAATTGTTGCTTTATCTTTTCATTGTTGATAAAATCAACACTGTGAAAAATTAATCAAGGAGTAGAGGTGTGTACAGAATACTTTTAACACTTATGCTTGCAGGTGCATTATTAGGTGTATCGAACGCGGCAATAGCGGATATAGAGAGTGAACTAGTAACTTACCGCATTGTAACGGAAGATTCAGAAGAAATCCGCGAGGAAACTAACGCGGTTTCCCCAAATGATGTTATCGAATATGAGCTGCGTTACACGAATGTATCTGAACGCCCAAAAACAGGGTTGCGTATTGTAGGCCCTATTCCAACCGAAACAACTTATATAGCTAACTCTGCAAGCGCTTCAATTATGACCTCTCTTGAGGTGAGTATTGATGGCGGGACTTCTTTTGCAGCTGAGCCTCTGATTGTTACAGATAGCTCTGGCACGCAAACAGAAATATCTGCGGATGAATACACTCAAATTCGGTGGAATTCCTTAGTTGGAATTCAACCCGGAGAAACACACGTATTTACATATCGCGTAGTGGTGAACTAATTGCTAACGGTTTGTTGTGTGTATTAGAGAGCGAATTGGTAGTTCTATTCGCTCAAAATAGTAAAAGCCCTTGGTGCTAAGCGCTTTCGTGAAAAATAGAGAAATAAATTATGACGAACTTTAAGTCCAACAGCTCTCACGTTGGAAGATTTGTTCTTGCTTTAGGTGTGCTTTTGTTAATGCTTGTTGCACAAGCATCTGCAATGGCAGCTACGCCTGCGGGAACCGATATTCGAAACAGAGCTACCATTACTTATGAGGATGTTAACGGTAATCAATACTCGGCTCAATCAAATGAATCAATTGTTACGGTAGCTGAAGTATATTCAGCAACAATTGAAAACGATAGCAACCTGAATGGTGCACCAGGGCAAACGGTTTACTTTAGCCATACCCTTGTAAATACAGGTAACGCAATCGATACCTTTAACCTCTCTGGTTTTGCTGGGTCTGATGCAGCAACTCCGGGTGCAGCCTACAGCGTGTATCTGGACCAGAACGGTAATGGTTTGCCAGATGCGGGCGAATCTATTGTTACTCAAGTTACGTTAAACCCAAATCAGCAAGTACAGCTGATTCTTGCTGTGCCTGTTCCTGCGGCAGCAACGCTAGGTACACAAATAGATTCCACTATACTTGTGCAATCTGTTGGCGGTGGTGCGGGTGTGGTTCTCGATATCGGAACGAACAGCGATGCTGGTACTTATGATTCAGATAGCGATGGTACACCTGATGGTAACGATAGCCTAAACAACGTAGTTACGGTTACTACGGATGCCGTTTTAGTTGCAACTAAAACAGCGGTAGTAAACGCAGCCACTAACACTGTTCGCTATACCTTACAAGTAGCTAATACGGGTGGGAATACGGCTGAGAATGTAAATATATTCGATACTATTCCGACTAATAGTAGCTTTGTGGAAGTAAATGCAATTAATGGTTTGTTAGCATCTAATGGCGATACATTCCGTGATGCCGCCGGCGTTGATACGGCAATACCAAGCGATCCTACTACTATTGTGCTAACCGAAGTTGATGAGCCTGCGGGCATTGATATGAACGGTAACGGTATATCGGGTGAAACTGCGGTTGATGGTATTTTCTTCAACAATGCTTCGATGGCTCCGGGTACTACGGTATCAATTACTTTCACAGTATCATTTGACCCAACGGCAGTTAGTGCAGGTTCACAAATTCGTAACGTGTTTGTTGCGCAAGGTGATACTGATGGCGGTGGTACTCCAAATGATCCGGTACCTTCGAATAGCACAACAACTACTGTAGGCCAAATCTACACGGTTGATGTATCGGATACTGGTGATGCAGCGGACGACGATGGCTCAGTTAACGATATCGCGCGTCAAGATACTGCTGGTGCTGGTTCTACTGTTGGTTTTGCTAACGTGATTACCAACAATGGTAACGGTACAGACATTATCGATTTTGAACTTTTGAACGACGCAGGTGCGGCTTATGCCGGCGCTACTGCGCTTCCTGCGGGTGCGCAAGTGTTCCCTGCGGGTACACAGTTCTCATTCTGGAACGAAGCAGGAACAGTGCAGTTAACCGATACCAATGGTAACGGCCGTGCTGATACTGGCGAGCTGGCTCCAGGCGCAAGTTTACGTATCCAAGTAAAAGCACAACTGCCGGCTGGATTTTCTGGTACCGGACCTTTTGTTGCGACTATGCGTGCTACATCAGCAAACGATCCTTCGGCCACTCCAGCCAGTAACACTAAACTTGAAGTTTTAGGTCAAATCTCAGCTCCAACAGTGGATTTGGCAAACAGCTATAGTGTTGATCTTGTTGATGCTGGCGTGGATGCTGATGCATTTAGTGCAACTACACCAATCACGACAGAAACCGCACAGGTTGGTGGTACAGCCACGTTCCCATTGTTCTTAGCGAACAACTCGGGTAATTCGCAATCGTTTTTCTTACAGTCAACTTTGCCTGCGGGATGGTCGGTAACTTTCCGTGAGTTGGGTATTGATTCGAACGGCGATGGCGTTATTAACAATGCTGCAAATGCCGGGAATACGGTTTCTTCTTCACCGGCATTGCCAGGTGGCGCGGTTTATCACTATGAAGCAGTTGTACAAGTATCTGCAGTGGTATCGCAATCACTTGCTGAGTTTACAGGTGCTGTGGGTGGTGTGAACGGTGATGATATTGGTGGTGCGTATCCGATAATTTTCACGGTTGCCTCTACTTCTGATGGCGCTGTTACCGATACCAAGCTTGATGCGGTTGATGTTACGGCTAATCGGAATATTGATGTAACTCCGGATGGTGCGAACCAAATTCAACCGGGCGGTAATGTAACGTATTCACACATAATCGCAAACATTGGTAACTCAACAGAAGCACTTGAAATTACAGGCCAAAATAGCTTGGCTGCCGATGGTTGGTCGAACAACACGCAGTTGTTTGTTGATACCACCGGCAATGGCGAACCTGATGCTTGGGTGCAGATTAATAACCTAGTTACAGGTACTGTATTTGCTCGTTCACCTTCTGGCACGATTATGCAGATTGAGGTTGATAATAGTGGTGCAAACCCTGTAATCACCTTAGAGCCTGCACAGCGTTTAGATGTACGTGTAATTGTGTATGCTCCAGCGGCAGCACCAGCTGGCAATATCGATCAGTTTACTCTAACTGCTTCGAATGCCAACGTTACAGGCACAGCAATAGATAGTTCTGAAGTTATTGTTGGTCAGTTGCGTTTGCAAAAATCAGCTTTCGTTGACACGAGCTGTGCATGTGCAGGTGGATCGCCAACTTGGCCAGCTGATAACTTGTTTGAAGCAAATCCAAGTGGAACGGTATTACCAGAGCAGTGCATTGTTTGGCGCTTAACAACGGTGAACGAAGGTAGTGCAGCAGCGCAAAACGTTGTGATTTCTGATGCAACAACTGCCTTTACAACCTTCCAGAATGCTCGTGATGCAATTCGTTTATCTGATGGTAATGCTGTACCTAATAGTGGTACAGCTCCTGAAGTTAATTGGAATGTAGGTAACTTGCCTTCGGGTGACCAAGCCACAGCTCAATTCTGTGTAGTGGTTAATTAATACTTAAAGCCGTTGTGCGCGCTGTGTGAATACAGTGTGTGCAACGGCTTTATTTTTTAATGCGCTCTTGGAACGAGAGCTTATTAAAAAATAAGAAATAAAAAACTAAAATTATAACTTTGTTACCTGGATGGTGCAGGCATGTGGAAAGTAGCAACCTACACGTTTTATGCTTTATTGCTGTTGGCAAGCTTTGCAGTGGATGCAAATACGCCACCGAATACTGCAATATACAATCAAGCGCACGCTTCTTATTATGACGAAGAGTTTGGCATTACTCATGAAGTGATTTCGAATACTTCGCGAGTGATGGTTGGACATAGCTATAGTTTTATTCTTGATGACGAGAAGATAAAATATGTTGCCCCCGCGCAGCAAGTTCATTTTGACCACATTGTTACCAACACTGGAAACTCTATTGATAGCTACACGCTTTTGTTTGAAAACCTTGAAGGTGATGATGGCGAATTAGTAAATTTACGTGCTTACCATGACGTGAATGCTAACGGTGTTGTGGATGCTGGCGAACCAGAAATTAGTTCTATTCAAAATCTTGAACCTGACGCTAGTGTTAATATCGTTGTACTCGGTAACACGCGAGCTAATCAACGGAATAATGATGAAATCGATATATTAGTGACGGTAACATCGCAGCATGATGCGAGCGATGTTAAAGCAGTTACCGATAAAGCGATTGTTCGTGAAGGTGCGATTTTTACTTTAAATAAATTCTCTCACCAGCAATGTGAAGCGCCATTAACGGCCGGAGAGTTGATTCATTACAGCATTGAATTTTCTAATACAGGCACCTCACTTCCAAGCCCGCGGACGATTTCACTTGACGGTGTGCCTTATCAAGGCGTTGTGTTGGAGGATAAAATTCCAGCAAATACTTTCCTACTTCCTAATCAAGATTTAGATGTTTCACCTATTCAAGCTATTCCATTGGTGCGCTTGAGTGGCTCTGAATCGCAAAACTGGCAGCCATACGAGAGTTGGGATGGCACGGTTCCCGCCGTGAGTTTTGGATTGCTTATTCCGGTTGCGAACGTGCAGCCTAACCAATCGGGTAGTGTTTCTTTTGCGGTTCAAATAGAGCCCGGTGTTTCTAATAACACAATGATATACAACCAAGCTGAAATTGACTTTTCGGGTACGAACAGTGACATTTTATTTTCGAATCGAGTGTGTAACTCAGTAGCCGCCCAGAATGTACCCGAGATTCGTTTTCAATCTGCTCGGCCAGAAATGGTGGCAAGTGGGCAGGTGAAACATAGTAATGATGCTCACTTTATGGATACCAGCATATATTCGATGCCCGGTGAGCAAAGTTATGATGCGTTGCTGGATGGTGTTTTTCTTCGATTAGTAGCCTCTCAACTAAATCGGGATCTTGATAAACACGATTTCGTTCACGAAAATGGCGTTGAACTTTTATTAGCACGGGTTGAATCACAGCTGAGTGGTGATTCGGTTCAAGTAGTCATGAAAGAAACTGAACGGAATTCAGGTGTATTTAGAAGCTTGCAACCATTGGTTCTTAGCGGTATTCGTACAGCCGATGGTGAAATATGTTCGAGCAGTGCAACTGCCGCATCGGCTTTCGAATTCACATCTACTACTACTACCAACGAAGTTCTAGGCCAAGGTTGTTATTTGAACAGCGCTTTTGGCGATATTCTGAATGTTACGTTTGATGTGCCAGTTGAACAGGCTGCTGGCTTTGGCCAACGCATGATTCGCGTTTCTGATGTTGCTGCAGTTGAACCTTCGGGGCGTGTTTTTGATACGTCTTCGGGGAAAGCGGTTAATGGCGCACTGGTAAGCTTGTTTCAATCGAAGCAAGTGTTCTCGAATGCAGGCCCTAGTGCATGTGCATCGCTTACTGCGGAAGACTTTGAACCTGCTCGAGATCGATTTACTGGTGAGGTAATTCCTGCGTTCGATAGTGGGAGCATGAACCGAAGTGGGAATTCCGATGGATTGTACAGTTTTGCGCGTGCGGCAACAGACCATTGCTATTACATTGGTGTAACTCCGCCTGATGGCTATGAGTTTCCATCAAGTGTTTCACCTATTTCCTTACGCGCATTTTCTTCAAACTTAGGCGAGCATTCTTATGGCTTAATTGGTTACCTCGGTGACGGTGGTAGATTACAGCCTGTTGGCGACGGAATGACCACTACCAACGAACAAGGGGACTCAAAAGGGGCTTTTTCTCTTGGTTTAGCTTGGTTTCCTGATATTCCATTAGACCCTGAAGATTCACTTGTGGCGGGTGAATTGTTTCTAGAGAAAACGGTAGATACCGAAGTTATTGCTGCTGGTGATTATGTGTCTTATCGATTGAGTATTAGCAACTCAAGCGCTGTTCCGTTGTTAGGTTTCCGCATCGTTGATAAGCCTGCTTACGGGCTTCGCTACGAATCAGGGACCGCTCGAATGACAGTAGGGAACGGTGTGGCGATAGAGTTACCAGATCCCGTTCGTGATGAGGGCGGTTATTTAGTGTTTCCTCGAATACGTGATGAAAACGGGGCGAATTTATTATTGGAGCCAGGTGCTACGCTTGATATTACGTATGTAATGCGCGCGTCGGTAGCTGTAAATAATGGTCGATTAGTTAACCAAGCCAATGTAACTGCTCGTAACGAGGGTGGCTTTTTATTTACATCAAATGAAGCAGAAGCTTCAGTGACGGTTCGGAACGAGGGAGTTTTATCTGATCGCGGTATTATATTTGGTAAGGTGTTTGTAGATACTACGTGCTCAAGTACTCAGGAGCTCGGTGAGTGGGTTATTCCTGGTGTACGTTTGTATCTACAAGATGGAACATGGGTAGTAACCGACGAAGATGGCATGTTTAGTATTCACGGTTTACGCCCAGGTTTAAAAACACTTGCTGTCGACCCTGCCACAATGCCGGCTGGCGTTACTTTAAAACCGATCACAACACGTCACGCAGGAGATGGAACAAGCCGGTTCGTTGATTTAGTACCCGGAGAAATGCATCGAGCTGATTTTGCCATTGCGTGCCCTGATGCTCGGAATATCGTTCGTGTGCGGGCGGATATTGAAGCGCGTAGAGAAAACGCAAATAGTGAGTGGGTTTACGATAGTATTCTCGCCAATGATCCTCTGCGCAACAGAGCTGCTGGAACACGTATTCGAAGTGCCGGTGCTGGTGGTGATTTAGGTAGTGGCTTTTACGATGAAACGTTGAGCCGTGGTTTGGACCCGATGCGGTCTGCTGAGCGCGAGACGCCACAAACTTCAATAGCTGAAGGGCAACTCACTTCACCGTTGGCCGATGCTCCTGAGATGCTTGAATCTGTTGATCAAGCTCGTATTATTACCAGTGAACAAGCAACAGCAGGCGTGGTACTGTGGCCTGAAAACGGCGTTAGCCGCGATGGCCGTTTGCAGGTTGTTGTGCAAGCGGGCGTTACACCAGAGTTGACTATTAATGGCAAGGCAGTAGCGAAAGAGCAGCTCGGTGAGCAAATCGAAAATATTTCTGAGCAAGGGCAAGTTGTAACTTGGTATGGCTTGCAGTTTACGCCAGGCGAGAACCATGTTGTTGTTCAAGCGGTAGACCCCTTTGGTAATTTACGCACGCTTATTGATACTATGATTGTGCGCCCGGGATCGGCAAAAGCCCTGCAGTTAACCGCTCAGGATGAACCGTTTTTTGCTGATGGCGGCACAACTCGTATGCCGATTACAATTGAGCTGTTTGATAGTGAGGGCTATCACGCAAGTGGTTCTAATGTAGTTACTTTATTAGGTAATGATTTACGTTTTGCGGAAGCGGATTTGCAACCGGATACCATGGGCCAACAGGTACGCATAGTTGATGGGAAAGGGACTATTCATCTACTTAGCTCTTTTCAAACAGGCTCTCGAGATGTGCATGCTCGCTTTAACGATTTGAACGACAGTATTGCGGTGCAGCAAATAACACCAGTCCGAGAACTTTTCGCTACGGGTTATATTTCAGCGAAAAAAGTTTGGGGTGATTTTACCAATAATGGTGATGTTCCAGCCGATATTGAATCAATCGAACAAGAACAATCGGGTTTAGAGAGCGGTATGTTTGTAACGGGCTCTGTAGGTGAACGTACAACCCTAACGTTGGCTTTTGATAGCGAACGCGCATTGAGTGATGAAGAAGAGATACGCCGTGATCTTAACCCTGGTGATTATTATCCGGTTTCTGGTGATGCATCTATTCGTGGGTATGATGCAAAAAGCCAAAGCCGTGTGTATGCTCGTGTAGAACGTGGTGCGAGTTCGTTACTTTGGGGCGATTTTGTTACTGATGCGAATACGGATTTCCAAGATGTTGGGCGTATTCAGCAAATTCTAACGGGGGCCAATCTCACTTTTGATAATCAAACGACTCGGCTTCAGTTGTTTGGTGCGAAAGTTGATTATCAGCAAGTAACTGAAGAAATTCGGGGTAACGGTACGGCATTGTTGTACCAAACTTCAGCGCCGCCAGTTCGTGAATCTGAAATTATAGAATTTATTGTTCGCGATAGAAATAATCCTGGATTAGTTATAGAGACACGGCCGCTGCGCCGAGGCGTTGATTACTCGATAAATTATTTCACGGGTGATTTACGTTTCTTTGATGTCATTCCCTCAGTTGACGATGAGTTCAACCCTGTATTTTTACGTATTACCTACAATGTTGATGGTAGCAGTGTGGATTACGATGTGTATGGTGCGCGCTTGCAGCATAAGCTTTCTGATTCTTTGACCCTAAGCGGCAGCTTCACTGAGAACTCACATGATATTGACGGTTATAGTTTATCGAGTGTTACTTCGCTTTATGAATTGGGGAATCGCACGCGTGCTTTTGCTTCATACGGGCGGATGCAAAATCTAATTGATGAAGATGGCGATGCTTTGAGCGTTGGTTTGCAACACCAATGGGAAAACGGCAGCTTTACTGATATTCGTTGGGCTCGCGCTAATGATGGCTTCCGTAATCCTACCTCAGGTATTGGTGAAGCTAGAGAAGAACTGCGCGCTGAACATGAACAGCAAATTTCTTCACGAACTTCTGCTCGATTTGAAGCTCGAAAAACACAAGATTTGAGCACTGATGCAGAACAAAGTAGCGTTGCTTTTCTCGCGCTACGCCAGTTTGATAATGTTCGGGCTACCGTAGGTTCGCGTGCTATTGAGCAGCGGGATACTGACGGGGATGATCGTTTTGGCACTTATATTTTAGGTCTGGCGAGTGGTTTTGATGTGTTTGGTAAACCGCTAACGCTTGGTGCGGAATATGAGCAAGCGTTTAGCGACTCAAGTAAGCAACGGATAGCCGCAGATGCTGATCTGGCGATTACGCAGAATACAGGTTTTTATGCTCGTTATGAGTTCTTGAATAGCATTGCGGGAATGAATCAAATTACCTCGGATGTAGAAACGGAGCAGTTTGTTGCGGGTGTTCGTACGCGGGCATTTAGTAATACCGACCTATTCTCTGAATACCGCTTGCGTGGTGCCCAAGATGGGCAGGACGTAGCGTTAGCGAATGGTGTTCGTTCTGCCTTTGAAATCGAACCAGGGTTAACTTGGAGCCCGTCGGTGGAATGGATTCGGGTACTTGATGGTAATGAGAGCCAAGCCGCTACGGCATATTCTTTAGGTTTCGAGGATATTCGGTCGGCGAATCGGCGAACGCTTGGACGAGTTGAAACTCGGTTCGGTAACGGCCGCCGTTATTACGGTGTTTCCTTGGCCAATATTTGGCGTATTTCGCAGAATTGGTCAGGTGTGATTCGGAATGATATGCGGGTTCAATATTCTGATACAGAATCACGAAATGGCGATCATATTGTAACGCTTGGTTTTGCTCGTCGGCCTCGACTCGATAACAAGCATCATTCAATGTTCATGTATCAATGGCGTAAACATTGGGGCGGCGATTTAGGGCCAGATCGCGTTGCTCATGTATTAAGCAATCACCATAACTTGGAATTGAAAGCCGATCTTGTGCTGTCGGGCCGAATTGGTGGTAAGTGGCAATCATTTGAGCAAAATGATTTAGCGCTAAGCAATGCTATTTATATTGCTGATGGTCGGGTTATTTGGGGTGTGACTCGGCGTTTAGATATCGATGTTCGCGCTGGTATTATGAGTGCTCGTGATGAGAATGAGCAACGCTTTAGTTATGGAATAAGCGCTAACTATTTGATTAGAAAGAATCTGCGTATGGGTGTTGGTTATAATGTACGTGGCTTTAAAGATAATGATTTAGATCCTGAAGGCTATAATGCGCAAGGCCTCCATATTGGCTTGGATTATAAAATTAGCGCTGATGATTTTGCCTGGATTGGCAATACAGCTGCCGGCATACGTTCGTTTATTGGAGCAAACTAATGAAAAAGAAACCATTATTGAGCATGTTATTTCTTGTGGGGGCTTTATCAGGTTGCGCCAGTATGGATGAACTGTATGCTGATTACGATTTAATGTGTGAAGCACCCCAAGCGCCTTTTAATTCTGTGGTGGTAGTAAACTCCATGATAGAGGAGATTACCACGCGTTGGGAGCCTGCGGTCTATTTTGGCTTTGATAGGGGCGAGTTAAACGATGCTGAGAAGCTGCGCTTACAGCCAAACTTAGACATCATGGCAGCGAACCCGGAGTACAAAATCAGTATGCAGGCGTTTACCGACCAGTTAGGTAATGCTGATTATAACTTGAGTTTAGCCAATGAAAGGTTACAAGCAGTGATCCGTTACTTTACTGAAAACGGAGTTTCACGAGATCGTATGGTGACAGGATCGGCAGGTCAGGAAATGTTGCTTTCAACGGATGACAATGTGTCTGAACGAGTTTACAACCGCCGTGTAGAACTGATGCTTTTAGATTCAAACGGGCGTCCGTTATCGCTACGAGTAGTTCAAGATGCAGATGAAGAGGCGTTTGTTGCGCCGGAACCAATTCGATAGGGGAAGTTGAGTGGCGATGCAAATAACAAGGTGGTTTTTCACAACTATATTGGTTGTATTATTCAGTGGGCTATCCTATTCCGCGGTAGCGGACGTAGTACCCGCTGGTACGGTAATTAAAAACCAAGCATCGGCAACATACCGTACTTGCATCGACGACTCATGCTCTCAGGCCACTGAAGAGCGGAGTATTACGTCTAATATAGTTGAAACTTTAATTCAGGGAGTGCCTGCATTTGAGTTTTTAACTGATCAACGCTTACCTGCTATTTCTGATCGACCGGTATACTTTGCACACACAATTTCGAATATTGGTAATGTTGCTGATAGATATCAGATTTGTGTGAGCGCGGTGGATGCTCAAGTTTCAGAGTGGCGCGTTTATGCTGATACTGATCTGGATGGCAGGCCTGACCCGGGTCAAATTTTATTGAGTAGTGATGATGGCAGCGCATGTTTACCCAACCTCACAAACTCAATAGATCCAAGTGAAACTTGGGGTTTAGTGATTGAAGTGATTGCGAATGGGGCTGCTGGCTCGGTTTTACTTTCTGCCATAGAACTTGAAGCAACTAGCTCTGATGACAATACCTTAAACCAAACGGTAGTTGATAGTGTTGAATTTATTGAAGGGCCTCTAATCGAGGTTTTGAAATCAATGCCTGTGCGTGTTGGAGGTTCCCCCAGTGGCCCTTATACGGTGCGTTTAGCGTATCGAAATGTTTCTAATTTCACAGCCTCGTCGGTGGTATTGGAAGATATTTTACCGACAACTTTTTTTGATGGACAAGGCCAACCGCAAACCGGTGGGTTTGAGTATGTGCCTGGTTCTGGCCGCTGGAGCCAAACGGGTAATACCGCTTTAACTGATGACGATGATGGCGTCGAGGGGGGAGGAACCGAACCCGCTTCCTATTGTGCATATGATGGCACAGCTGCAAATGTAGATTGTCAGGATAGAGTGCGGTTTGAATTAGCAACGTTACCGCCTGGTGGCGAAGGTTATATCGAATTTGCTGTACAGGTTGTTGGCGGTATTTCGACTGGTGGACGGATACTGAATATTGCAGGGTATTATTATAACAATGAAGACAATACCGTTGTGTATGCGCAAAGCGGTTCAGGGCCTGTAGGTGGCGCAATAACCCCGTTTGATACCAACGTAGTACCTTTTCAAATAAAATCATCCGCCACTGCTCCAAGCGTGGTTGTGAACGATAGCTCTACTGATATAAACATCGGTGTGGATGATAGTTTGGATTCGGGAAATCGCGTTGAGATCGCGGCAGCTGGGCAAGGCGCGGTGATTCGTTTTACTAACTATATTTGGAACACAGGTGATGGTGTTGATACCTTTGATTTAAATGTTGATCGGGCACTGAACCGCGTTGGCGCTAGCTTAGCAAACCCATTTCCTGATAACGCCATTGTACGTGTGTTACAAGCAGATGGCGCAACGCCTTTGTTGGATACTTCGAACAGTGGCCGAGTAGATACCGGCCCTATACCTTTGCCTAATTTTGATACCGGTGCGTGTTCTGGCCGTTTTGTTACGAGCGCAGACAATACCCGTTGTGGTTTACCTGTAGTTGTTGAAGTGGAATTGCAGGCCGATGCAGTAGGTGGCCCTTATGAACTGACGTTAGCAGCTACCTCTAATGTTGATACTACTGTAACCAATGCGGTAAGTAATATCTTACTTTCTGTGGTACCGGCAACGGTTGATATCACGAATAATTTGCCGCTGAGTGCTGGAAGCGCGCCTGGTGCAGGTGTAGGCCCGGAACCAACTGCAGTAACCACGATTTCATTAATACCGGGTAATACTGGAACGTTTACCTTGTATGTGAATAACACAGGTGATCGTCAAGACCAATATCAACTCGCTGCAAGTAACACTAACTTTGCGGCTGGTACTCTATATCCTGGGTGGCTCGTGAGTTTTTATCGCGATGGTGGGGCTGGGGATTGTACATCTCTGAGTAACGCGATTGATGTAACTGATATTATTCCAGCGGGCTCAGCCCAGTTGGTTTGTGCGCATGTGCAAACGGCTGCAAATGCTGAGGTTGATGTATATGATCTGTATTTTCGTGCGTCATCGTTGTTGAGTGCCGCACAAGATATTAAATTGGATGCGGTAGAAATACTCGGCGCGCCTGATATTTCATTTTCCCCAGATCAATTTAACCAAGTTGTTCCGGGTTCTAGTGTTAGTTATACCCATCAGATTAAAAACACAGGAACTGTACCGCTTTCGAGTATTCAACTCACAGCAACGCCACAGGCTGAAGATGACAATGGTTGGGCTGTATTGGTGTATGAAGATGATGGTAACGGCGTTTGGGGTCCAGAAGATGAAACAATACCTTTAGGTGGCGTTTTAGGAACTGATAATGGAGATGAAATTCTTTTACCTGGCGAATCAATTACCGTGCATGTACGAGTTTTTGCTCCTGCCTCGGCGGTGCTTGGGGATATTAATGTTAAAACGATTACGCTCACTACTACTGTAGGCACGGATACCTTAGAACGTTCGGTTACTGATAGTACATCAACGAGCCAAGGAAACACGCTTATCTTAAAAGAGCAAGCCTTGGATAGTAATTGTGATGGTGTTCCTGATGGCCCGCTGGCCTGCACGGGTGATAGCTGCTTTAGCACTAGTGTTTTCCCGGTGCACCCAGGGCAATGTGTTCTGTATCGTTTAACGGCTCGAAATCAAAGTGCTGAGCCGGTATTTAATGTACTGATTAACGACCGAACTCAAGCTTATACCACTTATTTCCAGACGGCCCTTAATTGCAGTAGCCCAAGTGGTTCCTGTAATGCGGATGTAACGACACCGAATGATGGTGGTGTTGGCGATATTCAGGCAGATATCGGTGTATTGCAGGCCGGTGAGCAGGCCATACTCATTTTCGGATTGAGAGTGCGCTAAAAATGAAAAAAAAATCAGTTAAAGCCGCGGTTCTTGCTGCTGGATCAATATCGTTGTTATCGGCTGTACATGCAGCAGACATTAATGCGTTGTTCAATACACCTGCGGGCAGGGCGCAAATGACTAATGCTCTTTTGGGACCTGCAGAATTTAGCGATGTTATCATTGAGAACTTGGTTGTTGAGCACGGGTTAACCGATTCAGGTAATGTTAACCGACAGCAAATAGGTTTTTTTCAGAATGCAGGGCCTTCGATTGGTATTACCCAAGGTATTTTGCTTGCTACCGGTTCTGTGAATGACATAGCTAGCCCAGCGAGCTTTTTCCTTGATCAAGCACTAGGCACGAGTGCTAATACCTTGCTTTCAAGTGTGGTGCAATCAACAGCCACGAACGACCCTGTGGTTATTTCTTTTGACGTAACCCCAGAACGGGACCGACTCAACCTTACTCTTGTATTTGGTTCTGAAGAATACCCTGATTATGCGTGTTCTCAGTTTAATGATGCCTTTGGTATTTTCATCGAGGGTGGTGAATTTACAACGGCCAAGAATATGGCCATAGAACCAGGTAGTGGTACCACGATTACTATCAATAATATCAACGGTTCTACAATTGGCGAACCTAACCCGAATGGGTCGGGAACATGTGGTAGTGCTCTTTTCTATAGGCAGAATTTACTCGCAACGCCTGCTGGAACCGATATCGCGTTGAACGGGTTTACCTCGCCAATAACGGTTGCTGAGCCGGTTACCCCAGGGGAAACGTATCGGGTTTCGTTAATTATTGCTGATTCCGTGGATGGGCGATATGACAGTGCCGCGTTTTTTGGGTTTCTCTCCAGTACTTGGAGTTTTGATGTTGATTTATCGCTTGATGTTGAAATTTCGGGGGGCTTTATTGATGGAACGCCTTCATTTGAGTTCGGCCAAGAAGCGGTATTTGAATTAGTAGTAGAAAACCAAGGGCCCGCAGGTTCAGGCGCAGTTCAGGTAGAGTTCCCTTTTCCTTCCGATTTATTCAACTTCACCGAAGCTGTGGGCGAGGGTAGTTACGATGCAGGTACAGGATTATGGACTATTGGCTTTCTTCCTGCGAATGAAACACGGACTATTGAGATTAAAGGGATAGCAAACGCTCCAGGCTCTCGGGCTTTGTTTACGGAAATTATTTCGGGTACGGGGGAAGATCCAAATTCACGGCCAGGTAACGGCCCACGGACACCTGTGGAAGATGATGAAGCTACGATAAATCTGCAAGTTATTGAATCACCAGAAGTATGCCCAACGGGAACCGATATTACTGGCTCTGGCTTAGCTAGTTCTGGTTCCGGAGCGTTTTTAAGCACTATGTATTGGTTAGATTGGGGCTGCGGCACTCTTGATGAATTTAATCCGGGTGATTGGGTTTCGAAGCGTTGGGAATTTGGGAATGTAGAAATTCGCGCCTTGTTGGGGAATATTACTGCGCCACTGCAGCCTTATGTTTCCGGCACTTGGGCTGGCGATGCGTTTCAAATTGCGTATTCGGGAGTGAATCCGGTAGGTTTGGCGAATTTATCAGGAACAGGCCACTCTTTTGATATTGTTTGGGAAAAGCGCGTTAATGGTGTTCAAGTACCAATGGATTTGGTAGTGGTAGATGCCGAAAGTACGAATGCTGGTGAGCAGTTAGTAATGCGCTCGAATGGCGCCCCGTGGGAGTTAATTGAAGTTTCTCCTGGTGCTGATATAAGTATGGCGTGGGAGCTTGCTGGCCAACAAATTCGGGTAGCGCCTGCTGGTAGTGGTGGTGGTTCGTTTTTAGCGGTAACAAGTGATGTTTCTTTTACCTCGCAGCAGTTGATAGATCCCGGAATACAAGCTATCGGTTTTGGTGTTCCGGTACAGATTGATTTTGGCGACTTGCCCGCATCATACCCTGATAGTGGTGGCCATTATCTTCGTTATGAGGCTACTGCGGGCGGTAAACCAAGTACCGCAACACCTATAACATCGATTTCTCAGGCATCATGGCAGCCGCAAGCGGATACACCGTTTATCGGGGCTGTTCGACCTAGCCCTCGGCTTGGGCCAACAAATTCTGCGAATGCGGATGCTCACGTTGAAGATGAAGGCGTGTTATTACCTGCTCGTTTTGTTCCGGGAGAACAGACGACAATCAGTATTGAAGTAGATGAGGCAACTGTAGGTTCAGGTTACCTCCAAGGGTGGATAGATTGGAACCAAGATGGTTCATTTAACGGCATTGGCGAGCATGTTGTGATCAACCTGCGAGATAATGGTGCTGCGGATACTAATCCGGTAAATGGTATCATTACTGTTCAGGTATTCGTACCGCCGAATGCTCAACTGGGGAACACGTTTGCCCGCTTCCGTTTTTCGAGTGAGCAAGATATCCCGTTTTCGGACCAGTTAGCGCTTGATGGCGAAATTGAAGATTATGAGATAAATATTGGTTTCGAGCCTGATGGCGCAACGCTTCGCGGTATGGTTTTCAATGATAATGGCACAGGATCAGGCACGGCTCATAATGGCTTAATTGATGGTTCTGAAGTAGGCGTTGCGGGGGCGTTGGTGCGGGCATTTGCTGGCGTTACCGCTCCAGGTGAATGTAATACATCGGCTCCCGAGCTTGCGCGAACGGTTACTGCGGGTGATGGCAGTTGGCAATTGAAATTTGATATTGCTGATTCTGGTAACCAAGCTTGTATCTTGGTGCAACCGGCGGGTGGCGTTTTCTTGGTTAGTGAAGATGCGGGCACGGGCATTGTTGATTCGGCTGTCGCCGACGATGGGCAAATGAGTTTTGTGGTGCCCTCGGCGATCACGGTTTGGGAAGATATTAATTTTGGTGTTGTGCCTAAATCTGTGCTTGAGCCGGATAACCAAGGTGTTTCTGAGCCGGGCTCGTCTATCAATTATTATCATCGTTATAAAGCACAAACTTCAGGTGTTGTAGATTTCTCCGCTACTGTGGAGGCGCAATCGCCAAATACGTTAGATTGGGCGCAAACGCTGTATCAAGATCTATCGTGCTCGCAGAATGTTAGTGTGGGCGCGCCAATAACGAATATAAGCGTAGTGGCGGGTGATGAAATTTGTTTAGTACTGCGGGTATTTGTACCAGCAAATGCACCAGTTGGTGCGTTTCATCAAGTTCAGATTACTGCTGATAATGCGCTTTCGGGAACTGCGCGTGTGGATTCGGCTGTAGCTTTTGATAATACGGGTGTGCAGAGTGGGCGCTTACGGTTGGATAAGTTGGTGCGTAATATTGGTCCCGATGGTGTAAGCGGTACAGCCGATGATGTAGATACTGTAGGCTTATTGAGCAACCAGGCAAAGCCTTGTGATGTAATTCGCTACTCTGTTTTCTTTGCTAACGATGGGACAATGGATTTGGATGAGGTTGTAATTTACGACCAAGTACCAGCCTTCACTGAGCTTGCTCAGCCAATTTCCTGTCCGGGAACGCTGCCGAGTGGTATATCGGCTTGCCAAGTTGCAACTCCAAATGGAGCGAATGCTCAAGGATACGAAGGCGGATTGCAATGGCAGTTTACGGGGCAGTTGGGCCCAGGCGAGACCGGTGAGCTTAGCTTCGATGTTCGTGTGAAAGGCTTGCTTCCAAATACGGTTGGGGCGAGCTGCTCGGCATTATAGAAAATGGGGTCGTTGTCGCGTTTCTCTGGCACCAAAATTACTATGCGGCTTTAGCTGAACTTTCTAGCGCTTACCAAACCAAGTGTTATGCTTTAGAAAAGTAAAGGTCGTTGTCTGCGTTGTGTGTCCCTCAACTGATGTTGAAAAGGAGCCAGAGAACACAGACAACGACCCCATCTTCAAAAAGGTGCCAGAGAACAGGGACAACGACCCCATCTTCTAAACTTCCTTGGTGTGCGTAAACGTAATCTCCGGGAAGCGTTCTTGCGTGAGCGATAAATTCGCCATGGTGGGCGCTATGTAGGCTAGTGCATTACCGCCGTCGATGGAGAGGTTGTGTTGCGCTTTGCGTTGAAACTCTTCGAATTTCTTGGCGTCATCGCAATATACCCAGCGCGCGGTGGCAACCTGAATATTTTCGTACAGCGCTTCTACTTTGTACTCGGCGCGCAAGCGGTGCACAACCACATCAAACTGCAGCATACCCACGGCACCCACAATTAAAT
This sequence comes from Pseudoalteromonas sp. 0802, assembly GCF_013350085.1. Taxonomy (NCBI): domain Bacteria; kingdom Pseudomonadati; phylum Pseudomonadota; class Gammaproteobacteria; order Alteromonadales; family Pseudoalteromonadaceae; genus Pseudoalteromonas; species Pseudoalteromonas sp. 0802. Next base: position 3,305 of record NZ_JABVXE010000030.1, on the reverse strand, counting down.
CGTTTGAAGCCAACGGGCGGAACACCTGTACCGCACCTTCTTCTGAAAGCTGCACCAAACCCTTCAATAATTGCTTCTGCTTCAACGGATCTTTTAAACGAATACGGCGGAATAACTCAGGCGCAAAGTTTGGAATACCGGTGAATTTGAATTCATCGCCCCATGTGAACGTATCCCCAATTTGAATCGTCCCGTGGTTATGCAAACCAATAATATCGCCCGGCCACGCTTCATCTACGTGCTCACGATCACCGGCAACACTTCAGAGTTCAGCACAAGACGTTATCACGGCATCAAACCGCTTTAGTGAGCTTGATCAGGCCAGCTACAGTCTATCAGGATAAAGGAACACGGATGGTGCGACGTTAACTCGATTAGCAGCGGATAATCCTGACGTCATGGATTATTTAGGTCGCTATATGAACCAGCATGTTGAAGCAGGTAACCGATTACGTGAAAACCTTCCAATGTATCAGCGCTTGCTACCTGATGATAATCAGGCGTATGTGGCCGCAGCTATGGAGTCTTTAACCTATAGCAACTCCTCTACGCCCGCTGAACGAGACAATGACTATCAAGCAGCAATGACTGTTATGGCCATGGCTACCGGAGCCGATTTACGATCTATTCAGCCACGCTCTAATGAAGGCTTGTCATCAACGGCACCTACTTTTGGTGGCACTCAAAGCCAAGTTGAATCCGGTGTTCTGGGAGGCTATGAGGATGCTGCAACAGTTCAAACGCAGTTCAATTCGGCTCAATCTGCTTACCAAACCAATCTTTCTGGTGTAGATGGACAGCTGAATGCGCATCAGTAACAAGCCCAGCAGGCCGTAGCTTCTGACACAAGTACCTATCAATCTGGACTAAACAGTGAAGCTGGCTCTAAGTGGCGATCTCGCATTATGGCTGATGATAGCGGAGTCTCTGGTGCTGAAATGTTCTTCAACAGCGCCAGTGCTATTGGTGATTTCAGTGGCAAGCATACTGATGCAGCACTGCATACCTTGAATCACTTTGGCGAAGACTATGAGAGTTACAAAGAACAAGCGCTTGAAGATCCTGGCTCACGAGGTTTCTTGCACAACGCTACGGTGGCCAGCAAATCAACCTGGGATGGCTTAAAAGCCGCCGTTGATGCCGGAACCTCTTTGGAAAATCCATTGACGGCGTTTAATGATGCATACAGTGGATCGAGTTCGCAGTATGCCTCCGAAGTTAACTGGGGCACTAAGTCTGAAGCCATGTTGGCTGGGGCATTCGGTGCGGCAGTTAACAATCGATACGGTGAGTTCTTAGAACAGTACGCCGATGATTTTAAACAGGAAGCATACAGCGAAGGGCAGAGAATGGGATTGACCCCGATTCAAAGTCAAGTGTTTGCTCAAGCTTTCAATGAAGGTTTGGCGGGGCGCGTATTCAACTCTGAAGACTCATCGAGTTGGTCGCCTGAAATGCTAGGTCTAAGGGAGCAAATGCTAAATGAGTATCGTCAAAAGGATGAGAGTGGCGCTTACATTCCTGACAGTGTGTCCGAAGAAGATAAAGCATTTGTGGATAAGCAGATAGCGGTGATCTCAAATGCATCGCTTGCGGGAGATTATGCTCTGAACAACTTGATCGATATTAGGGCCTATAACCAGGCATCAGGAAGGAACTGAAAATAGAAGGTAGCCAGCTTGTGGTTGGCTGGCTATTTTTTTGGCTTTTTGGGATACCTTGGATAAAAGCCATCAAAAAACGAATGGAGCTTATACCAATACCATTTTTCTTCAATGCTCAAAGTTCTACCCGAATCTTTAACTTGGCTACTCAAGAATCTAATTCCAGTACAAATAGCTAAGAAAAAGAGTCCCAAACCAACAATTGTCCAACTCGCTTGCCAATATGCGATTGCTACAAGCATAGTGATTATGGCTATAAGTCCGATGGGATTACAGGTCGCTTTGAATCCCAAGTAGCTGAAAAAAACGACGGTGCAGAACAGAAATGGCAAAGCCGCTAACTTGGCAGATGCCGTTAATATTTCTGATGGAAAGAAATGAGCCGCAGCCAAAGTCGCCAGAAAAAGCCCCAGTGATATAAACCAGCAGCGTGCTGTTAAAGATTTAAGTAAGTTTGTCATCTTCTTAGTACTCTCAAAGTGCACGGGCGGTGCACAATCAAATCATGCATCAGCATGTTAGTTCTCAAAAAGTGCTCTAGTGGTTTGCTCGGCCATAATCTCACACACAGGGCATTTAAGCTGAATGCGCTGTTGTGATACCGTCAAGTTTAATTTTCGATGATATAAATTTTTTTAGCTCTATAAGTGCAGCATCGAAACAGCTGTTAACTTCGTCAGATTCAATGAATGTATTCAGTACTCCAGTAAAGAAACTTGAGTATTGTTTATCTTTACAGGTTTCATCTAACCTCTCGTAGTAGAATTGAAGACCTATTTCATAGTTGGCAATTGCAGATAAGTAGAAATCAAATGTTAAATAGTAAGATGCTCCTGCAATAGCTAATACTTCATCGAACGTATAGTTTTCTCTTCTTTTATCTGACTTAAAAAACTCATCTAGAACTTCGATCTGTCTGGATGGTACTAAACTTTGTGCATGCCAATGTGTTTTTTGTAATAGCCAAATATCTTTAGGATCATTTTTATTAATAACTTCTGATTTTGCCTTTCTATGAATTTCACTCATCAGTAAGTAGTCTGCATTAGAACGTTCTTCAAGCCAGTCCATTAATACGTTTAATTCATTATCGTTTTTATTAGCCCTAAGGCTAAATTTATAACTATCAACACAAGAATAGAAATGGCTTGCATTTGAGCCAACTACTACAGCTTTATAATTTTTCTTGAGAAGTTTGGGGTTAAAAATGTGGACAATACTAGGTGACAAGGACAAAAACCAATTTTCAATTTTTTTGAAGGTAGGCTTCCCTATGCCTTTAGTTGATAAAGTCGAAATAGAACTTTTACTTACTGGGAGTTTAGTTTCATAAAATGACTGAGCATAATCAATAATACCTCGAAAGTTATTTGGGAGATGTAATAAATAAGCTACTTCATCATATGATGGGAGGTAAGCACTTTTAAAGTTAATTATTTTAAAAACATATTTGTTACCTTCATTAGGTTTGAGCATATTAGTCCTTTATTTCGCCATGAAAGTTAACCTCAGAGCTTTACTCACTTAATATAAATATTCAATAAACTTTCGATGAGTTGAAACCCCCGAATTCAGATAATAAGTGCACCACTCATGGTTAAACGGTGAGAAGAGATCAACTGCCTGTTGGTGGTACTCTAT